>NZ_CP017260.1:497500-1243386 GCF_001735745.1 Formosa sp. Hel1_33_131
AGCCCTGGTAAGGTTCCTCGCGTATCATCGAATTAAACCACATGCTCCACCGCTTGTGCGGGCCCCCGTCAATTCCTTTGAGTTTCATTCTTGCGAACGTACTCCCCAGGTGGGTTACTTATCACTTTCGCTTAGCCACTCAGACCGAAGTCCAAACAGCTAGTAACCATCGTTTACGGCGTGGACTACCAGGGTATCTAATCCTGTTCGCTACCCACGCTTTCGTCCATCAGTGTCAGTTGATTATTAGTAATCTGCCTTCGCAATTGGTATTCTATGTAATATCTATGCATTTCACCGCTACACTACATATTCTAACTACTTCATAATAACTCAAGATAACCAGTTTCAAAGGCAATTTTACAGTTGAGCTGCAAGATTTCACCTCTGACTTAATTATCCACCTACGGACCCTTTAAACCCAATGATTCCGGATAACGCTTGGATCCTCCGTATTACCGCGGCTGCTGGCACGGAGTTAGCCGATCCTTATTCTTACAGTACCGTCAAGCCTCTACACGTAGAGGTGTTTCTTCCTGTATAAAAGTAGTTTACAACCCATAGGGCAGTCATCCTACACGCGGCATGGCTGGATCAGAGTTGCCTCCATTGTCCAATATTCCTCACTGCTGCCTCCCGTAGGAGTCTGGTCCGTGTCTCAGTACCAGTGTGGGGGATCCCCCTCTCAGGGCCCCTATCTATCGTAGTCTTGGTAAGCCGTTACCTCACCAACAAACTAATAGAACGCATACTCATCTTATACCGTAACCTTTACTCTAAATGTGATGCCACTCTTAGAGACTATGGGGGGTTAATCTTCATTTCTAAAGGCTATACCCCAGTATAAGGTAGATTGTATACGCGTTACGCACCCGTGCGCCGGTCGTCAGCAGTAGCAAGCTACTCTGTTACCCCTCGACTTGCATGTGTTAAGCCTGCCGCTAGCGTTCATCCTGAGCCAGGATCAAACTCTTCATCGTTAATTTTTAAAGTTTCTCTTAAGAAACCTGTACTCTTAACAACTAAAGGAAATTTAATGTGTTGTACTCAAAATGGTTTATTCTCTGTATTAAATTAATCGTTTCCAATTAATTCTTTACGCTGTCAATCAATATGTTTAATGAACTTTTTATCTTTTTCGCAGATCCCTAAGAACCTAAGCGGCTGCAAATATAAAACCTTTTTTGGTTATCGCAATGCTTTTTGAAAATAAAATTATCTTTTTTTTCAAACCTTATAACACCACAATTAATCAAAGAACTTTTAATAATCTACTACCGTTTTTTAGCGGCTGCAAACATACAACCTTTTTTACCCTAAACAAGATTTATTTTTTGTGTTTTTTTGTTTATTTTTTTTACCCGTTTCTATCTGCTGAATTACAAGTGGTTAGAGCAAGGGGGTTATAAGAAAAAAGTCTTAACATTGAATGCCAAGACTTTTTTAAATGAATAATAAGTTGAATTATCTAACTATGATTCGTTTTACTGCTGTACGAACTCCATCAGAAACATTTAAAAAATACATTCCTTGGGATGCATTATTTAGAACTACTGTGTGAAAACGTTGTGATTTATTAGTAAATACTTTCTTATATATAGTTCTTCCATGAAGATCATGGACTAAAACTTTTACATCCGCATTGAATCCTGTGGGAAGTTTAAAATCAAACTGTCCATCAGATGGATTAGGTATAACTACAAAATCATCGATTGATTCTTTAGAAACACCGAGAGGTGGTCCACATATATTGAGACTGAAATTCAGAAATTCCCCACCAATCGAACTTGGAGCTGTATCTGTAATTGTTAAAGTCCAATCTCCTACAGAAGATTCTCCGTTGAAAGCAGACAAGGCCTGAAATGGAATGACGGTTCCAGAAACAGCAGGAGCGGAAGAACTACAGTTTAGCGCTGTTCCTTGGTCATCAAAGGTTACAGCAATATCTGCTCCACTAGCACACCTGTTAGCGTTTAATAATGTAATTGTAGTACCTCCAGGGGATGTTAATTTCAATTCAATATCCGCAGACAAACCATGTTGAACATTAATTGTCGCATCGACATCAGTGATTATAGTATCAATTCCTACATTTAGAGTGGAAGTTCTAACGAAATTGGCTCCTCCAATTGAAAAAGGTGGAAAGGTTAAATTATTTTCAGTTGAATTAACCCCACCACAAGCAACAGCAGCAGTCGTAAAACTACGAGTTAAAGAAAAAGCTCCTTGACCACAGAGATTTTTAGGAGCAACCCTCCAATAATAAGGAGTCATAGTTTGAAGGGAATTCAAATCAAGCGAATTCGTAGTTGAGTTATACGTTACTAAATTATTAGTAAATGAAGTGTTTTTAGCAATTTGAATCACATAACTAGATGCATTTGAATCCGCATCCCAATTAAGTGGAGTCGTTAAAGGAACATCCGTTGCATTTTGAGTAGGAAACGTTAAATTGACTGTACTAAAACTAGTGCTGTACACTTCAAAATTAATGGTTTCTGATCTTTGCACTGAACTCGATTGCGCATTAATTACAATTGGATAGGTACCTGGAGAAACCGAATTTGTTGGACTAATCGTAACTACAACCGTTTGGCTAGAATTAATGTTATTTGCTGAAAAATTTACAGAAACCCCAGAAGGTACTCCACTAGCCGAGAATGTTGTTACTTCATTGAATCCTAAAAAAACTTGGTATGAAACATCAATAACACTGTTTGATGGAGCACATAACACTTGTGACGTTTGCGTTGCTGGTATAGAGATTGTAAACGTTGGACTGTTAGGCGCACCGATGGTGAAGTTTGTATCAGAAATATCATAAAATATATTATCCGCTGCTTCGACCATTATCCTAGCTGTCGTTGTTTGATTATCTGGGATAGAAATAGCTTCCGAACCATCATTTGGCGTATTACTTGCTAATACTATTGGATAGGTCATTCCCCCGTCAGTAGATAATTTAATATTCACAGTTTGACAATTAATAGTACTGTTATTGGTTTGTCCAACATCCCAGGTAACCGTTTCGGTTGATGATACATTCCAACTAACTGCTGTATTAGGAGCAGTCATCACAAATGGATTTACATCAACTACAGTTACGTCCATCAAATCGGAGCTTGTTTGACCAATACCATTTGCGAAGCCACTCCCATTATCTCTTACTGTAAATGAAAAACTCATCTGTCGGGCTACTGAAGGAGTCACTTCCCAAGTAGGTGTTAAATTATTAGCGACTACGTCACTCATTTGTGGCATTGATCTATTAGGAGATGTTATTGGCAATCTTGATCTATACAAAGGTCCCACAACCCAATTCGATTGTGGTGCAGTATTACTGGGGGATTGCTCAGGATCATTTTGAGACCAGTTATAGGTTAAGGTTGCTAACCCATCTGGGTCTGTAGCAGTCCCTTTAAGAGTAAAGGGGGTTGATTTCGGAATCGTATAATCCGAACCTGCATTAGCGACGGGCGGTTGGTTAGTCAATGAAGTTTCTACATCACAAGAGCTACTGTTGCCTGTCTGTATATTGTCCTGTATATCTCTTATATTGACATAATTAAAATGAGCATCGCTATTAGGCTGTACATTAGGAGAACAGATCCCTGCATACCCCATAATAGAACTACCCGATCCAGGCTCAACTTCTGTAGATCCATTACCTGAACGAGAACAGGAATTCATCGTATGCCATCCCCCAAATTGATGCCCCATTTCATGAGCAACATAGTCAATATCAAAAGGATCTCCAGTAGGGTCTGAACGTCCTGTATATCCGCTCCCTTTTTGTCCATCTGTACAAACACAAGCAAGACAACCCGCATTACCCCCATTAGAGGTATTGAAATTATGACCAATATCGTAATTCGCACTGCCAATCGTATTATCAATTACTGTTTGGGTGGTACTATTCCACTCCCCACTCCAAGGGTCGGAGGAAGCATCCAAGTATATGATGGCATCATTATTTGCGATAAACTGCAATGTTATCGCCAAATCTCTTTCATATATTTCATTAACTCGGTTCATTGTTATGGTCATTTGTGCCATAACATTGGCTTTTTGCTCTGCTTCAGTACCTGAACCTGCAAAAATAGAACTGTACTCACCTGTTGAAGAAAGGGCCAAACGGTAGGTTCTTAATTTTCGATCATTGGTGTCTGCTCTATCAAGTTCATAGTTATCGCCTAAGGATGTTATATGGATGTCATTATCAGTTAAACATTCAAAATTTCCGTAATCTGCATCTAGAGACCCTTTATTATAAACGATGTAGTTTTCACGATCTGTTGTGTAAGGATCAATAAAAGACGCACCATCGATACCTGATAATTTAATGGAATGCAACCCAAACTGGGTTACGCTAAATCGCATGGTTGCTGTAGGGTCGTCAATTCCAATAGCTTTGTAGGTTTTAATTTGGGGGAATTTAGCCGCAAGTGTTGGATGCATAATTGGAGATTCTGTAATTGTAAATTGTTGGAATGAACCATCAGATATGGGAAATTCTATAACTACAGAAGAACGGATTGTGCCTGGACTTCTCAGAGGGGCTAAATCTAAAACCTCTGAAAACTTCTCCATGTTTAAATGAAATATTTCAAAAGAATTCGGCACGGAATTTCTTTGAAGTATTTCAGCTTCAGAAAACCTGGATGTCGTTGCTTTTTCCCAATATTGGTTTTGTGAAAACAGGGCTGTTCCACAAAATAAAAACAGCATTAATAGTGTTTTTTTTAAGTAATAATTTTTCATAATAATAGAGTTTAGGGTTTTTGATGTTAAAATTATTTAGTTTTAAGTCATAGATTATTTATAAAGTTAATTACCTGTTTTGTTATACAGATACAGGTATTCTGAAAGCTGTCTAACTCTTGCTGGTTCAGTTTCTTTGAGTGTTTTGCTGTAAACTAGTTGGTTTTGGTAATTGTTTGTGTGAGTACCTAGACAGTACAGTTCGTGGATTTCAATACCAAAATTTTTAGTCGTTTTATTTTCAGATAAGAACGCATCATCATTAAAATTTTGACAGGAATTATTTTGTGCAGGGGAGAAAGCCATACACCAGAATAGTAAAAATAGAAACCTTAATTTAGGTGTTTTTAAATTCATTGTCTAAGTAGGTATTTAGGGTAACACGCTCAAAATTAAGCAATTTTATGATAAAACCCATAAAAAAAATTAAAAAAATTAAATGTTATTGTCAGAGTAAAAAGGACACCCTATATTTGTCTCTTATTATAAAATGAATTATGATTCACATTACGTTACCGGATGGAAGTATAAGGTCTTTTGAAGAAAACCTTACTGTATTGGACGTTGCTAAGGATATTAGTGAAGGGTTCGCTCGAAATGTCATTTCGGCTAAGTTTAACGATATTACCGTTGAAACCTCTACCCTATTAACCACGGATGGCAGTCTTACCTTATATACATGGAAAGATGATGCAGGCAAAAAAGCATTTTGGCATTCGTCTTCTCACGTACTTGCGCAGGCTTTAGAAGAATTGTTTCCAGGTGTGAAACTTTCTATTGGTCCAGCAATTGATAATGGGTTTTATTACGATGTCGATTTGGGAGACCAAGTGATTTCGGATAAAGATTTTAAACGCATCGAAGATAAGATGATTGAGATTGCGCGTGGAAAACATGATTTTACCATCAAATCTGTTTCAAAAGCAGATGCACTTTCAAAATACACTAAGGAAGAAAATACTTATAAGGTTGAATTGATTGAAAACCTTACGGATGGCGAAATTACATTTTGCGATCATTCTTCTTTTACAGATTTATGTCGTGGGGGCCACATTCCAAATACGGGCATAATTAAAGCCGTTAAGATTTTAAGTGTTGCAGGCGCCTACTGGAGGGGTGATGAAAACAATACCCAACTCACCAGAGTGTATGGGATTTCATTTCCAAAACAAAAAGAACTCACTGAATATTTAATACTTTTAGAAGAAGCTAAAAAAAGAGATCATAGAAAGTTAGGGAAACAGTTAGAGTTGTTCACCTTCTCTAAAAAAGTAGGTCAAGGATTACCGCTATGGCTGCCAAAAGGGGCTGCTTTACGATCGCGCTTGGAAGACTTTTTAAAGAAAGCTCAACAAAAAGCAGGTTATGAAATGGTAATCACACCGCATATCGGTCAAAAAGAATTGTATATCACTTCTGGACATTATGAAAAATACGGAGCCGATAGTTTTCAAACTATCAAAACACCAAAGGATGGCGAAGAGTTTTTACTGAAACCGATGAATTGCCCTCACCATTGTGAGATTTATAACGCAAAACCGTTTAGCTATAAAGAATTACCAAAACGATTTGCCGAATTTGGGACTGTATATAGGTACGAACAAAGTGGTGAATTACATGGCTTGACAAGAGTTCGTGGATTCACGCAAGATGATGCGCATATTTTTTGCACCCCTGACCAATTAAACGAAGAGTTTCAAAATGTAATTGACTTGGTGCTGTATGTGTTTGGCTCTTTAGGGTTTGAAAACTTTTCAACGCAGGTTTCGGTACGCGATCCAAAGAATTTGGAGAAGTATATAGGAGCGTCTGACGTTTGGGACAAAGCAGAACAAGCAATTATTAATGCTGCGGAAGCCAAAGGGTTGAATTATGTTATAGAAACTGGCGAAGCTGCTTTTTATGGACCTAAATTAGATTTTATGGTCAAAGATGCCCTTGGCAGACAGTGGCAACTTGGGACGATTCAAGTGGATTACAACCTGCCTGAACGTTTCGACTTAACGTATAAAGGTGCTGATAACGAGCTACATAGACCCGTAATGATTCACCGTGCACCTTTTGGAAGTATGGAGCGATTTGTGGCCATATTATTAGAACATACAGGCGGTAATTTCCCACTTTGGTTGATGCCAGAACAAGTAATTATACTATCAATTAGTGAGAAATATGAAAAATACGCTCGAAAAGTTTTAAATTCGCTAGAAAATAACGAAATTCGCGCCCTCGTGGACAACAGAAATGAAACCATGGGTAAGAAAATTCGGGACGCAGAAATGCAAAAAGTTCCTTATATGATTATCGTTGGAGAACAAGAAGAACTCGACGGGACAATAAGTGTTAGAAAACACGGTGGAGACGATTTAGGCACGATTAGTGTGGAGTCATTTACATCCATTATAGAAGAAGAAATTAAAAAAACATTAAAAGAATTTTAAGTTTAACTAAAATATAAAGCCATAGCAATACGTAGAAGAAGAGACAGAGGTCCTCTAAGAATTATTAAAGAAGATCAACACAAGATCAACAAAAGAATCACTGCACTAGAGTTAAGACTTGTGGGTGACAATGTTGAAGTTGGTGTATATAGCTTATCTCAAGCCTTAGCAATTGCTAGAGAGCAAGAGGTTGATTTGGTGGAAATCTCACCTAATGCTGTTCCTCCTGTATGTAAGGTAATGGATTATAAAAAGTTTCTTTACGAACAAAAAAAGCGTGATAAAGTAATCAAATCAAAAGCTACGAAAGTAGTGGTTAAAGAGATTCGTTTTGGACCTCAAACCGATGATCATGATTATGCTTTTAAGAAAAAACACGCCGAAAAGTTTTTAAAGGAAGGTGCTAAATTGAAAGCTTTTGTATTTTTCAAAGGACGTTCAATCATTTATCAAGAACAAGGTCAAATTTTATTATTGCGTTTAGCGCAAGATTTAGAGGACTTAGGAAAGGTAGAGCAGATGCCAAAATTAGAAGGGAAACGTATGATTATGTTCATATCCCCTAAAAAAGTAAAATAAGCGAAGCAACTAAATAAAAGGAGAAAATGCCTAAAATGAAAACCAAGTCTAGTGCCAAGAAACGTTTTAAAGTAACTGGTACTGGAAAAATCAAAAGAAAGCATGCGTTCAAAAGCCACATTCTAACGAAGAAGTCTAAAAAACGTAAGCTTGCTCTCACGCACAGTACATTAGTACATGCGAATGATGAAGCAAACATTAAACAACAATTACGTTTAAAGTAAACGTTGTTTAGGTTAAAAATTATTTTTATAAACCATGGAGTTAGGCCGCTAAAAGTATTCAAGAAAATTGAATCGCCTACTACAAAAAACATTTAAGAAATGCCAAGATCAGTAAACTCAGTGGCCAAAAGAGCCCGAAGAAAAAAAGTATTAAAACAAGCTAAAGGATACTTTGGAAGACGTAAAAACGTATGGACAATTGCAAAAAATGCAGTTGACAAAGCCATGCTATACGCTTACAGAGACCGTAGAAATAAGAAAAGAACATTCCGTGCTTTATGGATCATGCGTATCAACGCAGGAGCCAGAGCTCATGGATTATCGTATTCACAATTTATTGGGAAACTCAAAACGCACAATATCGAATTAAACCGTAAGGTTTTAGCAGATTTAGCGATGAACAACCCAGAGGCTTTCAAAGCTATTGTAGATAAAGTAAACTAAGGCACTAGCCTATTGTATCATATTCGCTTATAAAAAAGCCTCGCAATGCGAGGCTTTTTTGATTTATATTGTGTCCTAAAAAACATTGACTAGTTGTTGATTTACTCTTTATCTGTTTTATAGACATGTGGATTTTCAATAACTCCTTTTTTAAATAGTTTTCTCAAATTCATTCTTAAAAAAGAATCTAATTTTAGAATTTGATTTCGGAGTTTTTGATGGGGCCTGCCTCTAAAGGTGGTCACATGAAATTTATCTGAATTCGAAAGAGAAGTGCTCGAAAAATAATAATTAGAAACACAATTCCGAGAAGCATCTGCCACAACAGGGTTTACAGAATGCCATGATTTATCGTGAGTTGCCATCACAATAAGACGATTAAAACGGGAGTATAAAGTGGTTTGATCTTGTTTTAATCCTTCTGGCCAAAGTTCTAAATGTCCACCATTAGAGTCCAACCAATTTGGAGTGACATAAAATAATAAATTCAACACCCGCCAACGGTTGCGTTCTTTATCGTGAGAGTTGTCTAAATGAGGATTCAAAAACTGAGCGTGTTTCATAGAAGACAATCCACCTGCATATAAGTTTACATCTGGCTGAAGGTCGTCAATATTACAAATATCTTTAATTATATTTACAACACGTTCATCTTGAAACGCATAAATAAGTTCTTCTAAAATCCGTGCATATTGATTCATTTGAACTCCAATATACTTGTTTTCACGAATGCTTTTCTTGAGAACCATGGCGTCTTTTGATGGAAACTGACTGTTGACGTATTCTGTGATTTCTGGAGGCAATAAATCATCTATAAAAAAATAGCCGATCTGATTTTTAGACACTTCATACTGTATTTTAATACGGTCTTTTTCTTGCACAATTCTATTCACAATCAGCTGAGCGAGATCTGTTCTATGTAGCGAAGGTGTTGAATTCATGTTAGAAAAAAATAATAATTACAGTTACAAAAAAGATGATATACTTTTTAAAACACCAATATACTAATAAAGATTAATTCTCATGTGGGTTTCGGTCTTTGAAATGTTTTATAATCCGTTTAAATAAAACTCTATTTATCTTGCAAAGCAAATACAGTCCGAAGCAAGTCTGTTGTTCGAGATGAGAGTCGTGTGCGAATTTGTTCTTCCTCTATGGCTATCATCTTATAAACGCCTTTTAGTGCTTCCGTAGTCACATAATCTGTAAGATCCGTGTTCACAAGTTTAGTAAATGGAATCTTATTGTATTTTTGAATTAAATTAGCCCATATTTTATCAGCGCCCACTTTAGAAAATGATTTTTTAATCACGGGTTGAAATTTTTGGTATAACGTTGCTTCGGTTTTAGAGGTTAAATAGTCGGTAGCAGCCGTATTATTGCCCAATAAAATGGTTTTGGCATCGTCAAATTTGATCTCTTTTACTGCCGAGATAAATACGGGAGTGGCTTCTTTCACAGCGTCTTCTGCAGCACGGTTCAAAACTTTTAATCCTTCATCCGCTAAACTACTCAGTCCAATCCTTCTTAGTGCTTTATCTACTTTCTTCAACTCCTCTGGCAAGGTGATTTTAACAAGTTCATTTTTAAAAAATCCATCTTGTTGGGTGAGCTTTCCAACTTGCTTCTCGATACCCACATTAAGTGCCTCCCGAAGTCCAGAAGCTATATCTGTATTCGGCAAACCAACAGTAGTAGGAAGTGGGATGTAGTCAACCACTTGTTGCAGCCCAGCACAGGCAGTGAATTGAAATACTAATAAAATAATTAAGAGTTTACGAAGCATGTGGTTTTTGTTTTAAGAAAAAAGGATGAATAAAGTATTATATCCCTATTAAAAATTAAGTTTTTTGTTTTTTCTTTCGGGCTGCGGGGAATAATACATTGTTTAAAATGAGTCGATAGCCTGGCGAGGTTGGATGTAAGTCCAATTCAGTTTTGGGATCCCCTACTCTATGGGTATAATCTTCGGGATCGTGACCTCCATAAAACGTAAAAAATCCTTGTCCTTTAATCCCATGGATATAGCGCGCCTCTCCGTTAGATTTATTCTCCCCCATGACGAGTACATTGGACTTGACTTGATCTCTCGAATAGGACGTGGTTTGTCCCATAAATCCTTTCACAAGCGCTGTATGGTTTTGATTGAGCATGGTTGGAATGGGGTCCCATTTTGCAGAATATTCCATGAGGGTGAAATAATCTAACTCCTTAGGAATCTTGCGTCTTTGGGTCATATCAATACTTGAAAATTCATATACTTTTGGATCGCGTTCCAAAATGAAATCTTTAAAAGCAAAGGTTTTAGAGTAATCTAATTGTGATTGGTAATTGGAGGTAGTGCCATCGCCATCAAACATCGGCTCACAAATATCAAGAGATTGAGTAGCCAAAGCAATGTCGAAACTATCGGTGGCACTGCACATGGCAAACATAAAACCACCTCCCAAAACATACTCTCTAATTTTCTGGGCGACTGCTAGTTTTTCTTCAGAAACTTTATCGTATCCTAAACTCGTGGCGAGTTTTTCGGCGGTTTGTTGTTGCTCAATATACCAAGCTGCATTTCTGTAGGCTCTATAGAATTTACCATATTGTCCTGTAAAATCTTCGTGATGGAGGTGTAACCAGTCATAAAGCAATAAAGCATCACTCAAGACTTCGGTGTCGTAAATAATTTCGTAGGGAATTTCTGCATAAGTCAAAACCATGGTCACAGCATCGTCCCAAGGTTGTTTCCCACTGGGAGAATAGACCGCAATTTTAGGTGCTTTTTCAAGAATGACTGCATCCATATTTTTACTCGGACTGCTTATTTCAAGAAGAATGGCTTCGGCTTCGGCATCACTAATTAGTTCGTAAGAAACCCCTCGGATCAGGCATTCTTTTTCGATGGCGTCTATGTAGGGTAACAAAAAAGAACCGCCTCTGTAATTGAGAAGCCATTTGACATTTTCTTGTTTATGTAAGGTCCAATACGTAATTCCGTATGCTTTCAAATGATTTTTTTGACTCTCGGCATCCATCGGAATGAGAATGTACGAGGCATGAATTTGAAAGGATAGTGCTAAAAAAAGACTCAGTAATTCGTGTTTCATCCCCTAAATATACTCAAAAAAATGATCTAAAATGGTTTAATAAGGCGTATCATCATCAGAATCTCCAAATGCATCACTTGGATCGACCCTAAAATTCTCCTGTTTAAAGGTGTCATCATTCGCAGCCGCATTCATTTTGGAATGAAATTCGGTATCAAATGGGGAGTCAAAATCATCGAGATTATCAAACTTCCCTAAATGTCCAATGAATTTCAGACGGATATTTTCGAGCCCGCCATTACGGTGTTTTGCAATGATAAATTCCGCTTGACCTTCTGAAGGGGTGTGTTGCTCATCATCCCACTCATCAATTTTATAATATTCGGGACGGTAAATAAAGGATACAATATCTGCATCTTGCTCAATGGCTCCTGATTCTCTCAAATCCGATAGCAACGGACGCTTGCTCCCTCCACGAGTTTCCACGGCTCTAGACAATTGCGATAATGCAATTACAGGGATGCTTAATTCTTTTGCGAGGGCTTTCAAGTTTCGAGAAATCATAGAGATTTCTTGTTCACGATTTCCACTTTTTTGAGACCCACCAGCAGTCATCAATTGTAAATAATCCACTACAATAAGTCGGATTCCATTTTGTGAAGCCAAACGGCGTGCCTTTGCTCTTAAATCAAAAATAGATAAGGAAGGGGTGTCATCTATATATAAAGGTGCTTTTTCGAGTGCTTTTACTTTAACATTCAACTGCTCCCATTCGTGTTTTTCGAGGCGACCTGTTCTTAGTTTCTCAGAGTTTAATCCTGTTTCAGAAGAAATCAAACGTGTGATTAATTGCACAGACGACATCTCTAATGAAAAGAACGCTACAGGAATGTTTTGAGTGACGGCAATGTTACGCGCCATGGACAGTGTCAAGGCTGTTTTTCCCATACCTGGACGGGCTGCGATGATAATCAAATCACTTTCTTGCCAACCCGACGTGAGTTTGTCTAATTTATCAAATCCTGAAGGGACTCCAGAAAGTCCTTCTTTGTTGGATATTTCTTCAATTTTTTTCTTAGCTTGAAATACTAAATCTTGGGCTGTTTCCGTCGATTTTTTAATATTTCCTTGGGTGACTTCATACAATCGTGATTCGGCCTTGTCTAATAAATCAAAAACATCTTTGGTTTCATCAAAGGCATCTTCTATGATTTCATTTGAAATTTTAATTAAACTTCGCTGAATAAATTTTTGTAAAATGATACGTGCATGAAACTCAATATGTGCCGATGAAGATACTTTTTGAGTCAATGATATAAGGTAGAAATCCCCTCCTACTAAATCAAGTTTTGAGTTTTTACGTAATTGAGTTGAAACTGTTAATAAATCTACAGGTTCACTGTTTTCAAATAATTGAAGAATCGCTTCAAAAATATATTGATGGGCATCTTTATAAAAAGCATCCATACTAAGAATATCGATGACTTCATCGACTCCTTTTTTATCAATCATCATGGCCCCAAGAACAACTTCTTCCAAATCAGTCGCTTGTGGTGGGATTTTTCCTTTTTCCAAGCTAATGAGCGTGCTTTTGTCTTTTTTGTAAACTTTTACTGGTTCTGGTTGCTTCATCTAATTTTATTCAATGTTTTTTAACGGTCCTATAAGATCGCTATGAATCATTACTTTGGTAATACTATTTTAAAGGGGGCTTGTTTAACGCTTACGAAAGTACTTAAAATATGAGTATAAATCGTATTGTAAAGGTAAGGGATACTCAACAATTGAACTGTTTATAAGTTCAAAATATTGTTAATAAGCATCAAAAAAGTCAAGTGAAACACTTGACTTAATTTTTTATAAGATGAAGTCTATAACTTAATCTTTATAAACCCCCATTTGAGAGTACTTATCCATACGTTGATCTACCAATTCTTTTGGTGATAAGTTTTTAAATTCATTATACGACTTCACAATCGTATTGGAAACTGTAACAAATGTTTGCTCCCGATCTTTATGAGCACCTCCCAGTGGTTCTTTTACAATTTCGTCCACCAATTTCATTCGCTTCATATCTTTAGCGGTTAGTTTTAAGGCTTCAGCTGCTTGCTCTTTATATTCCCAACTTCTCCATAAAATAGAAGAGCAGGATTCTGGTGAGATCACTGAGTACCACGTATTTTCTAACATCAAGACTTTATCTCCTACCCCAATTCCGAGGGCGCCTCCAGAAGCACCTTCACCAATAATGATGGTGATGATTGGGACTTTCAAACGGGTCATCTCAAGAATATTTCGAGCGATGGCTTCCCCTTGTCCGCGTTCCTCCGCTTCCAATCCAGGGTATGCACCAGGGGTGTCAATTAACGATACGACAGGAATTCCAAATTTTTCAGCAGATTTCATCAAGCGCAAAGCTTTTCGATACCCTTCTGGATTTGCCATTCCGAAGTTTCGGTATTGACGGGTTTTGGTGTTATATCCTTTTTGTTGACCAATGAACATAAAACTTTGATCGCCAATTTTTCCCAATCCGCCAATCATTGCTTTATCGTCCTTAAAATTACGATCGCCATGAAGCTCCAAAAATGAATCTCCACAAATTGCGTTGATATAATCTAAGGTATAAGGTCTGTCGGGATGTCTCGACAACTGTACGCGCTGCCAAGGTGTTAAGTTTTTATAAATATCCTTTTTGGCAAGGTCCAGTTTCTTTTGAATCTGAATACATGTTTCAGTGACATCTACATCACTCTCCTCTCCAATAATTTGACATTTTTGTAATTGATCTTCTAGTTCCTTTATAGGCAACTCAAATTCTAGATATTCCATAGAAATTCAAGATTAGTTTTTAGTTAGTGTACAAATATAAAACTTTAATAGGTTTAAATAGATTTCAAAGCTTAGATTTTGGATTTATTGATGTTTTTAAACATGGCATTAAGAAGTACAGTGGAAATTATAAGGGCTGCACCGATGTAAAATAGCGGTCGCATGGTTTCTGTTTGTGGAAATAATATCACTGCAAGTACAATTCCATAAATGGGTTCTAGGTTATAAGTAAGCACCAGAGTATAAGGGGTGATGTGTTTCATCACATGAATGGAGGCTATAAATGCATAAGCTGTACAGATGGATGCTAGAATAAAGAGACATATCCAATCGGAACTGCTAAGCTGAAAATAAGAGGCGTCAAATCCATCTCCTGTAAAGGCAATAAAAATAGACATAAACAAAACGCCACTTACAAATTCATAAAATGAGATGACACTGGCTTTATATTTTTTTACAAATTGCCCATTGAGAACAGCAAAAAGCGTAGAAAATAAGGCCGAGGAAATGCCAAGGGCTATTCCTAAAAGATATTGTAACTCCGTTTGTGTGATTAAGACAACCCCTGCAATGACAATGAATCCAAATATAATTTCATAGCCGATAATTTTACGTTTGTAAAACAAGGGTTCTATCAGAGAGGCAAAAAAGGCACCTGTAGAAAACATGGCAAGGGTGATAGAAATATTAGAGGCTTTGATGGCGGCAAAAAACGTGATCCAATGCAAGGCGATGATCACCCCCGCAATTGAAAATCTAATGACTGCCTTTAGCGGTACTTTAAGCGACATCTTTTTAAACTTGATAAACAGAAACATGAGGACGCCTGCGATGGTCATTCGGTACCAAACCAAAGAAATTGCCTCTATCGAAATGAGTTCTCCTAAAATAGCTGTAAATCCCGCAATGAGCACCAAAAAATGAAGGTGGAGATAGTTTTTGAGTTTATCGCTTTGCATTGTACAAGAGGTAAATTGCTAAACTTCCAAAGACAATGTTTGGAAACCAAACGGCCAATAATGGAGAAAAATCAGATTGCTCCGCCATCACTCCAAAGACTTTATCGAAAAATACATAAATCATAGCAATGACTATTCCGAATGCTAAATTAACACCCATCCCTCCACGGCGTTTGACAGAAGATACTGCAACAGCAATAATGGTGAGTATAAAAACGGATACTGGTAAACTCCATTTTTTATATTGCACTACTTTATAACGGTTGATATTAGAAGACCCACGTACTTCTTCACGAGCAATAAATGTCATTAACTCTCCATAGGTCAGTGTTTCAGCAACGTACATTGGGGGGGTTAAATCTTGCAAGTCAAAACTGAAAATGGTGTCTTTTTTACGAATGTATTCAAGTTGATCTTCGTTTTCACCTATGGTTCTTAAATTATAATTTGTCAATTGATAGGTACTGTCTTTTTCGATATAACGAATTTGAGAGGCATGAATTTTGTAGGCTAACTTATTACCTTCAAAATGTTCAAGGGTGAAATTATTTCCCCGCTTTGCCTTGGTGTCAAAATTACTAACATAAATGTAATCATTATCATTTATTTGTCGGTAGATGTGTTGGGTTTCAACAACTTTATTACTGTTTAGATACTTGTATGTAAATTCATTAAATCCTTTACTGGCAATAGGTGCCCAGTACATTCCTAGCATCAATGCGAGGCCTGCAACAAAAGTAGCTCCAATTAAATAGGGTCGTAAAAACCGTGAGAAAGATACACCTGAACTCAAAAACGCAACAATTTCTGTGTTGTTGGCGAGTTTGGACGTAAACCAGATGACCGATAAAAATAAAAACAACGGAAATAAGAGGGTGGCAAAATATATTGTGAAATCAAAATAATAAGAGACGACTTCTGGAAAAGGGACTTCATACTCTAAAATACGATCAATTTTTTCAGCAAGATTGATCGTAATTCCGATAGGAATAAACAGTAATAACATCATGAAAAATGTAAACAAATACCGCTTTAATATGTACCAATCTAGAATTTTCATACGCCTATAAACGATTATCCATTTGTTTGACCATCATGGCTTTCCAAGTTCCAAAATCACCTGCTAAAATATGCTTTCGAGCTTCGCGAGTCAACCATAAATAAAAGCCTAAGTTATGAATTGTAGCGATTTGTTTTCCTAATAATTCGTTAACACTGAACAAATGTTTTAAATATGCTTTTGAATATTCGGTGTCTACAAAGGTAATTCCCATCTCATCAATGGGAGAAAAATCATCTTTCCATTTTAGATTTTTAATATTTATAGAGCCATGGGCTGTAAATAACATTCCATTTCTAGCGTTACGCGTTGGCATCACACAATCAAACATATCAACACCCAAAGCAATGTTTTCTAAAATATTGATTGGCGTTCCTACACCCATTAAATAGCGGGGTTTATCTTCGGGAAGAATTTCGCAAACTACATCGGTCATGGCATACATTTCATCTGCTGGCTCTCCTACTGACAGTCCGCCAATGGCATTCCCTACCGCGCCGGCATTGGCGATGTATTCAGCTGATTGCTGTCTTAAATCTTTATAGGTACTTCCCTGAACAATCGGGAAAAACGCTTGATCAAAACCGTATTTTAAGGGTGTTTTATCGAGGTGATTTATACAACGGTCCAACCAACGGTGCGTCATGTACATCGATCGTTTTGCATAGTTATAATCGCAAGGATAGGGCGTACATTCATCAAAAGCCATGATGATATCGGCGCCAATACTGCGCTGAATTTCCATCACATTTTCTGGTGTAAAGGTGTGCATACTGCCATCAATATGACTTTTAAATCGGACGCCTTCTTCTTTAATTTTTCGATTGGCAGAAAGGGAATACACTTGATACCCTCCGGAATCCGTCAGAATATTGCGGTCCCAATTCATGAATTTATGAAGTCCCCCTGCTTTTTCTAAAATATCTATTTGAGGGCGAAGGAATAAATGATAGGTATTTGCTAAAATAACATCTGGATTGATGTCATTTTTAAGTTCGCGTTGGTGCACACCTTTGACAGTTCCCACGGTGCCTACTGGCATAAAAATGGGAGTTTCAATCACGCCGTGATCTGTTGTTATGGTGGCTGCACGCGCCTTCGTATCCGTGTCTTTTTTTAGTAAATCGAATTTCAAACTCTTAAATTACAAGGTTAATGGTGAATTTTTTTTAGGATATAAAAATAACTTTAATACCCTAAGCACAAAAACTTCTGATGGCTATTATTTCTTCGGACGCGGCTTGTAGTTGATTAAGTAATCGCCTTTGGGCGCACCTTCATCAAACGAGCTGCCTTTTAGGAGTACACGAGTTTGTTCGCGAGCGTCTTGATTGCTCCAACCTTCGTACTCCATTCTATAAATTGCAGAAAATAATTGTGCACGACCCACCCCATGATAGCAATGAAGCAATACAGGATAGTTAGACGGATCGTCCATGATGGTTAAGAATTTATCAACTGTTTCTTGTGTTGGCACTTGATCGGTTCCTAGGTTAAAATAAGTCACTCCTTCAAGCTTTTCAACGGCTTCTTTTTCAGCAGTGAGTTCTTGAGGAATTTCTGGATTATTCACCTTGTCAGTGGTATGAGGAAAACGTAAATCGATTACACTATTGATTTGGTGATCTTGAATGTATGTTGCGATTTTCTCAGGAGGAATTACCCCTGATTTATAAACTTTATTTTCTGAAATTTCTTTGAAATTATAATTGATATGTACATCGTACACATATTTTGAAACACCTATCACAATCACACTTAAAAGAAAGAGTCCTATTTTTTTCTTCATCACTATTCTATTTTAATTATAAATTTCTATCAATAATTCGTTCAAAATAATCTTTTAAAAATGCTTTACAAGCCAACTCAACAGCGTCCATTTCTTCAGTACGGTTTGCTATTAAATTTGTTTCCAGCTTTAAATCATTTATATCATAAAAACCAATGGCTTTTGCTCCGTCAAAGATACAAATTATATTCCCCTTACTGTATTGATAATTTTGCCCGTTAAAATTCATCACATAAGGGGGCATTCTGTCAACACTACTATCCACTAAACTACGCCCCCAACTTCTAAACGGCTTGTTGTATCCGACCATGTCTAAAATGGTTGGGTAGATGTCAATTTGTTGTGCCAAATCAGTATTAACTCCTATATATTCTTCATTAGGGCTGTAAATCAAAATGGGAACGGCATACCTGTTAATCGGATTCAAATACTGTTCCTTGTAATAAATTTGATTGGTATGATCGGCGGTAATGATAAAAATCGTGTTGTCAAACCAAGATTCTTTTTTGGCGGCTTCAAAGAATTGTTTGAAAGCAAAATCAGTATAGCCTACACATTGGTGCATTGGCAGGTTTCCTTTAGGGAATACCCCTTCATATTCCTTAGGAACAATATAGGGTTCGTGAGAAGTGACCGTGAAAATTGTAGAGAAAAAGGGCGTCGTTTTGGTATCTAAAACCTCTTTTGTGTATTGAAAAAAGGGATCGTCCCAAATCCCCCAAACACCATCAAATAAGAGGTCGTTGTTGAATTCTGTTTTTCCATAATAGTGATCAAATCCTAGAATGTTTGAAAATCCTAAAAACCCCATAGACCCATTGGGAGCTCCATGGAAAAAAGAAGTGTCGTAGCCTTCGTCGTTTAACACAGATACGAGCGATTCCACATCTTGATTTGCAAAAGGGGAGGACGTAAACGCATCTTTAAAGGAAGGAATTCCTGCCAATACGGAAGACATTCCGTGGATGGATTTTCTGCCGTTTGCAAAGGCATTGTTAAATATCAAACTTTTCGTTGCTAGCGAATCTAAGAAGGGCGTATAACCAACATAATCCTTGATTTCTGTAGGGTTATTAAAGGCGCCTATATATTCTCTGCTGTAACTTTCGGTAATAAAAACAACGATGTTTGGTTTGTTTGGAACTGTTTTTTGATAGACTTTCATCGGTTGCACTAAACTGTCAACAACCGATTTCTGCAAATCAAAAGATACTTTTTTAAAAGTCTTTTTATTGAAGGTTCTAATAATTGCAAAAGGAGTGTTTAGCACAAAATCGGCATGTTGAATTTTAGAGGTATGCCTGTTTGCATCCACTAGATTTATGGGGCGTGTGCTGTATTTAAAATCACCTCTAATCCCTCCGACCATAAGCGTTGCCATAATAAGAAACGAAACTACGGATGTAAGGATGTAAGCCGTTAAACTTTTCGCATAGGGTTCTGTGCTCACTTTTACCTTTTTGTAAAGGAATATCCACAAAGCAGCTGATAAAATAAATAAGAGAAAAACATGCCAATAACTGACGGCAAAACGCCCAAGCATTTGAGGGAGATTGCTTTCATTTTCAATCACATCCCACTCAGAAACGGTGGTCCTGCTAAAATTATATTTGTAATAAATCAAATCCACAAAGTTCAAGACCATCCCGATCAAGTTGGTCAAAAAGTAAATAATAAACAAAAATTTCTGATAGCCTCTTTGCGTATTAACTCTCAATGGAAGCATTGAAAACAACACAAATAAACCATTTAGATAAAATATAGCGGTCGTATCAAATGCAAGTCCGTGATAACTCAGTCTTAAGTACTCAAATAGAGAATCAATTTCTAAAAACGAATAATTATAAATAAAGAATAAAAAACGACTTAGTGTGTAAAAAAAATAAACAAGTAACAGTCTGTAAAGCATTACTTTATACTCTTGTAGTCTGAGGAATTTTAACATAGAAATGGTTCAAAAATATGTGTAAAAATAGAAAATAAATTACACTTTCAAACACTGCTTCTCCCTTTTTATAAATTGTTAGTTAAATTGTAAAAAATACAAGATTAATTATCTTATCTCTTTAAAATAAAAATTATATTTGGAGATCGATTTTTTAACATCTAAAACCTAGTCAATGTCAAACAAAAATTTACATGATTTAACAACCCAAGTTCGTAGAGATATTTTACGAATGGTTCACAAAGTAAACTCTGGACATCCAGGCGGTTCCTTAGGCTGTGCAGAATTTCTAGTGGCACTTTATACGAACATCATGCATCGCAAAGAAGGTTTTGACATGGATGGGATTGATGAGGATTTATTTTTCCTTTCAAATGGTCATATTTCTCCTGTTTTTTACAGCGTATTGGCACATTCAGGCTACTTCCCAGTTGAAGAACTGAACACGTTTAGATTGTTAAACTCACGATTGCAAGGCCACCCAACAACACATGAAGGGCTTCCCGGAATTCGAATTGCTTCTGGATCTTTAGGTCAAGGGCTTTCGGTTGCTATTGGTGCGGCACAAACAAAAAAATTAAATAAAGATGCACGTTTGATCTATAGCCTTCACGGCGATGGCGAATTACAAGAGGGTCAAAATTGGGAAGCGATCATGTATGCTTCTGCAAAAAATGTTGACAATATCATTGCAACCATCGATTTAAACGGCAAACAAATTGACGGCGCTACCGATGATGTACTTCCTATGGGAAGTATTAAACGGAAGTTTGAAGCTTTTGATTGGACGGTTATCGAAATTGAAAACGGAAATGATATTGAGGCCATCTTAGAAGGAATGGCAACGGCCAAAGCTGCTACTGGAAAAGGAAAACCGGTTTGTGTGCTCTTAAAAACCATGATGGGCAATGGTGTTGATTTCATGATGCACACCCATGCATGGCACGGAAAAGCACCGAATGACGAACAGTTAGAAAGTGCTTTAAATCAGAATCCAGAAACTTTAGGAGATTATTAATTTCAAAACCAACATAGAATGAAAACTTATACATATACAGAGAAAAAAGATACGAGAAGTGGTTTTGGAGCTGGTCTTACAGAGCTTGGAAGAACCAACCCAAACGTCGTGGCACTTTGTGCAGATTTGATTGGCTCTTTAAAAATGAATCAATTTATTGATGAAAATCCAGAACGTTTTTTTCAAATTGGAATTGCGGAAGCGAATATGATGTCTATTGCCGCCGGCTTGACTATTGGAGGTAAAATACCCTTTACAGGAACGTTTGCTAACTTTTCTACCGGTCGTGTTTATGATCAAATCAGACAATCGATCGCATACTCTGACAAGAATGTAAAAATATGTGCATCTCACGCTGGATTAACCCTAGGTGAAGATGGCGCTACCCACCAAATCCTAGAAGATATCGGATTGATGAAAATGCTTCCGGGCATGGTGGTTATCAATACCTGTGACTACAACCAAACCAAAGCAGCAACGATTGCGATTGCGGATTATGAAGGTCCTGTCTATTTAAGATTTGGAAGGCCAGCAGTGCCCGTTTTCACTCCTGCTGATCAAGTGTTTGAAATTGGAAAAGCCATTCAACTTCAAGAAGGTTCGGATGTGACGATTGTTGCGACTGGACATCTTGTTTGGGAAGCGCTTGAAGCCGCCAAAGTATTGCATGAACAAGGCATTTCAGCGGATGTGATCAATATCCATACCATCAAACCCTTAGATGATAAAGCCATTTTAGATTCTGTGGCGAAAACAGGTTGTATTGTCACTGCCGAAGAACACAACCACCTTGGAGGTTTGGGAGAAAGTGTGGCGAGAGTCTTAGGACTTCACCATCCAACACCGCAAGAGTTTGTAGCGACGAATGATACGTTTGGAGAGTCAGGAACCCCTGCTCAATTGATGGAAAAATACGGACTTAACAGTGATAGCATTGTTGAGAAAGCATTGAAAGTTATTAAGAGAAAATAACGGTAAATACATTTCTGTTTAAAACAAAGAGGCTGTCTAAAAAGTATGAAAACCTGTCATTCTGAGCCTGCCTGACGGTAGGCAGGTTTATTTCAGAATCTTAAAACATTGATTTTCAAAATATTATTAGAATCTGAAACTAGTTCAGATTGACAAAATGTAGCTTTTTAGACAGCCTCTTTAATATCTATAATTGAACTCTTTATTCTATTATTTCAGATTCTGTGTCATCCAAATAATTAGGAATTCCATTGCCATTACTATCTAGGATTGTCACACGATTGGCAGTAAAGTTATTTCGATCTGTATTGTATTTGACTGGAGAGATCAACTGATTTGATTCCAATGTAAGCGCAGCGAGCGTTGCTTCAAGAGCACCTCTAGTAGTCTCTGTAAACGTCTCTACACGCACTTCATCCGCAGTGGATGTCCCATCACCATCATCATCACCATCTACAAAATCAACCACTAAATCCTCATCTGTATCTTTACCAAATAAATCATAATCTGCTTCAATCACCTCCATATAGGTTGGAATGTTATCAAAATCGTGGTCTGCAGTTTCAGATTGCAGCAATTCAAACTTAAAAACCAAATTCGAATAGGACGGAATCGTCTCTTGATAATCCGCATAATAGCCTAAACCAGAGGGTAAAAACATAACACCCATACCATAATCATCGAAAGATACCGTTCCATCTGAATTCGTAATAAATGTACCCACGTTAAACTCGGGCATCACTCGACCCCAACCTGGGACATAACCAGCCAAGTCGACACTAACTGGTATAGATTTCGTATCAAAATTGGTGCCATCCATGAGAGATCCTGCATATTTGATACGTAATTTATCACAAAAATGTGGAGATTCAGCACCCCCGCCTTGGTTGATTCTTAAAATATAATATTCATATTCAACCTCTAAATAAGTGGTTGTTTTAGTCTCAACAGCTGACATTAAGAGCGTCACATCCGAAGGCAGTGTTTCACCATCCAACAACTCCGTGATTACCACATCTGCCATGCTAGGATTTGCCAAAGCACTCACCTCTGTAGAGTTGTAATAATGCGTATTAAGGAAGATCTCAAGTGCATCATTGTCTGTAACTTGCTGTTCTGTACGATCGTTTTCGGGCACAGATACTATAGAATCCTCATCGTCAGGACTGCAAGAGATGACTGAAATAATCAGCGCACAAATGAAGAGTATGTTATATTTATATTTCATAAAACTGTATTTAATGCCGCAAGATACAATATTATAGTATTTTTGTAGGGTACATTAACGTTGTTTTAATCATTTTATGAGAATAGATAAATATTTATGGTGTGTCCGTTATTTCAAAACCCGAAATATTGCCACAACAGCATGTAAAAAAGGGCATATCAGAGTAAATGATGCCATTGTAAAGCCAAGCAGAGATATCTATCCTATGGACAAAATAGTGCTGCGCTTGAATCAAGTGAACTATCAATTGACGGTTTTAGACATTCCCCCCAGTCGTGTGGGGGCT
Source organism: Formosa sp. Hel1_33_131 (assembly GCF_001735745.1). Taxonomy (NCBI): domain Bacteria; kingdom Pseudomonadati; phylum Bacteroidota; class Flavobacteriia; order Flavobacteriales; family Flavobacteriaceae; genus Formosa; species Formosa sp. Hel1_33_131. The sequence goes on from NZ_CP017260.1 coordinate 521,074, forward strand.
AAACTTGTGGATATCTATAGAATAGACACCACGCCTAAATCTGAATTTGAAGCACAAGAGTTATTAAAATATTCGAAAGATTATTACCGTCAAAAAGGCGAAGGGCGACCGACTAAAAAAGACCGTAGAGAAATTGATGGGTATTTAGAAAGTGATGATAATAAAGAATAATACCCTAAGAATAAAAACAGTTTTTTATCTTTGAACAAACGAACACTATGGATTTAACAGAGAATTGCATTTTAAATCACGATGAAATAAATCATAAAGTAAAACGAATTGCGTATCAGATTTATGAAACGAATGTTGAAGAACAAGAAGTTATTCTTGCTGGTATCGAATCCAATGGCTATTTGTTTGCTGAGAAATTAAGAGCCGCCTTGGTTGAAATTTGTGACATCAACCCCGTTCTTTGTAAAGTAAGCATTGACAAAAGAAATCCAACAAACCCTATTACCACTTCGCTTACAAAAGAGGCGTACACAAATAAATCATTGGTATTGGTGGATGATGTATTGAACTCTGGAACGACTTTGATATATGGAGTGAAACATTTTTTGGATGTTCCTTTAAAACAGTTTAAAACGGCGGTTCTTGTCAATCGAAACCATAAGAAATACCCGGTCAAAGCAGATTTTAAAGGCATCTCTTTGTCAACCTCTATCCATGAGCATATTTCTGTGATCTTTACAGGAAAAAAAACGAAAGTGATTTTAGAGTAATTTGGACTGAATGGTCCCTACAATTTCGGCGACACTTAGGGTATCGGTTTGGATTCCTATTTCGGCCTGGTTGTAATAAAAAGACCGTTCAAATAAATGTTTGGCTATAAATTCTGGAATGTCTTCATTTTTTAAATTGGCAATCAACGGACGTTTTGCTTTTTCATGAATCAAGCGTTCTGATACATTTTTAATCGAAATATTTAAAACAACCGTCACCACATTGGGGTGGTTTACCAAAAATTGCATGGTGTCGGAATAGCAAGGCGTCCCACCTCCCAATGCTAAAACTAAGGAATCGGAATCATTACACAGCTGTTTGACCGCTTCTGCTTCCACTTTTCTAAAAAATATTTCGCCTTTAGAATTAAAAATTTCAGAAATGGTTGCTTTCTGTTTTTGTTCAATGTAATCGTCTAAATCTAAAAAATTAGTACCTAGCTTTACTGCAAGTATCTGTCCAACAGTGGACTTACCAGACCCCATATATCCTAACAAAACAACGATCATACTTTTATAATAATTTGATTATACCCTCTCTTAAATTAACTGCAACAAAAAAACGAAAAATAATCTGAAAAAGCATTGTATAATTAATTAATCCCTTTATATTTGCAGCCGCATTGAGGGAAATAAATGACCTGGTAGCTCAGTTGGTAGAGCATCTCCCTTTTAAGGAGAGGGTCCTGGGTTCGAGCCCCAGCCAGGTCACTAAAAAAAGTTAAGTTTATTCTTAACTTTTTTTATACCTTTAACATTCATAATGCGCACGTGGCGGAATTGGTAGACGCGCTAGCTTGAGGGGCTAGTGGGAATTATTCCCGTGGAAGTTCGAGTCTTCTCGTGCGCACTATTATAGTTTCATATAATCGCATTTAAATTTCTTGATTTAAACACTCCACAGTTTTACCCCAATACATTACTCAACTTGAACATTGGCAAGTACATGGCTATTAAAATAACGCCTACCATCACCCCTACAAACATGATGATTACAGGTTCCATGATGGTTGACAATAGCTTTGATTTTTGCTGTACTTGAGAATTATATTGAGTGTTTAAGCGTTCAAAAATAAATTCATTTTGATTGGTTTCTTCGGCGACTTTCACCATGGCAACCATTTTATCATCAAACAATGCATGTGGCTTTAAACTCTCACTTAGCGATTTTCCTTTTAAAAGGTCTTGTTCAACGGCTTCTAAGGCTTTTTGTAAGGGATAAAAATTAATCATTTGTTTAACCAATTGAATGCTATTGACCACAGGAACTTTAGAAGCTGTCAACAGAGTCACTGCTTGCGTAAACTGAGACAAATACACCTTTTTTACAAATTCCCCTAGAAAAGGCAGCTTGGAAACGAAGGTGTCTTTCGCTTTAATAAACCAGATTTTTTTATTGAAAAATGCTCTAGAAATAAAGATGCCGAAGATGAGTAAAAAAAATAACCAGCCATAGCTTTTCATGAATTCAGATGCGTTGATTATAAATTTTGTAATGGCGGGTAATTCCACGTTTTGCTGTTCGAATATATCTTGAAACATCGGTACTATAAAGTGCAGCATAAACCCTACAACCATTACAGCGGTTGATAAAATTATTGATGGATAAGTCATTGCGCTAATCACTTGTCTGCGTTGCTCATTTTTTCTGATGAAAAAAGCACCTAACTGTTCTGAAACCTGCACTAATGTCCCCGTTTCTTCACCAATTTTCAGTGAAAAATATTCATAGTCTGAGAATTCTTTATGAGTTTTTATAGCCGCTGACAAACTAGATCCAGCAACAATAGCTTCCGAGAGTTCTTGAAGTATTTTCTTTGGTCTTTTTTTCTTTAGGGTATTTTCGATAAGCTCTAAACCATCTTTAAGCGTAATTCCCGCTTTTAACAAGACACTCAATTCGGTGTAAAAATCTTCTTTGATTTTATTGGAAAATGACTGTCCAAAAAGGGTGATTTCTTTTTGTAAAAAGGAAGGTTGTTCAGCTTCCATTTCTGACAGTGGTGTTGCTGTTTTTATTTGTTTTAATTGAAAGCCCATTGCTGCATTTTTATGGATTAAGAAGTTCCTTAGTATTCATATATGATGTCGCATCGTTATTTACATAAATAAACAACGCACGGTTTTGAAATGCTTTAGTGGTGGTTAACTTTATAGCGTCTATTGAATTTGCTGTGACTTGTTCGCCATCAAAATAAAAATTCTTGCTTTCTAATTGAACTGGAAATGTATCTTTTTCTTTAATAATATAAGATTCGGACAAGGTATAGGATATCGAATCCAATTCGTTCCTCAATAGCAATCTATCCTCGGAAGCATTAAAATGAATGGAAGGATACCGATTAAAATCTAACCACAACTCCGTTTCTAATTTATTTATTTCTAATGTAATATTGAAATTTTCTTGCATTACTCCCATCTGTTTTCGCACCAATCCAAGTACTGTAAACGCCAGCCCTACGACAATACTCGTCAAGAGCAGGACAATACTCAATTCACTGATTGTAAAGGCTTTTATTTTTTTAAGGGGTTGCATTGTACGTTTTTCTTATGGTTTTATGACGGTCTAAGTCTGTAGCTTCAAACACAATTAAGGGTTCATTGTATTCCACTAAACGCTCTACGGATATGCTCCAATTCTGAAAGCGTTCGCTGTAAGGCATTTCCAATTGTTGATGTTGCTGTAAATACTGTAATTCAATCAAATGGGTGTCAATGGCCATCGTATTGGAGGTGACCGCATTGGACACTAGGTTATTTAAAATCATACTCGCCAACAGAAAAGTGATCACTACAAGAACCGTTGCGATCAGAGTTTCCATGAGTGTGGAGGCCTTTATTTTTTTTAGTACAGCCATTTTAGCACCTCCTTTTTTGAGTTCTTAAACAAGAGTCCTACATATTCTTTAGGCAATGGATGCACATTGATTTTTCCGTTATAGATATGATTTTGATAAATGGACCCAAATTGATTGGCTATAAAATTTTTGGCAAATACGGTTCCGTACACAGTTCCTTTGAGTTCTGTATTTTGATTGCAATACAACTCCCCTATCAAAATAGCCGTTTCTTGAAGTTCAATTTGAGTTTTATAATTATTAGGAGGATCGTTTCCTTGATAAACAACCACCCCTTTCACTACCGAAGACTTCCCTATTTCTATGGAAGGTTTTTCTTTTGTACCAGTGGTGTTTGGTAGGTTTTCCACTTGATTTTTATTTAAAATTAATGCCGATGGGTAATTTAATTGAACAGAATTACCAACGCTCATTCTCTTTGATGCGAAGGCTTGAAAATTTGAAATGACATTATTTCCAATTTCAATCTCGGGGGCAATGAGCACAATATCCTTTAATACGGCCGATGCCAGAACTGTGATTTTGGTTTTGGACTGCACGACAATATGCCCTGTCAATTGAACTTCATTAAGAATAACATTAGTCGTTGAGAAATGAATTTGAAGAGGATCAAAAAATGAATTGTTATATGCTTTTCCGGATTCAATTGTAATGAATTGAGTATTTGAAATTTCTGAAACGTGAGATTCAATAGATTCTATTTGATCAACAATATCCGTTGCTAAAGGTGGTAATGTAGAAGACTGCTGGGTGGAACCATAAAGAAGTTGAGAACCCGTATAGGAGTGCCCAGAAATAGTCCCTGCCTTTACGCCTTGTTTGGGTAAAAAAACGACGCCCTCAATTTTGGTTCTCCCCACCACTACCAACGGCTTGCGTGTATCTTGAAGGTATAAGGCGGTTCGGTTTTGATCCTTGGACTTTGCTCCTATTAAAGCGACTTTTCGAAACTGATTGGTTTTGATTTTAGAGACTGAAGTGACTCTTTCAAAAATACCCCAAAAATCACGGTGGATTTCTAAGGTCTTAAAGCTTGGTTCTTCAAGTGGGATTGCCACGGTGTCCTTCAAACGAATGGAATGGAGCAGAGCGTGCTCAATTCCTTTCTGAGCGTTCTGTGTGGTTTCAAGTATGAAGTCTGTTTGGACTTGAAATCGTTTATGACTATGAACCAATAAAACAAACCCCATCAATAACACTGCAATAATAATCGAAATAAACAGCGTCAATTGCAAAGCTCCTGATTTAAGTTTTAAGAGAATCATTAAGGGCGTTTTATGGTTTGAAGTTGGCGGTTGTAGCGCACTACAATTTCGCTAGAATTACCACGTACAAGCGTCACACTATCGACGGTTTGCCCTTTTTTTATTATATACTGTCGGTTGTTTATATTCAACACAAAAACAGGGGTCTTGCTATGTGTTTTTTGTACGATTCCTGCATAGGTGATTTGTTTGAGGGACATTGGTTTTGGAGGGGGGCGCAAGGGTCTCTTGATTTTTTTAGGAGGTTTTGAAAACGTTCCTAAAAAGGGATCCCGATCTATCTTTTGGATGGAAAAAGAATCCATTTCGATAGGAGTAATTGGCACAAAGGTTTGGTTTTGGACGGTCTCAACTTCAAGAAGTTCTTTAGACTGTAGTGCACTGTTTATTTTAACAGCAATGAGTCCCCAAACAATAAGGACCGCGGTGATTAGGAGGTATGTTTTTTTCTTCTTATTCAACAGTGAATTTTTGTGTGGTATAGCTGGTTTGAAACGTTGGGTTTAGAGCGCGGACACGCCATTCATAGCTGTTGACGGCTAAGTTTGAAACGCTAAAAGTTGTGGCGACAGTGGTTTCGTTTTTTATAATTTCAGTGGCATTTTCAAAACTAGGAATAGCGATTTGAAAGGAATAGGTTTCTGCATTTAAAACGGGATCCCATGAAAAATTGATGGTATCTGTAGCACCAAAACTAACGGCATCCGCAGGCGCTAGCAACACGACGGTTGCTTCAGAAATATCGACATCATCCGTGGATTCCACCAAAAAACTTTGGGTTGAAAAAGCGGTGGTATATCCCGAATTTTCTGCGCGGATACGCCATTGGTAATCATTTGGCGTTAATTCCTTTGAGAAACTCGAGGTGGTGACCAAAGAATCCAACACAATTTGTGTGGCTTCGCCAAAAGTTGGTGTTGAAATTTGGAGACGGTACTGGACAGAATCTCTAAGAGATTCCCAAGAAAACGTGACATTCGCACTGCTTAAAACACTGTTGTTTGTGGGGGCTAAAGCCGTCACTGTTTTTTGTGAAATATCTTCGACTTGTAGGATGTCTCCACAACTGATTGCTAGTGCTAAAAGGGTTATTAATTTTAAATTTCTCATCGCTAAAAATTTTTGTAGTTAATTTTCTTTTTGGCTTTTTTCGCAACTCGGTGGGTATTGATTGGACAGCGATCGTCACTTTCTACGAAATCCACAATTTCAAGTTGACGTTTTCTATTTTCCTTCCAACAGGCCTTTGAGGTTTGATACCCAAACACCACCCCTTCACTGAGGTGTATTGAATGTTGTTCTTTATTTTGATTATAGGTTTTTAAGACATAATTATTGATTCCTGTATGTTCCAAAAACACTTGCTGCGCAGTGCTTAATTTAGCAGCGATTTCGGCATCGAAAACCACTGAAATTGTGGATACTAGATGTGCGTTGGTTTTGTTCTGTAAAAACTGAAAAACATCTTTATTTGCCTCACTGTTTAAGCTCTTCAAAACAGCGATACGGTCAGCAATTTCTAGTTTTAAAAAGCGAGGTTTTGGTTTCACAGAATCCACATACTTTACAACGATGGCCTTGTTTTGAGCAGATTTGGCGTTTTCAAAGGCCTTTAACTTGGATTTATTAAACGGTACTCCATTTACATGCACTTTAATCGGATGCTGGAATTGTGGGAAGGCGGTGAAATTATAGTCTTGTTCTAACAAAAAATTCTTATGGACTCCTATGGTACCAAGTTGTAAGTTTTGAGTGGTTATGTTTTGACGCTCTTGCTGAACGGACAGGGTTCTACAAGCTGTAAAACTTACTATCATTAGTGCGATGCAACTGTATTTGATCATAAGACAGGGGTGTTTGTATTTGAAAAAACGGCGTTTTTTAAACTCCATTCAAAATGAATTTTGTCTGTGGAGCTACTTTGAATTTTAGAGGGATGCCACAAGTCTTGGCAACAACATTTAGAGGCTGTTGTTAGAAAGTTTTTAGAATGGACTGCAATGGGGGTATTGAGGTGCATTTTAGGTTAAGTTTACATTGGGATAACTAATATATGAAAAAAATGGACATCCGTGGCAAAAAGCTGAAAAAAGGGGCGTTTTAGCGTAAAAAAGACGTGGAGGTTGCCGTGCTTACAGCTTGTGAGATATTGCCTTTTTTGGCTGCGAAAGTTATAGACTTCGTTAGCTAAGATCTTATTCTCTATCCTTTTTAAAAACCTATTTTAGTTCTAGGTGTTTCGTTATCTTGTTTATCAACTAATTCATCCAAGTAATTAAATACTAATTCAATATTCTTACTGTGATTTGTTAGTTTCTTTTTAATTTCTTCAATATTAAGCTTAAATTATCCGTTAACATTTCACGTAGCTTGGTAAAAATTCTCATTATATGAATATTTACTGCAATCGCTTTTTTACTGTTCAAGGTACTCGATAACATCAGTACTCCGTGTTCGGTAAATACAAAAGGTAATTTTCTTCTTCCTCCCCAACTTGGTGTCGCAAATTACGACTTCAAGTTGCCCCATTCTTCTTTGGTCAATTGGAGCATAAAGTCTTCAGGAAACCTTTCTAAATTTCTTTTAACTTGTAGATTTAAGACTCTTGTCTCTACTTCGTAAAGTTCTGCTAAATCACTATCTTACATTACTTTTTGATCTCTTATGTAGTAAATCTTACTGATCACTACTTCGTCTGGTATGATTAGTTTTTACTCATATTTTTAATAATATACGAATGTAATGACTTGACATCACAGATTGTGACATCAAGTTTGGTTTTAGCTAATTGAAAGGTCTCTATTAATATCCTCTTTTAACCAACACGTAATTACCTAAATTCACACTTGCTTCTATGTTCGTAATTTCAAAATATTATATTGTAAAAATACTAAAACTACATCAATTTTCATATCTAAAATAGTTTCCAACTGTTTTGAGCCTGCCACGTCTTTAGCGTGGACAACTCCCTATATAACAACACATTCCCTTATAAGGGACACTTTAGCGTAAAAGAGCCGTAGAGGTTGCACGGAAGTATTAATCTTCAATAAAATCATTAATTCCCAAACTATACAAAATCCTATTTTCGAACTCTTTGATTTCTGCTTTATTTTTAGATTTTGTAAAGTCTTTATTAATGCGTTTCCAATTACCTAAATCCGAATGCTTTTTTACACTGACAAAAGCTAAGATAGTTTCTGTTTTAGATTTTTTACGAACCCAAACATACATTATTTGACTTTTTTGTGGATTGTTAAAATAAATATGATACCAATGATCTTTACCAGAACTCCTTCCATCAACAAACCCATATTTTGGCTGCACTATGTAATTCTGGTTATCTTTTTTAAATTTTTTTATAACATCAATTAATTTCTCTTCTGATAATTTAATAGTGTATCTTTCAACATAAGGATAACTACCTGGTGCTAAGTTGCATGATCCAAACAAAAGTAAAAAAAGGCATAAAATTGTAATACTTTTCATAATTATTATTTTTAGTTTCCGGGTTGATTTGTAACACCTACATTGCTAATGTGGAAATCAACCATTATTTGAGCTACACCTACACCTATTGTTGGAGCAGAATTTAATTTATAAATTGTTTTTGGCAATGCTGATAAGCCTAAACCAATACCTAAAACTCCAGCCCTAATTCTAGTCTTAATCGGTAAAAGTGGATTTGAAGCTATTTGTAACTCTTCTGATACAAATTTATAATCTGCGAAAACAATTTTCACTTTTACCTCAACTAATGACTGCCAATCTTTGTCACCACTAGAAAATTCTAGCGGGAGCGGGGGTTATATCCAAAACAACAATTGGTATTAAAGCATAATCAAAAGATATTTCATTATTAGAAATATAGCTTACTAACACTCTGTTGATTTTATTTAATAAATTAATATTTATATTAGAGGAACAAGAAATAGACACAATACCATCTTCATACATATATATGGCATATTTATCACGATTTCTAGTGCCAGAAAACAAAGGTATATAGACTAACGAATCAGTATTTTTAATTAAATATTGATTAATGTTCTTTTCATTTATATTGTCTATTTGTTCAAAATTATTTGAATAGAAACCAATTTTCATATTTTTATTAAGACATCTTTGATTCTTATTATTTGGAAATAACTTTATCTCTGATTTAGGATAATTAAATAAGTTGTTTTTACTAAATACTAAAAGACTATCGTTTTTATCAATTTTAAAAATATATTTATTATCTCTAATAATATCTATTTCTGCGCAGGTTTGGTGTAAATATTTATTTATTTTTTTTTCTAATTCACTATCATTAAAATTCAAATCATAATCTAATGTATAAAAAGACACACACTCTTTTATGATTTCTTTATCAGCTAAATTTTCTTTTGAAAAAGAAAAAAATATCCAAACAACAAAGGCTGTAACTGAAATAAAGAAAAGGTAGTAGTATTTTAATCTCATAAAAAATATGATTTATTTCATTATTGAATGTAATGAACTAAAATGCTTATCTGAATGAACTTCAATTATTAGAGTAGGGATTCTGCCTGCGCTGTCAGTAAGACCTCTATCAAAGAATATTGCATTCTCAAATATATCTCCGCCACTACTACTGTAAATTTCATAAGATTTCATAAAGTTAAAAAATCTATTATTTTTACTTAATAACGTTGACAACTTTCCATTAAATAGAACATTTTCGCCATTGAAATTAAAACCACTTTGAAACCTTATATTTCCAAAGGAATTTGGGAGTTGGTCAATACCTAAGTCAATTTTAGAGAAAGCTAAACTAATATCTCCATATGGATTATCTCTCAATTCTTGATTTTTGTTAATTTGACTTTGTAGGCCTTGTTCTATTGCTACTGGTATTCTTCCCGATACATAACTATTCCAATCGAATTTTTGACCATGTCCATCTCCTAAATTCCTATTCCACAAACCTTCAAATCCATCTGTAGTATTAAATCCCCAATTTTTTATTACATCAGATTTGGTTGCTCCTCCATATTGTAAGCCAGCAGCAGTTGCTTGTCCTTTAGAAGTTATATCTTCTCGCCAAACCCATGTATCACCATCTTTACCTCTTACCCAATCAAACCATTCCCCCCCATCAGGATCTACTCCATTAATCGGATTATTACCCATCCCTAAATACGGAGAGCTATACTGCCCAGCAGGATCCACAGTCAACCATCTTCCAATCCTACCATCCCAAAGTCTCAACTCAAACGCCTCTTTTCCCGTTTCAGCGTCTTTTTCTTGTCCTTGGAATTTGTACCTATAATTGCCTTCTATATTGCGGTTAGGCATTGGCATCCCAAATGGATAGTAGTCTGTTTTCGCAGTTAAAGATACAGCATTTTCGCCATTTTTCATAATCACGGCTCGTACATTTCCTAAATGGTCGGTGAGTTGAACTCGCCAATCTTTGACGCCACTAAGTACAACTTAGCGGGAGCGCAAACTAGCACCATCAGGGGCGTATTTCACATGTATAAATATTAAATAATTAATAGAATTTCTAAATACCTCATTTTGAAATTCGTTCATTTCAATTAACCCATATAAAATTTCTTTTGTTGGGTATCCTTTTTTAAAAATTTCAAAATACTTTTTTCTTATTTTACTTGAAAGTTTAGCTTCGATAGGACAATTATCAAACATGAAATTCATAGTAGTAATATCATTGGATATGTAATTAAGAAAACCAGAGTTTTTTATTGTGATTTCTTTAATTAATTCAATTTTATTATGAGTTAATTTTTTGATTAATTCATGGTAATCATTCTGATTTTTTCCTAAAAGAATACCTTCATCAATTAATTTGTTTTCAAATACACTAATTGAGTCAGATAAACTGATTTTATTATAATTTATAGAATTATATATTGAACTCTTTATGTTTATTCTATTTGTTATCTTAGTATTAATACAATTCTCAAATTCAATAAATGATTTACTATTGTCATTACATGAAAATATCATTACCCCTAAAATGAAAAAAATAATATTTTTAATCTTTGAAACCATTGCTTCTCCCTATATAATTATATTTTGGTTTTTTAGTAAATATTTGCTGTTGAAATGCATCTTTATTCTTAGTATGAACAGTTAATTGAACAGCACCTGCTAGCTGCCAAACAATCCTACCATTCATCAAATATCCAAATCTAATATTGTGATGCGTTATTCTCTTATCTGAGCCAAACATAGTTCCATAATCGTCATCTGGATGTTTCAAAGTATTTCCAAAAACAGCAGGATGGTACTTCACATTAAATAAAAAACCTTCAGAAGTATACCACTGAACCGCAAGACTAATATCGACATTTTTTCCATTAATTTCAATTGACCCCTTATAATCAATAGGTGTTTGAAGTTGATATTTAATACCCCCAAAATAATCAGAAGATAACCACGCATTAGCTCCATCCGAAGCACTGTGCTGTAAAGCAAAGTTAAAATGATCTATAACTCTTTGTTGCGTAGCTCTCCCCCCAGTTAATTGTAATCTTAATAAATCAGTCCCGAACATATCATATACGTTTCGACCAGATACAGTAGTAACTCCTGCTTGAATATTGTTCTCATTCCCATTTAATAAACCCTTTGCTTGATCATATGTAACTCCGTATTGATCAACAAAAGATTGAACAGTATCATTTTCTTCAGCAACATAAGAAACAGAACCATCAGCATTAACAATAGGTTTCCAAAATGCCCCATCAGGATCCGTTCCATTAATCGGATTATTCCCCATCCCTAAATATGGACTCGCATATTGCCCCGCAGGATCCGTCGTCAACCACCGTCCTATTCGACCATCCCAAAGTCTCAACTCAAACGCCTCTTTTCCCGTTTCAGAGTCTTTTTCTTGTCCTTGGAATTTATACCTATAATTGCCTTCTATATTGCGGTTAGGCATTGGCATCCCAAAGGGATAGTAGTCTGTTTTCGCAGTTAAAGATACAGCATTTCCGCCATTTTTCATAATCACCGCACGTACATTTCCTAAATGGTCGGTGAGTTGATAGACATCGCTGTTGGTTTGGCGGTAGTGGACCCCCAAACGGCTGCTGCCATAAATGGGTTGTTCTTTGAGCACGGTGGGTTGGCGTATTGTGGGTCCAAAGGCACCAGTATAAATGCCCATTGGACTGCCAGAAGCATCCCGTACATAGTAGGTTAGATAGGTATTCCCTGAACTATAAACTTCTTTACGTACACGCTGCCCCCGATCGTCATAGAAAAAGGCGAGTTTGGAGGCTGTGGGGACTTGCAGGTTGATGTTGTCTATGGAGATGCGTCCAAAACCAACGCAGTCGCGTTGGACTTCAATAGTAATGGTGGAGGTGGTGGGCGTGAATTCAAAACTGTTGTGGGCTGTCAGATAGGGTGCACAGGCAGGGGTGTTTCCTACATTAGAAGTGGCGGTTGGGTTGGGACTGTTATGTGCCGCGGTGCCTAAGATGGTTCCGTTGGCATCTTTGATGGTGATGATGGCGGGTAAAAGAGCCGTAGAGGTTAGGGGTCCTAGTTTTATATGACAAACCATTCTCCCTCAAAACTCCCCTTCTCTCTTTAGTTCTCTCTTTAAACCCTTAATAGATACCAAACCTATACAAAAACCTCCTTAGCTATAAGCTTTGATACCAAATACTCTGTTGTTTCTCTTTCTTCTTAACACAATTCTTCCAAACACATTCCCTTATAAGGGACAACTTAGCGTAAAAGTGTCGTAGAGGTTGCAGTGCAGTGCAATTCAATATAGTATTTATTTACCAATTATATTTTATTATTAAAGTAGCTAATACAAAAAACAAAACAAACCCTATAAGTGTATTGACTGTTTCACTTTCTATTCCATTGTATTTTCCACCTTTGCCTTCCCAGATATATTTAAATCCAACCTTTTCTTTTTTAAGAAAAATGTTTTTAGAATTTATTATTACATATCTTAAACTAGCTCCTAAAAACGAAAAAATATAATGTACAATAAAAATACCTATAACATCCATTATTTATCTCCATTTAACCAATCATCAACAACACCAATACCTATTTGATAGTATCCCATATCTCCTTTCATACTTGTGCCAATGTTTTTATGTACCCAATTCATTTTTCTATTAATAAAGCCTCTTATTTTAGGTGCTAATTTAGACAAAGTGCCCTTAAATTTACTACTGAATTGAGCAGCATTAAGAGATGGTTTTTTTATTCTACCAAATGAGGCTAATGTTAACATTCCATTTATACCTGCATCAATCCCTTCAGTGCTTCCTCTCACAACACCGTTTCCATTTAAATGTTGTGGTTGATTATTAGGACTCAATAAATCAAAAGATGTTCCAAACACATATACATTATCAAGAGTATTATAAACTGCCCCTCCGATTTTTGAACTATACGAATCTGATGCATTAAGTTTATTCTCCATTCTACCAAAGAAATTATGCTGTGTACCTCTCATCATAGGAACATCAAAACCTTGCCCACTTTCTGTAAATCTCCAGTTACCCCATTGTTGGTTCATATTCCAAGAATCGAGGTCTGCTCCACTTACTGCCATAAAGGTTCCTGTTAACTCTCCTGGTCCATCACCGCCACCATCATCAAAAGCAAGTCCATATTTCCTTTTTCCAGTTGATACATCACTTGTATAACGCTCCCCCCTAAATCCATTTCCGACCCATCCCCAAAATCTTCCCCATTTGGTTTTCCAACCACCATCTGGGTCAATACCATTTATTGGGTCGTTACCCATTCCAACATACGGACTCGAAAACTGCCCATAAGGATCCGTCGTCAACCACCGTCCTATCCTGCTATCCCACAATCTAAGTTCAAAAGCCTCTTTTCCCGTTTCAGCGTCTTTTTCTTGTCCTTGGAATTTGTACCTATAATTGCCCTCAATATTTCGGTTAGGCATTGGCATCCCAAAAGGATAGTAGTCTGTTTTCGCAGTTAAAGATACTGCATTTTCGCCATTTTTCATAATCACCGCACGTACATTTCCTAAATGGTCGGTGAGTTGGTAGGCATCTGTTCCTGTCTCGCGGTAGTGGACACCCAAACGGCTGCTGCCATAGATGGTGTGTTCTGTGAGTATGCTGTTTTCATAAATAGCCATTGGAGTGCCAGCAGCATCGCGTACATAGTAGGTGGTGGTGGTTCCGGATGGGAGAATACTTTCTTTTTTCATTCGATGGCCTCTGTCGTTATAATAGAACCGGACGCGTGGCGTTCCATTTTTTTGTACTTCTGTGACCAATCCACTGGCGTTGTAGGCATATTTTACCTGTTCGTCTTTGTTTTCTATGAGTTGCCCTATGGTGTTGTAAATATAGTTTTCTACGGTGGTTTGGTCTTTGATGTCTTCGGCATTGGTAGCTATCGTCACCGCATCATCCACACGTTGGAGCTGGTTGGGTTTGTCTGTTTTGTAGGCATAGGTCAACTCATCCATCCTGTTTGTACCGTTTTCTGTGTTTTTGTTTCGGTTCAGGGTTTGTATGTTCCCATTGGCATCGTAGGTGATGTTGCTGACTTGGTAGTCTGTGGAACCAAAGGGGTCTGAGTTGTTTGCGGGTACAATTTCGGCTGTAAATACAGAGTTGCCGCTGGCTACTATTTCTGCATTTGGCAAAAAGGTGATGGAATTGGTGGCTTGTATAGTGGCATTCGGATCTACAGTAAAATCGATAACCTCATCATCTCCTACACGTTGTGTGTTGCCATTGGCATTAAAGGTGGCGCCTGTCAACCAGTTATTTCGGTTGTATTCATAGAGGTATTGGAAGGGGGTGTTGCCCAGGGTGTAGTCTGTATTCCAAGCAATGCTTTTGATGTTGCCATTGAATTGGTTGGTGCCAAAATCTGATACGTCAAAAGCATTGGAGCGTTTGTAATCGCCTTTGTAATAGTTGATACTCATCCCAAAAAGGTCGTTGGCATTTCCGCCGGGGTCGTCTGCTGCGGCTAAGCTAGGGTGGTTGATGGCTTTGAGTTGGCCTGCTAAATTATAGACGTAGTCTATTTGTTGTATGCCTTCTGCCAATTGCACATTGCGCAAAGCGCCTGTTTCATAGTAGTTATAGGCGGCATGTGTTGTATAACTCGCCCCATCTTGAGATGTTTCTACCTTGGTTAGACTGTAATCGATAGGATCATAGCTGTAGCGGTGTATAAAGGTTTCGGTAGTGCTGTGTTTTTGATAGACTACCTGATTCACTTGGCTGGTAATGTCATCATACACATAATCGATGGTTTTTATGCCCAAGCCTAGGATGTTTTGCACAATCCATTGTACCCGTCCATAAACATCATAGCTGTAGTAGGTGGTGGATTGGTTGTTCTGAGTTTTGGCAACATTTGTAGCTAAAAAGCCGGGATGGTGGTAAGCGGCATTTAATCCTGAAAGCCCCGATAATTCATTGGAGGCAAGAGCATCGTATTCTGTGAAATTTTGTTCGCTTCGACTGCCTGAAAAATTATTCGCCATATCGCCATTCAAATTGAGGCTGAAAGTGCCTTGGACTACCCCGCTTTCTATGGGTCTGCCCAAAGAGTCGTAGTTGGTGTAGGAGTATTCATTGGCAATTGCTTGCTTGCTGTTTTGCGAAAAGCGGATTTGCCCATCACTACGGTACACAAAATTAGCGGTGCCCTCGTCGGGGCTTGTGGTGCTTAGCAACTGTCCAAGTGCATTGTACTCGTAAGTGGACTCTAAGTGGTTTAGGGGTTGTTTTGAACTTATTAAATGCCCAACATTGTCATAGGTGTTTAGGCTGTAGTCGTAGTAGTTTTCTTTGTAGGTTACTGCAATTGTTCCTGAAATGTAGGTGTCGGGATTGGTAACGGCCACTCTATAAAAGCCATTGGGAAGACTGGTGGTAGCTGCTGTTGTTGTGGTTTCTGTTATTAAATTAAAAATAGTGACTGCCGAAGCGTTTATAGAAAATCCAGTAGTGCCAGAGGGTACATGGATGTCCACAAAGCCTTGTGCCCCAATGGGGATGGTCATAGCTCTAGAGGTACCACCCCCAGAGCGTGCGGCGGCAAGTGTTTTGCCGTCGGTGTCTGTAAACACCACATTTTCTATGCCGTGCACATCTCTGACAACGGTTTTCATGATTTTACGGTTATTCGAATCGTATGAGGCACTGTTAAAAGCATTGGCTTGGGACAATTCTTGACTGGCAGGCATGGAAAAGGTATAGGATTGTAGCCAATCATCATTGTCGTCAATGTCACCATCATTGTCTGTATCTACTTTGTTCCCTCCTATGGTTTTTAAGACTGCGCCGGGATTCAGATCGCTGAAAAAAGCTCTTGAAAAGGGATGGTCTGTGATGTCTTGGTAAGGCTCGTCTGTGTTATTATTGCTATAGTACCAACCTACTGTGTTTTCTTGTATGTTTGTTGAACTAATGTTTGAAAATGAATTCTCATACAGCTGTTTAATATTCCCTTGGGTTGGTGCAGAAAAGGTGTTAAATGACGGCCTTCCTTGTGGGTCATATTTTGTTTCGGAGAGCCATAGTTTATAGGTTTTAAAACTAAGCGCTTGTGATTGTGTTGGCTTTCCCAATCGGTTAAAATAATTAAGCGATTGTCCTATCAATTGACCCGATACATCGTAGGAACATTTAGACGTGTAATTAAACGTTTTGGTTCCCAATTTTTCATCACATGGACAATAGGCTCCTTTGTAGGAAAAATCATCGGAACTGTGATAATCATAGCTGTAATAGAGATGGTTGTTATCTTCTTGAAAGGGATTGGTTTTTAAAGTGCCTAATGCCAACCAAGCTAAGCTTTTTGGAAACACACTAAAATCCTCTATGCTTAATAAATCTCCATAGGTCAAACAAGCAGAGGTCACAAACGGATCTTTTCCAAATACCTCTTTTCCTGTTTTCAGTTTGATGTATTCACTCATAGCAACCACAACTCTGTAATCTTCAATTTCACTTCCTAGCGTTGTTGATAATACGGTGTTGCCGTCATACACAAATGCAATGGTATTGCCGTCACGTTTCATTGCTATTTTTTTACTAGGGTCAAAAGAGGATGAGATGTCTTGGGAAGCAAAAGAAACCGCTTGTCTGTTAAAACCAATAAGGTCAATCGTTTCGTTGATAGGGATGTTATCAGGGGTTGTAGTTGGTGAAATCTCAATACACGTTTTTTTGTCAATGACAAGTCCTAAGGGGAGTTGTATGTCAGAGTTAGAATAAGGGCTTCCTAAATTAAAATTTAAACGGTAATTATACCTGTCTTTTATCGCTAATGAATTGTCACCACTTAAAGGAAATGTATCGGAATCAGGAAGCGTACATAATTGATCTTTGTGTACCAAAAAAATACCCACTTGATAGGATGGTGGAAAATAAAAATAGCCATTATCTCCTGTAAGAGGATACCATCTTTTTTTTAAAATTGGAATTCCACTTATTTCTTCAGACGATTGTTTGAAATTTTCTGACTGAAGAAACCTGATGTTCTCCAAACTCATTTCAAAACTCTCATTGTCTTTAGGAATCACTTTTAATGAAAGGATCTTAGTTGATTTTGAAGCTTGATTACTAAAATTAATTCCTTCTTGATCTGTAATGATGGACTCATTGTACAGTTGTTCTTCGGAAGTGTTTATTAAAAACTGGGCCGTATTAGAATCCCATTGAACAAGGTCTTGTCCAAAAACAGTGTTATGAATCCCCAAAAGGATTAATAACATTAAAATAATTTTTGTTTTAGTTTCCATAATTGTAGTAGTTTTTAGATACTGTTTTAAATCCTCCTGGTACAGAGGGCGTATCAATTATTTCTGAGTAGGTTTTAATAAGTCGTCCAGCGGCATCGTATTCAAACTTGCTTGCCAAACCATTGGTTCCAATAATGTACCAGAGTTCGTCCCATTCGTTGTAAACATAGCTGGTCATGGAAGAAGCGATGGGGTGTACTCTAAGATCATCTGCATAAATATTCCCATTATTTGAAGTTATATTGATATATCCACTGGATCCGTTTAAATCCATATAATGATTTAATTGCACCCAATCCCCTGCCGTTATTTGTTCGCCATTAAAAGGAACGGGGGCACTGCCAAATCCGACCCTCACATTTGCTGCTCTGTCCCTCACATCTACTCCATTGTCTTTTTTGACCCAAATGGATACTTTGTAAGTTCCGGATCTGTGTTTTCCAGAAACGAAATCAACATGGATGCTGTTGCCAGGGGCTATTTGTATGGACTGGGTTCCTGTGTGGGCATAGGTACTCACTCTTGAAGCGCCATTGACGAGCTTAATTTGTTGTCCTATAAAATTACTAGCTAATGGATCTTCGGCTCCTGTATAAAAACACTCTCCATATTTTGCATTTGCAGACATAAACACTTTACTGTTCGCATCTCCCATTTTGGTAGCCGCATAATTCCCATTGATATCTCTAACTTCTAAGGGCATGGAATAATGATCGTACTGGGTGGTGGTGGATATGTTTTTCCAATCCGCATTGGTTTGAGCGATCTCTGGGCCTACCGTCCAAACGAAATTTTCATCATCGTGTTCTGGAGTTGAATTTGTAAATCCTTGCAAAGTCCCATCATCGTTTAAACCCCCATCCCATACAAAGGATTTGTGCTTGCGCCAAATCTTAAATTTCCTTCCAATACCATCATTAGGAGGAGAGGAAACGCCTCCAGAATAGTCCGTATAGAACCAATCATTATTCCAAGTCGTGATCCCTACCCCCGTTTCTTTCCAATCACCCGCAATATCTATATAGGTTTTGCTCATCGCTTGTTGACTTAGCATGTTTTTATTGGTAAGGTTATCTACTTTGCTTCCCATACTGTAATCACCTGAACCATATTCTGGGATGGCGTAAGCAGGCACCAACTCTGTTTTAAAGCGGTTGCCTTTGCTGTCGTCTGTGATGGTTTCTAGGACTTGGCCAGTATTAAAATCATATTTACCGTAAACTTCAGTAAAAGTATAGCCTCCACTAGTCTTTCTACTAAATAATAAAGCATTTGGGTTGATTATTTTTGAAGACGAGTTTAACAGGTATTGATCGACACTACCTTGTATTTTATTTTTAGTATATGAATAAAAAGTTTCCTGAATTACTCCTTGATTGTTTTCATTAAAATCTCTATAAACATTATTTGTCTTAGATAATAATTGGTTAGAAGTATTATAATTAGACACGCTTAATAATCTCCCGATGGCTGATTTATTATCCTTAACGACATATTTTGTAGAAGAAATTTTAGCATTATTGCCATTAACTGAATATGTACCAGAACTTTCGGTAGGAGTTTTATTTATATATAAAAGACCTAAAGAGTATGAACTATTATCCGTTTTGACTATAGGTTTAAATGTTTCAAAATTATAAACCGTTTTAGAGCTGACTGTATTGTCTGATCCAATTTTTTCTGTTGTAACATACCCATAAGTCACACCAGGAGGGGGCATTTCGGTGACATATTCAATCTCCTTATCAAATTTAGAAGGCGCATAAGATGTTATTCCTGAAGATCTATAACTAGAACTATTTGGATCACTACTGTAATTTAAATCATTATAGTAATAATTAGTTTTATAAGATATTGTTCCATCTGTAATAGCAATATCCTTCACCCTAAGCCCACCTCCTTTTCTGTTTTTTTTAGAATCTTTAGCAAATATTTTAAACAAAAATGTTACGGCTGTATCATCCCTACAAGTATCTGGCAAATCTGGAAATTGACCCCTTAATAAATTTTGCATTGTATGATCGGAAAAACCAAGCCCCATAGGCCCTGAACTATATAACCAGTTTAGCCCATCATTATAATTATGAGTATGGCTTAATGAAGTTTCAAAAGTCACCTTAGTATCCGAAACATAGACTACATTAACAAATTCATTCTGTATATCTATACTGCCAGACCTATCTTCACAAAAAGGGTCACGATACTCATGTAATAACGCAGCCCATATATCAACTTTAACGGGTGCACCTACTTGAAAATAATCGTTGAAATAATTTAAATCTTTACTATCCGTTTTATTTTCTATATCAAATCTTAGTTTCCCTTCATGATTATAAAAATTAAATTGAATTCCATCATTATATGTTCTGAAATTCGTTGCAGCTTCTTGATAAAAATCATCAGGCTCATATGTAATTTCAAATTTTGAACCTAATGGAGTTGAAATATATTTTAAACTTGAGCTTTCAGGGTAATCAGCCGTGAACCCCCAAGAATCTTCATTATCACTATTGTATATTGAAACATCATTTAAGTAACTGAACTCATAAGGTGGAATTAAACTTTCTTGTCCCCTTCCTAAAAAGTTTACATTACTTAAAGTAAGCTTCCCTTTTTGAGCTAACAATGAATTTGGAGAATTTCGCATCGATGGATAGGTTTCGTCATAATGCATTTCAATGTGATTAATTTTAAAATCATTTATATTGGAAAAATTATTAGCAATATCATTAGAGTTTAATACATTATTATAAAACTCGCCTTTCCACTCCTTTAAGCTTCCATTATTTAATAACGGATAATTTGCATGATATACTTCTCTATAAGCAGTATCATAAACTCTTATCTCTTCTTCAAAATACATTTCACCAATTTCTTTTCCGTTACTTTCTGATGTATAGGTTTTAATATTAGAAGGTACATCTTCATTTTTAAGAACAAAAATTTCTTTTAGCCTCAATGATTTATGTTTATTGATATTAACATATTCTTTATGCCAAATATTAGAAAAATAGACCCCAGTAGAAATATTCATAGCATGATTATCATATATGCCTTTAACAAAATATGTTGAACCACTATGCCCTAATACTTGTTTGTCTCCATAATTATAAACTCGTGGAGAAGTTAAACTCGCTCCAATGTTAATTTCTACTCCATAATTATCATTTCTATCTTCTTTTACAAATAATGCGGTATGTGTTCTAGTTTTAATCATATCCAAATAATAAATCTCTTTCACCCCCCATCCATAAGATTTTGATTGATCATTCTTGTGATAAGTTAAATCCTTAGTTGGAGTTCTCCATGCATATCCATCACTCCATTTTCCATAGTCAAAACGAACCCAATACCCATAATCTCCTTGATTTGGGGAAATATTATCATTACTCATTTTAATATAATCGGGACCTGTAATTGCAGTGAGTAGCCAGTGGGTCGCATAAGGAGTAAACTGTTGTTCTTCATAAAACTTATTGTCAATATTATCTTCAAGTTCTGTAGATCTAGAAAACATTTCTTTTTGATATACTGGTAAAGAATAATGATAAACAAGACCATCTTTATTAGTCACCCTATAAGCTCCAATACCTTCTAAAGGCTTATTAGAACGATTCACTTCATTAGCTTCTATAATTATATTTTGATTATTAATAATTTCACCATTAGTGAATACTTCAATAAAAGGACCATTATTAATTCTTTGGTTTGCAGAATTATAATTACTGTGAGCGGTACCGTTTATAGAGGTAGTATGATTAGTCTGCTCATTGTCGACATCTATATCCGTTATTAAATTTACAGATGAAAAAGTAGGCCAAGAGCCAGAACTTAAGCTCATATATGAAGCATTTATGTTTTCAAAATAAAAATTTATATCATTATTTGGATCATCAACCTGTTTAGAAAAACTGTTATCATAATAACTAAAAGTAGATTGAGTAGCATAGCTAGTATTATTATGAGCACTAGAGCTTACACGATTATATCTATTTTTAAAAGTCCCATGCTCAAACAAGTACGGAGTAATAGAGCCACTAAGCCCCTGAGAACTCAAAGTGTAGCTGTCATAAGAAGGTCCTGTAAAATTATTCTCTAATAATTGTTGATTATCCGCAGTTTTATAAATGGACTGATAAGCATCAACTGACGCATTCGTCGGATTCAAAGAATTTAATATCATTTCATCTGTTTGACCTATATACAAAATCCCTAGACAATCATAACTAGCTCTATCATACCACGAATATCTTTGTTTTCTTCTAGAATAGCCGAAATTAAATAATTCAATATTAACGTCAACGTAAATTACTGTTCCAATGGTTCTTGTGTGAAGATTGGGAGAAAGACTCCCAGATCCAGATATCTGTAAAGACCCTCCAGCAACTTTCAAATAATGATTTCCGTTAGAGTTTAGAGTAATGCCCGTACCATCCACTTCCAGTTTAAAACTAAAATCATTCCTTTTATCATAATTAATAGACGCATAAGTATTCTTATAAATCGTATATGTATATCCAATACCGCCTTCATTATTGGCTCTTATGCTATGTCGACCAATTGAAAGAGTAGCTCCGTAACTAGTGTCATAAGAAGTTTCTCCTCCAAATGCTTTATTCACTCTATAAGAAGCAAATAATCCAACAGAAAAATTACTGTTTTTCCAACCAATAGATGCACTTATGTCATGTGTAGTGACTGTGCCACCAGCATCATATAAAATTGTTGTTTTTTTTCTATTATTCCAGTCATCAGGGTACCCATTCACACTTCTATTGATGGCTCCTGGGTTCAAGCTCCACCCCAAGCCCACCCAAGAGGCTTCTTGATCCATGGCAATCCCTGCGTGGTAGGACAATGATAAAGGATAGCCCACTTCTGGACCTGGCACATTTAATAAGGGCAATACATAACTTAAATCGCCTGTTGCTAAGTTCACCATATCCGTGGCATCTACGGGTTCAAAACTGGCGGCTTCAGGAGCATTGGGCCCTTGCGCAGTGCTCATTTGTATAGTCAATACAAGGAGAACAAAACGGAGGCTGAAGGTTTTTATTTGAGGGTGAATTTTCATAACGTTATTCTTTTTGGGTGCATTTGTTGTTGTAATAGGATACTATTTTTTCGAGGTCCCTTTTTTTAAAGGTTCGGGATTGTATTTTTTTTACCAAACTGGGGCAGTCTTTAAAATAGGCAGAAGCCGCCTTTTTAAAGTTTTTGCTAAACAATTGGTTTGACCCCAAATGGGTGGCTTCTTTTTGGCCTTCTTTACGGACGTAAAAATTATTGATATTATAGCTGTGCCCAAATGTAAAACCAACAGACGCCCCACCGCCACCAAAGCCGCCTGCGCCACCTCCAAAATTGTGAGGGCTATGATAGGTTCTACTCAATTCATACAGACTTAAATACCCGGTAAGTTTAACTTCCAACACACGTGGTTTCTTTTTGTTTTGTACGCGGATATAGGCATAGGTATGAAATTCGTCGTATTCCTTAATTTTCACATGTTTTAGGGTTTTAAAAGGGTACTTTTTAGCTTTGGATTTCTTGTTTTTTCTAAACTTCACTCGGTCCTGAGAAATCAATTTCCCAAAGCCTTTTTTAACCGTTCCATCCTTAAAGGTTAAAATGGCTTCTGAGCGTTGCGCATTCAGGGTTGCAGTGCAAATAAGCAGTGCAACTCCCATTAGGAGGCTTCTTAAGATTTGGATGTTTGGTTTTATATTCATTTGCAATGCCCTTACAATTTTAAGGTCGGTTCATTTTTTAATGTTTGAGTCGCTATTTTAAACTTCACTTCGCCTGTGTATAAGCCCAAATCCTCAATGGTGAAGTTGAGGTAGTCCTGGTTTAGTTTGTCGGCCTCTCTTGGATAGACAAACATCATGGTGGTGGCACGGCTCATTCCATACATCCGTGGATAGATGTAATCCGCCAGCTCAATGGTGTCTTTCTGTGCTGTAAACAGGTGTACCTTGTCTTGCATTCCAAACGCCAATTGGTTGACCATGGCTCCAAATTCATTTTGGTTTTTGGGCGCAACACTCAACAATTCCTGGTTGTTTTTGCTCATGCTTAAATTGAAATAGAGGTACTTATGGTATTTTTCTCTGGATGTTTGCACTTGAGTTTCTGTTGCCGACGCATCGCCTAATTCTTGTTTGACCAACAAATCGGTAGGACGGTACAAGAGGGTGTATTCGACGCCATTGATCGTTTTGTGGTGTGTGTAACCGTTTTGTTCGTCTTGTATGTACATGAGTAAATCGTCTTCGTTCTCAAACGTTTTATGACCTTGACACCCGATGAGGAGCACTCCTAAAAAACTTAGGGTAAGCATTTTTTGAAAGAGGTGTTTTTTAGCCATCCGTTTGATTCCTTATTGTTTTGGTTCTATCTCCTCTTCTTCCATTAGCTCAGCTCCCTGTTCTTCCATCAGTTGTTCAAACACAGTGTCCAGTTCTTTTTTCCCGAACAATGCCAGTAATATGTTCTGATCCGCGATGATAAAGGGATCTTTACGCAACAAGGATTTTAAATCGTCTAAAGTTGCGATTTTTGGCAGCGGAATTTTTTCCACTTTTGGGGCGACTTCTTCTGCAATGGTCTCAGCATTCGGCTCCATGAGTTCGTCCTCTTTATCGTTGAAAATTGGTGTTTCGAGGTCTTCAATAGTGATGCCTTGTTGTTCCATCTCCCACTTATAAGCCACGGTTGAAACCTCGCTATGGAGTTGGGCTTGTTTCTGTAGGAGTTTTGTTCCCAGTGGGCTGCTGTAAAAAGCATACAAGCCTTTCAACTCCTTTGGGGTGAATTGTTTTTGATAGACGGCTTCAATACCTGTGTAAAGCGACTTTGCTAAAGCGGTGCTGTCTTTCATTTTTTCAGAAGGCGCTACGGATTGGAATTGTTGTAAGAACTCCAACCTAGAGTCCATATCGGTTTGATGTAGGAGCTTCACCAGTTGAGAGGCATCGGTTTCCTGTGCCTGCCCCTGAACTGTGAGGCATAGAATCATTAAAACAAAAAGTGATTTTATCATAATTATTTAATTTTTTAGATGGACTTCCAAAGCTTCCAATCGCGCTTCTAAGCTTTTGTTTTTTTGGTGTTGGGCTTCTAACTCTTTTTGTTGCTGGATAGTGTAAAGCGTGAGTTCTTCAATTTTTTGGAGGAGTTTGATGTTCATTTCTGCAAGATGAATCCCGTTTTCTTCCATTTCTTTAGCCGATGCTATTTCTGGAAGGTGTTTGTTTTTTGTAATAAACTGCTCGACTGTTTTTAATGTTGGTAACTTATACGTGTCTTCAAAAACAAAATCTGCACCACCTGCTGTAGCAGTGACTCTCACTTCTCTTGTAGATATATTGCCCTTGACGGTTAATTTATAGCCAGAATCGGGGGTGTTAGTGCCAATTCCAATATTGCCAGTAGAAATATGAGCAAATAAATATGCTTTCTCTAAAAACTCATTATTTGTATATTCTAGCTGAGGACCACTACTATCACGAATAAAGTAAGTGCCCTCATCTTGAAAAACCACCCCTCCCATATCATTATAAGTTCCTCCTGGGCGTACCCATTTTGCGGTAGCTTGATTCCATTTTGGAGGCCCATAACTACCGGTTAACCAATCGTCTCGTATCCAACTATTTTCAGAAGAAGCACTCGTTGCACCAATAGAGGTTTTTCTTAACTGTACTCCGCTATTTACATGTAACTTGTATTGTGGATTTGTTGTTCCAATTCCGACATTGCCAGTTATAATAACTTTATTTCCTATATCGGTAATGATTTTAGCCCAAGTTCCAGCTCCAAGCCTATTGGTACTTCTAAAATACATTGTAGGAGATGAACTTGAATTTTTAATTGCGATTTGTCCATTATATTTATACGTAGAACTATTTGAAACGTGGTTCATGTTTAAGCCCCAAAACCATCCACCTGATTCTGGACCATTTGTAGCATTATAACTTTCATAAAAACCACTTTGCCATATTGTATTCCAATCTATTGTTCTGTTAGGATCGTTTAACATTAATTTATTACTCAATATATTTCCATTGACGTGGAGTTTCTCGCTTGGAGTTGTTGTTCCAATTCCGACATTTCCGGTTGCTCCTACATGAAATAAAGTTGATCCATTTTGGACTGTAGAATTATATCCCTTTTTCCTAACTTGAAAAGCATTTCTGTTTGTATTTCCATACATCCAAACTATTGGAGATATTTGATGAGAACCAGAAAGAATACCAAAACCTCCTTGTGATTGGTTTGTAGTATCTGTACCACGTTGATCACCAGCAAACTGATATAGTGTTCCAGTACCATCACCAAAAATCATAGCGCCGTTATTTGTAGAGGATGTGTCGTCTAATTGAGCAAATAGTAAAGAAATATTAAAAATTAAAAGAAGTGTAAGATTTGTTTTTTTCATAATAAATGGTTTTTAGTTCTGTTTTATTTAAGTTTATTGCCCCTCAAATTCCGCATTTAAACCGTCTAAAACGGTTTGGGTTAAATCGGAGGCCTCGTTGGCATACATGATATTTCCACTGCCGCTGGCTCCAAAAATAATTTGATGCCCTTGCTGTTTACCATAGTCCTTCACATAGTCATTAATATCATTGATGACGGTTTGCGTGGCTTTCTTGTCTTCTTCCTGGATTTGTTTTTGAACGGCTTGTTGGTAGTTATTGATCTGTTGTTGTTTATTGCCCAACAATTCCTGCTTGAGTTCCAATTCTTTTTTACTCATTTTGGAACGTTCTTTTTCGTAGATTTTCAATTCATTTTGCCAGTCCACGAGCAGACTGTCCACATTGGCATTGAGAGTTTTGGCTTTTTCTTCAAATTGCGCACGCACTATTTTGGTGCGTTTGTATCCATCCAATAATTTATTGACATCCACTTACACTTGGTTGGAAGACGATTGTAAATAAAAAAAGGATCCAATGCTGATTAAAAGTGCAGCAATGGCTACAGGGAAGACGAGTTTATTCATAATTTTTAATAGATTTATTAGGTAGCATAAAACTATTAAAATACTGTTAAATAAAAAAATGGTTGTCTTGTTTTTTAACGTTTAACTAACATTTTAACTCATTCTTATCTGATATAAAAAAACGGACATAGTTCCGACTCGTGTTAAAATTTTATATATATTTATCCCATTGTTTCTCATTAATCCCCAAAAAGATGAAAAAACTGCCTGCTTATAATCTACAAGAAATCCTCATTGTGCTGGTCATTATTGGGATTTTACTGCTGTTGGCATTGCCCAACTTGATGCCCCTCATTAGCAAAGCCAAAAGTGTGGAAGCGCAACTCCAATTAAGTCACCTCTTCAATTCACAAACCACCTACCGTTATATGAATTCGAAATATTCAATGGACTTAGAAACCATTGATTTTGAAGCCCCAAAAACCGTAAAAGAAGAGGGGACTTCCAATTACCGCTATGAAATTATAAGTGCCACCAACCACCAATTCAAAGCCCGTGCGACTGCCATTACTGATTTTGATGGCGATGGAGTGTTTAATGTGTGGGAAATTGACGAAGATGGCAAACCAAAACAAACCGTAAAAGATTAAAATGGGGATCCTAAAACTGATCTTATTGAGTGCCTTTGCGAGCGTCGCCTATCAGGATTTGAAGGACCGCTCTGTGTATTGGTTTTTGTTTCCAGCCATTGGCATTTGCGTCGGAATTCTCTTTTTTCAGGAAACCTCAGCGGCCTTGTTTTTGGAAGCCATCCTACTCAATTTGGTATTTATTGGTCTGTTGTTGGGCGTGATCTTTTTGTATGCGACCTATAAACTAAAAATGAAATTATCGGACACAATTGGTTTGGGTGATGGACTGTTGTTTGTCGCGCTGGCATTTGGTTTTGCCCAATTGACTTTTATGATTGTCTTTGTGTTTGGATTGGTAGGTTCGTTGCTTTTACATCTAGTTCTAAAAAAATCTAAATCAGAATCCGTGCCCTTAGCGGGCTATATGAGTGTGTTTTTTGCATTCGTTTATGCTGCCCATTGGATGGGTTTTTTAACCCCTGCTTATACCTTATAATTTGAACGAAGATTTTCACATAGCAACCCATTTATCGCAACTTATTTCGAGTGCGCAAGCCTACCATTACCGGATCATTCCTGTGGAGGCGCACAATGGCAGCTTGACGTTTAAATCCGATCAAGTGTCTGATCATTTGACACAGGAATTACAAATCATCTTAAATAAAGAGATTGAACTCCTTGAAGACTCCACCGAAAACATACAACAGTATTTGAGTGTGAATTTTAGACCACAGTCTAAAAACCCCCAAGAAGACTTGCGTTACAGCACGGATTTTTTAGAAAAACTACTCTTGACCGCTAAAGATATTGGGAGTAGTGACATTCATTTTGAGCCTTATGAATTTAGGTGTCGCGTGCGCTACCGATTGGATGGGAAATTGAAAGAACAGTTTTTTATTTCTTTGGAAGAATACCCAGTGATTATTAACAAACTCAAGATAAAAGCAAATTTAGACATCTCCGAAAAACGCCTCCCACAAGATGGGCGGATCACGGTCAAAGCCAATGGCGATGAATTTGACATTCGGGTGTCCACCCTCCCCACGCTGCATGGCGAAAAAATTGTGCTTCGTATTTTAAGTAAAGATGCCACCCTTGTTAATTTAAGTGAATTGGGATTTACAGCCTCGGAACTCAAGCTCTATACGGAAACGCTGAAAAAACCCAACGGAATTATTTTAATTTCTGGCCCCACAGGCTCTGGAAAAACGACAACGCTCTATGCCACCCTGAAGCTTCTGAACGACGAAACAACTAATATTCTTACCATTGAAGATCCGATAGAATATACGCTAGAAGGCATCAACCAAGTGCAGCTTAAAGAAAGTATTGGATTGGATTTTTCGAGTACTTTAAGAACCTTTTTACGACAGGATCCTGATGTGATTATGGTGGGAGAAATTCGGGATGTAAAAACTGCTAACATGGCCATTCGCGCCGCGTTGACAGGGCATTTGGTATTGTCCACCATCCATACCAATTCGGCTTGGGCAACGATTTCGAGATTAATTGACATGGGCATCCCTTCCTTTTTAATCGCCAGCACCTTAAACGTCAGTGTTGCGCAGCGTTTGGTTCGGAAACTATGTCCCGTTTGCAAAAAAGAAGCTCCCATCTCAAAAGGGTTATTCCCTGCTGATTTTAAAATACCCAACAACTTAAAAACGCATTTCAAAGCGGAAGGCTGTAACGATTGTTACCACACAGGCTATCAAGGACGACGGGCGATTTATGAGATTTTGCCGATCCAAAAAGCCTTAACCGAACACATCAAACAAAACACCTTAGAAATTGAAGATTATAGTATAAAAAATAATATTAAAACCCTTAAAGACAATGCATTAGATCTAGTAATCAACGGTGTCACTTCTATAGATGAAGTATATACCCTGCTTTCTAGTTAAAATATAGCTGCTGTCATTACCCTAGTTTTATCTCTAAAAAATGAAAAAAATAATCCCCATAGTTGCCTTATTAATTTGCAGTTTCACTCATGCGCAAAATCCGGATCAACGTATTTTGAACATCAAAAATCAGTTGGAATTGTTATCAACGGAAGTGAATGGATTGACCGAAAATGTCAAGACTGAAATTAACGTTGACAACATCACCCTCTCCAATTTTTTGTTAGCGGTTTCGGATGTTCATAAAGTAAATATTAATGTGTCGCCAGAACTGAATCAAATTAGTATCGCAAATAATTTTACGGACGTATCCGTCGCAGATTTACTGGTATTTTTATGTAAAGAATACAACTTGACCATTGATTTTACAGGAAACATCCTTTCAATTAAACAGTATTTTGAAACCCCCGAAACCCCCGAAAAACGGGTCATTCCCATCACCTACGACCCAAATAATCAGACCATTTCTATCGATGCGAAAGGAGATTCGCTTTACGACGTATTCAAACGCATTATGGATGAAACTGGGAAAAACTTAGTGTTTTCCCCAGGTCTTGAAGCTAAATTGTTGACGGCCTATATTCAACAAACGCCTTTTGATACTGCGATGGACAATATGGCTTTTGCAAATAATTTATATGTAGAACAATCAAAAGATGGGTTTTATCTCTTTGAAGATAATTCGCCTAGCGGAACAACTTCTAATTCAAATACTTCCAATTCTGGAAATCAACGCCCTGCAAGATCCCGGAATTCTAACTTCTTTTTTAATGTGCTCAACTTAGAAAATCAATTGTTAGAAGTTGATTTTGTCAATACATCCATTGCTGATATTATCAATGATATTGGCAATGCCCTCAACATTGATGTGTTTACTGCAACACCTTTAGACCAAGCAGGTATGGCGACCTTTAAAGCCAAGTCTATTTCTTTTGATGCTCTATTAACCAAGATTTTTGAAGGACAAACGACTCAAACTTCCGAAACTTCAAATCCTAACAATCCTAACAATTCAAATTTTAATAACCCGAACCAACGGTCATTATCAAATGTAAAAAGTTCCAAAGGCTCCAAGCATTTTACCTACAAAAAAGAAGGCACCATTTATTTCTTTGGAACCGAAAATCAGTTGAGTGTTCGTGAAGTTGCGATCATTCATTTACAACACCGTTCTGTAGAATTGCTATCAGACCCAAGCGGAGGCGGCAGTCGCAGCAGCAGTCGAAACGCTAGAAGTCAAGTGCAAAATACCAATACAAACTCAAGAAATAACACGAATTCTAATTCGAATCAAATTGATAATTACAGCAATCGTAACCGAGAACAACTGAATACCAATTCAAATCAATCCTTTAGTAATTACAGTAGCAAAGCGGAGGCATTGGTGAATATTCTTCCAGATGAAATTAAAAAAGATTTGGACATTAAAGTGGATTATGAACTCAACAGTTTTTACGTCAATGGCCCGAGCAGTAACATTGGACGGTTCAAGGATTTTATATCTAAAATTGACAAACCTGTCCCCGTTATTTTAATTGAAGTTATGATGATTGAGGTTAACACCAACGCTATTGTAGAAACAGGAGTCAGTTGGGGCATTGGAAAAGAGCCAACAACCACTAGCGGTGGAATCTATCCAGAAACAGACCTTAGCTTAGGCGCACACACTATTAATAAGGTTATTGGTGGCTTTGACGGCTTTGGGTCTTTTAACTTAGGGAAAGTGATTCCTAATTTTTTCGCAACAATTAAAGCCATGGAATCCAATGGAAATTTAAAGGTGCGCTCCACTCCCAAACTCTCAACGCTAAATGGACACCGTGCGCGATTTTCAAATGGACAAACCTCCTATTACGCCGTTACCCAACGTAATATTTATGGTAATGACAATCCACAAACGTCTGAAATTACAAACTACCAGCCTATAGAAGCAGAATTGGGGCTCACCATCAAACCCATTGTTTCGGGAGATGGACAAGTCACCTTGGATATTTTTGTAATTCAGTCCAGTTTTAGAGGTCGAATTTCAAAAGATGCACCGCCAGATATTAGCTCTCGAGAATTCAGTTCCATTATTCGCGTGAGAGATCAAGACATTGTCGTTTTAGGAGGTCTGGAGGAGCGACGAACAAATAACTCAGGGTCGGGAGTTCCCTTTTTATCAAGAATCCCCATTATAAAATGGCTGTTTAGCAAACGGGTACGAGAAGGTCGTAAATCTAAATTAACTGTGTTAATCAAACCCACCATTATTTACTAATGCTAAATACCATTTGGACATATCTACAGTATGGAAAGCACTTTTGTGGGGTTGAACTCAGCACCCATAATCAGACTGAAATTCTAAATGCAACGGTACTGCTTCAATCTAAAAAAGAGCTCAACATCAGTGCTTCTTTTAAAGATAATACCATTGAAAATCTATCGAAACATCTACCGAAACACCAACATATTGTTTTGATCGTTAATAATGACAAAGTACTTTCTAAAACAATTGAAAATAAACAAACGGATGCTTTAAAATTAGTTTATAGCGCATTCCCAAACATCAATCTTGAAGATTTCTATTTTGAAGTCCTCTCTCAAAAGAACTCGCATTTTATAAATATCTGTCGGAAAGATTATATAAATACACTTGTAGAAACCTATGCGAAACATCAACTTTTAATACTCAATATATCTTTAGGAAATCATTCTCTGAGCAACCTCATGGAGTTTATCCAAGAGGAAACGATTTACAGTTCTAATGCTAAAATCACTCTGGAAAACGATGACATCTTACAGATTGAAAAGGGAGCTGTTGTTTCAGAAAATTATGATATAAATGGCAGTAGTGTGACCAATCATCAGTTGCTCTCTTTTTCGGGAGCCCTCCAACCTATTTTAAAAAACAGCAACACAGAAACCAACTTTTCAACAGAAAAAAAACACTTAGAAGACAGTTACAAACAAACGCGGTTTTATAATCTATTTATAAAATTTGGAGGTCTCTTTATTTTAGGGTTATTATTAATTAACTTTTTCTTTTTTAATCATCATTTCGATAGCGTAAATGAATTGGAGCAAGTCTCAGAAATAAATCAAGTTACCAAAAAACAAATCATTATACTTAATGAAACCGTCTCCAAAAAACAGAAAATGGTAGATGATTTACTAAAAAGCAATGGATCTAAAAGCTCGTTTTACAGTCATACTATTATCGAAAGCTTACCGGAAACCATTCTGCTCTCAGACTACCATTACCAGCCTTTGTTAAGGCGCATTAAAGAAGATGCTCCTATTCAATTAAGTGAAGATCACATTCTCGTTTCAGGCAGCTGTATTAAGAGCTCTGATTTTTCAGAATGGATTAATCATTTAGAAAAAATGGGGTGGATTGCTAAAGTTGCTATTGTAGAGTATCGCAATACGAGTTCCAAAAAATCAGAATTTAAAGTTTCTATCCTTATAAGAAATGACTAAACAGCAAAAAAATATAGCCCTCACAGTATCTTTTATTTTGGCATTGATCCTTTGTTACCAACTCGCCATCAAAAACACCCTTCAACTAAAAGAACAACATACCCATTTAGCAAATGAGGCTGTATCTCTCAAAAGTGCACCCCAGCAATTAGCCTTGTTAAAACAAAAAAATGTTTATTATGATTCGCTCTTAACAAGGTTCCAATTGGGTGGGTCTTCGATTCAAAACAATCTTCTTAAAGTCATCAATACCTACGCCAGTAATAACGCATTAAAGGTGGTTGATTTTCTAGAACCCCACGTCTCTACAAATGATAACTTAGTGATCAAAACCTATGATTTCACGCTTGAAGGCACTTATAACAACATCAATCAACTTGTCTATTTATTAGAACAAAAAACTAAATTTGGGGAGGTCATCAGTCTTCATTTTGAAAAAAAGAAAAACTATAGAACGGGACGGTTTTATTTGCAAGCAAGGATTTTGTTAAAGAGTTTTGGCTGATTTTTAATCACAATCTAAAACTGAGACACAAACTCTCAACTTTAACATTCATAATGCGCACGTGGCGGAATTGGTAGACGCGCTAGCTTGAGGGGCTAGTGGGAATTATTCCCGTGGAAGTTCGAGTCTTCTCGTGCGCACTTTTGTATTATTTAAGTTCAACATTTTGTTTTTAATGTTTTTTTGATTAGTTTAGTTGACCCAAATCTTATTAAAACATGAACACAATTAAAACCTCCTTTAGCATAAAGGACTTAGAAAATCTTTCTGGAATTAAAGCCCATACCATTCGTATATGGGAGAAACGCTACAATCTTCTCGTGCCAGAACGCACAGACACCAACATTAGGACTTACAATTTAAGAAGCTTACAAAAGCTGATGAACATTAGTTTCTTAAACAGTAATGGCTATAAAGTCTCTAGAATTGCAGTACTTGATGAGTTTCAAATTGCAGCAAAAGTAAAAGAGGTTTCGTATTTAGGAAATACGGAACCACATGCCTTTAATGCCTTTAAACTGGCGATGCTAAATTTTGACCAAGCACTTTTTTACAACACCTATAACCGTTTGTTAGAGGAAAAAAGCTTTCGTGAAATTTTTTACGAACTCTTCATTCCCATCATACAAGACATCGGTTTTTTATGGCAAACACTCACTATCAAGCCTTCCCATGAGCATTTTTTATCTGTTCATATTCGACAAAAAGTGTTGATTCATATTGAGCGCATACAAAGTTCAAACCCGAAACCTGATACAAAAACGTTTGTGTTGTTTTTACCACTCAATGAAATTCATGATATTGGACTTTTGTTTATAAACTACGAACTTTTGAGTCGTGGATACCACACAATTTATCTTGGTGAAAGTGTCCCTATTGAGGACCTTACCCTTCTTAACGCTCTTTATGAAGACATTACATACGTCTCTTATTTCACCATCAAACCAAACCCTGAAGAGGTTGAAGGTTATTTGAAAAAACTCTATACGGAAGTAATTAAAAACACTACTAATTCGGTGCGGTTACTTGGAACACGTTTTATAGATTCTAAACCCAAAAAACTTCCAAAACAGATGAAACTCTATAAATCTATCAAGAATTTAGTTAAAGATTTGTAAAAAATCGTTAGACACATACTAACTGTATTGGCTTTTGCTTATTTTTATACGCTAAATGAAAAAAACAATACAAATTATTGGTTCTGGGTTTTCATCCTTGTCTGCAGCCTGCTATTTAGCACAAGCGGGACATACGGTCTCCGTCTATGAAAAAAACAGTACTGTGGGCGGTCGTGCACGCCAACTAAAAAAAGATGGATTCACTTTTGATATCGGTCCTTCCTGGTATTGGATGCCGGATGTATTTGATCGCTTTTTTGGCGATTTTGGTAAAAAAACGTCTGACTACTACCACATTGACAAACTAGACCCCGCTTATAAAATATTTTTCGACGATGAGATTATCACCATCGGAGATTCTATGGATAAAATTTGTGCAGAATTTGAACGCATCGAAAAAGGAAGTGGCCTCAAGCTTAAAAAATTCATAGACAAAGCACAAAGCAATTACGGAATTGCTGTCAATAAAATCTTGTACAATGCGCCAGGAGTCTCTCCTTTAGAATTAGTTACAAAAGATACTGTGAAGCGCTTAGATCAGTTTTTCAAAACCATCAGTCACGAAGTTCGAAAAAACTTTAGCAATCCAAAGTTAATTTCAACACTTGAATTTCCCTCCCTATTTTTAGGAGCCAAACCGACTAAAACCCCTTCGTTTTTTAGTTTTATGAATTATGCCGATTTTGGTTTAGGGACTTGGCATCCAAGAGGTGGCATGTATGAAATCATCAAGGCAATGGAAGCCTTAGCTGTAGAGTTGGGAGTGCAAATTCACACCAACCACCCTGTAGATAAAATTGTGGTGGACAAGACTACTGTGAGCGGAATTGTGACCAAAGATGTGTTTATAGAATCTGACATTGTACTCAGTGGTGCAGACTATCACCATTCCGAAACTTTGCTAGACGCAGCATACCGACAACATTCTGAAACGTATTGGGACAAAAAAGTATTTGCGCCTTCCTCCTTGCTATTTTATATTGGATTGGATAAAAAACTTAAAAACGCAGAACATCACAATTTGTTTTTTGATGCTGATTTTGAGAAGCATGCCGAAGAAATATACGACGATCCAAAATGGCCTAGCCATCCGTTGTTCTATGCCAATGTTCCATCAAAAACAGATCCTTCAATGGCACCAAAAGGTTGTGAAGCCTTGTTTATTTTGATGCCAATCGCTCCAAATATTGAGGACACTCCTGAGCTCAGAAGCCACTATCTTGAAAAGATAATTGAAAGATTTGAAGAAAAAACAAAGCAATCGATTCAAAATAATATTATATTTAGAGAATCCTTTTGTGTTGACGACTTTAAATCTGAATACAATTCATACAAAGGAAACGCCTACGGAATGGCAATGACACTATTACAAACGGCCTTTTTAAGACCGAAATTAAAAAGTAACAAAGTCAAGAATTTATATTTTACAGGACAATTGACCGTCCCTGGACCAGGAGTGCCCCCTTCTCTAATCTCCGGAAAACTGACCTCAGAACTTATACAAAAGATGCTAGACAAATGTTAAGCAGCTTAGTTAAAAAATTTAAAATTTAAGTTTATGAAGTCCATATTTGATGCTGTATCACAAGACTGTAGTCGGATTATTACTCAGACCTATAGCACCTCGTTTTCGATGGCCACAAAAATGCTGTCGAACTCGATTCGTCAGGATATTTATAATATCTACGGCTTTGTACGCTTGGCGGATGAAATTGTAGATTCATTTCACGACTATGACAAACAAGCGTTATTCATTCAATTTGAAGCAGATTTAGAAGCGGCACTTATTAATAAAATCAGCCTCAACCCTATTTTGAATTCCTTTCAACACACCTATCATACCTACGCTATTGATAAAGACATGGTAGATGCTTTTATGAATTCAATGCGTCAGGATTTGCATAAGACGGTCTATCACACGGATGAAGAATATAAAAATTACATTTATGGCTCTGCCGATGTGGTTGGTCTGATGTGTTTAAAAGTCTTTGTAAAAGGGGATGATAAACGCTATGAGTCGCTCAAGAAAACAGCTATGGCGTTGGGCTCTGCATTTCAAAAAGTAAATTTCTTGAGAGATTTAAAAGCAGATCACGATGAATTGAATCGAACATACTTTCCTAACACGGATTTAAATAATTTAGATGAAATCTCTAAAAAGGCAATTATTGACGATATTGAAAATGATTTCGCTGAAGGATTGAAAGGGATTAAACAACTGCCTTTAGAAGCTAAGTTTGGTGTTTTTATGGCGTACCGTTATTACAATCAACTGCTTAAAAAACTAAAAACAACCCCTGCACTCGAAATCAAAAGTACCCGAATTCGAGTCCCTGATTATAAAAAAGTAGAACTGCTCACCCGTAGTTATGTCAAATATCAACTCAATCTATTATAGCCTTTATTATGAATACATTCTTATGGATACTCGTTTTTTTGGGAACCTTTTCGGCCATGGAGTTTATGGCGTGGTTTACACATAAATACATCATGCATGGTTTTTTGTGGAAGCTTCACAAAGACCACCATCACAAAGATCACAAAAGTTGGTTTGAGCGTAATGATGCCTTTTTTATCTTCTATGCAGTCGTTAGTATGACCTGTTTTTATTTCTGGAGTTACGAAGGCTTTTGGGCAGGACTTCCGATCGGTTTGGGAATTATGGCGTATGGCGCTACTTATTTTATAGTGCATGATATTTTTATTCATCAACGTTTCAAGTTTTTT
The DNA here is from genome assembly GCF_001735745.1 of Formosa sp. Hel1_33_131. Lineage (NCBI taxonomy): Bacteria > Pseudomonadati > Bacteroidota > Flavobacteriia > Flavobacteriales > Flavobacteriaceae > Formosa > Formosa sp. Hel1_33_131. Next base: position 557,992 of record NZ_CP017260.1, read on the forward strand.
AGAAACGCCAATAATTGGTACGCAAAAGGGCTGAGACGTGCACACAAAATACATCACAAACACCTCGGAAAAGGCGATGGCGAATGTTTTGGAATGTTGTTTGTACCCTTCAAATATTTTAAACGCTAACGGATGAACACACTCTATCTTTTATTAAACTTAGGGTCGGTTTCAGTGCCATTTTTGTATAGTTTTCATCCGAGGCTACAACTCCACAAACGGTTTTTATGGATCTTCGTTTCGATCCTCCTAACAATGGGGATTTTTATCCCTTGGGATGTGATTTTCACAATGAATGGAATTTGGGGGTTTAACGACACTTACTTTTTAGGCATCAAACTTTTTAGTCTCCCTATTGAAGAATGGTTGTTTTTCATTTGTATTCCTTTTGCTTGTGTGTTTACACACTATGCACTCCTCCTCTATTTTCCGAATTTAAAAGTCAATGCGGTAGCCACAAAAAGGGTCAGTATACTTCTTATACTTCTGTTGTTCATCCTTGCTGTTGTCAATTATGACAAATGGTACACAGTGATTAATTTTGGCTTGGCGATTCCGTTAACGGTTCTTGTTTATAAATACAATCTTAAATTGCTACAACATTTTTTCTTGACTTTTTTGGTGATGTTGATTCCGTTTTTTATTGTGAATGGTATCTTAACCGGCAGCTTTATTGACAATCAAGTAGTCTGGTACAACAATGCCGAAAACTTAGGCATTCGAATGGGAACTATCCCTGTAGAAGATAGTATTTATGCCTATACCATGATTCTATGTAATTTGTTTTTGACGGAGTTTTTTGTGAAGAAATTTCGTAAAAACGAGTCTGTCTAAAAAGTAGAAAATCTGTCATTCTGAACCTGCCTGACGGTAGGCAGGTTTGTTTCAGAATCTCAATGAACTGAAATATAATTTGTTTCAGAATCTGAAACAAGCATACCTTCGTTAGAAAAGCTTGTCTGCCGACAGGCAGGACTTCCTACCTTCGGCAAGTAAACTCAATGTAATCACACAACCACCAGTACATATAAAATCAAGGGACTTAAGTCCCTTGTGACCAGATGCTGAGGGTTCTTAGGTTTTGTTTTAATTCTTAATACTTTGTCTGATACATTTTTTGTAAAACAAAAAACACTCGAACTGACAAATGCACAAAAAAATCGAGACCTTTCTTATATTTAAAAGGGTCTCGATTTAATTTTTATCGAAAGTCACAACTAACTTTCGGAATACTAAGGTGAGTTAATTCACTTCTTAGGCATTTTGTTTTTTTATCAAGTTCAATGCAGAACCTTCATTGTACCATTCTATTTGAGAATCGTTATACGTATGGTTTGCAATAATAACATCCTTAGAACCATCCGCATGAATCGCTTCAATGGTTAAGGGTTTACCAGGTGCAAATGCATTTAAGTCCACAAAATTAAAAGTATCGTCTTCTTGAATTAAATCGTAATCCGATTCTGTTGCAAAAGTCAAACCTAACATTCCTTGTTTTTTAAGGTTGGTTTCGTGAATACGTGCAAATGATTTTACAATCACTGCAGCGACTCCAAGGTGACGTGGCTCCATCGCCGCGTGTTCTCTTGATGATCCTTCACCATAATTATGATCCCCAACAACAATTGTTTTTATATTGGCTGCTTTATAGGCTCTTGCCGTTAAAGGCACTGCGTCGTACTCCCCACCTGATTGATTTTTTACAAAATTAGTTTTCATATTGAATGCATTTACAGCACCAATCAAACAGTTGTTAGAAATATTGTCTAAATGCCCTCTATAACGCAACCATGGTCCCGCCATTGAGATATGATCGGTCGTACATTTTCCGTGCGCTTTGATTAACAATTTTGCTCCGTCAATTGTATTCCCAATCGGCTCAAAAGGCGCTAATAATTGTAATCTTTCAGATTCTGGATTCACATTGATCACGACTCCACTTCCATCTTCTTCGGGAGCAAGATATCCATCGTCTTTTACTTCAAAACCTTTTGGAGGTAATTCCCATCCTGTTGGCTCGTCTAACATCACCTTTTCACCATCTTTATTGATTAGAGCATCTGTCATAGGATTAAAATCTAAACGACCTGCAATGGTAATTGCAGCCACCATTTCTGGTGAAGCAACAAAGGCATGTGTGTTTGGATTTCCATCTGCACGTTTTGCAAAGTTTCTATTGAAAGAATGAATGATTGAGTTTTTTGGTGCATTTTTAGGGTCTTCGTAGCGTGCCCATTGCCCAATACAAGGGCCACAAGCATTGGTGAAAATTTTTGCATCCAATTGTTCAAAAACACTTAAGATTCCGTCTCTGTCTGCTGTATAACGTACTTTTTCAGAACCTGGATTGATTCCAAATTCAGCTTTGATCCCTAAACCTTTGTCTAAGGCTTGTTGAGCTATAGAAGCAGCTCTTGATAAATCTTCATAAGAAGAATTCGTACAAGATCCAATCAATCCCCATTCAACTTTTAAAGGCCATTCGTTTTTAGTTGCAATGGTCTTCATGTCTGAACCTACTTTTGTAGATAAATCTGGTGTAAAAGGACCGTTTAATAAAGGACTTAAATCTGATAAATTGATTTCAATGACTTGATCAAAATAGTGTTCTGGATTTGCATATACTTCAGCATCTCCAGTTAAATGTTCTTTTACTGTATTTGCAGCATCTGCAACATCTGATCTATCGGTCGCACGTAAATAACGCTCCATTGATTCGTCATACCCAAAAGTAGAAGTGGTTGCTCCTATTTCTGCTCCCATATTACAAATGGTTCCTTTTCCTGTGCAAGACATTCCGATAGCACCTTCGCCAAAATATTCTACAACAGCTCCAGTTCCTCCTTTTGCAGAAACAATGCCTGCTACTTTTAAAATGACATCTTTGGGTGCAGTCCAACCGGAAAGTTTCCCAGTTAATTTAACGCCGATTAGTTTTGGAAATTTTAATTCCCAAGCCATTCCTGCCATCACATCCACAGCATCTGCTCCACCAACACCAATGGCAATCATTCCCAATCCACCCGCATTCACGGTATGCGAATCAGTTCCAATCATCATTCCACCAGGGAACGCATAGTTTTCTAACACCACTTGGTGAATAATCCCTGCGCCTGGTTTCCAAAATCCTAATCCGTATTTGTTTGAGACTGATTCTAAAAAGTTAAAAACTTCATTACTCGTGTTTAAAGCACTTTGTAAATCAGTTCCAGCTCCGTTTTTTGCTTGAATTAAATGATCACAGTGTGTCGTGGTAGGTACCGCTACTTTACTTTTACCTGCTTGCATAAATTGCAACAACGCCATTTGAGCCGTTGCATCTTGTAAGGCAATTCGATCCGGTGCGAAATCCACATAGTCTTTTCCGCGCTCGTATGCTTTGGTTGATTTGTCATCCCAAAGGTGACTGTAAAGAATTTTTTCTGATAACGTAAGCGGACGTCCAACAAGTTGACGTGCTTTTTCAATGCGTGCCGGCATTTGACGGTACACTTCTTTAATAATATTTATATCGAAAGCCATAATCTAAATAATTTTATTTCGTAATAATCGTTCGTAAAAGTACGAATTAAATAAAATTATATTCAATTAAAAAGTGAATAAGACGTGTTTACTTTTAGATTTTAATTAAACGTAAACTTCTCTTTTAAAAAATATATTATTAGTAATTTTAAAGGGGTAAATACGTCAAAAAAATGACAAAGGTGAGATTAGAATAAACTTTTAATAATGGACTCTATAGAAATTCCATCGGCTTCAGCCTTGTAATTCTTGATAATTCTGTGGCGAAGAATGCTAATTGCAACAGCTTGCACGTCTTCGATGTCTGGTGAAAGTTTCCCTTTGATGACCGCATAGGTTTTGGCAGCTAAGATTAGGTTTTGAGAGGCTCTTGGCCCTGCTCCCCAATCAACGTATTGTTTAATTACTGGAATCGCTTCCGAAGAATCTGGACGGGTTTTACCAACCATTTTAACAGCGTATTCAATCACATTATCTGCCACTGGAATTTTTCGGATGAGTGCTTGAAATTCTAAAATTTCATTCGCAGAAAACACAACAGCAACGTCCGACTGTGCGTTAGCGGTTGTTAGTTTCACTACTTGAACCTCTTCTTCAAAACTTGGATAGGTTAGATTGATGGAAAACATAAAACGGTCCAATTGTGCTTCGGGCAACGGATAGGTTCCTTCTTGCTCAATCGGGTTTTGAGTTGCCAATACAAAGTAAGGCGCATCTAATTTATAATGATGTCCTGCAATGGTCACCGACCGTTCTTGCATCGCTTCTAAAAGCGCTGCTTGTGTTTTTGGTGGCGTTCTATTGATTTCATCGGCCAGTATGATGTTTGAAAAAATTGGGCCTTTAATGAATTTGAATTGACGATCGTTGTCCAAAATCTCACTTCCTAAGATATCGCTAGGCATAAGGTCTGGAGTAAATTGGATGCGTTTAAAATCCAATCCAAGTGCTTTGGCAATGGTATTAACCATTAAGGTTTTTGCCAGTCCGGGAACGCCGACTAACAAGGAATGACCCCCGGAAAATATGGAGATTAGAATTTGTTCTATGACGGCATCCTGACCTACAATGACTTTAGAAATTTCTTGCTTTAAAGTCTCGTACTTCTGGAGGTGTTGTTTTAAAGACGCAACATCTGACATCGCTTAGTTAATTTTAAACCAGTTACTATTAAAATCACAGCTACGTAACTCACCATTAATTTTAATATAAGTGTCCATTATTTTTTCTGCTTGCCACTTCTCAATCGCACTCAATTGTTTTTCTTGAAGTGCAAGGGCTTTAATTTTTAAGTAATCCTGTGCAAAGGTAGCTTCATGCTCATCGACACGTGCAGTAACCGTCAAAATTTTAAATTTCACAGGGTTGATGCGATCTTCATCTTTAAAGACTGGACTGACTTCGTTGTCTTTTAGATTCTGGATTTGAGCATACAACTCAGGATCCATTTTTGTGAGTTCAAAATTATAATCTTGCGTTTCTGGGTTTCGAAGTTGTCCGCCGTCAAACTTCGTTTCTTTTTCGTCACTCGCTTCTTTAGCTGCGTCTGCAAATGTAATTTCACCATCGACAATGCTTTGTCTTACTTTTTCAAGTCTTTCTTTGGCTTCTTTGATGGCTACCGAAGTCACTTTTGGAATTAATAAAATATGTCTGACATCGTATTCTTGACCTCTAATTTTTTCCAATTGAATGATGTGATAACCAAAATCTGTTTTGAAGGGTTTGGACACTTCACCTTCTTGTAATGAAAAGGCGACTTCTCTAAATTCTTTGGCCATTACAGGACGTTTCCTGTTAAGAGTGTATTTTCCTCCGGTTCGTTTCGACCCTGGATCTTCGGTATAAAGAACAGCTTTGGTGGTGAAACTTGCACCGTTGTCCAAGACATCGGCTCTGAATTCATTCAAACGATTGATTACTTTATCAACTTCTACTTTGGTTGTTTCTGGAATCACTACAATTTGAGCAACTCGCATTTCAGTACCAAACTGCGGTCGTTCATCTTCTGCGATTTTATTGAAAAACTGACGTACTTCGTCTGGAGTCACTTCAATTTCTTCCACAATAGTTTGTTGCATCATGGATGCCATCTTGCCGTTTTTGTTCAACTCAAACATTTCATCTCTGAGTTCTTTTTCAGAAGATTTTTTGTAGTAAGCAATCAGTTTTTCCATAGAACCGATCTGCTCTGCAAAGCCTTCTAACTGTTGATCTACATAGGATTTAACCTCCGCATCATTCACTTCTAGACTGTCTTGAATGGCATGATGAATGTATAGTTTGTCTTCTAACAGTTTACCAAAAAGCTGACAACGGGTAATGTCTTCAGTAGAAATACCACCTGCTTCTAGTTGGGTGAATTGCTTGTCAATATCGGAATCTAAGATGACAAAATCACCGATCACAGCAGCAACACCGTCAAGCTTGACGCGTTTCATTGAATCCTTTACAGAATCAATGACCGTCATTTTTGGTGCTTCGACCTCAACAGACTCTTCAATAATTTCTTGTGAAAAAGAAGAAAGGGTTGTCAAAAAACAGAACCCGAGTACGTAAGACTTAATTATAAATTTCAAATTTTTTATTTTTAATGGCATCATTAACTATATCACTTTTTAGTTGTTTGATGAGTTTTAACTTTCGGTTATTAATGACTATTTGTTTCAAGGTTGGCAATACATACTCCATAGGAGCTTGACTTCCTCGCTCTAAAACTTCATTAATCTGCATCAAATATAACCCTAAAGAATCTTTGAGCTGTATAAAATTCGGTTTTTTTAACAGTACTTTATTAAATCCTATTTGTAAGGGGTTGATTTTAGAAATTGCTTGTTCGGATTTTATCCAAATGGAGTCTTTCAAATAAAATGAATTGAACTGGATGGATATAGAGTCTAAGCGCGTTTTGTCTTCCGCATTGAACCGCTTGAATCGTTTTTTAACTTCTTCTAAATTGGATAGTTTTGAGTTCACATTCACATATCTCATTTTTAAAAGGTCTTCTTTCAAAACAAAAAGCTGTTTGTTACTAGAATACACTTCGTCTAATTCCTGATCTGTTATGGAAGTATCCAAGTTCTTATTTACCAAGGCTTCTACATAGGCAGAGGTATAAAGATCACTTTTATATTGCTGGACCAGTTGTTCAAACTCCGTTTGCGTCTCTTTTGTTAGGTTTAAATTTGCACCGTCAATGAGGAGTTGGGTGGTGGCCCAATTATTAATAATATTTTGAACATAAATAATACTGTCCGACTCAGTTTGTCCTTCTACAAAACTAAAATCGATGTCGGTTTCAAACAAAAATGCATCGTTGACTCGCGCTAAAGGGTTCGCTTCTGTGGGAGCTGGTCGTAAATTACACGCCGCCAACATCAAAAAAGAAAGCCCTAATAGTTGATTGAGATGTTTCAAAATTATTTAGAAATTAAGACGTTCACTTTTGCGAGTACGTCCTCATTGATATCGACTTTGAATTTAGTCCGTAATTCTTGAATCCACTCGGATTCTAACGCAATTTGATAGTCAGCAATCAGTTGTCCTTGAGCCTCCTCAAAAGTTTTTTGAGTGGTTGGTTTCAAAGCTGTGACATTGACAACATAAAAATTTGAATTTTCTTCAATCACTTTAGAAAGTCCTGTTTTAAATTCAAGAGTTTTAGGCAATGTCGGATGTCCTAGTTCAAATTCACCATTAGAAAATATGACGTTTTGCTGCTCTTTGTTTAGTGCTTCATCAATCATTTCATTGGACTGATTTTTTTTCCAATACTTGCGAACCTTTTTGATGTGCTTCTCATCTGATGATCGTGCTACAGACCCTTCAATTCTATCAGGCCATACATAGTTTTGTTTGTTGGCATTGTAAAATTCTTGCAAGCCTATAGAGTCGTTTTTAGCACCTTCCCAAATTTTGTCTTGCATCAATTCAAATAACAACAAGCCTTCTCTGTATTCATCAAGAATATGTGCAAATTCTTTGTTTTCATTTTCTAAATTATCTTCTTTGTATTTGAATACAGATTGCTCTAAAAAGGAAGCATATTGCTTTTTAACAACTACCGCTTTTGACCATTCTTTTTTGATCAATTTTTGGTTTTTGTTCAAGTAGTCTAAAAAGTTTTGATGCGTGAACGTTTGATTTTTAATGATCAAGAATGATTGGTTGTTGTCAAAATTCTTAGAAAGTTCCCAAACGTTTTGAGACGCATTAAAGAAAAGATTTGATTCGAAATTCGCGAGCTTAGAATTTGGGTTTTCAATTTGATATTCCGCCAATAATTGCTCCAACATTTTTGCTTTTACGAGTTGTGAGCGCGAATCTTTTCCAATTTTGCTATTTAACTCTAGCTGTAATTCTTCAAAAGATTGTACGGGTTTTTTATTAATGTATTTTAGTATGTGCCATCCAAACTGCGTTTGAATTGGTTCAGATATCATATTAGAAGGACTGAGTTCAAAAGCTGTTGTTTCAAAAATCTCAGAATTTATTTGACCTGACTTAAAAGGGCTGAGTTCCCCACCACGCATTGAACTGCTTTTATCATCTGAGAATTGTTTTGCGAGGTCTGCAAAATCATCGCCTTGTAGTACCAATCGGTGTAATTCTTGGATGCGCTCCTCTGGCACGAGTGTACTGTCTTTTTGTGTATTGGCTATCATGATATGAGCCACAGTCACCTGCCCTCTTGACTTGCGTTTTTCTAAAACTTTAACGACATGAAATCCAAATCTGGTTCGGAAGGGTTGGGAAACGCCGCCAACTTCAGTTGCATAAGCCGCCGATTCAAAATTATAAACCATTTTAAAAGCAGAAAAATATCCTAAATCTTCCACAAAAATAGATTTACCATTGTGGAGTTCTTTTTTGAGAGACTCAAAATCTTCATTTACAAAACGCTCTCTATAGGCTTGAATTTTTGAATATGTTGCTAAGGTATCTGTTTCAACCTCATCCAATAAGATTAAGATGTGCTGCGCTTTGACTTCATTTTCAGTTCGGTCATAAGCTTCACGAATTAAATCGTCCGTCACATTTTTGTCGGTCAAATAGGATTGAGTCAATTGGTCTTTATAGGACTTGAATTCATTTAGATACACAGGATCTTTGTCGTATCGCAATGCTTTTGCTTCTGTTAATTTTAATTTATAATTCACAAACAACTCTAAATATGAATTGACTTCCTTTTGAGAATCATCTTGAACTAAGTTTAAATTTTTATTGTAAACTCTCACAAATTCATTTGCCGAGACAGACTCCCCCGAAATGGTCAGTAAGACATCGTCATCTGTTATTTGAGCATTTGACAAAAGAAATGAAAAGCAGGAAATGCTTAGAAATAGGAACGTTTTTTGCATGTTGAAAATTTTTATGAAAATCAAAAATACTAATTATAAGGGAGACTACAAATGTAAATTCCTTATGCCTTAAAAAAAATGAAAAGGGAGCTTACTATCTAGAGTAGTTAGGTGCCTCTTTTGTAATCATAACGTTGTGCGGATGGCTTTCACTAATTCCTGAGGAAGTAATTTTTACAAAACGACCTGTCTCTTTAAGTGTTTGAATGTCTTTAGCACCGCAATAGCCCATCCCTGCTCTGATGCCTCCAATAAATTGGTGGATACTTTCATACAGATCTCCTTTGTAAGGGACACGCCCTACAATTCCTTCGGGAACCAATTTTTTTATATCGTCCTCAACATCTTGAAAATAACGGTCTTTGCTACCTTCCTTCATAGCTTCTACAGAGCCCATTCCTCGGTACGATTTGAATTTACGACCTTCGTAGATGATGGTTTCTCCCGGCGATTCTTTGGTTCCTGCTAAGAGCGATCCTAGCATCACACAATCAGCACCGGCAGCTATTGCTTTTGGAATGTCTCCGGTATATCGAATCCCTCCATCTGCAATGACGGGCACGCCTGATCCTTTCAGTGCTGCTGCAACTTCAAGTACGGCGGAAAATTGTGGGAATCCAACACCTGCAACCACACGCGTTGTACAGATAGATCCTGGACCTATGCCGACTTTAACCGCATCGGCACCAGCTTCTACTAAATATTTAGCAGCTTCGGCTGTGGCTATGTTTCCAACCACCACATCAAGGTCTGGGAATTTTGCTTTGATTAGTTTTAAAACACTCACAACTCCTTTGGTATGTCCATGAGCCGTATCAATAATAACGGCATCCACTCCAGATTTCACCAAGGCGGCGGTACGCTCCACGGCATCTTGTGTGACGCCAATGGCTGCGGCAACTCTGAGTCTGCCGTAGCTATCCTTGTTAGAAATTGGTTTCTGCGTAAGTTTTGTAATATCTCTAAAAGTGATAAGACCAACGAGTTTAAAGTTGGCATCCACTACAGGAAGTTTTTCAATTTTTTTCTTTTGTAAAATGACCTCTGCTTGTTGTAAGGAAGTTCCTTCAGAAGTGGTGACCAAACCTTCGGTGGTCATAATTTCAGTAATAGGACGGTTGCTTTCTTTTTCGAAACGTAAATCTCTATTGGTAACAATCCCTTTTAAGTAGCCGTCTTTATCAATGATTGGAATTCCGCCAATGCTGTGTTCTTTCATGCTCATCTGTGCATCTTTCACCGTCGCATCTAATGGCAAGGTCACTGGATCGATAATCATACCACTTTCAGCACGTTTTACTTTTCGAACCTTAATGGCCTGTTGTTCAATGGTCATGTTTTTATGCAACACACCAATACCGCCTTCACGCGCCATGGCAATGGCCATTTTACTTTCGGTAACGGTGTCCATTGCTGCCGAACTGATCGGAACATTCAACGAAATATTTCTGGTGAATTTAGATTTAATACTCACGTCACGTGGTAGTATTTCTGAATAGGCTGGTATTAAAAGGACGTCGTCGTAAGTAAGACCTTCGCCGACAATTTTGGATAGATGTGCATTCATAGCAAATAGCTTATAATTGCATGCAAATTTAAGATTTTTTTTAGTTCAATAAGGCATAATACTCTATTATTTAACAAAAACCATGAATTCACATATCTAATGGCATAAAACAATGCTATTAAGTTGCTATTTTTTATTGAACTAAATATTGATACCCTTTAAAATACTGAATTACAGATTTTTAATTTTTTTATCTTTATTTATTCTAAATAAGCTTTGTGAAACTAAAATTCATTTGTAACTTTGCGGCTGAAATTGAACGCTATTTTTAATCAGTCTAAATAAAATGAAAAACTTACTCAAACTTACCCTACTAGGAATTGGCATTTTAAACGCCCAAGAATCCACTAAAGCAACAGATTCAATTCAAAAATTGGAACCTGTTTTCATCAATTCGCAAGTTATTTTTGGCAGTAAATATGAAGCTAAAAACAGAACAGGATCGTCTTTTTACCTCTCACCAGAAGAATTAGAAAAATTCTCTTACTCAGATATCAATAGAGTCTTGAAATCAGTGCCTGGTGTGAATATTTACGAAGAAGATGGCTATGGATTGCGTCCAAACATCAGTCTTCGTGGAACCTCTCCAGAACGAAGTGCAAAAATATCCATCATGGAAGATGGCGTTTTGATTGCGCCAGCTCCTTACAGTGCGCCAGCCGCTTATTATTTCCCTTCGGTTGCCAGAATGCAAGCTGTTGAAATTCTAAAAGGAAGCAGTCAAATACAGTATGGTCCGTTTACAACTGGAGGTGCTATTAATTTGGTAAGTACGCAAATTCCTGATACTTTTAGAGGGAGTATAAAATCAAGTTACGGGAGCTTTAACACCAGTCAAACCCATTTAAAAATTGGAGATTCTAAAACCAATCTTGGGTATTCTCTTGAGTATCTAAATAACAATTCGGATGGTTTTAAAAACTTACCTAATGGTGACAATACTGGCTTTGACAAAAATGATGTGGTGGCCAAGTTTCGACTTCAAAATAAACAGGATACAAAATTTAATCAATCGCTTGAATTTAAATTTCAATATTCCGATGAAACTTCCAATGAAACGTATCTTGGGTTAACCACTGAAGATTTTGAGTCCAATCCTTTCGATCGCTATGCAGGTTCCCAAAAAGATAAAATGACGAATGAGCACCTTCAATTTATGGTGACTCATAAAATAGAGGTATCTAAATTCTTAAGAGTTACGAGCAACGCTTATTATAACGATTTCTCACGGAATTGGTATAAACTAAATGACGTGGTCTTTGGCGGTGACAAAGTGAAGATTTCTAAAATACTTGAGGCACCTCAAGATTATCCTAGCTATATGGATATTGTCAATGGGACGTCTAACTCAGCTGCGGATGCATTCGTCTTAAAAGCAAACAACCGAAGTTACCTCTCTAAAGGGGTGCAGACTAAATTGGACTTCCATTGGGACAGTGCAAATGTATTTCATGATATTGAAATTGGATTGCGTTACCATTATGATGAGGAAGACCGTTTTCAGTGGAAAGATGGTTACAGCATTACGGACGGACAGATGAATTTAACTTCCGCAGGCGCACCAGGAAGTGATGCCAACCGCATCAGTAAAGCAACGGCTTTTGCAGGGTCTATTTTGTATAAATTAAAATATAAAAACATCACTATAACGCCTGGATTGCGTTACGAAGATATTGTATTGGGAAGAGACAATTTTGGAACTAGTGACCCTAGCAGAACTGGAGTTGACATTTCTAGTAGAGAAAATAAAGTCGCTATTTTTATTCCTGGCATCGGGTTCAATTATAAATTCAACAATTCGACTTCGGTATTTGGTGGGGTGCATAAAGGCTTTTCGCCTCCTGGAAATACAGTTGGACAAGAATCCGAAGAAAGTATCAATTACGAATTAGGGTCGCGTTTCAACTTCAAAGGATTACGCGGAGAGGTCGTTGGGTTTTACAACGATTACAGCAACTTGTTAGGGAGTGATTTAGCAGCTTCTGGCGGTACTGGGTCGTTAGAGCAATTTAACGCTGGAGAAGTGAGCGTGAAAGGAATTGAATTACTGCTAAATTATGATCTACTCCAAAAGAATACGTCTTATGCGCTGCCTGTTACTTTCGGCTACACATTCACAGATGCGACCTTTTTAAATAGTTTTGGAAGTGATGACGGTTTGTGGGGTGAAGTTCAAAGTGGTGACGAGTTGCCTTATATCGCCAAGCATCAATTTAACACTTCTATATCTTTAGAGCATGCGAAGTTTGAGTTGAACTTGAGTGGGCGTTTGAATGGTGCTTTTAAAACCGAGGCGAGTGCAGATGCGGTCAACGCTGCTAATGGGATTACTTCTAACTTTATCATCGATTTTGTAGGGAAATACCATGTGACAAAAAGGTTTAGTTTTTCGGCTAAAATTATTAATGTTTTAGACAAAACCTATGCAGTTGCAAAAGTACCTGCTGGCTTACGCCCTGGACATCCTTTTGGGATCTACGGAGGCCTGGACTTTAGATTCTAAACTAAAAGAATTAAAAACCTCAAAAAAGCTGTCTAAAAAAAGTAGTAAATCTGTCATTCTGAACCTACCTGACGGTAGTCAGGTTTAGATTGACAAAGCAAACCTTTTTAGACACCTCTATTGTTAATGGTAAACAGAGAAAATTTTTGTGGCTTCGTTATAGGCACTTTCAAAACTAAGGGCATTCAAATTGGTTAGTGCTTTTTGAGCTGTGAAATAAGAGAGTAATTTTTCTGTTGGCATGTTACCTGTCAGATCGTCTTTGGCCATCGGGCAGCCTCCAAACCCTTGAATCGCGCCATCAAATCGTAAACACCCAGCCTTATAAGCAGCATCTACTTTGGAATGCCAATGCAGAGGGTTCGTATGCAAGTGCGCCCCAAATTCGATATGGGGATAGGCGGGAATTAAATTTGAAAATAAATAGGAAATACTCTCAGGATTTGAACTGCCAATGGTATCACTTAAGGACAGTATTTCGACGCCCATTTTATGCAAGCGCTCCGTCCACTTAGAAACGATGTCAACATTCCAAGGATCACCATAGGGGTTTCCAAAAGCCATGGAGATGTACACCACAACGCGTTTATTGTTGGCTTGTGCAATTTCTAAAATCTCTTGGAGGGTTTCAATAGATTGCGCTATTGTTTTATGCGTGTTTCGCATTTGGAAATTTTCAGAGATTGAAAACGGATAGCCTAAAAAATCAATTTCTTTATGGGAGGCGGCAGCTAATGCGCCTCTACTGTTCGCTACAATGGCGAGCAATTTACTTGTGGTTGTACTTAGGTCTAACTGGGACAATACCTCTGCCGTGTCAGCCATTTGAGGGATGGCTTTAGGCGATACAAAACTTCCAAAGTCAATGGTGTCAAAACCTACGCGCAACAACGATTGAAGGTACTGAACTTTTTGGGCGGTGGGTATAAACGCCTTGATGCCTTGCATGGCATCTCGTGGGCATTCAATTATTTTTAGTGGTGGTTGCATCCAATTGATTCAGACTCTAAAATTACTATTATTTTTTGAAACGAGCACGCTAAAATTATGATCACCCATGGGAATGACTAATAGCGATCAGCATGTGACCTTTTAAAAATTATAGATAAAGACACATGAAATAAAGCAATGGATTGAAACTAAGTCCTAATTCTCCTAGACTGTGCTGTTTTATGATCAATGATAATCCGGCTTAAATCCTTCAGTACTTTAAAGGTGCGTTCTAAGCCATATTTAGAAACGCCGTAAATTCGGGGATGGTGAATGATGGGAACTTCTTTGATCCGTGCGCCATTGATGTGCGCATTGAGTGCCATGAACCGATGCAGTTCGCCATGAAGCGGAAGTTCTTTGGCGGTTTTGGAAGTCATGACTTTCAAAGCACAGCCTGAATCTCTAATTTGTAGTTGGGTGGTGAGTCGGATTATAAAATTTGCAATTTTAGAGGGCATTGTTTTAAGGAAGGGGTCTTGACGGTTTTGACGAAAACCGATGACCATGTCCCAGCCTTCATTTTGAATAAGTTCTAGCATTTTCGGAATGTCCGAAGGATCGTTTTGAAGATCGCCATCCATGGTGGCAATATACTGTCCACGTGCTTTTTTAATTCCTGCTGCAAGTGCTGAACTCTGGCCTTTATGGTGCTCAAAGGCAATCAGACTGGTATGTGGGTTTGTATCTGATTTTATGATTTCACAAGAGGCATCTGATGAGAAATCGTCTATAAAAATAAGTTCGTAACTGTAAGCTGACAGTTCCTTTTCAATAGAAGCAATCAATAATTTAATAGTGTCTTCTTCATTAAACACAGGAATGACGATAGATAACAACGGAGGTGACTGCATTACTTAATAAGATTTAATATCCAAATGTATCGGTAAACCGAACGACAAGATTACTACATATATTGCAATCCGTAGCCAGAATCAGAAAAAAAGTATTTCATTAAAATTAAGAATGCTTAATAATCAGGACATCCAAAACACTTGTAGTTGTTTAGGAAATCATAGGAAATTGAGAGTTCATAGACACCGCCTGTTTGTCCAATATCCGTCATGTTAAAATCATAAGAGTATCCAAACACAAAACCTTCCCAGTCCATCCCTACAAACGCATTAACAGATGTTAAGAGGTGACTGTTTGGATCTACTTTGTTAGGGTTGGTGGCTGCTAACAACGCAAACGAGAAACGATCCAGTTCATATTTGGCACCTAAATCTAACCGACTGTAAGTTCCTTGTTGCATGGCATTTGCCAATACAAATAGTTTATTCTCATTTCTATAACTCCCCGTAGGAATATAGAGTGATCCATGCAAAGACATAAACATCTCCAAGCTTTCTTGACCGTCAAAACTCATTGAGATGTTCGGTTGATTCAAATGCTTTAGCGTCAACCCTACCCAAGAATTTTCATTATTGAAAAGCACAGAGGCACTAAAATCTATAAATCGAATCGATTCTTGTAAATTAATAGGATCAATAGAATTGGCATTAATTATACCACTAAACACATTGATCTGATCTTCTAATAATAAATTTTGAAAGCCAAAATCTTTAGCTCCATACCCTGCGGAGATACTCGGTCTTACATTCCACTCATCTGAGATCGCAAATTGATAGGCATAGTTTAAATTTACTTGCGTAAAATTA
This sequence comes from Formosa sp. Hel1_33_131, assembly GCF_001735745.1. Classification (NCBI taxonomy): domain Bacteria; kingdom Pseudomonadati; phylum Bacteroidota; class Flavobacteriia; order Flavobacteriales; family Flavobacteriaceae; genus Formosa; species Formosa sp. Hel1_33_131. The sequence continues at coordinate 573,595 of NZ_CP017260.1, forward strand.
TAGCGCGTGGTGGTTTCTTGATGGTTCAATACACTAATTCCAATACCACTACTAACTTCTTCAAACCAGTTATCTACAAAAGCAAATTGGGTATTGATACTAAAATTCAAACCTGCCCATTGCGTACGGTGAATAATCCCCGCTCTAGTGGATTGTTTCCCGCCTGTAAAGCTAGAACTTATTGTTTCGGGAATCATAAAAAACTGCGTGTGTATGGGATCTTGGGCGTAGCCTTTGAAACACACTAAAACGGTTAGTATTACAATATATTTTTTCATCTTAAAATCTTATTTAATTAAGGTTACTGGTCCATTCATCTCTAGCAGTATGCCGTTGAATGTATTTGCAATGACGACCATGATATAGTTTCCATTTTCAACTGGGTTTCCATCGATGGTGCCATCCCATCCTGTAATGGTATCGCCTTCTTCGACATAGAGTTTGGAGCCCCAAGTATCATAGATACTCATTTGGACATTGGTCATACAGCTAAACACTGGACGCATGGTATCATTTATACCATCGTTATTGGGTGTAAATGCGGTTGGCAATACGATTTCATAACCTTTGGTGACTCTGATGGTTTCTGTGTACGTATCAAAACAACCATAGACGTCTTCTACTGTGAGATCGATTGTGTAAATACCTAGTTGATCATATACATGTGTTGGAGCATCTACACCGCTTAATGGTGCAGAACCGTCGCCAAAGTTCCATGTGAAATTAACGATATCTCCTGTAGATGTATTTTGGAAATTTACTGGATCATCAATTGCAAAGATCCCACAGAAATCACTGTTGAGAGAATTCAGAGTAAAGTCTGCAATTCCAAATTCAAAGAATGTAATCGGATCTAAAACAAATGGTATTGGAGGACAGCCATTGGCGATTCCATGTTGATCGTTTACAAAAGCCGTGTATATTCCACCAACAGTGGTTGACATGACTACTTGCGTTGCTGGATCCCATACGCCGCCTGACCATGTGATCTCATAAGGAGGTACGCCCCCACTTACAAAGATAACATTGGTTTGGGTTGCGGTATCCGTCGCACAATCAATTGCTAAGGTATCTGTAAAGAATGCTGTAATTTCTGGTGGTCGTGTAAGAATCACATCTGGAACTGGCACAAATAATGGACAGCCATTGATATCGGTGACATCCAATGGATACGTGCCTTCTGTAAGTCCACTTAAACACCATTGTCCGCCGCCATTATCAACCCATCCAGCGCCTACAGGGAATGGATTTGTTCCACCTGTGATAGTGATACAAATAGACCCATTATCAAACGCCCATGCTGGGACTGTATCACAATTGGGTTGTATGATGACTGTGTCAATTATTTCAATAGGATCTGGCTGGCCAATCGTGATTGCGATCGGGCCAAATTCACAATTTTCTTCATCTAAAACATTGTAAAAATAAGTACCCTCAAATTCATTGAACTGTACTGCAACTCCTGTGGTGGTGATTTGACTGCTCATAAAATTATTGGCAGCATCAAATAGTGAAACGGTTAAAATACCCGTTCCACCTGTAGGTGTAATCACCAGTGAGCCTCTATCTTCAAAACAAAGCGCATCGTTGACAATTTCAGTAGCTAATACTTGCGCTGGCTCTGCAACAACTGTTGCATCTTGTTGCGAACAACCGTTGGAATCAGACACTACAAATACTGCTGGTCCACTTAAGACATCCACAAAGCCTGTGCCGAAATAAGGAGGTACACCTCCTGTGGCAGTGACTTCGTAAGTTGCCAATCCACCAAAACATAGAATAGGATCTACTAAAGTAGCAGTCACTATTAAAGGAGTTGGTTCGGTCAGTGTATATGTTTGAACGATGAGATTCGGACAGTTTGGATCTTCAACGGTCAGTGTATAATCGCCTGCAAGCAAGTTATCAAATAAGATGTTGGCTGGTGCAGTTATCAATACTCCATCAAATAAAACAGCTCCGGCATTGTTTTCAAAACTGTAGTTGTACATGCCTGAACCGCCTGATAAATCAACGGATACAAAACCGCTATTTGCGGTTGCACAATCGATATTAAATCCATTAAAATCTGAAAGTGTTGACGTTAAAGAAACAGGTGTGTTTAGCTGTTCGATTAGAATCGTGTTAGAGACAAACAGACATCCATTGCCATCTAGTACTTTCAACACATAGTTTCCCTCACAAGCATTGAATAACTCGAGTGGATTGGTTGAATTGGTAAGAGGTCCTGCATCAAATATTCCTGAATTTGGAATTGTTTCTGTATAATATTCAATCAATGTATAAGGCAAGGTTCCCCCTGTAATACTCATTTCAATATACCCATCACAAGGTGGGACATCGACATTATTACATGAAATATCAACACGTCTTTCAAGTGTGAAATCGACCGGTGTTGGTGGCTCCACTAGGTATTGAAATATGTAAGTACAGTTTGAACCATCTGTAATTGCTAATTCATAGGTACCAGGACAGAGGTCAACTAAATCTTCCGCTGTTGGATCTGCGATCGGATTGCCTTCCAAAGACGTCCAATTGTACGAGAATGGTAAGATTCCTACTGGACTAATATCGATCGTCGCTTCACAAAGTGCGCTAAAACTACAAGCGATATTGGTGACTACCTCATTAATTTCTGGTGAGGGCGACAGTGTAACCGTCACTGTAAACGGATCTCCGATACACACTGGGGTCGTTAGATCTGCTACTTTATAATATATAGGTGTAATGGTATAAACCAATGTTTGCAAATCCGTAGTTGGATTTTCTAAAACACCTGTCTCAAAAAATGCTTCATCAATTCCATCAGAACCGCCTGTGACTCCTCCCGTAACCGTTGGTAAAGCCCAAGTATATAAGGTCACATCTGGAATAATAGTTGTCGCATCAGGTGTTACTCCATTTTCAGGACTCAATATATAAGAGGTCGCATCACATATCTGTACAAACACATCTGGAACAAAGGGTCTTGGCTCTATGGTAATGACCGCATCAAATGATGGCCCAACACATCCATCTGCTTCAGGAGTGATGGTATAGGTGATTTGCTGAATTGTATTAGAGGTGTTTATCAAGGTTTGCGTGATATCATCAACCGCAGTTATTTGATCACTCCAACCCGTTAAATCTGGATTTGGTACTGACACTACCCAAGTATATTGCGTTCCTATTGGAACAATCATTGCTGGGGTAGGGACTCCATCTTGTGGAGAAATTACAAATGGACTGCCACTACATTGGGTGTCTTGAGTTGCTGTACCTTCAACAATAAATGGGCGTGGCTTCACATCTACAGATACTTGGAATGTTAATCCTGCACATCCAATAGAGAGTGGTGTCACGGTATATTCTATTGTTTGAGTTACTGAGCTTGTATTTGTTAAGGTTTGACTGATGTCTGTTTGTGGAACGGCTTCATCGCTTTCCCCATCTACATCTGGATTGTCAAGCACTGTCCATGTATAAGTAGTTCCTATTGGCACTACAGTATTCGCGTTTGGAATGCCTGTGGTTGGCGATACAACAAACGTATCTTCACTACAAATCGGATCTACAACAACATCTTCAATTGTAGGACTTGGGCTTAAGGTAATTTCTACTTCAAATGGAAGCCCGATACAAGTTCCTGAACTTGGTGTCACTGTATAGGTAATGATTCTTACCTCATCCGATCCGTTAATCAGTGTTTGACTGATTGGAGCCGTTGGCACTGTCACATCGCTAAAGCCTGTTACAAAAGCATTATCCGCCGCTGGAACAACGGTCCATGTATATAATGTATTCGTTGGTACAATTTCAAGAGGTGCCGCATCTACGGGTGTGACTGTAAACGTTTCACCACTACAAATACCATCTTGTTTATCTGAAATTATTGGACGCGGTTCTACGGTCACTGTAAGTTCAAACGTTGGTCCATCACATCCTAAATCAGACACTGGTGTGATTGTGTACACTACATCTTGAGGGATATTGGTCTCGTTAACCAAGGTTTGACTGATATTGGTTTGTGGAAGAATTTCATCCGCTTCCCCAGTAACGTCATCATTTGCAAGGACTGTCCATATATAAGTTGAATTTGCAGGAACAATCGTTGCGATTGTTGGATCGCCGTTCGTTGGATTGATGTCAAAAGTATCTTCACTACAAATCGTATCGACCGTATCGAAAATTTCTGGCGTTGGGTTGACAGTAATCGTAAACTGTTGCGTGTCTCCAGCACATCCATTAAAAAATGGTGTCAGTGTGTAAACCAAATCTTCTGCAAGGTTGGAAGCATTAAAAATTGTTTCTCCCAAAATTGGGTCTGTAAATACTATAGGCCCAGCATTTGTGGTAAAGCCAGTTAGATTTGACCCTGCAGAAGTGACTTCCCATTCGTAGGTCAATGACCCTAATGGTGTGGTTGGCGATGTAATGAATACATCTGCAAAATCACCTCTACTACAAATTATCTGGTTTGGTATGGCATCAATTGTAGTGGTTGGATTCACGGTAATTGTATACGTAAAATCAGCCCCTGGACAAGCCGATGGATCATTGGTGGTTGCTGTTGCTGTAAACACCAAGTCAATAGGCACATTTAATGTATTGTCCAATGTATAGGCTGGAATTTCATCCGTTCCTGCTAAAACATCTACCCCTAATAATCCTAGTGGAACGAACGTTGTCCATTGAATGTCCACATTCGGAGATGCAGATGTAAGCGTTACCGCTACTGAGGTTTCTAAGTCACACAATTCTTGATCCAATTCATCGAATATGATTCCTGGACTTGGATTGATTGTGATATCAAAAGTTAAAGGCAATCCGTCACAGCCGTCTGATAATGGTTGGACTGAATATGTAAGTGTAAATGGGTCTGCCGTTGTATTCGTAAGTGTTAAGGCTGGAAAGAAATCTCCCATACCTGTCACATTTGCAAGATAGCCTGCGATACCAGCAGGTACTAAAGTTGGGTTCAACAGCTCATATTGATAGGTTGTTGCTGTTCCTAGAACACTCGAATTGAAATCGACCTGAGAAAATAAATCACCACTACACGCTGTTTGAACAGGGATTGAAACAGTCACTTCAGGATTTGGTTTGACTGTGACGACAATGTCAAAAGGGACTCCTACACAAACACCGCTCATTGGAATGACGGTATAAGTGATATTCTCAGGAATATTTAATGGGTTCGTATTTGTGAGTGTTTGGCTTATTGAATTTTCACCTACAGTAACATCAGATGCTCCCGTAATATTTGTATTGGCTGAAACAGTCCAAGTATAAGTTGTATTGTCAGGTACAATTTCTGTTGGCTCATCATTTAGTGGCGTGACCGTAAAGGCTTCACCACTACAAATATCCGCTGTCGTATCTAAAATAAAAGGTACTGAATCTACAGTCACCGTCAGAGTGAATTCGTCTCCAACACATCCTAAATCCGATGTTGGTGTGATCGTATAGACCACTAATTGTGGGGTATTTGTTTGGTTTATAAGTGTCTGATCTAAGGAAGCAAGACCTGTATTATCAGCAGACTGTCCTAAAACATCTGGATTCGCTGCAACTGTCCAAGTATAGGTGGTGTTGGCTGGAACACTGTCTGAACCTGCCGATCCATCTCCGGTAGCACTGTAGCTAAACGGAATTTCTGAACAGACAGTCAGCGTTGTATCAGCAATCGTTGGTGTTGGATCAACGGTTACTGTAATGATAAATGCATCTCCAATACAGTCCCCAATAGCTGTAGAAATTGGCGTCACTGTATAAAAAACTTGTTGGGTTGTATTTGTTGTATTTTGTAGTGTTTGTGATATTGAAGTTGCTGGAACCAAATTATTTGAAGCACCAGTAATAAAAGTGGATCCGAAAACCGTCCAAGTATATTCTGTGGTGGTTGGCACAATATCGGTTGCGTTTATACCGCCACCATTTGTTGGGGATTCATTAAAATTCGCTTCAGAACAAATGATTACTTGTACATCATCAATTACAGGTATTTCGCCTACATTCACCAATGCACATTCTGAAGGTATTGGATCACATCCGCCATCGGCAAAAGTCAACACTACAAAATAATTGATTGAACCTACTGCTGTACTTAGCGGAGTAAAAGTGTTTGCGGTGGCTCCGAGTATTGGATTGCTTAAATCGGTGTTATCACAAGTCAAGCTTGAATACCACTGGTAGGTTGGAACACCAACTCCATTTATATGGTCTACTTCTAAATCTGTTGTTGCTCCATCTAAACAAACGGTTTGCGTGGCTAAAGGATCTACGCTTATGGTTGGACCTTCATTCACCTGAACTTCTGAAATTGCACTTATCGTTTCACATCCTGATGCGTCTGTGGTTACAACACAGTAATAAAACACGGTCCCTACTGGGGTGGATTCTGGTGTGAAAACTGGATTGATATCTCCTGCTATTAAGGTGCCTCCTGTATTGGTATTGGTGGTATTTGAAAACCATTGGTAACTATAAGTACCGGTTCCTCCTGTTGCAATCACTTCTAAATCTGTGGAGGCAGTGCCTTCACATAGTTCTTGGAAAGCTAAAGGGGCTGTTAAGGTTGGATCTTCTACAACTTCAACTGTCACAACTAAACTTTCTGCCTGATCACATCCACTGCCATCAAAATTAGCGACGGCTACAAAATGATATTGTCCAGCTGCTATGAAAACACCTGGATTAAAAGTTGTAGAATCTGTGGAGTTTGGATGGATGCTTATTAAGGTTCCTAAAGCATCTGAAACATACCAGTCAAAGGATACTGTTCCGGTTCCACCACTAGTGCTCACTTCTATATCTGAAATACTTCCACCTATACAAATATCTGTTGGGATAGCGGAATCAATAGTGACAACTGGATCTGGTACAACGGTAACTAGTGCACATTCTGAGGGTATTGGATCACATCCGCCATCGGCAAAAGTCAACACTACAAAATAATTGATTGAACCTACTGCTGTACTTAGCGGAGTAAAAGTGTTTGCGGTGGCTCCGAGTATTGGATTGCTTAAATCGGTGTTATCACAAGTCAAGCTTGAATACCACTGGTAGGTTGGAACACCAACTCCATTTATATGGTCTACTTCTAAATCTGTTGTTGCTCCATCTAAACAAACGGTTTGCGTGGCTAAAGGATCTACGCTTATGGTTGGACCTTCATTCACCTGAACTTCTGAAATTGCACTTATCGTTTCACATCCTGATGCGTCTGTGGTTACGACGCAGTAATAAAACACGGTCCCTGCTGGGGTGGTTTCTGGTGTGAAAACTGGATTGATAGCTAATGCTATTAAGGTGCCGCCTGTATTTGTATTGGTCGTATTTGAAAACCATTGGTAACTATAAGTACCGGTTCCTCCTGTTGCAATCACTTCTAAATCTGTGGATGCAGTGCCTTCACATAATTCTTGAAAAACTAAAGGTGCTGTTAACGTTGGGTCTTCTACAACTTCTACTGTCACAACTAAACTTTGTGCCTGATCACATCCACTGCCATCAAAATTAGCGACGGCTACAAAATGATATTGTCCTGCTGTTGTAAAAACGCCTGGATTAAAAGTTGCTGAATCTGTGGAGTTTGGATGGATGCTTGTTAAGGTTCCTAAAGTATCTGAAATATACCAGTCAAAGGATACTGTTCCGGTTCCACCGGTGGTGCTCACTTCTATATCAGAAATGGTTCCATCAATACAGATTGATGTTGGTAGAGCAGAGTCTATAATGACCTCTGGATCTGGTACAACGGTGACTAGTGCACATTCTGAAGGTATTGGATCACATCCGCCATCGGCAAAAGTCAACACTGCAAAATAATTGATTGAACCTACTGCTGTACTTAACGGAGTAAAAGTGTTTGCGGTGGCTCCGAGTATTGGATTGCTTAAATCGGTGTTATCACAAGTCAAGCTTGAATACCACTGGTAGGTTGGAACACCAACTCCATTTATATGGTCTACTTCTAAATCTGTTGTTGCTCCATCTAAACAAACGGTTTGCGTGGCTAAAGGATCTACGCTTATGGTTGGACCTTCATTCACCTGAACTTCTGAAATTGCACTTATCGTTTCACATCCTGATGCGTCTGTGGTTACGACGCAGTAATAAAACACGGTCCCTGCTGGGGTGGTTTCTGGTGTGAAAACTGGATTGATAGCTAATGCTATTAAGGTGCCGCCTGTATTTGTATTGGTCGTATTTGAAAACCATTGGTAACTATAAGTACCGGTTCCTCCTGTTGCAATCACTTCTAAATCTGTGGAGGCAGTGCCTTCACATAATTCTTGGAAAGCTAAAGGTGCTGTTAACGTTGGGTCTTCTACAACTTCTACTGTCACAACTAAACTTTCTTTCGAATTACAACCATTGCCATCAAAATTAGCGACGGCTACAAAATGATATTGTCCTGCTGTTGTAAAAACGCCTGGATTAAAAGTTGCTGAATCTGTGGAGTTTGGATGGATGCTTGTTAAGGTTCCTGAAATATCTGAAATATACCACTCGAAGGATCTTGTCCCTGCACCACCCGCTGTGCTCACTTCTATATCTGGAATACTTCCACCTATACAGATCGCTGTTGGTGCAACAGAAATAATATTAACTAGCGGATCTGGAAAAACCGTGATTGTATGAACTGTAGGGGTTCCAGGACAAACAGCTCCTCCTGTTGTGGAGGCTATAACTTCAATCTCAATAGCGATGGGAGTTACTCCAAAATTAGTGACCGTAAATGATGGGATCGCATTCGTATTCCCAGTAATTGGATCTGTTCCATCTAAAGCAGCGGCGCCACTTACAACATTCCATTGGTACGTTGTTGAAGGATCGGTAAGTGAACTCGCAGTGAAAGGCAGCGTTATTGCATCCGAACATACGTCTTGAGTGTCTAAAGTTAAGGTGACTGTTGGAGATGGATTGATGGTAATATCAAAGAGTTTTGAAAAACCTACACAGCCATTAAAACTTGGTGTAAATTCGTAAGTCAGTGTGTAAGCAGCAGTTCCAGAATTTAAAATAGTGGTTCCTACTAAAGCCTGCGTTATATCTGTTGGGTAACCCGTTACTGTGGTTGGGATCATTCCAACATCTAATAATACCCACTCATAAACGGTACCAATAACATCTGCATCAAGGATTGGTGTTGTAAAAGCAGTGCCGCCACAAATCGTTTGGGGGGCAATTGGAATCATTATTGGTAAAGGATCTACAGTGAGCGTATAAGTAAACGGTGTTCCATCACATCCATCAAAATTTGGTGTTACAATGTAATCAATATTGGTCGTTACAATAGCTGTAATATCTACAGTCATTGCAGATAAATTTCCTGTCCCAACAGTTTCCAGTCCGGTTGTGCCAGCAGGTACTGTACTTGCATCCAACACCCAATTGTAAACGACAGCCAATGCCGCATTTGTATTTTCCCAAACAACCTCTGCGGAAATATCTCCGCTACACAATGTTTGTGAAGTTTCTGTATTGGTAATTGCAATTACAGGGTTTATAAAAATGGTATATAAGAAAGGATCTCCTGCACAACCTAAGGAAGTAGGAATGACTTCATAAACCAATTCACCTATAGTATTAGATGAGTTTGATAATAATGTAAATACTGGTAAATCTCCAGTACCTGGATCTGTTAAATGTCCTGAAATACCGGCAGTCGCAGACACAAATGTCCAGTTGTATTCGGTTGGAGTTCCATTCACAATTGAGCTTGTCCATTCCACCGGAGTTGACGGCTCTTGTGAACAAATCGTTTGACTGTTTTCAGTATTTGTAATTTGTGGTGATGGATTAATTGTGATTGTAAACACTTGTTGAACTCCGTCACATTCAACCGTCGGATCTGTCGCATTTGAAAAAATGGGCTCCACAGTCACAGTTGCTATAATAGGATCATTTGTAGTATTTATTGCAATAAATGAAGGAATTGCGCCGGTATCTGCCAAAGGTGCTAAACCAATATTGGTATCAATCGTCCATTCGTAAGTAGTGTTTCCTGTAACTAAAGGAGTTGAAAACGTAATTTCAGGAGTCGTTTCTCCATTACAAAAAACAACATTATTTACTGCATCCATTTCGGCTGCAGGATTCACCGTAATTGTATAAAATACGGGACTTCCTAAACAAGCTCCCGCAGAAGTGGTAACCGCCTCAGCACTAAAAATTAAATCGACTGGAGTGGATCCAGAATTACTAAGGTTAAAGGCAGGAATTACAATCGTCCCCGCAGTTGTTGTGATTCCTGTAATCGCAGGATATAAAGTTGGATCTATAGTCCATGAAATATCCACTGGAGCAGTTTCTGAATCTAAATTCACTTGAACCGAAGTCCCTCCAGAACAAACACTTTGATCTAGAATATCAAAATCAACACTAGGTGCTGGCTCCACGGTGATATCAAAGAATTTTGACGGGCCTACACAACCATTAAAACTTGGTGTAAATTCGTAAGTCAGTGTGTAAGCATCATCTCCTGAATTAAAAATAGTAGTTCCTACTAAAGCTTGCGTTGGATCTGTTGGATAGCCTGTTATTGTGGCTGGGATCATTGCAACATTTAATAATATCCAATTATAATCGGTCCCTGCAACATCCGCTCCAAGAACTGGTGTTGTAAAAGCAGTCCCTCCACAAATCGTTTGAGAGTCAATTGGATCCATTATTGGTCGCGGATCTACATCCACACTTATTGTGAATGGTAGCCCTTCGCAATTACCTTGATCTCCCGAAGTTGGTGTCACTGTGTACACCACTGTTTGAGTTACAATTGATGTGTTTGTTAAAGTCTGACTTATAGAGGTTTGAGCTGTAGCTTCGTCAGAATAGCCAGTCACCAACCCATTTGCATCGACCACAGTCCATGTATAAGTTGTATTTACTGGAACAATATCGCTAAGAGATGAACCTCCATCATTGGTTGGGATTACAGTAAAAGCTGTACCTGAGCAAATCGCTCCAAAGTTAACGGGTTGTATGACAGGTTCAGGATTTACTTGTACTGTCACTGTAAAAACTTCACCAACACAAAAACCATCAGCGCCAGAAGTTGGAGTGACCGTATAAATGACAGTCTGAACTATATTTGTTAGATTGATAAGTGCATGACTTATATCCGTTTGAGGGTCTGTTTCATCTAAGTCGCCAACAACGTTTGGATTATCAACTACCGTCCAAGTATAGGTTGTATCTGCTGGTATGATCGTTGTGGGTGGATTATTTAAAGGAGTGACCGTAAAAATTTCAGATGAGCAAATCTCAGCCGTTTGATTTGGAATCACTGGCGCAGGATTTACCGTAAAAGTTACAATAAAAGGATCTCCGACACAAGCACCTACATCTCCTGAAGTTGGTGTCACTGTATAGACCAACGTTTGAGGGACATCTGAAATATTTATTAGGGTTTGACTTATAGATGTTTGCCCTATAGTTTGGTCAGAATCACCTGTTACCAAACCATTCGCATCCACTACCGTCCATGTATAGGTGGTACCTGCAGGAACAATATCGCTATTCGTATCGCCTTGACCGTCTATTGGAAATACAACAAAATTAAAGTTTGAGCAGAACGGTGCGTGAGTAAAGGGATCCATAAATGGTTTTGGATTGACACTCACTGTGAGCGTGAAATCTTCACCAACACAAAAACCATCAGCACCAGAAGTTGGCGTGACAATATAATCAACTGTTTGAACCGTGTTCGTTGTATTGGTAAGTGTTTGGCTTATAGAAGTTTGAGGAGTTGTTTCATCTAACTCCCCTTCAACGTTTGGATTATCAACTACCGTCCATATATAAGTTGTATCTGTTGGTACGATCGTTGTGGGTGGATTATTTGTAGGATTGACCGTAAAAGTTTCATCTGAGCAAATCTCATCCGTTTGATTTGGAATCACTGGAGCAGGATTCACCGTAAAAGTTACAATAAAAGGATCTCCGACACAAGCACCTACATCTCCTGAAGTTGGTGTCACTGTATAGACCAACGTTTGAGGGACATCTGAAATATTTATTAAGTTTTGACTTATAGACGTTTGACCTATTGTTACATCAGAATCGCCAGTTACCAAACCATTTACATCAACTACCGTCCATGTATAGGTGGTACCTACTGGAACAATATCGCTATTCGTATTGCCTTGACCGTCTATTGGTAATACAATAAAAGTAAAGTTTGAACAGAACGGTGCGTGAGTAAAGGGATCCATAAATGGTTTTGGATTGACACTCACTGTGAGCGTAAAATCAGCACCAACACAAAAACCATCAGCACCAGAAGTTGGCGTGACAATATAATCAACTGTTTGAACCGTATTCGTTATATTGGTAAGTGTTTGGCTTATAGAAGTTTGAGGAGTTGTTTCATCTAACTCCCCATCAACGTTTGGATTATCAACTACCGTCCAAGTATAGGTAGTATCTACTGGTACAATCGTTGTGGGTGGGTTATTTACAGGATCAACTGTAAAAGTTTCCTCTGAGCAAATCTCATCCGTTTGATTTGGAATCAGTGGTTCTGGATTCACGGTAAACATAAAATTGACCGTCCCCCCTTGACAATTGTTTACGACAGGAGCCACTGAATATACGAGGTCTTGTGGAACGTTCGTTGAATTTATTAAAGTCATGACTGGAATCGTACCTCCAGAATTTAAAGTCGCATCATATCCAGAAATATTTGTATTTACATTGACAAATATTATATAGTCTGTAGCCGGATCCATATCAGACGTAAACTGAACGAGTTGGGTTGTATCCCCAGTACAGATGTCTTGTTGCGTATCGGTATTTGTGATAATGGGCGTTTGCTCATATAGAAACGTTAAAGTATCCGAATTTGAATTCGCACAATTGCCATCAACTTCTACCGTAATCGTGTAGGTGTTATAACTTAAAAACTTAATGATTGGAAATTCACTACTAGCATCGGTTCCCCCCCAAAATGTATAATCTGCTGCAGTCACTCCGGGTCCCGTAATGGTCCATGTGAACGTTGTAGGCTCAAAAGGTGCTTCGCTATATACTGGACTTATTGGTGTATTATTTAAAAAATCTAAGATAAAACCATCAGCAGTTTGACCCGCTAAACCCTGACATGCGGCAAAAAATGGCGTTGGAAAATTAACCGTTGGATCTCCTATGATTTCTATTAAAACGGGTTCAGAATCATCATCTCCACAGGTGTTAGACGTATTTAACACAACCGAGTAAGTACCTGGTTGAGTGAAATTAATTGATGGATCTACGTAATTTATGGGATCACCCATTAAATTTGGATCCACAATAAAATCAAAACCTGTTAAGGTAGCAGGTGCTTCTACAGGGGTCACTGTCCAAGTATAAACAGGATTACCACATGCTTCAGAAAAATTTTCGGTGTTTGAAGTGTTTGTGAAATCTATAATTTGTGGTGCACACAAAAGACTTGTTGGATTATAAGTGAAATTTGAAAGTGGTTGCGGCTCCACAATAACCGTTTTTACAACAATATCGGATTGGACACAACCCGCTGGATTGTTTATTTTTAATTGTATTTCCCAACAACCAGGATTGTCTAAAGTTACTTCTCCGGGGATGTTTAGGTTTCCATCAACGTCTATCCAACCCAGATCGTCGGTAACGGTATCCCAGGCAGAAGCTCCAGGGAATAATACATCCCAATAATAACTATACTCTGTTAAACATTCAGCGCCATAGCCAAATGCACCCACAAGAGAAATATCATTAGCAGACAAAACTGTTCCTGCACAAATTACAGGTTCTGTTTCAAAATCCACACTTGGTTGTAAACTTACATTGACCCATTTAGTAGTACCGTTACCATTTTGAGAGTATTCATTACACAAAAAATTATCAGATAGAAGTTCATCATCATAAATCCCTTTGTTTAAAAGTTTTAAATCTAATTTGTAATAAAACCCATCCTCATCAACATTCTCATCTTTAAAGTCGCTTGAGCAGGTTGCTAACTCATATACGTGATTTAATGTATTACATATTTGAAGTCTGGAATGTGTATAATACTCCGTGGTCTCAGGTATATCTTGATCAGTATCTCCATAAAAGATAGAATATAAAGATCCAGGGTAATTGGTTGCCATTACTGAAGAAGTCACTTCAAAACCAACTAATTCACCAACACAAACGGCTTCGGCGCTTGTATTTGCAATTCCTGTATTTCCAGTATTATAATTAAATACAAATCCTGAAGTGTGGTGGTATTCAGAACTGGCTCCTTGGATGGTTCTGTCAATCTCAATTAAATAATAGTCAACTGGAAGGTCTCCTGGAATAGAAAATTGTCCCAAACCAGATAATGGAATTGATTGCCAAGAACCTGCAACTAAAATTCTAACGTCTTTACTAGAAGCTGAACCTCCAATTGCCCTAACTTGAATAGCGTCTGGACTCGATGGCGTTAAGCTATTCTGACCTCTATTTTTATATCCAAAAAAGTAATTATTTGCTTCTAAGTCTATACATTTTGTGAAATCTGTAATATCTGTAGCTGAATTATTTATAAATTGTATGGTACCAACAGTCAAATCCGAAGAGGAGTCAGAAACTATTTCAAAAGAATCTGTCTCAACATCCGTTGCTGGGTTTGTAGAGCGAATTCTTAATTTATAAGCAGAACTTTCAGGAACAGTTAACGGTAGCACTCCATTGAGCACAGGTATAAAAAACTCATCCTTGATTGAAAGTACTGTTGATGTCGTGAAATCTCCAGATGGATCAGACAATTCTAAGATAAATTGATTGTCTAACTCGTAAATACCCTGAGGATCAAAAAACACGGCTACATGACCCCCTTGAATATATGGACCTGCAGTAAAATGTTCTAACACAATTACAGAACTCGTTGGGCAATTAACAAGCTGAGATTGTGCATTCGATTTTGTAAAAACCGCTATAAAAATAATAAATAAAATAGATTTTATATTATTCAAGTTCATATCTGTAATTATTTTGTTTAACTTTTAAATTAAATTGGTAAACAAATATAAGTATTTAATACTCACTATTTATAGAATTATAAAGAACAATTTTATTCGCAAGTCTGAATCGATTTTCTGACGTACTTAAAATAAAATACTTAAAAATAACTGTAAATATTTTTGTTTAATAAATTGAATTAATAAATTAAACATGAATCAAAAAAACATCCCTAACATCAATACAACAACTGCTTTTTAGAGTTATTTAGCCAACCGGATTGGTTCTGATAGTCCACAAAGAAAATTTTTAGATCGGCCTGATTGGAATAACTCACAAAAAAAATAGATGTATCCGCCTGATTTGAATACTCCGTGAAAAACCAAAGTCCTTTATTCCCTTTTGCTTGATTGCTGTAATCTACCTTAAAAACCTTTAAATCAGCTTGATTGGCATAGTCCACCACAAAGACTTTTACATCCGCTTGGTTTTGGTATTTTACCGAAAATAATTTTTGAGCAGATGCAAACTGTGCCACAACAATGAAAGAAACTATGAGAAAGAATTGCTTCATAAATCTGTGTTTTTAATACACCAAAAACTTAAATAGTTTGGACTGATTTTTCTGTTGAATGCTCATCAAATACATTCCCTTAGAGAATTTAGACACATCGATTCTGTTTCCTTCTAGTTCAAATTCTAAGACCTGGCCCAATTGATTGTAGATTTTCGTGGTGTCTTTAGAAACTTCTAATCCTTCGACATACACATAATCTTGAACGATGGTTGGGTGAATAAATACAGTTTGAAAGTCTAAATCAGATGAAGATAGTAGTCCCCAAGAATCCACTGCATTTGGACCGTTCCAAATGAGAGTTGCTAAATAAGGATTGTCAATAAATGGGTTTCGATTGCCTTGATAGGAAAAAATAACATCGTTTCTGTTGCGTTCAAATTCAGAAACAGGGTCTTCTTCATTCCATTCCAAAAAGATATTTGGCATGTCCGCATCATTAGAATACGAGGTGCTTCCAACGCCTATATTAGTTGGCTCACATTGGGTTGGGTAGCGCAAATACATATACATGATAATTCGGGCAACATCCCCTTTAAATTCATCTCCAGGATAGAAATCACCATCCAAAAAAGAGTCCCCACTACCATCCTTAAAATAATTGTTATTTCGTCTGGAATTCATCTGACAATCGGCAGCCCTCAGATTATGGACATCCGTACCCGCACCAGCAGAGTTCGTTACTAAACTAGGATTTGCTAAACTCTTAGCAAACACATGTTCTCGATTCCAATAGCCTGTACAAGAACCACTGCTTTGAGCTGAAATCGCACGGGTTCTGTCGTTAATGCTAACATTGTCTGTATCATCGTATCCATAAAACAAAATTACATTGTTAGGTATGGTAACATCTAAATCACTTTCGTGTATGACATCCCATGTATCGGTGGAACTCGAAGTATATGGTATCAGGGTTGTATGGGTATCAATAATTAAAGTCGAAAGATCGTCTTTTAGTGCATTTCCTTCTTGAGTAAATTCAACACTCGAATAATAGGCGGGAATTTGAGCGCTTATCGAGATAGTCCCCAATATAAGCGACCAGAAAAGCGTAATCAAGGCTTTTGTTTTCATAAAATAAAAGTTAAAATATTGGTTAATTCTAATTCAAAATTACAACTAATAATTGGGGTTTTGACACGTATTAAAATTGAATTGCGAAATTAAATTTCAGTTACGGTTTAAAAATTATATTTTTGCAGCGAACAAACACACACACAATGACCTTACTACTGATGGCCGCTGGAAGCGGAAGCCGCTATGGAAAACTAAAACAATTTGACGATTTAGGCCCTGCGGAAGAATTTTTGATGGAATTCAGTATTTTTGATGCCCTCAAAAATAACTTTAACCACATTGTGGTCATTACCAAAGCTGCTAACAAATCGTTTCTGGAATCTCATCTTTCAGAACGCCTTCCTAGTAATGTAAAACTAGATGTTTTAGTTCAAGAGATTGAGGACATTCCTGAAGCGATTTCCCTCGATACAAAACGCGAAAAACCCTGGGGCACCGCCCATGCCGTTTGGACCGCTCGAAACGTGATCAAAGGGAGTTTTGTCATTATAAATGCCGATGATTATTATGGGCAAAATGCGTTTGATGGTGCAGCGAAATTTATCAAAAATAACGACACGCCTGACAAGTTTGCACTTGTGGCGTACAACCTTAAAAATACACTTTCAAAATTTGGATCCGTTTCAAGAGGTGTTTGTGAAGTAAACAATCACCAACTGACCTCCATCATAGAACGTACAAAAATTTCAGAAAAAGACGCTCAAATCATTGATGAAGATTCAGGAGTTGTTTTGGACGCGGACACAGCCGTTTCTATGAATTTCTGGATTTGTAATGCATCGATATTTAAGTATATCGAAACCTATTTTACGAAGTTTTTAGAAAATACTGACAACCACGAAAAAAGTGAAATCTACTTGCCATTTGTCACACAAGAAATGATGGAAAATGGACACATTACCGTGGAAGTGATTGAAGCACAAAGTACTTGGTTTGGAGTCACTTATTACGATGACAAAAAAGAAGCGGTCAGAACCTTAGCAGAACTCACAGAACAAGGTGCCTACCCGACGCCCTTGTGGAACTAAAACCCTTAATTTTCGACCTCTAAACCACTTGATTTCCATTTGGAAAAACCGCGGTCTAAATCATAAATTTTTACAAATCCATTAGCGATTAACCGTGAGGCGCACTTTGCACTTCGACCCCCGCGCTGACAATAGACAATGACGGGCCTGGTTTTATCGAGCTGCTGGATATTTGCTTCAAAATTTTTATCTAAAAAATCAATGTTTAGCGCATTTGGAAGGTGTCCAACTTTGTACTCACCTGGAGTCCGCACATCTACCAATTGAATGCCTTCAATTTTAGAAATTTCTTTCATTTCTGCAGCCGTAATCAATTCAATTGCCTCGGACTGATTTTTTTTACAATTAAAAAATGTGAGCATGCCTAGCAACGCACATCCAAATTTAAAAAACCGCATCTATTCTGGAATTATTGTGGCGCCATCCCATTCATTGAAACCACCCAAAAGATTGTAGGAAGCTGTAAACCCCAATTGTTTCATAATTGAACACGCCTGTCCACTTCTTGCGCCTGATCTGCAATAGACATAATAATGATTGGTTTTATCGAGTTTTTCAAGCTCCGAAATAAAGGTCTGCCCTTGATGAATGTCCAAGTGAATCGCTTTTGGAATCATCCCTTCTTCGACTTCTGTATCTGTACGAACATCTAAAATTATTGATTTTGAATCGGACTCTAATTGTGAAGCCCATTCATTTTGTGACAAATCTGACATAGTATCTCTTTTTAGTAAATTAATTTATAATATTGTTATTTGTATCTCTTACCACAACCCTAAAGCTTAATAGAGCAGCCGATGGCTTTGGTTTTATGAACCTCAAAAGCCACACCATTTAAGAGGGCATCCACGGCATTTTCAACATATTTGGTTTTCACCAAAGCAGCGTCTTTATAATTATCGTCAATCGCACCAATATATTGTACAACAGGCCCAAGATCTGTAGATTCTAAGATATAAATATGCGGCGTTTTAGTAGCGCCATATTGGGGGTAAATAGATTGATCAGCATCCATTAAATACGGAAACGTAAATCCTTTTTCTTTCGCGCGTATTTGCATCGCTTTCATCGAATCCCCAGGTTTTGTTTTGACATTGTTGGGCATAATAGCAATGACTGGATACCCTTTTGCTGCGTATTTTTTATTCAGTGCTTCAATGCGGTCTTCGTAGGCCACTGCATACGGACAGGTATTACACGTAAAAACAACGATGAAGCCTTTGGCATCCTTAAAATCAGAAAGAGATACAGATTTTCCGTCAATGTTTTTAAGTTTAAAATCGGTAGCAATAGCACCAATGTCATACCCTTTTTCTCTAGAATTCTGAGCAAAAGCAACCGTCGTAAGTAGTACTAGTAAAGTGAAAATAGTTTTTTTCATAACAATTTGATTTTATAGGTTCTTAAAAAAAGTTTTTAGTTCAGATTCTAATTCCTTGTAGGTAAAGGTACGACTATAAAACAAACGCTTGGATGCATTATAAATAAGCGTGACGGGAATGGCACCATCCCATTGGGGATCTACTTTTGGAATCCACGAATTCATATCGGGGTCGTCCAAAACAACAACTTTTGATTTTAAGTTGTATTTTTGAATGAATGGTTTTAATTTCGTTTCGTATTGATGCGGGAAATCCAAACTCACCAAAATGACTTCTACAGAATCTGAATAGTTTTCTTGTAGTGTTTCAAAATGTGGCAACTCTTTTACGCAGGGCGCACACCAAGTTGCCCAAAAATTCACCACATAGGTTTTAGACCCTTTGAGTTCCAAATAAGGAGCAATACCCGTAAAATCATGAACCTCTAATATAATGGGGTCTTTTTGGTCTGACTTACAGGCCAGATTTAAAAGAATCACTAAGACAAGTAAATATTTCATTTTACAAAGTTAGCAAAAACGGTTCAAGGTTCTCGGAAGTTTTAACAAAAA
The DNA here is from genome assembly GCF_001735745.1 of Formosa sp. Hel1_33_131. Lineage (NCBI taxonomy): Bacteria > Pseudomonadati > Bacteroidota > Flavobacteriia > Flavobacteriales > Flavobacteriaceae > Formosa > Formosa sp. Hel1_33_131. The sequence goes on from NZ_CP017260.1 coordinate 593,135, forward strand.
ATTACCAGCCATAAAATTATTTTGCAATTAAAAAATTGTGTAATTTGCAGTCCAATTTTAACTTAGATAGAGACATGAAAAATACAATCTTAAAATCAACTGCCCTTTTATTTGTTTTACTCCTTACAGCATTTACTGCCACAGAAACTAAACAAGTCGATACAGACCAGAGTATTATCAACTGGGTTGGACACAAAGTAACAGGACAACATGAAGGAACTATTTCGCTTCAAGAAGGTGTTCTTGAATTCAATGAAGATCAATTGACAGGTGGGAATTTTGTAATGGACATGACGTCTATCAACACAACCGACCTTGAAGGAGATTACAAAAAGAAACTAGACGGCCATTTAAAAGCCGATGACTTTTTTGGCGTTAAAAACCATCAAAAAGCAACCTTAGTATTTACATCGGTTACCAAAAACGAAACAAACTACGCTGTTGTTGGAGACCTTACAATCAAAGGAATCACAAACAAAATCACTTTTGATTTAGCCGTTTCAGATAATACTGCAACAACGACCTTTCAAGTGGACCGTACTAAATTTGGAATCAAATACGGATCTGCTAGTTTTTTTGATGGATTAAAGGATAAAGCCATCTATAATGAGTTTGATTTAAAGGTTTCTTTAAAATTTTAAAAAACTATTAAATTAATTTTGCAATCATAAAAATCGTTGCTACATTTGATTTTTAATAAATAAATTATGAACCTTACTTTAAATAATACTTGGTGGTGGAACTCTCGAAAACAAAATTCGTGATACACCCTTGTATGTTTAAAACAAAATATCTAGGCTTGTCATCACGACAAGCCTTTTTTTTATGAAAACATTTGAGCTAAAAACACATTACAAAAAAATACTCGCCGATACCATATCGCCTGTGAGTGTGTACCTGAAAATTCGAGATAAGTTTCCGAATAGCATTCTTCTGGAAAGTAGCGACTACCACGGCAATGATAACAGCTTCTCTTACATCTGTTGCAACCCGATTGCATCCATTAAGGTAGAAGACTCGCTAGTGACTAAAACCTATCCCGATCATAGCAGTGAAACAACAACGGTCCCTGCCGATAAAGTGACCATGGAAATCGATGCATTCACAAAACAATTTGAAACTCAAAAAGACACCTCTTTTAAGTTTATAAATAATGGGATGTTTGGGTTTACAGCTTACGATGCTGTAAAATATTTTGAAGATATCACCATCTCAAAAAAGGACGATTCTATTGAAATTCCGGAGATGTATTACGCCGTGTATCAAAATATCATAGCGATTAATCATTTTAAAAATGAAGCCTATATTTTTGCGCACTGCTACGAGTCTGAAAGCAATATCGATGCCATTCACCATCTGATTAACGTGCAAAGTTTTTCGTCCTATGATTTTGAATCAAAAGGAAACATCAGTTCCAACCTGACCGACGAGGAGTTTAAGTCCAATGTCGATTTAGCCAAAAAACACTGTGCCCGCGGCGATGTATTCCAACTCGTATTGTCGAAAAAATTCCAACAAGATTTTAAAGGCGATGACTTTAATGTCTATAGAGCATTGCGAAGCATCAACCCCTCGCCCTATCTCTTTTATTTTGATTATGGAAAATTTAAAATCTTTGGAAGTTCTCCTGAAGCACAACTGGTCGTAAAAGATCAAAACGCCGAAATTCATCCCATTGCAGGGACGTTTGCACGGACTGGCGATGATTTAAAAGATGCCGAATTGGCCAAAAAACTCGTCGCCGATAAAAAAGAAAACAGCGAACACGTCATGTTAGTCGATCTGGCACGAAACGATTTAAGTCGTCATTGTACCGAAGTGGAAGTTAAAAAATACAGAGAAGTACAGTTCTTTTCTCACGTCATTCATTTGGTAAGTAAGGTCATGGGTAAAGTGCGAAAAAATACGCCAACAATGCAAATTGTAGCCGACACCTTTCCGGCAGGCACTTTGAGTGGTGCGCCCAAATACAAAGCAATGGAGCTTATTGAAGCCTACGAAAAAACAAGCCGTGCGTTTTATGGCGGTGCCATTGGGTTTATGGATTTTGATGGAAACTATAACCATGCCATCATGATTCGAACGTTTTTAAGTAAAAACTACCAACTCCATTGGCAGGCCGGTGCTGGAATTGTTTCCAAATCGAGTCCCGAAAACGAACTTCAAGAAGTATATAACAAATTAGGCGCCTTAACCAAAGCGATTAAACTCGCCGAAACCATTTAGAGAATGAAAAAAATATTAGTCATAGATAATTACGACAGTTTTACGTTTAATTTAGTCCATTACCTCGAAGACCTCGACTGTGAAGTGACGGTACTTCGGAATGACAAATTCGATTTGGAAGACATCCAACACTTCGATAAAATTGTGCTGTCGCCGGGTCCAGGGATTCCAGAAGAAGCCGGACTTCTAAAAGCGGTCATTAAGCGCTATGCTCCCAGTAAAAGTATTTTGGGCGTGTGCTTGGGTCAACAAGCCATTGGTGAAGTTTTTGGCGGGCACATTGTAAATTTAGAAGAAGTCTATCACGGGGTACATACCGACATTACTGTTTGTGTGGAGGACGAGCCTTTATTCAATAATATGGACAAAACGATTCAAGTTGGACGCTACCATTCGTGGGTGGTGGACGCGAATTTACCCGCAGTTTTAGAAGCCACTTCGGTAGATAAAAATGGACAAATCATGTCTTTAAGACATAGAGCTTATGATGTGAAAGGCGTTCAATTTCATCCCGAATCGGTACTCACACCCACCGGAAAACAAATTTTAGAAAACTGGATTAATTCATAACAGACACCAATGAAACACGTTTTAAACAGACTCATTAACCACGAAACGATTTCTGCTGAGGAAGCAAAGCAGATTTTGATCAACATCTCCAAAGGCGATTACAATCAAAGTCAAATTGCGGCCTTTCTCACCATTTACATGATGCGAACGGTCACCCTCGAAGAATTGAAAGGATTTAGAGATGCCCTCTTAGAATTGTGTATTCCTGTGGATTTATCGGCTTACAACCCCATCGATTTGTGTGGTACTGGCGGTGATGGAAAAGACACTTTTAACATCTCAACGCTCTCCTCATTTGTGACCGCAGCGGCTGGCGTACCCGTCGCAAAACACGGAAATTACGGGGTCTCTTCGGCTTGTGGATCTTCCAATGTTTTAGAATCCTTAGGCGTTACATTTTCAAACGATCCCGACTTTTTAGAACACGCCATTGCCACAACAGGGATTTGTGTATTACACGCACCCTTGTTTCACCCGGCTATGAAAAACGTCGCACCCATCCGACGCGAATTGGGAGTCAAAACATTTTTCAATATGTTAGGCCCTATGGTGAATCCTTCATTTCCAAAAAATCAAATGGTAGGCGTCTTTAGCTTGGAATTACTGCGCTTATACAATTATCTCTATCAGGATTCTGACAAAAATTACAGCATTGTTCATGACCTTGGTGGCTATGATGAAATCTCCTTAACAAATTCAGTGAAAATTGTATCCAATCATTCGGAGGTGCTTTTTTCGGCAGAAGATTTAGGGTTAAAAAACAATACTCAAGAAGCCATTTTTGGTGGAAATACAGTGGCTGAGGCCTCAAAAATATTTAAAACCATCATTAGTGGAAACGGCAGCGAAGCACAAAATAACGTGGTGTGTACCAATGCCGGTCTTGCGATCGCAACCGCTAAAAAAATTAACCATAAAGACGGTTATGAATTGGCCAAAGAAGCCCTTTATTCAGGAAAAGCAAATGAATGTCTCACAAAATTAATCGCCCTCTAATGAGCAGTATTTTAGATCGTATTGTCGCAGATAAACGCACCGAGGTTAGCCTTCGGAAACAACTGATTCCGTTGAAACAACTGGAACAATCGGTGTTGTTTGAACGCCACTGCCCGTCGCTTAGTACACGATTGTCAGAAAGTACTTCAGGCTTGATTACAGAACACAAACGCCGTTCGCCCTCAAAGGACTGCATCAATCAGAATTTGAACGTGCAAGACGTCGCAAAAGGCTATGAATTTGCAGGGGCTTGCGGGATGTCGGTACTCACAGATATGAAATATTTTGGTGGTAGTTTAGAAGACCTGTTAACCGCCAGAGCCAGTTGTGAGATGCCCTTGCTTCGGAAAGAATTTATTATTGATACTTATCAAATTGTAGAAGCAAAAGCCTACGGCGCCGATGTGATTTTACTCATTGCTGCCATTCTGAGTCGCGAAGAGATTCAAACCTTTTCAACTCTCGCCCAAAGTTTGGGGATGGAGGTCTTATTGGAAATTCACAACGAAGAAGAATTGCACAAATCGCTGATGCCTTCTCTGAATATGATAGGCGTGAACAACCGCAATCTTAAAACGTTTGAGGTCAGTTTAGAAACCAGTAAAACACTGAGTACACTCATCCCTGATGAATTTGTAAAGATTTCAGAAAGCGGGATTCGCACGGTGAAAGACATTCAGAGTTTACAGCCTTATGGGTATAAAGGGTTTTTGATTGGAGAGAATTTTATGAAAACAGACAATCCGGGGGCCAGTGCAGCGGATTTCATTAAAAAATTGAACGCATGAAACTAAAAGTATGTGGCATGCGCTATGAGGACAATATTCGGGAGATCTCAGCGATTGGACTCGATTATATGGGTTTTATCTTTTTTGAAGGCTCGTCACGTCATGTCACGGATTCAATTCCGACTCTCTCTTCTTCCATTAAAAAAGTAGGTGTTTTTGTCAATGCGTCTCACGATACGATTGTCGGAAAAATCAATCTCTACGACTTACAAGCGGTGCAATTGCATGGCGAAGAATCGCCTGAATTTTGTAAATCCTTGAGTGGTTTCAACATAGAAATCATCAAAGTGTTTTCCATTAAAAATGAGTTTGATTTTGAAACCCTCACCCCTTACGAAACGGTCTGTGACTTTTTTCTTTTTGACACCAAAGGGGCTTTGGCTGGCGGCAATGGGTACTGCTTTGACTGGTCGGTATTAGAAACCTATCCCTCCACAAAACCTTATTTTTTAAGTGGTGGTATTGGATTGGAAAGCTTGGACCAACTTAAAGAATTTAAAAAGAGTACGGCAGCAACCTACTGCCACGCGGTGGATGTGAATAGCAAGTTTGAAGTTGCACCCGCCAAAAAAAATAAAGAATTATTAGAAAAATTTAAAGATTTATTATGAGTTATCACGTGAATGAAAAAGGCTATTATGGTCAATTTGGAGGCGCATTTATTCCAGAAATGCTGTATCCGAATGTTGAAGAATTACGTCAAAATTATTTAAAGGTAATGGCGGAACCTGATTTCAAAGAAGAGTTCGATCAATTGTTGAAAGATTATGTCGGTCGCCCAACTCCTTTGTATTTCGCAAAACGATTGTCTGCAAAATACAATACCAAAATATACCTGAAACGCGAAGATTTATGCCACACAGGTGCGCATAAAATCAACAATACGATTGGTCAAATATTGATGGCAAAGCGACTCAAAAAAACACGCATCATCGCCGAAACAGGTGCTGGGCAACACGGGGTAGCTACGGCGACTGTTTGTGCCTTAGCCGGTTTGGAATGCATTGTGTATATGGGAGAAATTGACATTGCACGACAAGCGCCCAATGTAGCACGTATGAAAATGCTCGGCGCGGAAGTGCGTCCTGCATTGTCTGGAAGTCGTACTCTAAAAGATGCCACCAATGAAGCGATTCGCGATTGGATTAATAATCCTGTGGATACGCATTATATTATTGGAAGTGCTGTGGGACCACACCCCTATCCAGATATGGTGGCGCGTTTTCAATCGGTGGTGTCTGAAGAAACCAAATGGCAATTAAAAGAAGTAGAAGGCCGTGAAAACCCCGATTATGTAGTGGCTTGTGTGGGTGGTGGCAGCAATGCAGCCGGTGCCTATTACCATTATTTGAATGAACCCGACGTGAAACTGATTGCAGTGGAAGCGGCAGGAAAAGGAATTTATACAGGCGAGAGTGCCGCGACTTCGGTGCTTGGAAAAGAAGGCGTGATTCATGGGAGTAAAACCTTATTGATGCAAACCCCTGACGGACAAATTACGGAGCCTTACTCCATTTCGGCAGGCTTGGATTATCCGGGCGTTGGCCCCATGCATGCGCATTTGTATGAAACCAAACGTGCCGAATTTATTTCGGTGACGGATGATGAAGCCATGACGGCAGGACTTGAATTGTCGCAACTGGAAGGCATTATTCCAGCGATTGAAACTTCCCATGCCTTGGCTATTTTTGAAGATAAAAAATTCAATCCTGAAGATGTGGTGGTGATTAGTTTATCAGGACGTGGCGACAAAGATTTGAATACCTATATTGATTATTTTAAACTCTAAGATTGTGAATCGAATACAAGCAAAATTACAAGAAGACAAAAAACTATTGTCCATCTATTTTACGGCGGGATACCCCAACTTAAACGACACGATAACGACGATTGAAAGTTTAGAAAAAAACGGCGTGGACATGATTGAAATTGGCTTGCCGTTTAGCGATCCGTTGGCAGATGGCCCTACGATTCAGGCGAGTTCTACACAAGCCTTGCACAATGGCATGACCTCAACGGTCTTGTTTGAGCAGCTGAAAGACATCCGGAAAACAGTTTCGATTCCGTTGATTCTGATGGGCTATTTTAATCCAATGCTTCAATATGGAGTAGAAGCCTTTTGTAAAAAATGCCAAGAAGTGGGCATTGATGGATTGATCATTCCGGACTTGCCGGTGGAAGTGTATCACGAAGAATATAAAGCTATTTTTGAACGGTATGGATTGCTCAATGTCTTTTTGATCACGCCACAAACAAGCGAGTCACGCATCCGTTATATGGACAGTATTTCAGAAGGATTTATTTATATGGTGAGTAGTGCCAGCACGACGGGAAGCCAAAGTGGTTTTGGAAACGAACAAACGGATTATTTTAAACGGATCGCCGACCTCCAGCTAACCAACCCACAGATTATTGGATTTGGAATTTCTGATCATGAGACGTTTAGCCAAGCCACGCAGTATGCCAAAGGCGCCATCATTGGAAGTGCGTTTATAAAGCATGTGACGGCTCATGGAGTGAATGATTTGGGAGCGTTTACGCAGCCGCTATTGAGAGGCTAGAAAACTATTAAAATCACGTATTTCTTTGGAAGTACGTGATTTTTTTATACATTTATAACTGATTTTAATCCCCAGATCTAAATCTTCATAAGCGACTTAACCCGTTGTAAGCAATTATTTTATTTGAATTTTAGATATGGGGGAGCAAACAAGATGTTTGCACTAAAATCAGTGACGTATAATGACAAGCAAAACGGTGTGTTTTCCCGGGATATATAGCCGTTAACACATCTTTTTATTTGGATATAACTAGTTACCACCAATTGAATGAAAGACATTGAGAGACATATGAAAATTAGGATTACAAAGTCTGAATTTGATTTAATTAGCGGAATTTTGGACGAGAATAAAAATTTATTTACACCAAGTCAAATAAATGATTCTGAATATATTTTATCATTTGTGGACTTTGAGCAAGCAATGGAATTTGACGAATTAATTAAAGACAAATTGGTTTATCAAGGCTTTGATAGAGAATATAATCCGAACAAATTTGGATTAATGTGTGAAAATGTAATTGACAAAATGTACGAGATTTTAAAATGAAAAAAATAATAACCATATTTTTAATTTCACTTTTGGGTTTAAATATCAATGCTCAAGAAATTTCTGACGAACAGTATATGAATGCCTATATTGTAGTATCTGACACTTCACAAAACTATTTTGAATTAAGACAAAAAATGCTTAACCTAAATGAGAAACTGAAGACGGAAATTGACACAATGGGAAGAGGGTTTAATAAAAAGAAAAACCTTATTTGCTTACCTGAAAATGACGAAGACGAAATTTATGCAGGTGATTATTTCCCGAGACGTTATCCTTCCGAGACTTTAAGTTTAGAATATTTGATTTATTACACAAATGGAAAGAAACCGACAGAAGGAACTATCGCATTAGTTACAATCATAACTGACAACAAGGAAAAGGCGGAAAAAAAATTGGCAGAAGTGAAAAAATATTCTGACAGAGCATTTATTGTAAACAGTCAGATTTATATGGGATGTATGCATTAAAAAATAACAACAAAAGGTGGTAACACTGTATATAGTTTATGGCGGGTGAAGTGCTAATTATGAGCGATTTAACAATTAATAAACATCGGTGCAAGTTGAAAGTTTTGTGTTTCAAAACCGCCACAAAACCATATACTATCCGTTGGCAACAATATCTAAACGAGACGCAAAACGAATGGAAAAGAAATTAAAACAAAGTATTCTGACTTCTTATCTGATTGGAGCACCAATTGGCATTATTGTTGTTTTCGCTACGATTTTTGTTCCGAGTTTTTTATTTGGAAAAGGACTAATGATAATTGTTATTCTTGGAACATACGGCATTTCAACAATCGGACTTGTAGTTGCGTTTTTGATTGCTCTTTGGATTGGTGGAAAATTAGCCTATAAGGATATTGAAAATGGAAAATCATTAATTCTGACCTCTTTTAAATACTCAACTGTTGTGAATTTAATAATCTGGACAACTTTTTGTCTGATTATAGGACTGACTGCTACAGAAGAAAGGTTTCTAATGATGATTCCACCTATTATTGCTTTTGTTGTTTGTACGATTCTAACAACATTTTCAATCGGACTTTTAATTTCATATGTAATTAGACGAATAAATAATAAACCGACTGAATTAAAAAATACAGTTGCCAACTCCGTATAAAACTAATTGCTGGTTTTAGTCTACTTACGGAAATCTCTGCCTACCACAGGCAAGCTCACGGATTTTCTATTCAGTATTTATTTGCTAACTTTAGTGCTTAAAACACGCCACTAACCATACACAAACATGTTGCCCACAATACGTGAAAAAATTCGTGGATTTACAGAAAATTGGAATTTAATTTGAATTTAGTTAACTAATTAGTTAACTTTGTAGTGTGACAAGGAAGGTGATTATATATAAAGAATATTTCACTAAATTCTATAAAGCTCAAGACGAAAAGGTTCGAAAAAAAATTGGATACGCTTTAGATTTAGTTCGGTTTGAAAGACAAGTACCAAAAAAGTTTTTTAAGTATTTGGAAAATACAGACGGAATTTATGAAGTACGTGTAATTACAAGTTTTAAAAGTATAAGAATATTGTGCTTTTTCGATGGTGGCAATTTAGTTGTCCTTGGGAATTGTTTTGTGAAGAAAACTCAAAAAACACCAAAAAAGGAAATTAAGCTTGCTGAAAAAATCAAGAAAGAGTATTTAAAAGATAAAAACAAATATGAATAATATAAGAGATTTCGAAGATTTACTAATTGCAGAACACGGAAAAAAAGGAACAGAAAAGCGTGATAAATATGACGCTGACTCTCTTGCTTTTCGATTAGGGATTATGCTAAAAGAAGCTAGAAAAGAAGCGAATTTAACACAAGAAGAATTGGCTGAAAGAACTGGAACTAAAAAAAGCTATATATCACGAATTGAACGTGGATTAAGCGATATTCAAGTTTCTACTTATTACAAACTAATTGAATTAGGTCTTGGGAAACATCTGAATATTGAAATAGCATAAGAAAATAGATTGGACACTTTTAATTTTAAGAAGTACCCGAATTGTTCCAGAAAAATTTTTAAAAAACCTTACGAATACAGACGGACTTTGGGAATTGCGAATTTCAGCAGGAAATGGAATATTTAGACTATTCTGTTTTTTTGACAAAGGAAACTTAATAATTCTCTTGAATGGATTTCAAAAAAAAACTCAGAAAACGCCCAAAAATGAAATTAAAAAAGCGGAACGGTTAAAAAAAGAATATTATGAAAACACATAAAAGAATCACATCATTTGATGACCATTTAGATACACAGTACGGAAAAGTCGGAACTGAATCTCGTCAGGGATTTCAAGAAGAATTTGAAACCTTTAAAATTGGCGTGCTCATTCAAGAGGAAAGAAAGAAACAACATTTAACACAACAACAGCTTGCTGAAAAAGTTGGAACAACTAAAAACTATATTTCTCGAATTGAAAATAACGCAAGTGATATACGACTTTCAACTCTTATGAGAATTATCCGAGAAGGATTAGGAGGCAGTTTAAAATTATCACTTGATGTTTAAGAATGAACGGAAAGTAAACACCCGCTAGCGCCACGCTTTAGTGTGGTGCCGAGTATGCGAAAGAGAAATAAATGAGTTACTGAATTATTTGAATTTGTTAACGGCATCACGCCAAAAGCGTGACGCCAGCCAGAAGTAAATATTTTGGGAACTCAGCTCAATTTTGGTTGGGCTTCAAAATGATTTTGACATTGAGCAAGAACATACTGAAAAACTCTTTTTTTATAAAAAATATAAGTTTAACAACGCTTTTTGTACTTTTGTGTAAAATAAAATATTATGTACACTATTCAATTAAAAATTAGCGATAAAGTTTACGATAAGTTTATTTGGTTACTAAGTAAATTCAATAAAGAAGAAATAGAGATTGTTAGTGAAAGTTCTGATTTCACTTGGACTAAAGAATACTTAAACAATGAATTGAATGAAATTAAGAATGGCAAAGCTACTTTTATCTCTCAAGAAGATTTTGAAAAACGATTAAATGAAATAGTGTAAGTGACTTTTTTATGAAAATCATTTATAAAGAAACCTTTGTTGTGAGGCTAGAAAAACAACTAAAATATATTTCTGAAAACAGCCCTAAATCCGCAAAAAAAAATTAAAGACTGAATTTATTCAACGGATAAAAACGATTCCTGATAACCCATACTTATTTAAAAAATCAATCTACTTTGAAAACGATTCTGTTCGAGATTTAATTCATAAAGGATATACGATAGTCTTTCGAATTAATAAAAATCAAATTGAAATATTTGGTCTGACGAGGTTTCAAGAAAAACCTACGGACTAAAAATCTCCCCACTAGCGCCATACGCTTTAGCGTGGTGTACAGTAAAAATAAATATACCAAACCTTAAAACCCTAACGAAACCTAAATGTTAGTTGTTAGAATATTTAAACATTAATACCTCCTTAACGCATTTAAGAATTCTATATCCCGATATTTGTAAGAATGACAGGAATAGATTTTAATTATGGAAAAGGGTTTACGTTCAGTAAGCACATCCCAAAGGACGTATCGGATTTTGATCGGGTGTTTGGGGTGTTTAAAGAACTCCTCACACATACCTCAGGCGATATTGAGGAAGCGTTTGAATGGCTAAACACACTGGACAACGAATACAATATTTTTAACGAGAACTATACCCTCGAAAATTTCGAAGACGACCTTAAGAAGCGAGGTTATATCAAAGAAGACATTGATCCCGATGCGGTCAAATCAGGAAACGGAACTGGAAAAGGAAAAAATATACTCACTGCCAAGCTAGAATCTGCTTTGCGCGACTATGCCCTGAACCAGATTTTTGGAAAACTAAAAAAGAGTGGACTCGGAAATCACAACACCAAAAAAACAGGTGTTGGTGATGAACGTGATGGCGATAACCGATCGTTTCAGTTTGGTGACGATTTATCTCGGGTCAACATGACCGAGAGTTTGAAAAATGCACAAATCAATAATGGTATCTCAGACCTTCGCTTAACAGAAAACGATTTAATTGTAGAAGAGACAAAGCACAAAGCACAGATGAGTACCGTATTGATGATTGACATCAGTCACTCTATGATATTGTACGGCGAAGACCGCATCACACCCGCCAAAAAAGTCGCCATGGCATTGGTGGAGTTGATCCATCGAAAATACCCAAAAGATTCCATCGATATTATTGTGTTTGGAAATGAAGCCTGGCCCATTAAAGTAAAGGACCTCCCCTATTTAAAAGTAGGCCCTTACCACACCAATACCGTGGCTGGACTGGAATTGGCCATGGACATTCTCCGTCGAAAACGAAATACAAACAAACAGATTTTTATGATCACGGATGGGAAACCGAGTTGTATTCAGCTGCCATCGGGTGAGTTTTATAAAAACAGTAACGGCTTGGACGATATGATCGTTTCTAAATGCCTTAACAAAGCAGCACAAGCACGGAAATTAAAAATTCCAATCACCACCTTTATGATTGCCCAAGACCACTATCTCCGTGAATTTGTGGAGGTATTTACGGCGCAAAATCAAGGAAAGGCCTTTTTAACGGGACTGGATGGTTTGGGAGAAATGATATTTGAAGATTACGAAAAAAATAGAATTAAAAGAATATGAGCAAAGAAATAACGTTTAAAGAATTGAAAAATTCTGATTATAAAAACCAAACCATTAACCAAGAAATTCAGGCGAATTTAATTGCGCGCATCAAAGCGAAGCAGCCTGTTTTTGAAGGGCTTTATGGGTATGAAGACACGGTTGTGCCTCAATTAAAAAAGGCGATTATTGCTGGGCATCATATTAATTTATTAGGATTACGCGGGCAAGCGAAAACCAAAATAGCTAGAAGTATGGTGGACTTGCTCGATGAATACATGCCAATTGTGAAAGGCTCTGAAATCAACGACAGTCCCTTTCAACCGATTTCGAAATATGCAAGAGATTTGATCTCAGAAATGGGTGATGAAACACCAATTTCATGGGTACATCGTTCGAATCGGTTCTTTGAAAAATTAGCCACTCCCGACGTGAATGTGTCGGATTTAATTGGGGATATTGACCCTATTAAAGCCGCGACTTTAAAGTTGCCTTATTCCGATGAACGTGTCTTGCATTATGGAATGATTCCGAGAGCGAATCGATCTATATTTGTACTAAACGAACTGCCGGATTTACAGGCGCGCATTCAAGTATCTTTGTTTAATATTTTGCAAGAAGGTGACATTCAAATACGTGGATTTCAACTAAGGATGCCCTTGGATATTCAATTTGTATTTACCGCAAATCCGGAAGACTACACCAACAGAGGCAGTATTGTAACGCCACTAAAAGATCGAATTGGGTCTCAGATTTTCACACACTATCCAAAATCAATTGCACTGGCTCGAGAAATTACAGCACAAGAAGCAAACGTCTCTAAAGAAGATAAAGCAAGTATAATGGTTCCTGAATTGGCAAAAGACCTTCTGGAACAAGTGGCCTTTACAGCTCGTAAAAGCGAATACGTCGATGCCAAAAGTGGTGTGAGTGCACGGCTAACGATCAGTGCGATGGAAAACCTAATGGCGGCAGCTAAATTGAGATTGATTGAAAAAGAGGTCGCGAAAACAACCATTCGTTTGGTTGATTTCATGTCCATCATTCCGTCTATTACTGGGAAAATTGAACTGGTGTACGAAGGTGAGCAAGAAGGTGCCGATGAAGTTGCCAAAATACTTATTGACAATGCTGTCATGATACAATTTGGTCAGCTATTTCCCCGCATTTCGAAACTAGAAAAAGAAGGTGTTAAAACTCCTTACACGGATTTGATTGATTGGTTCGATAACAATTTTATTGAACTGAACTATACGGACACGGATGACGAATTCTTTACCAGCCTTCAATCTATAAAACCCTTAGTCGCTATTGTGGAGGAACATGCTTCTAAATTAAGTAAAGAGGATCAAACTTTTTGTATGGAACTGGTTTTATGGGGATTGACCGTCCACAATAAATTGGATAAATCGGAAAATAATACCGCTTTTAAATTTGATTCTGCTGGGATCAATCAATATTTCAATAGAAATAATTAGGGCATAATTTAATGTTTTTTAGGCTTGTGATTATGCATCACAGTCATAACTCTAAAACTGTTAAAATCACGTATATCTTTGTATCTACGTGATTTTTTTATACATTTATAACCGATTTCGACCCCAAGTTTAAATCTTCACAAGAAACTTAACCGAAGTTAAACGATTATTTTATTGTGAATTATTACCACTTTTGGAGTTGTAAAATAAAAAAATGACAACTATGATGAATGAGTTAATCACAAACTTTACAGTTATCATTGACTTTCTTGGTACTTTTGCATTTGCAATAAGTGGCATTAAGCTTGCTTCTGGCAAAAACATTGACCTGTTGGGCGCCTATCTAATTGGATTGGTAACCGCAATTGGAGGGGGTACAATAAGAGATTTATTACTGGACGCAACTCCGTTTTGGATGCTTGACTCTAGATATATTATTATTACAGGGATGGCCCTATTAGCCATAATTTTACTTAAAGAAAAACTATTTAAATGGGGAAACACCCTATTTATTTTCGATGCTATTGGTCTTGGATTATTTACAATAGTTGGCATAAGCAAAAGCTATGACGCTGGTCTCTCTATTTGGGTCTGCATATTAATGGGCACAATAACAGGTTGTCTAGGGGGTGTCATGAGAGATGTTCTAATTAATGAGGTTCCCTTGATTTTTCGTAAAGATATTTATGCGCTCACATGTATTTTGGGAGGAATTATATATTTCATTTGTCTCAAATTAGAACTACAAGGTTTTTTACCTGAAGTAATCGGGGTATTAACGGTCATTGTTTTCAGAATTATTGCTGTAAAATTTCATCTCAAATTGCCTGTTTTAACTTCTATAAGGTGAATAAAATTGGACGATTTAATAAAAGCTAAATTAAAGTACAAAAACTGTTAAAATCACGTATATCATTGGATATACGTGATTTTTTTATACATTTATAACCGATTTCGACCCCAAGTTTAAATCTTCATAAGCAACTTAACCGAAGTTAAGCGATTATTTTATTGTGAATTATTAGTACACACAGATGTAACACTTGGGGGAAAGTGGTTTATACGCAGTGGCTGTATCCAATTTAAGATACTTAAATATGAAAAAAAATGATTTAAAAAACACGAAATAATGACATAAAATAACTTCTAACTTTTACCTACTTTAAAAATTTAGAAACAAACTTTACATAACCTCAACAAAATACCTACACCCCCAATGAAAACACTCATCCCCTCATTTTTAATGCTCATATCGAGCCTATGTTTTTCACAAGGTTACTCAAATGATCGTCAAGTATATTCAGATTATTTATTAGATAAAAACAACAAAAAAATCTCCTGTAACATTCGAGAAATAAAAAATGGAAAAATAAAGTTTCAACAAGAAGGTAACATTTTTATTAAAACAGAAGACCTCAGTAATTTTAAGGATGTTAAGTTTAGTAAAACGGATATTGTTAAAAACCCTTTAAACATAAAAGTTGAAAAACCTAATAAAAAATACTCATACATCTATTTTTATGCTGCGAATGACCGCCCTTACACTGTCATGCAAAATAAAAAGAAAGTAGTAAGGATTACTAAACACAGCTATTACTTATATAGAGTTGAGGCAAATAAAACGTATGAATTGTATTGCTCAGGGAATTCTAGAAAAAAGGAAAAATTAACTTTGAAAGCTTTGGGTGGAAAGACCTACATCGTGAAAGGAATACGTGCAAAAAAGACGCAAGCACAAATGTACAATAGTGGAATTTTATCTAAACTCGTTGTCGATAATAGTAAATTATCAAAATATGCTTTATTGACGATGTCAAAAAAAGCTAAAAAATAAATAAATATGGAAAATTTAGTCACTTATGGATTAACAGTATTTATGGGATTTTTTGCGATTATGAATCCAATAGCAAACACCCCCGTTTTCTTAGGTCTTGTGGAAGGCGAGTCTAAAGAACAAAAAAAACAGATTGCTAAGACGGCTTCCATTACAGCGTTTGTGATTGTTGTTGTGTTTGTAATTGCTGGAAAATATATATTTGAGTTGTTCGGAATTACAATTCCCGCCTTTAAAATAACAGGTGGAATACTGATATTTTATGTTGGATTTGAAATGCTCATGTCTAAGAAATCTGAAATCCATACCAACAGCAGTCAAGAAGAAAAAAGCAGTCTTGCGATATCGCCGCTAGCCATCCCAATTCTTGCAGGCCCAGGCACAATTGTCACAGCTATGAACTTTGTTCCTAATGCGGAGTTCATTCATATTGGAATTGTGATTACAATTTTTGCCTTCATGATATTTCTAACTTATTTAGCATTTAGTTTAAGTGATTTAATCGTTAAAAAAGTAGGTGTAAATTTAATTTCTGTAATTGGAAAGTTAATGGGTTTAATTCTTGCGATCATGGGAACAGTGATGGTTACCGAAGGAATTAAGCTCACATTCAAATTATAAAAAACAAAACTTGACGACCAACAAAAGTGCGATTGTATAACAATATCTAACATCAAAATTTCATGGACTACCTTAAACTAGGACTTCTTTTTTCCGCTTTTGGATGTTTTTTTGAAGTGGTTTTCACATCCATTTATGACAGTATCGTGCAATACATCAAAGAGGGGCGGAAAAAAGTGGATGTACGATTTTTCGGGTACTGGAGTATTTTATACATCCTCGTGTATGGCGTTGTACTGAGTAGCTTTTGGATCCTTGTAGCCGTTCCTTATGTATATCCGCTTGATTGGGGACTGAGAGGGTTTATCTATGGGCTTTGTTTCCATGCAGGCGAATACATTTGTATGTACACATTACACCTTATTTTTGGGGAATCGCCTTCAGAATCGCATTACAGAGGTAAATATGATTCTGTACATGATTTTATTCGGTTGAGCTATTTTCCTATTTTTATAATTGAAGCCTTCGCTTTTGAATTGATTTATGCTTGGTTCATGTGACAAAGAGTCTTTGAACAAACAGATTACAATCTCCAATACTTCTGTCCGCTGTACTTTAAATAAATTGTGTTAGTTTTATACTTTAATTGCTTAAACAAAAAGTCAAGCAATTATATAAATCATACCATGACCATCACCCACAGTAATTTAGAGGATATTTCTGAGATTTTCAGATTGTATAAATTGGCAACCGATTTTCAGAACCTAAAATTCCCCGAAAACCAATGGCCTGAATTTGATCAAAAACTCATTAAAACTGAAGTCCTAGAAAACAGACAATTCAAATTAATAATTGACAGTAAAATAGCCTGTATATGGGCACTCACATTTAGCGACATTCAGATCTGGGAAGCACGTGAAAACCATGCTTCAATCTACATTCACCGCATTGCCACAAACCCAGAGTTTAGAGGCAATAACTTTGTGCAAACAATTGTGGACTGGGCTAAAAATTATGCTCTAAAACATAACAAGCAGTTCATTCGGATGGACACCTGTGGAAATAATCAAAAACTCATTAGCCATTACACGAACTCTGGGTTTGAGTTTTTGGGAATGAAAAAACTCAAAAATACTTCTGATTTACCTTCGCATTACCACAAAGCAGACGTGTGCTATTTTGAAATAAAATTATAGCACAAAACTACCCAAATAAATGATAATAAAGGAATTATAAATTTATTTTGTTGAATTAATTTGTTTTTTACTTAAACATTTATTAAATTTATTTTTAGGAAAATAGAACTATAACCCAATTTAAGTTTATGAACAAGCCTACATATCAAGAATTAGAAAATCAAATCTTAGCTCAAAAAACAACTATTGAGCATTTGAAAGAGAGAAAAAAGCAGTACACTGACTTACTGAATTCAACTCCAAAAATGTTTAAAATTATTGAGTTAATTTATGACGAAAATGGAAAAGGCATAGACTACTATTATCGACAAACAAATCCGGCATTCGAAATGTTCATTGGAAAGTCAAGGGAACAACTCATAGACAAACGATCAACGCAATGCTTTGAGCCTTTAGAGAATTACTGGTTGGAAACCTACAATAAGGTCATGAAGACAGGAATGCCCGTTACTTACCAAAATAATGAAACAAATAACGGACACTATTTTGAAATATTTGCTTGGAAGGTAGGCATCAACTTAATTGCTGTGATTTTTGAAGACATTACAAAGCGCAAACAAATTGAATTAAAACGAGTATCGGATAAAGAAAAAGCAGAAGAGAGCAAAAAACTTAGCAATGATTTTATAAGCAATCTATCCCATGAAATCCGCACTCCCATGAATGGGGTTTTAGGGTTTACAAAATTTCTTAGCGACCCAAATTTAACGGATATTAAAAGAAAACATTATGTGAGTATCATTCAAAACAGTGGAAAACAATTGATGCGTACCATGGATGATCTTTTAGAATTCTCAAAACTAGGAACCAAACAAGTGAAAGTCATTGAAAAAGAAGTTTGTTTAAATGATTTTTTCTTTGAATTGTTTACCGTTTTTGATGTGAAAGCCAAAGAAAACAAAATCCCTTTATATTTAAGGAAAGGGCTTTCCGATAAAGAAAGTACCGTTTTAATTGACGAAACTAAATTAAATAACGTCCTAGGCAATTTACTGGAAAATGCGCTGAAATTTACAAGAAATGGATTTATAGAATTTGGCTACAAAAAAATAGGTTCTAATTTAGAGATTTATGTAAAAGACACAGGAATTGGCATTAAAAGCGATCGTCAAAAATCCATTTTTGGGCGGTTTTCAAAAGAAGAAAAAGAATCCTCAAAGAATATTGGAGGGCTCGGTTTAGGGCTGTGGATCGCTAGAGAAAACACTAATTTACTGGGTGGGGAAATCACACTTAAATCGAAAAAAGACAAAGGAAGTACTTTTTTTGTGACACTTCCATACAACCCAGCACTTAGCTACTTAGACAACAATAGCTCAACTTCTAATTTAAAAGAAGAAGAAGAAGAAGAAGAAGAAGCGCACAAATGCAACATTTTAATTGCTGAAGATGAAGAAATAAATTTTTTATTCCTTGAAATTTTATTAAAAAATGAAGTGGATTTAAATTGCAGTATTGTTCATGCAAAAAACGGAGAAGAAGCCGTTGCTATTTGTCGAAAAAACCCTGAAATTGACTTCGTATTAATGGACTTAAAAATGCCTGTCATGGATGGGTTTGAAGCTATAAAATTGATAAAAGAATTTCGTCCAGAATTACCAATCGTTGCGCAAACAGCCTTCTCATCAGCCGAAGATAAAGAACGCGTATTTGCCGCAGGCTTCAACGATTTTCTTTCAAAACCCATAGGTCAAGAAGCTCTCAGAGAAGTCATCAACAAACAAAAAGAACAAAAAAGAATTAACGAAAATATAGTCTTTAAAAATTCACAAACGTAATCAGATTGAATTGATCACGACTGGAGTTTTCAAAAAGCTGATTCATATACCCCGCTTCTATACGGACATTTTTGTGAAGCTGATAGCCCAATCCGGCATAGACACGGTTGCGATCAAACACCGAACTCTCGGTATTTAAAAACACTTCGTTATACGCCGATATATAAAGCTTTGACGGCAATGTGTCAGTTTTAATTATTGGCACTTTAAATGCTAAAAAATAGCGCAAACGCAGTTTAAAATCGGCTTCCACAAAACGCTGTTCAAATCGGTAGCGGTGACTCAAAGACATACTTCCTATTTTTTGTTTCGATGTAAATTGCTGAAAAATACGATGCTCGTTAACGTCTGATTTTTCTTGGGCATCTGCCACATAATTTTGAGATAGTATATAACCATAGCCTAACAATACATTGTGATTGTTTTCAGACAAATTATAACCCACTCCCGTACGGAGTAACAATTGTTCTAAATCGCCAATGGCATCATAATTACGGTACTGAACCTCGTTGTGAATGTTCCATTTGCTGTTTACTTTTTTACTGCCTATATAAATCAGCCAATTTCCAAAATCACTGCTTTGAGCGGTTGCAATATAAGGCAGCAGTAACATACCTGTTAATGCTGCCATAAAGAAGTTTGATTTTTTAAGCATAAAACGTCACTTTCCCGTTGGCAATGTCATACATCCCACCAACAATGATCAACTCGCCTTTGGCTTCCATTTCGTTAAGAATGGCACTGTTGCTACGAATATTACTCAATGTCATTTCAACATTTTTAGCCGCTACGGTGTTTACAAAATCAATATTCCCAGAAGTTCTTGAAGCTTCATCCGCAGGAAGCGGCACAGCCTCAACTGCAGGTTCAATTTTGTTGATCAACGCCGTTAGATTCCCCATTCGTGCATGGTCGCAAGCGCCTTTCACAGCCCCACAAGCGGTGTGTCCTAAGACCACCAATACTTTGGTTCCTGCAAGTTTACATGCAAATTCCATGCTTCCTAAAATATCTTCATTGACAAAATTTCCCGCAATACGAATACTGAATAAATCGCCAATCCCTTGGTCAAAAATATGTTCGGCTGATACGCGTGAATCAATACAATGCAAAACGGTTGCAAAAGGATACTGTCCACTGCTCGTCGCATCTACTTGTGCGTTTAAATTTCTTGCAACTTGGGTTGCAGTTAAAAAGCGATTGTTTCCATCTTTTAAGGATTGTAAGGACGTTTCTGGTGTCATTGCTGACTGACTTTCTTTAGTGTGTGCTTTCATAATTTTAAATATTAATTTAGTTGTGTTGTTTATTAAATTGTTTGTGGTCGTAATTGGAAAAACTTTATAAAACTCTCAGGGTTTTCCACAACACCTCTGACAGATATTAATTTGATATCAATGTTTCTTTGACGTGCTTTCTCAGAAAAATCTTCTAAAATCTCAATGATATCATTATCAAGATAGCGCGTTTTGGTGACATCTAATTCCAAATAACTTTTGCGTGCTAAGTTATCCAATTCTTTTAGAATGGCTCCTTTGTTAAAAAAGGTCACTTCTTCCGCTAAGGTCATTTTAATTTTCTGGACTCCGTTACTCTTATCTTCAATGTGTAAGAAATGTGAATTTTGAAAACTCTTTATCAGAATGACAACAATTCCAACGGCAAGTCCCAATGAAATTCCAATCAAAAGATCGGTGAAAATAATTCCTAAAACCGTTACAATAAAGGGCGTAAATTGTTTCCATCCTGATCGGTAGATCTCTATAAACAAAGTAGGTTTCGCTAATTTATAACCTACAATAAAAAGTATCGCCGCCAAAACGGAAAGCGGTATTTTGTTTAATAAATTAGGAATCAAAATTACTGAGATCAACAATAAGAATCCATGAATAATGGCTGACATTTTTGTTTTTCCTCCCGATTGAATATTGGCTGAACTGCGAACAATCACTTGCGTCACTGGCAACCCTCCTATCAATCCCGAAAATATATTTCCAATACCTTGCGCTAGTAATTCTCTATTGGTGGGTGTCACACGTTTTAAAGGATCAATTTTATCAGTAGCCTCTACACATAACAAAGTTTCTAAACTTGCTACCAAGGCGATGGTAAACGCCACAATCCATACTTGGGGATTGCTAATGGCTCCAAAATTTGGAAAACTAAACTGTGCGAAAAAAGAAGTGGCATCTTCTGGAACAGGTACACTCACAAGTAAGTCCGATGAAATCCCCCACTGTGTACTGCCTTTGGTGCTTATAAAATAAATGATCCCCGTAGCAACAGCTACCAAAGGCCCTTGCACCAATTTAAAGAATTTTCCTTTGTCGTCTAAGACCTCACTCCATAACAACAAAATAGTCAATGCCAAAAGTGCAATAATTGTCGCTCCTGGACTGATAAAGTTAATCGTATTTAATATGGCAGAAAACGTGTTTTCTCCATCCACTTGAAAAAAGGCAAAACTCCCTTCTGGATTGGAATTATAGCCAAAAAAATGCGGAATTTGCTTGAGGATGATGATGATCCCAATTCCGGTAAGCATCCCTTTAATTACGGAAGACGGGAAATAATACCCAATCACACCAGCTTTTAAGATGCCAAATAGAAATTGAATGGCGCCTCCTAATACGACGGCTAATAAAAAGTTCTCGAAACTCCCGAGAGTTCCAATTGCGGTTAGGACAATCGCAGCCAAGCCTGCTGCGGGTCCACTCACCCCTACTGTGGATTTACTGATACCTCCTACGACAACGCCGCCAACAATCCCCGCAATAAGTCCCGAAAAAAGCGGTGCGCCACTAGCAAGGGCGATCCCTAAACACAAGGGTAGCGCCACAAAGAATACGACAATACTAGAAGGTAGGTCTGATTTTAAATTTTTAAATGGGTTTGAACTGTTCATTATAATATATGGTGTTGAAGCGCTACAGCTGTGCAGTGCTCACATTTGATTTGTTTAATTTTTTGTAATTGAAATGACTTAAAAGTCGCTAACCTTTCTAATGGAATACGCTTTTAATGACGGAAGGATTATACGTCTTCTGGAGGTGGGTCGTGAGTGTCAATGGTTACCTCGGATTTTAGATACTGTTTACCGTAAATAGATTCTTTTTTGACAAAGACCCTGGAAGTCGTTTCTTCAATTACAAATCGAAGTTCCACTTTTTTCTCTTTAGAGTCTTCTATTTCTTGCGTTTCTTTTTCACTCGAATCGTTTTCAGTTTCTAAATCGAGCCAAGAAAATGCTTGTGGTTCAGATACCGCCAGCGATTCAACCACAGGTTGTAAAATGATGGATCCAAATACCAATGCAAAAATGAGGACTCTAAACCCGAGGGCTATGATGTATGAAAACTGCTTCATTTTTCGGAAAGGGTATTAAAAACTAAATCGGTATAAAACCGTACAATATTATTTTTTCCTTCTTCAAAATCGGTTAAAGAGGGCAAGTGTTTTGAAAAATACCGCTGATGGTGGGCCCCTTCAATCACGGTTGAAATTAACATATGTGGAAACTCATAACTCGGATTGATTTCTGTTACAAGATCGCTGACCCGTTGCACCACGCGTTTGTAGGTTTTGTAATAGCCTTTTTTATTTTCACTGTCGATCGCCTTGGTGTGGTAGGCTTTCGAAGATTCTGAAATGATGATTTTGTTTAATAACACTTCATTGATGTATGAAAACGCATTGTCTTCTGTCACTTCGGCTGTAAGTATCAAAACTGCTTGGGTAAGGCGGTCGTGAGCAGAGGGTACATTTAAGGTGGAAAACACCAATTTATACTCAATCCAACTCCAATACCAATTGATTAAATAGACCAAGAGTGCATGTTTACTATCAAAATAACGGTACACCGAACTTTCGTTGGAACCAATTTCAAGACCCAACTTCTTAAAAGTGAAATCTTCAAAGCCCAAAGCATCAATCATCTCAATACTTTTAGAGACAATTTTCTGTCCTAAAACCGACGATTCTGGATTCTTTGTATAAAGATCTGGGCTAATGGTGATATGTAATTGTAGTTTTTCCATTGTAATACTCAGCAAATATAATAGTAATACTATTAATGTTAAATAGTTTAACATTTATTTCACACCCCGAAGTGTTAAAAAACAATGCCATATTGGTTGAAAGTCATTTTTTTTTGTACGTTTGTGATGGACTTAGACCTCAAATCTGATTCTTCATAACCAATGAACCTAGAGTAACATATTTTTTACTGTAACGTAAGACGCTTGTATAGGCGCCTATTTTTGACACATCCTTCTGTTTAGAAGGTGTTTGGAAAGTTACTTAACTAGTAATCTAAACAATAAATTAAATATTATGAAAATCAAAATTATTACGCTCGGAGTTTTAACATTAATTTTATCAAGTTGCGCTTCAATTATTCACGGCCCAACTCAATTAGTAGATTTTAGTAGTCAACCAAGTGGGGCAACGATCAAAATTGACGGAAAAGACTATGGCAAAACACCTCAATCAATTTCATTAAGGCGAAAAGGAAAAGCAAAAGGAGATAAATCCAATAAAAAAAGTTATGACATTCAAATTTCATTAGATAAATACTACCCATATGAAATGAAAATTAAACGCGAAATGGACGAGTGGTTCTTAGGAAATATATTATTTGGTGGGATTATTGGGATTATTGTTGATGCATCAAATGGAAGTATGTATAAATTGACACCAGACCAAGTTATTGCACAAATGAACAACAATTCATCTGCAATGATTGATGCTAATGACAATCGAGTTTATGTTGCCGTTACAATGAAAACAGATCCAAACTGGGAAAAAATAGGGCAATTAAAACGAATAGAATAAATCTAAAAAATTATTAATTACGTTTACTGAATATGGCTTGTTTGTAGTTGAAAAAAGTACTTAGACCTCCAATCTGATTCTTCATAACCAATGAACCTAGAGTAACATATTTTTTACTGTAACGTAAGACGCTTGTATAGACGCCTATTTCTGATGCACTATTTTTCGAAGGTGTTTGGATGGGCTTTTTACACTAAGTGATTAAAAAAAACATCAACAACTAAATCAAACAAATGAAACTCATTAAAATCACCCTTTTATGTATTGTAATCTCCACATTGACAAATTGTGCCTCTGGTTACAAAATGATTAAACCAACATCAATAAATTACATTTCAACTTATGAAACTGATGGTGTGAAGCTTGAATATAAATACGACTTACTTGATAAAAAATATGCCAAAAAAGAATATACTAAAGGAGTCAAACTTGTTGCTATAAAAATAACCAACAACTCTAACAGAGATTTAATGTTTGGCAGAGACATTACATTAGCTTACAAAGGTGGAGCAGAAGTTTATATCTTAGAAAATGAAAAAGTATTTAGTACGCTAAAACAAAGTCCTGCATCGTATTTATGGTACTTACTTTTAACACCTGTAAATTTTCATACAACAAAAACAAACTCAAATGGATTTACGGAAAATACGAGTTCAACTCCAATCGGATTGGTTTTAGGACCTGGATTGGCTGGAGGAAATATGATTGCTGCTGGGTCTGCTAATCAAAAATTCAACTCTGACCTGATGGATCATAACATCAATGGAGTGATCATTAAAAAAGGGGAGACAAAACATGGATTGATTGGAATTAAATCTGATTCATTCGATGCATTGAAATTGAAAATTGAATGACATTGGGTTAAATTAACCAAATCAGACAAACTCTCCCAATTTTATAAACACTAAAATTTAAAAAAAATCTAAAACCTTAAACCATGAATGACGTATTAGTAGTAATGATCCTATTTATCATGGGTGCACAATTTGGAATAGCATTAACAGCCACAGTCATTGTCCATCCAATTTTGGTAATGGCAAAAAAAGCAACCGCCATTGAAATTTTTAAACCCTTTTTTGACAAAACGCATATTTGGGTTTTGGTGTCATCAATCATTGTAACAGTCTTGGCATTGGCATATTCAATATTTACAGGAAACTTGTGGTGGTTTGGGGTGTCCTTGCTCATGCATTTAAACGGCCCTTATACCATAATTTTTATGATGCCATTAAACAGGCGACTCATGGACAAAAATGTGGACCCACTTTCTGAACAAACAGCAAACGACATCAAAAAATGGGGAAGACTGCATTTGGTAAGAACACTTCTAAATGGAACCATATTGTTTGCGTTTATCGTATTGGCAGTTTATATGTAAAAAAAGAGAAGCCAAATGAAAAAAGCAATCATCGTTGGAGCAACTTCGGGAATTGGAAATGCCTTGGCAAAAATTCTTGTTGAGAATGACTATATGATTGGAATTACGGGAAGACGAAAAACGGAACTTCAGAAGTTAAAAAAATTAAATCCAAAAAATTTCAGCATCAGTGCTTTTGATTGCACTAGAGAAAATAATTCTGAAAAACTGGAGGATTTGGTGGCGCAACTTGATGGTTTAGACCTATTAGTTTTGAGTGCTGGCACAGGCGATTTAAATGAAAACCTAGAATATGAAATAGAGCATGCTACAAATCAACTAAATGTGATTGCCTTCACTGAAGTTGTGGACTGGGCATTTAATTATTTTGAAAAACAAGGCAAAGGACATTTGGTCGCCATCAGCTCTATTGGAGGACTGAGGGGGAGTCGAATGGCGCCCGCCTACAACGCGTCTAAAGCTTATCAGATAAATTACCTAGAAGGACTCAGACAAAAGGCTAAAAACTCTAAAAAACAAATTTATGTGACGGATATCAGACCCGGTCTTATAGATACCGACATGGCAAAAGGCGAAGGACAATTTTGGGTTGCCACCAAGGAAAAAGCAGCCAAACAGATTTATGGACTCATAAAAAGGAAAAAGACTGTAGGATACGTGACTAAAAGATGGCGACTGATTTCGTTACTCCTTAAAACCGTTCCTAATGGAATTTATAAACGGATGTGAAAGTCTATGCTAACTCGAGCGTCACGCTCCTGAACAGAATAACAGCACAAGCAAGATACTTGTGCTAGCAAATTTAATAGCACCCCCTACTGCGTCTTCAACCACCTCAAATAAAGATTCTCCACTTTGGTGCGTGCCCAAGGCGTTCGTCTGAGAAACTTAAGACTGGATTTTAGTGTGGGACCATCTGTAAAACAACGGATATTGATTTTCTCGCCCATCACTTCCCAGCCATAATGGGCTTCGAGTGCGACGAGAATTTGTTCCAATTTCACCCCATGTAAGGGATTGTTAGGTTGCGTTTCCATAAAAATTAACGGCGACGGTTGTGGTTCGATCGGTTGCCACCACCAGCAGACCCCTTACGGTTGTTGCTTGGACGTCCTCCGCCACGTTGACGACCACCTCCTTGTTTTGGCGGCACAGTGGACGCATTTGGATCAGGTTCAAAACCTTCAACAATTTCTTTCTTAAAACGTTGCTTGGTCAGTTTTTCAATAGACGTCAAATAAGACGTTTCTTCTGCACATACCAACGATAAGGCAACGCCGTTGGCGCCTGCCCTTCCTGTACGCCCAATACGGTGCACATAATCTTCTGGAATGTTCGGAAGCTCGTAATTCACCACATGCGGCAACAATGGAATGTCCAAGCCACGTGCAGCAATATCAGTTGCGACCAAGACTCTAACGTCTTTATTTTTAAATCCAGCCAAAGCTTTGGTTCGTGCTCCTTGACTTTTATTTCCATGAATAGCCATCGCAGAAATGCGTGCATTTTCTAGTTTTTTACAAAGATTATTGGCACCGTGTTTGGTACGTGTAAACACCAATACTTGTTGCCAATTTCCGTCTTGTATTAATTTGATAAGAAGGTTTGTTTTCTTCTCTTTGGCTACTCTATACACCTGTTGTGCAATTGCTTCAACGGTTGTGTTCTCTGGCGTCGCTTCTACAAGAGTAGGAGTGCGTAAAATGGTTTGCGCCAAGCTTTTGATCTCTCTAGAAAAAGTTGCCGAAAACATTAAATTTTGACGTCTGGACGGGATCAACGATCTGATTTTATCAATATCACGTTTGAACCCCATATCCAACATACGGTCGGCTTCATCGAGTACAAAAATCTCTACTTTGGCTAAGGACAAATGCCCTTGGTTTTCCAAATCGAGCAATCGGCCTGGAGTGGCCACTAAAATATCAACTCCATTGCGGAGGTGTTTGATTTGTGGATTTTGATTTACACCACCAAAAATAACGGCAGCACGCAAGTCTAAAAACTTACTGTAATGCTTCACATTTGTATACACCTGATCTGCCAACTCTCGAGTTGGGGTCAACACCAACGCGCGTACTGGACGGCGGTGTGGTACAGGATTTTTAGATAAAATTTGCAGCATTGGCAGGGTAAATCCTGCGGTTTTCCCTGTTCCTGTTTGAGCCGATGCTAACACATCGAGGCCTTCAAGAATTGGAGGAATGGCTTTTTGTTGTATTGGAGATGGCGTCTCATAGCCCTGTAAACGGACTGCTTTAAGTAGGGCTTCGATGAGTCCTAAAGATTGAAATGTCATATATTATGTTTTGAAAATGACAATATACAATACGATAGGTCATTCTGAACGATGCCACAAAGGTACGTCTTATTTTAAAAAAATTAACGCGTAAATACTAATTTTGTATCCGTTGATAAATTCGCATCATACGCATAGCCATCTGTCGTAAAGGTTTTTAAACCTTCGGTAGTTTCCACAGTGTTTTCAATGATGTGACGTGTCATATAGCCACGTGCAAGTTTGGCGAAAATGGCAATGGTTTTATACTGTCCATTTTTAAACTCTTTAAAATCGACATGAATAACGGGCACTTTAAGAACTTTGACATCTATGGCCTTAAAATATTCTTGACTTGCTAAGTTCACAAACAACTCCCCTTCTTTCAGTTCTTCATTCAGAGCAGTCGTCACTTTTTGGCGCCAAAATTCATAAAGGTTTTTAGATTTTCCAACAGGGAATTTTGTCCCCATTTCCAAGCGGTACGGCTGCACCAAATCCAAGGGTTTTAAAAGCCCATACAGTCCAGAAATTATTCGAACTGAGTTTTGTAAAGACTCTAATTTTGATTCTTCAATGGTATAAGCATCTAACCCCCGATACACATCACCATTAAATGCATAAATAGCCGGTCGGGCATTTTGAGTTGTAAAAGGAATTTCCCACTCTTGGTTGCGTTCATAATTGAGTTGTCCCAAATTGGGTGAAATATGCATCAATTCCGAAAGTGCTTTGGCGGATTTCTTTTTAAGAAGTGTATTGAGTTTCTGCGCTTCGCCCAAAAAACAACTGTCGGTGCTTAAAGGCGTTGGTAAATCACTATCGTAATTTAATGACTTTGCGGGTGAGATGACTAGTTTCATTTATTGCTAATTTTATAACTCAAAGTTAAGGACTATCGTTAAATTCTAAAAAAAAATTAGATTCATAATTTCTATGTTCCAATACTTAAAGTTGATACTTCTTAGTTCTGATCTTCAACCAAATGATTCGAATAGCTTTCCCATTTTTTGATACAGCTTTGCATATCCTGAGGAATCTCAGTGGTAAAAGACATTTTTTCGCCTGTGGTAGGATGCACAAATCCTAAGGATTTGGCATGCAAGGCTTGACGTGGTAAGGTTTTAAAACAGTTGTCCACAAACTGCTTGTATTTGGTAAACGTCGTACCTTTTAGAATGCGTTCGCCACCATAACGCTCGTCATTAAAAAGCGTGTGCCCAATGTGTTTCATGTGCACCCGTATTTGGTGGGTACGTCCCGTTTCCAATCGGCATGCCAACAAAGTGACATAGCCCAAACGTTGTAATACTTTATAATGAGTCACTGCGGGTTTACCTTTATCAGCTTCATCTCCAAAATAGACGGTATTCTGCAACCTATTTTTAGGGTGACGTCCAATATTTCCTTCAATCGTACCTTCTTCTAAATCTACATTTCCCCACACCAAAGCCACGTATTCGCGTTCACTTGTTTTGGCTTTGAATTGTGCTGATAAATGCGCCATCGCTATTTCAGTTTTAGCAACCACCAACAATCCACTTGTGTCTTTATCAATCCGATGCACCAATCCCGGACGGTTGCTGCTGTTATTCGGTAAATTGTCAAAATGAAACATCAAAGCATTGATCAAAGTGCCTGAATAATTTCCATGTCCCGGATGAACGACCATTCCTGGGGCTTTATTGACCACCAATAAATCGTCATCTTCATAAACAACATCAATAGGAAGATCTTCGGGAACTAATAAGTTTTCATAAGGCGGATGCTCAAACAACACGCGAATTTTATCAAATGGTTTTACCTTATAATTTGATTTGACTGCGATTTCATTCACTAAAATACTTCCATCCTTTGCCGCTGCTTGGATTTTATTTCGAGTGGCATTTTCAACAAAATTCATGAGGTATTTATCGATTCGTAAAGGCTGTTGCCCTTTTTCGACCGTAAATGTGTAATGCTCATGCAATTCATTGTCATTCACTAATAATTCATTTGACTCTTCCATGGTTAATTATTGCTTTCGAATCCCGTTTCCTAAAACTAGGTCGATTTTCGAGGTTTTTGGAAGCATCGTACCTGCTTCAATGATTTTACCGTTGTGGCGAATTTCTAACACTTCATCTTTCCCCAAGTCATCTTTATAAATTGTAGTTCCTATTTGAAACCCCAATGCTTCAAGCGAGGGTTTTGCTTGTCTGAACGTACGTCGAATGACATCCGGAACTGCCAGTGTTCTGTAGGCAGAAGGATTGAGAATTAAATATATTTTTCGATCTTCTTTGACTTGACTTCCCGCCAAAGGATCTTGTTCGATCACCGCCCCTTTGGGGTAGTTCGGATTGTAGTTTGAGGAATCTTGAACTTCACTTCGGAGTTCGTGTTCTTTAATAAGCATTTGAGCGGCTTCAAAAGTTTGACCCGTAAGTACGGGTACCGTCACAAACGTACCGTGATTGGTATACGATTTGAGCCATTTGAGGGCTAAAAACCCAAAAATAACCAAAGCGATAAATGCAAAGATTAATTGCTTTATAAACAATTTACTGAATAAGAATTTAATGAAATTCATGCTGCTTTTTAATAATGTAACAAAGCTAATCAAATATTTGTGTCCTTAAAATCTTTAGCTTGTTTAGTTTGAAGTAAATATATTTGGTTTAAAATGATTTTGATTTGAGATAAAAGTAATATTTTTACTGTATAAACGTAGAAATGAAAAAAAATATTGCCATCATCATGGGCGGATATTCTAGCGAATATTTAATCTCTTTAAAAAGCGGAAGCGTTGTCTATGACAGTTTACCCAAAGACGCCTACAATGCGTATTGCGTCCATATTTTTAAAGATAAATGGGTATATGTCGCGG
Source organism: Formosa sp. Hel1_33_131 (assembly GCF_001735745.1). NCBI lineage: Bacteria > Pseudomonadati > Bacteroidota > Flavobacteriia > Flavobacteriales > Flavobacteriaceae > Formosa > Formosa sp. Hel1_33_131. The sequence goes on from NZ_CP017260.1 coordinate 623,628, forward strand.
ATGATTTAAAAGAATACCCCGTAAATAAAGCTGATTTCTCCATCTTAGTTGAGGGTTCAAAAATCAATTTTGACTGTGTATTTAATGCCATTCACGGCAGTCCGGGGGAAGATGGAACCATCCAAGCCTATTTTGAATTGTTATCCATTCCACACACCAGTTGTGGCATGTATCAAGCAGCGCTCACCTTTAATAAACGAGACTGTTTAAGTGCCTTAAAGCCTTACGGAATTCTCATGGCAGACTCCTATTTTTTGAATGTCGGCGATGCGATTGCCCCTACAGCCATTGAAAAAGCGGTCGGATTTCCTTGTTTTGTGAAAGCCAATAAGGCCGGAAGTAGTTTTGGAATTACAAAAGTTTATTCAAAAGCGGACTTGCCAAAGGCTATAGAAGTTGCTTTTAAGGAAGATGATGAGCTCATTATTGAATCGTTTTTAGATGGGACCGAAGTGTCGGTTGGCGTCATTCGTTATAAAGGAGTTACTACCGTACTCCCAATCACTGAAATTGTAACGGATAATGACTTTTTTGATTACGAAGCAAAATATTTAGGCAAATCACAAGAAATTACTCCCGCACGTTTGAGCGCAACGCAAGAAGCAGACGTCCGAAAGGCCGCAAAACATATTTATGAGGTTTTGAAATTAGATGGGTTTTCTAGAAGTGAATTTATTTTTAAAGATGGTCAACCGCATTTTTTAGAAGTCAATACAATACCAGGGCTTACCAAGGAAAGTATCTTACCACAGCAAGCAGCACAGGCGGGAATTTCGATGTCCGACTTGTTTGACAACGCCATTCAGCAAGCACTTCATAAAAATCCTTAACTTTACAAAATGAAGAAAGCAATTTTTCCAGGCTCATTTGACCCAATTACTCTAGGACATGTAGATATCATTAACAGAGGCGTGACCTTGTTTGACGAAGTGATTGTAGCCATTGGCGAAAATTCTTCTAAAAACTATATGTTTTCATTAGAAGAACGCAAACGGTTTATTGAGAATACTTTTAAGGACAATCCAAAAGTATCAGTGGTATCCTACAGTGGTTTGACCACCGATTTTTGTAAAGAGATTGGAGTGGAATTTATTCTAAGAGGCTTGCGGAATCCTGCAGATTTTGAATTTGAAAAGGCCATCGCACAAACCAATCGGCATTTATCAACCTTAGAAACAGTCTTTTTGCTCACCTCTGCACAAACCTCGTTTATCTCCTCCTCTATTGTGAGGGAAATTATTCGCTTTGATGGTGATTACCAAAAACTAGTGCCCAACTCCGTACGTGTTAAAAACCCCTAGAGTTTGTACTCTGAAAGTGCTTTTGTAAAAGCTTCTGGATTTTCGGCCAAATGGTAGCGTGGATCGTCAATCGCTTCAACTATAACCTCTTTAAATAAGGGGCTAGATTTGTACAACAAAATCTTACAATCTTCGCTCAGGTGTTTCAAGTGAATTGCTTTGCCTTCTTCTTTATACTTCGCCACGAGATTCGATATTGCTTCAATAGCCGAATGATCGCTTATACGTGACTCCACAAAATCAATTTCAACAGATTGAGGGTCGTTTTTAACATCAAACTTATCATTAAAAGCGGTGATACTTCCAAAGAATAATGGACCCCAAATTTCGTAAACTTTCGTACCATCTTCTTTGATGCGTTTTCGAGCACGAATGCGCTTTGCGTTTTCCCAAGAAAATACAAGTGCACTCACAATGACACCAGAAATCACAGCGATTGCTAAATCAAAAAAGACCGTCATTGACGACACTAATATCAATACAAACACATCTGTCTTTGGAATTTTATTGATGATTCTAAAACTAGACCATGCAAACGTACCTATTACGACCATAAACATAACGCCTACCAAAGCTGCAATCGGCACTTGTTCTATAAGACCCGATGCAAATAAGATAAAGGCTAAAAGTGCCAATGCGGCTACAATCCCTGAAAGACGTCCTCTTCCGCCTCCTTTAATATTGATAATCGACTGTCCAATCATTGCACAACCACCCATTCCACCAAAGATTCCGGTGATAATGTTTGCGCCTCCTTGGGCCATACATTCTCTATTGGAATTTCCTCGTGTTTCAGTGAGTTCATCAATTAAATTTAAGGTCATTAAAGATTCAATCAACCCAATCGCAGCAAGAATCAATGCATAGGGCCCGATGAATTTTAGAGTTTCAAAATTAAGGGGGATCTTTTCAAAAATAGCCCATTGTGGAAGTGGCAAGCCCCCTTTTAAACCGTCGCCACCACCATCTCTAATAAAGCTTCCAACAGTAGCAACATCTAAATCTCCAAAAATAACAATTGCAGAAACCACCAAAATAGCCACAAGTGCCTCCGGTAATTTTTTAGTGAGTTGCGGCAGCCCAAACATAATGGCAATGGTCAATCCCACCAAACCAATCATGGTCCATAAAGACGCACCTTGCATCCATACCATTTCGCCATTTTCAGACGTCATAAACATACTTAATTGAGAGAGGAAAATAACAATTGCCAATCCGTTTACAAAGCCCATCATCACAGGGTGTGGAATCAAACGGACAAATTTACCAAGTTTAAAAACACCTGCTAAAACTTGAATAATTCCCATTAAAATAACGGTCAAAAACAGATAGTAAAGTCCCATTTCATCACCTTCGGCTCCCATTGCATTTCCACGCGCTACCAGACTTACCATGACGACGGCTAAAGCTCCTGTAGCACCACTGATCATTCCTGGACGTCCTCCAAAAATAGAGGTGATTAATCCAACCATGAACGCTGCATACAATCCTACCAAAGGATCAACTCCTGCAACAAAGGCAAATGCCACGGCTTCTGGCACTAAGGCCAATGCAACCGTGAGGCCACTTAAAATATCATTTTTAACATTACTAGAACGCTTACTTATAAACTCCATCATTTTCAGTCAATTTTGCTGGCAAAAATAAACTTATTGAAAGTGATAACAACTGTAAAGGGCGTTTATTTGAAGATTTTTATAAAAACACGGAATCCATTTCTCTTAAATGAGCAGTTTAATATTCGCATAAGAATTATTTAAAACTTTTTGAAGTTTGGTTTCGGGAATCCATTTGACTTTAGTGATGCCTTCTTTTTCTTGTGGAATTAGTTTTCCGTCATATTCAGAATACATTTCGAACCAATAGGTGACTTTAATATAGTTCCGATCATTTCTTTTAAATATATGGTAGGTGATTTCTAAGGGCTTGGTAATGCTCAAGCCTGTAATGCCTGTTTCTTCTTCTACCTCTCGAAGTGCGGTGAAATTAATCGTTTCCTTTGCTTCTGCTTTTCCTTTGGGCAAATCCCATTTTCCATTTCTGAAAATAAATAAAATTTCATTTTTTGGATTATAAACCTTTCCACCCCCTGCAATCACATTTGGTAATAAGGAAAGGAATTTTTTCAGGAGTACATCTTTATCGGGTCCAATTAGACGCACCGAATTATATTTATCTTTTCTAAGTTTTGAAAGTACTTTGTTAATATCCACTGAATCAATCAGAATGTTCTTGAAATCTGTTTCAGTTTCTAGTTTGGTTGTGAGGACTATTGGTTTATTACCAACAAATATTTTATACATTGTTAATTAAAAACTAATTAATAGAAAGTAAAAGTAGTTATTTTTAGTAATTTTGACACATGATTTTCAACAAAAGTACCGCCAAAAAAACTGCAGAAGTTTTACTTCAGATAAATGCCATCAAATTAAACCCGAAAAACCCCTTTACATGGGCTTCGGGATGGAAGTCTCCCATCTATTGTGACAACCGTTTGGTCTTATCGTTTCCAGTCGTTAGAAACTATATCAAAGAAGAGATTGCTAAAAACATAGAAATCGAGTTCGGAAAACCGGATGTGATTGCAGGCGTTGCAACGGGTGCCATTGGTATTGGAGCTTTGGTTGCAGAATATCTTGGGCTTCCTTTTGTATATGTGCGTCCAGAAGCAAAAAAGCATGGCCGTCAAAATCAAATTGAAGGATTTATCGAGAAAGGTCAGAATGTAGTAGTTGTAGAAGATTTGATCAGTACAGGAAACAGTAGCTTGGTGGCGGTAGATGCTTTAAAAGCTGCCGAAGTCAATGTAAAAGGAATGGTTGCTATTTTTACTTATGGCTTTGATGTTTCAAAAGAAAATTTTAAAACTAACAATGTCAATCTTTTTACACTCAGTAATTACGAAAGTTTGTTAGAGCAAGCTTTAGACACCAACTTCATCAACCAAGCTGAAGTGGATGTGTTGTCAAAATGGAATTCAAATCCATCGGAATGGTCCGGCAAATAAATTTAGATATGAAATTAGAATCAACAAAAGTAAGTCTTGACAAATCAGCTCAAGAAGTGTTTAATTTTTTAACGAATGTTGAGAATTTTGAACAATTGATGCCCGAAAACATCAGTAAGTTTAAACTCATAGACGCGGACACCTTCTTATTTGCCTTGAGTGGAATGCCAGAAATTGTTTTGAAGAAAAAATCAATGGAATCTCCACATACGATTGTATTGGGAGCTGCTGGTGGGAAAATAGATTTTTCATTAACAGCTAAAATTGATTCCCCTACGAAAACTCAAAGTGAGGTTCAATTAACATTTGAAGGAGATTTTAATACAATGATGGCGATGATGATCAAAGCCCCAATCTCTAAATTTATTGAAACCTTAGCGCTTAATATTCCTAAAGAAATTTAGTACAACAGCTTCAACTCTTTTAAGTCAAACTCTTTTGTAGCGTCTTCCATTTGCACACGCAATTTTCCGGCGTCTGTCACTCCTCTGATGATCCCTGTAAATAGGGTTTGATCGGGCAATTCAAACGTAGAGGGCTTATCATTTCGGAACAGATACGATTCATATTCTGTATTCAGAATCCCCTCCCCCGTATCGGCAAACAATCTAAAATAATATTGAAGATTCTCGATGAGTTTATGAAGTAATTCATCGGTATCAATAGGCATTCCTAAAATAGATTTCAAGGAGCTTACCTTGGACAATCCTTTAAATAATTCTTGATTGACATTAAGTCCAATACCAATCACAGAATATTCAATTCGATTCGTTTTAATTAGATTTTCAATTAAAATGCCTGCAATTTTGTGATGGTCTGACAATATGTCGTTAGGCCATTTGATCGCTAAATTTGGGACATTATAACCTTCAAGTGTTTTCACAATCGACAAGGAAACGAGGATATTCAACAGAAATTGGCGTCGTAATCCTAGAGACGGCTTAGTCTTTAAGACGCTAAACGTAAGGTTTTTACCTTTTTCAGAGATCCACTCAGACCCCATTTGTCCTTTCCCCTTAGTTTGGTGATTGGTTGCCACCACACAAAAATCTTCTAACGCAGTGTCTATCAACAATTGTTTTAAATAATTGTTGGTAGAATCAGTGGCATTAAGTTTGATTATCTGCATAGTTCAAAATGTGGGTCTAAATTATAATATTATTAAGACAATATAAGGGGTTTAGAGCCAAAAAAGTAATAAATTTGCACAGTAAAATTAATTCATGACAAAAAACATACCTAGCGCAGACGAACTCATCACTTTCACGATTAATGGAATTGAAGACGTTAAAGGTCAAAATATTACTATTTTAGACCTGAGAGCTATCGAAAATACAGTTTGCGATTATTTCATCATTTGTGATGGAACCTCTAATACGCAAGTAAATGCTATTGTTAGTTCAATACAAAAAAAAGTTAGTAAAAACACCAAAGACAAACCTTGGCATGTTGAAGGTAGTGAAAACGGTGAATGGGTACTGATGGATTATGTCCATGTAGTCGTTCATGTGTTTCAAAAACACATTCGTGAATACTACGATATCGAAAACCTTTGGGGCGATGCTAAGATTACCGAAATAGAAACTAGTTACTAAATAAAATACGACTCATGTCTAAAGATAAAAAACCTAAAAATACAAAGTTTAATGCGTACTGGATCTACGGAATTGCCATTGTACTTTTCTTGGCTTTCAATGTGTTTTCTGGCGGTTTAGGAGATTCTTCAGGGATCTCTACAACACCTTCGCAATTTTTTAAATACTTAAGAAATGGCGATGTCAAAAAAGTTGAAATCGTCAACAAAAGAGAGGCTTTGGTGTATCTAACCACAAAGGCTGCTAATAAAGACGTTCATAAAAAAACTAAAAAGGAACAACTTTTCCAAGTGGGATCAGGAGGTCCTAGTTATCAGTTTGAATTTGGTGATGTACAATTGTTTCAAAAACAATTAGAAGACACCATACAAGAAGAACAACTGGATACCGTTTTGGACTTTAAAACGGAAACCAATGCTTGGGGTGATATTTTATCCTCATTGATTCCTTTTATTTTAATCATCGGTGTTTGGATATTTATCATGCGACGTATGTCAGGTGGTGGTGGTCCAGGCGGCGGCGGCGGTCAACTCTTCAATATTGGGAAATCGAAAGCGAAGTTATTTGATGAAAAATTAGAAACCAAAACAACCTTTGAGGATGTTGCTGGACTGGAAGGTGCTAAAGAAGAAATTCAAGAGATTGTAGACTTCCTGAAACACCCCGAAAAATATACCGCTCTTGGTGGTAAAATTCCTAAAGGTGCCTTATTAGTGGGCCCTCCAGGAACAGGTAAAACCTTGTTGGCCAAAGCAGTGGCTGGCGAAGCAAAAGCTCCTTTTTTCTCATTGTCAGGATCTGATTTTGTTGAAATGTTTGTAGGTGTTGGTGCTTCTAGAGTTAGAGATTTATTCAAGCAAGCGAAAGATAAATCGCCTTCAATCATTTTTATTGATGAAATTGATGCGATTGGACGTGCTAGAGGTAAAAATAATATGTCAGGTTCGAATGACGAAAGAGAAAATACCCTCAACCAGTTATTGACTGAAATGGATGGATTTGGCACCAATACAAATGTGATTGTTTTGGCAGCAACCAACCGAGCAGATGTCCTTGACAAGGCATTGATGAGAGCGGGTCGATTTGACCGTCAAATTTATGTTGACTTGCCAGATATCAGAGAACGAAGAGAAATTTTTGAGGTGCATTTGAAGCCCTTGAAAAAAGCGAAAAACTTAGATACTGACTTTTTATCAAAACAAACTCCAGGATTCTCTGGAGCAGATATTGCGAATGTGTGTAACGAAGCGGCACTTATTGCAGCTCGAAATAACAAAAAAGCAGTTGAAAAACAAGATTTCTTAGATGCAGTCGATCGAATTATTGGAGGACTTGAAAAGAAAAATAAAATAATTACACCAAGTGAAAAAAGAGCGGTTGCCTTTCATGAAGCTGGCCATGCAACCGTAAGTTGGATGCTAGAACATGCGTCTCCTTTGGTTAAAGTAACCATTGTTCCAAGAGGACGTTCATTGGGTGCTGCATGGTATCTTCCCGAAGAACGACTTATTGTAAGACCTGAGCAAATGTTAGATGAAATGTGTGCTGCCTTAGGAGGTCGTGCCGCTGAAAAAGTCATCTTTGATAAAATATCAACAGGCGCTTTGAGTGATTTAGAAAAAGTAACCAAGCAAGCAAGAGCGATGGTGACTGTTTATGGATTAAGTGATAAAATCGGGAACTTGACGTATTATGATTCTTCAGGTGAGAATGAATTTGGATTCTCGAAACCCTATAGCGAACGCACTGCTGAACTGATTGATCAAGAAATATCAAGCATTATTGAAACACAGTACGAACGCGCTATAAAACTCTTAGAAGACAACAAAGACAAGTTAACAGAGCTGGCAGAAGTACTTCTTAAAAAAGAAGTTATTTTTAAAGACAACTTAGAAGCTATCTTTGGAAAACGTCCTTTTGTAGTCGAAGAAGCCGTCACTCCAACGCCTAAAAAAGAAGAAGCGGTAAAACCAACTCCTAAAAAAGAGGAAGAGGAAGAATAAGTTTGAAAATAACTTTTTATTAAACCTTTATTTTTTATCTTTGGAAAGATGTAAGTTCAAAGTTTATATTTCAGATGAAGAATGAGTGTGTTTCGTAAAATATTTGGTTCAAAAACGGATGCTTCTAAAGACAAAACTGATGAAAAAAATCAGGATCAGTTTTTAGACTCCAGCAGCTTGCCTGTAGATGAAGCCTTTACAATCAACTTTAATAAAAATGGCGGTAAGTTTCTTTACTGCGAAAATAACGATGAAGTTCAAAGTTTTCTTGAAAATATTATTGAAGAAAATAATTGGGACAAAAAAAAGGCACTCATCCTTAATAAACATCTAAAAGAAAAATTTAAAAGTTTCAAATTTGGCTCGACTCAAAAAACAAAAGATGCAGATTTTCTATTTACATCTTGTGAGTCTCTGATCGCAAAAGACGGATCGCTGCTTATATCCTCCAATCAAATTGCAGAAAAAAAACTAGTTGATTTGCCTGAGAATTTCATTGTATTTGCAACTACCAGTCAGTTTGTAAATACTATTAGCGAAGGACTTCAGGGGATCAAAGCCCAAAGTAAAACTAAAATACCCTCCAACATCACGACCATTAAACATTTTAAAGCCAACGACACCAACGACTTTCTAAGCTATGGAAGTAGTACAAAAAACCTATATTTGCTACTATTAGAAGACTTATAACATAAACATTGAAAGAACTAACCACAAGAGCTTTATCAGGCCTATTATTTGCAAGTATTTTAATTGGGGCACTCCAATTAAAGTACGCTTGTATCGCGCTTTTTTTTATGTTTGGATTGATTTGTTTGTCAGAATTCAATAAGTTAATTCATCAAAAAAACATCGCTTCCTACATCATTTTTATAGTGTTGTTTTTGGCAGTTGCATTTTGGGAAAACCTCTTTAAATCTGGTAAAAGCCTATCAGATATTTCACAAATATTACTTGTGATTTCTGTATTGGTAAATCTATTATTAATTCGGGATTTATTTTCCTCAAAAAGTCTCCCATCCTTACTTTCAAATCATTTTATAAACACCACCTTTTATGTGAGTAGTGGGTTTGTGTTTTTATTATTGATCGCTCTAAATTTTGAAAACTACAGTCCTGAAATCATTACGTATATTTTTATTTTGATTTGGATCAACGACAGTTTTGCCTATATAGTTGGTAAGAATTTTGGAAAACAAAAACTTTTTGAAAGCATTTCTCCTAAGAAAACAGTAGAAGGATTTTTAGGAGGTGTGTTTTTTGCGGCTTTGGGAAGTTATGTCATTGCCAATTGTACGGATTCATTACCTTTTACTAATTGGTTAATTATCAGTGTTATTGTGAGTGTTTTCGGAACCTTGGGTGACTTGGTAGAATCAAAATACAAACGTCAAGCAGGCGTCAAAGATAGCGGTAAAATAATGCCTGGTCATGGAGGTCTATTAGATCGCTTAGATAGTGCTATATTTGCAGCTCCATTTATCTATTTATTTTTAAGAATATTAAATTATGTTTCATAAAGAAGGTCAAAAAATAATTTTTGTCGCACTCGTTTTTGTAGTGGCTACATCGTTATTAATCGACAATTTACAAATGCCTTGGGTTTCAAAACTCATTCAGTTCTCTTTAATAGTGATTCTTGTACTCATCCTACAATTTTTCAGAAACCCTAAACGTCACACCCATCAAAACGATCGTCAAGTGATCGCCCCTGTAGATGGGAAAGTTGTGGTGATCGAAGAGGTTGAAGAAACAGAATATTTCAAAGAAAAACGTCTTCAGGTCAGCATTTTTATGTCGCCTATCAATGTGCATGTGACACGCTACCCTATAAGTGGTTCGGTACTTTTTAGCAAATACCACCCAGGAAAGTATTTAGTCGCATGGCATCCAAAGGCTAGTACGGATAACGAACGCACCACCATAGTTGTTGAGAATAAAACCTATGGTAAAGTCCTTTACAGACAGATCGCAGGTGCCTTGGCAAGACGTATTGTCAATTATGCGAAAGAAGGCCAAACGGTTGTACAGGGTACCGATGCTGGATTTATAAAATTTGGTTCTAGAGTCGATTTATTTTTACCTTTGGACACCAAACTTAAAGTCAAACTCAATCAAAAAGTAAAAGGCGGCGAATGTATCATCGCAGAAGTATAGTATGAATTCAGAGGCATTAGAAATAGAATTTAGAGAAGCTGTTGACAGCATCAACAGTCATGAGCAGCCCTTCCCTGCCGACATCCTCTTGAAACTCTATGCCTATTACAAAAAATCAACCAACGATTACAGCCGACCGAGTAGTAGCAAAGCCATTATAAATGCTTTTAAAACCAATGCCCTTTTTCAGGTAGAAGACATTACCCAAGACGAAGCAAAACAACGCTACATCGACTTGGCAAATACTTACTTAATTTACCGAAAATAAGCTTATTTTAAGTTGTTCAAACTTGCTTTAAGCGTTTCAATTTTAGCAACTGCATCGGCTTCTTTTTTCTTTTCACTTGCCACAACTTGCTCAGGAGCTCCCGAAACAAAACGCTCGTTAGACAACTTCTTTTGAACCGATTTCAGAAATCCTTCTGTATATTTAAGTTCCTCTTCTAATTTTAAGATTTCAGCGGCCACATCAATGGTGTCATTGGCTGGAATAAAATATTCATTAGATTTCACTCTAAAGGACAAGGCATTTTCAACTGTTTCAGTTGTGTAGCTCAAGTTTGAAATGTTTCCTAATTTAGAAATAATCGCATCAAAGCCTTTGGTTTGAGACTCGTTGTTCAATACCAAAAATTCAATAGTATTTTTAAATGCTATATTTTTCTCTTTTCGAATCGTACGAATTCCTGACACAACATCTGAAGCAAATTCAAAACCTTCTAAAATAGTCGAGTCGTAAGGCTTCAGTTCTGGCCATGAAGCCACAATTAAAGCTTGCTCTGGCGTTCTTTCTTCCAAATATTGCCAGATTTCTTCTGTCAGAAATGGCATAAACGGATGTAAAATTTTTAGATTTGATTCCAATATTGCTACCACAGCCTCATAAGTTTTCTTGTCAATGGGCGCCTCGTAAGCAGGTTTCACCATTTCCAATAACCAAGAGCAGAAATCATCCCAAATTAATTTATAAGTAGTCATTAAAGCATCACTTAAGCGGTACTTGCTAAAATGATCTTCTATTTCTACCAATGTTTTTTGAAATTTTGCTTGGTACCACTCAACAGCAATGGCGGCATATTCAGGTTGCTCAATCTCGGCAACTTCCCAACCTTCAATCAGTCGGAAGGCATTCCATATTTTATTCCCAAATGCTTTCCCTTGTTGACATAAGGCTTCATCAAACATTAAGTCGTTTCCAGCGGCGGAGCTTAATAATAATCCCACACGAACGCCGTCGGCTCCAAAGTTTTCTATAAGCTTTAAGGCGTCTGGAGAATTCCCCAATGACTTGCTCATCTTACGACGTTGTTTGTCTCGCACAAGTCCTGTGAAATACACGTTGTTAAAAGGCTTTTGATCTTTATATTCATGACCGGCAACAATCATACGTGCCACCCAGAAAAATAAAATATCTGGTCCCGTCACTAAATCATTGGTTGGGTAGTAATATTTTATGTCTTCGTTTTCTGGATTCCGAATGCCATCAAACACAGACATTGGCCACAACCAAGAAGAGAACCATGTGTCTAGAACATCACTGTCTTGTCTTAAACTTTCAAGACCTAATTGTGTATTGCCCGATTTATCTTTCGCTAACTCTAAAGCTTTTTCAATGGTTTCAGCCACTACAAAATCGTCTTTGCCATCTCCATAAAAATAGGCTGGAATCTGTTGACCCCAAAATAATTGTCTAGAAATATTCCAATCACGGATGTTTTCCATCCAATGGCGGTAGGTGTTTTCAAATTTCTTTGGAAACAGATTGATCGTTTTGTCTTCTAAAACCGCTTTGATCGCAGGTTTAGCAAGCGTTTCCATTTTTAAAAACCACTGGTCTGAAAGACGTGGTTCAATCACTTCTTTTGTACGTTCCGAAGTTCCTACTTTATGTGTATGTTGTTCCGTTTTGATCAGAAAGCCTTTGGACTCAAGCTCTTTGGCGATTTCTTTTCGAACCACAAATCGGTCTTTACCTTCGTAGTGCAGGCCAAAACTGTTCAGCGTTGCATTGGCATTAAAAATATCAATCACTTCTAACTGGTGTTTTTCACCTAGCGCCTTATCATTTATATCATGTGCAGGTGTTACTTTTAAACAACCCGTTCCAAATTCAATATCAACATATTCATCTTCTATAATAGGAATGACACGATCATTTAAAGGAACAATTGCTTTTTTTCCTTTTAAATGGGTGTAGCGTTCATCGTTCGGATTGATACAAATTGCGGCATCGCCTAAAATCGTTTCAGGACGTGTCGTTGCAATCGTAATCACCTCATCACTGTCTTGAATATTATAATTTAAATAGTATAAATTGCCTTGTCGTTCTTCATAAATCACTTCTTCATCAGACAAGGTTGTTTGGGCTTGAGGATCCCAATTCACCATTCTAAACCCTCTATAAATCAACCCTTTATTAAATAAATCAATAAATACTTTGATCACAGATTCACTCATATCATCATCCATCGTGAATTTGGTACGATCCCAATCACAAGAGCATCCAAGTTTCTTCAATTGTTCAAGAATGACTCCTCCATATTCTTCAGTCCACTCCCAAGCATGTTCCATAAACTCTGCTCTCGTAAGGTCGTTTTTATCAATTCCTTTCTCTTTCAGTTTTGCTACCACTTTTGCTTCAGTAGCGATCGATGCGTGATCGGTACCAGGAACCCAACAGGCATTTTTCCCCTGTAAACGTGCACGACGTACCAAGACATCCTGAATGGTATTATTCAGCATGTGCCCCATGTGCAAAATCCCTGTAACGTTTGGTGGAGGGATCACAATGGTATAAGGCTCTCGAGAATCGGGAGTCGAATGGAAATATTTATGAGTCATCCAGTAGTCATACCATTTGTTTTCAACAGTTGACGCATCATATTTAGAAGGAATAGACATACTTTGGAATAGTTTTTGAATGTTAATTTACAAAAGTACTTATATTTTATTTTCTTTAGAATTAATAATTGAATTTATATGAGTACATTTTTGTAGTTTTAAAAAAAGTACCTAAATTTACATTAACAAACACACTATTATGAAAAAGCTTTTTACATTATTATTCATTTCCATCTTTAGTTTGGGGATTTATGCACAAGATAAGGTTGCGAAAATTGAATTTGAATCTGAAACAATCGATTATGGAATCATAGAAAAAGGTTCCGATGGTGTTCGTGTATTTAAATTTAAAAACACAGGCAATATCCCTTTAATCGTTACTGCTGTAAAATCAAGCTGTGGCTGTACGGTTCCAAAAAAACCAACAGCACCAATTTTACCTGGTGAAAACGGTGAAATTGAAGTAAAATACGACACAAATAGAGTCAACCCAATTCGAAAAACAATTACAGTAACCTCTAACGCAGTTAGACCTACTGTTGCTTTGAAAATTAAAGGAACGGTTATCGATTCTAGTAAAGCCAGTGTCATTGAAGATAAAGACAAAAGCGTTTTAGAGCAATAAGATTTAAGCCTTATCAAATAAACGAAAGCACCTTAATGGGTGCTTTTTTTATGCAATAAATCCCGGAGATTAAACTGGTATTTCATAGAAACTCCTGCTCGTTCGATGGTCATTTTAATACGTTTTCCATCAGCTCCATAAAACTGATCAATCGCTTTTTGAAGTGTTAATGAGCTGAGACTTTGATTATTGATTGAAAGTACTATATCACCTATTTTAAGTCCAGCCTCATCCGCTGGTGAATTGGGCCTAATGTCTGAGATCTCTAGTTCTGGTACAATTTCAAATTTGTAAGTAGATGTGAAGTTAATTGTACTCGAACTTTGGGTAGTGTTGTCAGCAGTAGAACCCACTATTTTACTGGGGAGTATTGCTCGTGTTTTAAGCAGTCGGACTCCCGCATATTGCATCACAATTCCACTCTTGTTATACTTAAAAGGTTTGTTGAAAAATTTGTTTTTTTTGAAGGCAGCCCACTGTGATTTGTAATTAAACACCCAATTAAACCGATGCAACACATCTCCTAGTAAACTCCCATTTCTTAGCGTATTGATTTTTGCTTTTTGAATGGATGAGGAATCTGGAAAAGCTACATTGACTTTGTTTAATTGAAAGTCTTTTAAACGAAAGGATTTGAGTACCGAGCGTTTTCCGAAAATAGCACCACTAAGGCCTTTCCCTAAAAAATCGTCAAAAGTGTTTTTTGGGATGGATAAGGATTGTGCAGGGTCTTCAAAAAGCCATAAGGAGTCACTCCCACCTGTATCAATTAAAAGATTGACTGGAACGGCTTTATGATCTACCGTCACAGATGCTTCTATAATGGGTTTTTTATTATAAAAAATGAGATCTAATTTTCTCCATTTTCGGGATAATTTAGAATCATACAACAGAGGGTTGTAAAGTTTTATAAATTTTCGACTGTAATTAATTTCGACCACAAAATCTTTAAAAATATCATAGCCAATAATGCCATGAACAGGAATTCCTAAACTAGGCACAAAATTGATGGAGGCATCTATAATTGCAAATAAATCTTGATTTAGGTTTACAGCCTCCCCAATGATCACTGTATTATTTGAGGAGCGCAAGGCTTCAATCGGTTCATCGTTGCCCAATCCATGAATAAGGATTAATTCGGTTTCATGGATTGATAATTCCTCTTTTAAATTGAAGAAATTAAAAAGAATCGGCTTTGAAACCCCTGTATCTAGTAAAAAAGACAAAGAAACACCATTAATAGTCACAGGAATAACAATCAAATTATTCACCAATTTAAAATGTATTTTGTCACTTACTCCATTTTTGAGTTCAAAATTTCCTTGAGAGAACACACTCAAATTAAAGCCAATACAAAGAAAAATACAAAGCGATTTTACATTCAACATAAGAATCGTAGTAAGGGGGTAAAGACAATTTACGACAGATTTATTTAAATAATAGTTAAAGGGCTTTATTTTATACAAACTTTAAGATAAATTTGTAGGCAATTTATATTATAGAACTATGCCAAAAATCTCTCGAAAAGGGGCACTAATGCCACAATCACCCATTAGAAAACTAGTGCCTTACGCCGAACAAGCAAAAAAAGAAGGTATAAATGTCTATCATTTAAATATTGGTCAACCTGATATTAAAACTCCCGAAGTGGCACTAAATGCTGTCAAAAACAATACGTTAGACACTTTAGCCTACAGTCGTTCGGAAGGCTCGGAAACATACCGTACAAAATTAACTGCCTATTATAAAAAAAATGACATTCACGTCAGTGCCAATGATATTATCATCACCACAGGAGGAAGCGAAGCCTTGTTTTTTACTTTTGGAAGCATTATGGATCCCGAGGATGAAGTGATTATTCCCGAGCCTTTTTATGCGAATTACAATGGATTTTCTACGGCGCAAGGTGTCAAAGTGGTGCCCGTTGTTTCTAATATTGAATCTAATTTTGCCTTACCTCCTATCGCTGATTTTGAAGCGTTAATCACCCCAAAAACAAAAGCAATATTAATTTGTAACCCAGGCAATCCTACAGGCTATTTATACAGCAAGGCTGAAATTAAACAACTTGCAATACTGGTTAAAAAACACGATTTATTTCTAATTTCTGATGAAGTCTATCGCGAATTCACCTATGATGGTCACGAGCATTATTCCATCATGCAAGAAGAAGGCTTAGAACCGAATGCCATCATCATTGATTCTGTATCAAAACGATACAGCATGTGTGGCGCAAGAATTGGGTGTATTGTAACCAAAAACACAACGGTTCTTAATACGGCTTTAAAATTCGCACAAGCACGATTGTCTCCGCCAACTTATGCCCTACTCGCAAGTGAAGCAGCCTTAGAAACACCAGACAGTTATTTTAGTGAAGTCATCTCTGAATATGTGGAACGAAGAAATGTATTAATAGAAGAACTTCAAAAAATTGAAGGCGTCAAAGTCGCCATCCCAAAAGGTGCTTTTTACTGTATTGTAGAGTTGCCAATCACAGATTCGGATGTATTTGCGCAATGGCTATTAGAAGACTTTAGGCTTGATAATGAAACCATCATGGTGGCACCAGCTGCTGGATTTTATTCGACGGAGGGGCTCGGGAAAAATCAGATTCGAGTTGCTTATGTCCTAAATAAAGAAGACCTTAGGACTTCGGTTGCTATTTTAAAAGTAGCTCTCAATCAGTACAACGCCTAATGATCATTAAAAACAACATAACTCTTAAACCTTTCAATACTTTTGGAATTGATGTCAAAGCAACAGAATTTGCATCCATCAATTCCATACAAGAGCTTAGGGATGTTTTAAATACAAATCCAACGGACTTACTGATTCTTGGTGGTGGGAGTAATATATTACTAACTAAAGATGTGGAAGCTTTAGTATTACAAATAAACCTCAAAGGAATTTCTGTAATTTCTAGATCTGAAAATAGTGTTCAAATAGAAGTTGCAGCGGGTGAAAACTGGCATGAATTGGTGTGTTGGTGTCTCAATGAAAATTTTGGAGGACTCGAAAATTTATCTTTAATTCCTGGGAATGTAGGGACTGCACCCATTCAAAACATTGGTGCCTATGGCGTGGAATTAAAAGATTCTTTTGTAAGCTGTGAAGCTCTTAATATAAAAACAAAAGAACTGAGAACCTTCACAAAAGAAGAATGTCAATTTGGGTATCGAAACTCTATTTTTAAGCAAGAGCTTAAAGGGCAATACATCATTACTTCGGTCGTATTTGAGTTAAGCAATCAAGAGCACAGTCTGAAAACAAATTATGGTGCGATTGAAACTGAACTTCAAAATTATGGCATAAAAACCCCCACAATTCAAGACATTTCAAAAGCCGTTATTTCGATTAGAAACTCAAAGTTACCAGATCCAAAAACAATTGGTAACAGTGGTAGTTTTTTCAAAAACCCTGTGGTTACTTATTCGAAATTTGAAATATTACAAACACTATTTCCACAAATTCAACATTATAAAATTTCTACGGACGTTGTTAAAATCCCTGCAGGATGGTTGATTGATACCGCAGGCTTCAAAGGCAAAACATTTGGAAATTTTGGAGTCCATGCCAAACAAGCCTTGGTTTTGGTAAACTATGGCGGTGCTTCAGGAATGGATATTTTAAATCTCTCTATCCAAATTCAAAAAGCTGTAAAATTCATTTTTGATATTGATTTAGAAACGGAAGTCAATATTCTGTAAAAGCGCACGTTTGTGCGCTTTAAATATTTTAAAAAAAGTTTTACGCCTTTTTACTTAATCTACAAACAAAACCAGCCACAAGTGCTCCTGCAATGGGTGCCAACCAAAACAACCAAAGCTGCCCTGCATAATCCCCGCCTTGAGCAAAAAATACTTGACCCGTAGATCGCGCTGGATTTACAGATGTGTTTGAAATAGGAATACTAATCAAGTGAACCAATGTGAGTGCTAACCCAATAGCAATAGGCGCGAATTTTTTGGTGGACTTATGAGTCGTGCTCCCAAGAATAATAATCACAAAAAAAGCAGTGGTCACAAATTCTGTAATCAATACAGACGTCATAGAATATCCGCCTGGAGAAAGCACTCCATATCCATTTGCGGCGAAGCTTCCAACTGTTTCGAAATCAGATTTTCCTGAAACAATTAAGAATAAAGTAGCGGCAGCAACAATCGCCCCAAGAACTTGAACTAGAATATAGCCTAATAAATCTTTGGTAGCAAAACGCCCACAAGACCAAAAACCAATTGTGACTGCTGGGTTAAAATGCGCCCCAGAAACGGGGCCTACTGCGAAAGCCATCGTTAATACGGTTAAACCAAACGCGAGGGAAACCCCTACAAATCCAATTCCTACATCTGGATATCCGGCTGCAAAAATAGCACTACCACAACCTCCAAACACAAGCCAAAAGGTTCCAAAAAACTCTGCAAATAATTTTTTCATAATAATAAAATATCTAGATTTTAAAATATGACACAAGAATTAAAAAAAAGTCACATACCGAAATCAAATTCCTTAAAAGTGTATCTTTGTAAAAAAAAATACGATGACTCTATTTTTAATTACGTTAGCGCTCTTAGGACTTGCTGTTGGAGGAATTTCAATAAAAATATGGGCAAAAAAAGATGGCGTATTTGCAGGGACTTGTGCCAGTCAAAACCCCATGCTGAACAAAGATGGGGAAGCCTGTGGCTTTTGTGGAAAAACCCCCGAGGAATATGAAGATTGCTCTGAACCTCAGCACTCTTAAATCAATACCAGCCCATTGGAAGTAAACGACGCCATTCAGAAAGCTAAAGAAAACGATCAAATTGCATTTAATTTTTTATTGCATACATTTTGGAACGATGTGTATGGGTTTTTGATGAAACGGACCCGTAATGAAAATGACGCAGAAGACATTACAATCGAGGCATTTTCCAAAGCCTTTGAGAAAATCAATACTTTTGATGAATCATTTAAATTCAAAACATGGCTGATTACCATTGCAAAAAATACCCATTCTGACAGTTTAAGGAAACAAAAAATATCTCTGAGCAATCAAACGTCTGAAGAAGATGAAAAGCGGGTGTATTGGATTCAAGATGAGGCACCTTCCCCAGAAGACAAACTCATCACGAAGCAAAATCTTGCGGAGTTATTAAAAGACATCAAAAAGTTAAAACCGCATTACCAACAAGTGATTAATTTGCGGTATTTCCAAGAATTATCTTATGTGGAAATCTCTAATGAGATTGAGGCGCCAATAAATAATGTAAAAATTAAACTCTTAAGAGCCAAAAAACTGCTAGCCGAAATTATTTTGACAAAACAATGAAACGCTTTATACAAAAACTAGGTCCTGGACTTCTGTTTGCAGGAGCTGCCATTGGTGTCTCTCATCTTGTACAGTCCACGCGTGCAGGAGCAGATTTTGGATTTGGATTACTCTGGGCGTTACTGCTCATTCATTTGGTGAAATATCCGTTTTTTCAATACGGGCCTCGCTATGCCAGTGCAACGGGTGAAAGTTTACTAGAAGGCTATCGGAAATTGGGAAAAGGTGTATTGATACTGTACGGACTACTTACTTCCCTAACCATGTTTACCATTCAAGCGGCTGTGACGATTGTAACCGCCGGTATTGCTACTTCTTTATTTGGAGACTTCATCAGCGTAAAAGTTTGGACTGTGGTCATTTTAAGCGTGTGTTTTATCATCTTAAATATTGGAAAGTATCGATTTTTAGACGTCATGATGAAAGTCATTATCATCACTCTAACCCTCACAACCTTGGTTGCCACTGCGATGGCCATTTACAATTCGAGCGAGGCCGTATCATTTACACAACTCTTACCAGAAGGCAGTATTGAAATTACATTTTTAATCGCCTTTATGGGATGGATGCCAGCGCCTTTGGATATTTCGGTATGGCATTCGTTATGGACCACTGAAAAGCAAAAAACAAGCACCGAGAAACGCCATCCAAAAACAGCTTTATTAGATTTTAATATTGGGTATTTAGGAACGATTCTTTTAGGGGTTAGTTTTGTAGCACTTGGCGCACTTGTCATGCACCCTACAGGCAATAGTTTCAGCAACAGTGCTGGTACATTTTCTGTTCAACTTATCGATATGTACACCCAAAGTCTCGGCAACTGGGCTTATGTCATTATTGGAATCGCTGCGTTCACCACCATGTTTAGTACGACCTTGACAACCCTTGACGCCTCGCCACGATCTATGCATAAAACCACGGAGTTGGTGTTTGAAAAATCCTTCAAAAATGGCTATTTAATATGGAGCGTTGTATTAATTTTAGGAACTCTCAGTATTTATTTTTTCTTTCTCTCGGAAATGGGAAGTCTCATAAAAGTAGCCACGGTATTATCATTTTTAACCGCTCCCTTTTACGCACTCACCAACTATATTTTAATTTCAAGTAAACACACCCCAAAGGAGTGGCGTCCATCCAAGATCCTCCACATTATGAGCTGTTTTGGTATTCTTTTTTTAATCGGTTTTAGCGTGTGGTATCTCACAATTTTATGATTTGTTTATAAGAATACTTTGTATCTTTGTGGCTCAAATTGAACGCATGGCTGTAGAAACACTTTCAGACCCAATTATAAGACAACCCAAACCAAAATGGCTTCGTGTCAAATTGCCAACAGGCAAAAAATACACCGAACTCAGAGGGCTTGTTGACAAATACAACCTCAACACCATCTGTGCTTCCGGAAGTTGTCCGAATATGGGCGAATGCTGGGGAGAAGGCACAGCAACCTTTATGATTTTAGGAAATATCTGTACGCGTTCTTGTGGGTTTTGTGGCGTCAAAACAGGACGGCCAGAAACTGTGGATTGGGATGAACCTGAAAAAGTTGCGCGTTCCATCAAAATTATGAATATCAAACACGCGGTTCTGACGAGTGTAGATCGTGATGACTTGAAAGATATGGGAAGTATCATGTGGGCAGAAACTGTGAAAGCGGTAAGACGTATGAATCCAAACATCACGATGGAGACTTTAATTCCAGATTTTCAAGGGATTGAAAAACACATCGATCGCATTATAGAAGTCGCTCCCGAAGTGGTGTCTCATAATATGGAAACGGTAAGACGCTTGACACGTGAAGTCCGCATTCAAGCGAAATACGATAAAAGTTTGGGTGTTTTAAAATACCTAAAAGATCAAGGGCAACGCCGTACCAAAACAGGTTTGATGCTTGGCCTTGGAGAAACCCGTGATGAAGTGATTGAAACGCTTCACGATATAAAAAATGCGAATGTAGATGTGGTTACCATCGGTCAATACTTGCAACCGAGTAAAAAACATTTGCCTGTAAAGCAATTCATCACCCCAGATCAATTCAAAGAATATGAAACTATTGGATTGGATTTAGGCTTTCGCCATGTAGAAAGTAGTGCCTTGGTAAGATCTTCTTATAAAGCTCAAAAACACATCAACTAACGATGGTACGGGTCGCAATCAATGGATTTGGACGCATTGGGCGTCGAGTGTTCAGACTGTTATTGGCACACCCAACGATTGAAGTGGTTGCAATTAACGATCTGGCAGATACCAAAACCTTGGCGCATCTACTCAAATACGACAGTATTCACGGCACTTTAAAAAGAACTATTTCGAGCGATGACACGCACATCATCCTTGATGGTCATTCGATTCCTGTCTTAAATAAATCCCATCTGAAAGACCTCAACTGGACGCCCTATACTGTGGACATCGTCATTGAAGCAACGGGGAAATTTAAAACCAAAAAGGAGTTAATTCACCATATAAATAACGGGGCTTCTAAAGTTATTTTGAGCGTCCCTCCTATCGATGACACTGTCAAAACAATCGTTTTAGGAGTAAATGACGATTTATTAAACACAGAAGATACCATCATTTCAAACGCTTCTTGTACCACTAATAATGCAGCGCCCATGCTCTCCATTATCAACGAGCTTTGCGGTATTAACCAGGCATACATCACAACGGTGCATTCCTATACATCCGATCAAAGTTTACATGACCAACCGCATAAAGATTTAAGACGTGCACGTGCTGCAGGACAGTCTATTGTACCCACAACAACGGGAGCGGCGAAAGCATTGACAAAAGTATTTCCGGAGTTGGCCAACTGTATTGGAGGTTGTGGAATTCGAGTGCCGGTTATTAATGGATCGCTAACGGATATCACGTTTAATGTAAAAAAGGAGACTTCTGTAGAAGCAATTAACAAAGCGTTTAAAGAGGCTGCTGAAACCTCGTTTAAAGGGGTTTTAGAATATACCGAAGACCCGATTGTGTCGATTGATATTGTCGGAAATACGCATTCCTGTATTTTTGATGCGCAAATGACGTCTGTTATTGGAACGATGGTGAAAATTATTGGATGGTACGATAACGAAACAGGCTACTCCAGCCGTATTGTAGATTTGATTTATAGAGTAAAAAATTAGATATTTGTCTCATTCCTCATCTGCATTAGATACAAATCAAAGTTTTTTGCCCAATACTCTTTTTCAATTTTCTCTAATTCAAAGCCCATTTTCTCATAAAATTTATAGGCATGCTGACTTGTTCTGACTCTAATGATTTCAACTTCTGTATTTCTCTTCAAATGGTTGATTCTGTGTTGGGTTAGTTTTTTTCCGATGCCCTTTCCTTGTGATTTTGAATCCACCATATCCCAAGAGATTCGTGCCGATTTTTCTTCCAAAAAATAGTTGATACCTCCAGCCCCGATAATTTTAAAATCAAGTTCATAAACAAAATAGTCTTCTACTTCATGATCTAGGTAATTTATAAATTCAATCTCTTCGGAGGGATCAAAATATTCAGGAGTGTTCTGTCGTAATAATTCAATGAGAGTTGATTTGTCTTTTTTTGTGTAGTTTCTGATCATTGTGTGTTTTTCTAAATCAACTAAAAAACCTCAACATACCCCGCCACCAAACGTTCAAACTCCGAAGCGTTCTCTATTTTCAATTGAATGGGCAAATAGTATATATGATCTTGTGCCTCTGTATGCAAGCGTGAAAAATCTTTTTCGGTAGTTACTACCAACGATTTTGAATGTATGAATTCCAATTCAGGTTTAGAAAACTCATGATGATCCTTATAGTTTAAATGCTCAAATTCAAGTTCCATTTCAGTTAAATACTCGACTAAAGGTGTCGGGTTTGCAATGCCTGTCACCAGCGTAAAATGAGTTCCTTTTAAATCCGACAAAGCACGGTTTGAAGTCGATGAAATAAGCGTTTCACTGTACTGGATACTGCTAAAAAATACGGTTTGATTGGTTTCTGGATTCAAACGTTTAGTGATTGCTGTTTTTTCTAAGTCACCCAAATTTTCTGGACACTTCGTTACCACAATTAACTGTGCACGTTTGGCACCCAATTTAGGTTCTCTCAGATTGCCTGTTGGCAAAACAAAATCATCACAATACAATTGATCGTATGCGGTCAGTAGAATATTAAATCCTGCCGTGACTTTTCTGTGTTGAAACGCATCATCTAACAACACAACTTCTAACAAGGGGTTGTGTTCTTTCAAATATTTTAAACCATTTTGGCGATCGGCATCCACTGCCACCGTAATATTTTTAAATTTATTGAAAATCTGTAAAGGCTCGTCCCCAATATCTTGAGACGTGGCATTTGGCGTGGCAATCAGAAAGCCTTTGGACTTTCGTCCATACCCACGACTGAGGGTTGCCAGCTTATACTTCGAACCCAACAGAGTAATTAAATATTCAATCATGGGTGTTTTTCCAGTGCCACCTACGGATAGATTGCCCACACAGAGCAATGGAAATTCATAAGATTTGGACTTATAGATTGACCAATCATATAATTTGTTTCTTAAAAATACCGCCGCATAATAGAGGGGTACAAAGGGGAATAATATTTTTCTAAAAAGCTTCATTGCAACGAAAGTAATTATTTTATCTTTGAACTTAAACAAAAACTTATGATAGTTCAAGATGTGATCACGCATTTAGAGGCTTTGGCCCCACTTGCCTATGCTGAAGAATTTGACAATGTAGGCCTTTTGGTCGGGCATAAAACCACTAAAGTAACAGGTGTATTAGTGACACTAGACACTCTTGAAACAGTGGTAGATGAAGCCATTGAAAACCAATGCAACTTGATTGTGAGTTTTCACCCGATTATTTTTAAAGGCCTTAAAAAAATCACGGGAAACACCTATGTGGAACGTGTATTGATAAAAGCGATCGAACATAAAATTGCAATTTATGCCATCCATACAGCACTTGACAATGCTTTTGAAGGCTCAAATGCTGGACTTTGTGATCTTTTAGGATTAAAAAATAAAGCGATTCTAATTCCACAAGTGGGAACCATCAAACAATTGACCACTTATGTCCCTGAACAACATGCCGATGCCGTCCGAACCGCCTTGTTTGAGAGTAGTGCTGGAAGTATTGGAAATTACACCGATTGTAGTTTTAATAGCGTAGGTACTGGAACTTTTAAAGGAAATGAACATTCAAATCCTGTGATGGGAGCGAAGCATGTTTTACAAAAAGTATCAGAAACAAAAATCACGGTCAGTTTTGCAAAACATCTGGAAAATGACATTCTAAAAACACTTTTTAGCAGCCACCCTTATGAAGAAGTTGCCTATGAAATCATCGCTTTAGAAAACAAAAATCAACATATTGGCATGGGAATGGTTGGCCAGTTAGAGCAACCAATGGACGAAACTTCGTTTATAGACTTTATAAAAACCCGTTTAAATTGCACACTTATACGGCATTCGGAATTCTTAGAAACTCCCATCCAAAAAGTAGCCGTGTTAGGAGGGTCAGGAAGCTTTGCAATCGAAGCTGCTAAGGCCGCTGGTGCTGATGCCTTTATCACCGCTGATTTAAAATATCACGATTTTTTTAGTGCTGAAAATTCGCTGTTATTGGCAGACGTAGGGCACTATGAAAGCGAGCAACATATAAAAAATATTTTAGTTGCCCATCTTAAGAAAAAAATTACTAATTTTGCAGTCCTTTTATCAAAGACAAATACAAATCCCGTAAAGTATAAATAAGCATGGCTAAAAAGAAAGAACTAAGCGTAGAGGATCGATTAAGAGCTCTTTATGATTTACAATTAATCGACTCAAGAGTTGACGAAATTAGAAATGTGAGAGGGGAACTTCCTTTAGAAGTTAGAGATTTAGAAGATGATGTTGAAGGATTCAAAAACAGAGTTCAAAAGCTTGAAGAAAGTCTAACCGAAATCGACAATCAAATAAAAGCTAAAAAGATTCTTATTGAAGAAGCGACTGGTTTGATTAAAAAATATACCGAACAACAAAAAAATGTTCGTAACAATCGTGAGTTTAACTCTTTAACTAAAGAAGTTGAGTTTCAAGAATTAGAAATCCAATTGGCCGAAAAACACATCAAAGAATTTAGTGCTCAAATGGAACAAAAAAATGTTGTGATCACTTCTACTAAAGAACGTTTAGAAGAACGCGAAACGCATTTAAAACATAAAAAAGCAGATCTTGATGCGATCCTTGCTGAAACCGAAAAAGAAGAAAAACTTTTATTGGCCAAATCAGACGATTACAAAAAGAACATTGAAGAACGCCTTGTAAAAGCTTACACTAAAATACGTACTAACGTCAAAAATGGCTTAGCCATTGTACCTATTGAAAGAGGTGCTTCCGGGGGATCTTACTTTACAATCCCACCACAAGTGCAAATGGAAATTGCGTCTCGCAAAAAAATCATCACAGATGAACACAGTGGTCGAATTTTAGTAGATGCTGTTTTAGCCGAAGAACAAAAACTTAAAATGGAAAAATTGATTTCTAAACTTTAACTTTTTACCTTACATTATTCAAAGCCTTCATTTTTAATGAGGGCTTTTTTTATTTAATATAATTTTCACACTATTATAAAATTTGGGTTGTAATTTTATTGCGTAAATAAACATAAAAACCCATGAAGAATCTTACCACACTTATGCTTTGCTTGACCTTCAGTTTTATGAGTTGTCAAACAAAAAAAGAAAAAACTAAAATGCAACTTGAAGTAGAAAATGCCGCTCCCATTGAAGTCCCTCTAAAAGATGGCATGGCACGTGCCTATTTTGCCAGTGGGTGTTTTTGGTGTGTCGAGGCCATATATGAAAGTGTCAAAGGCGTTTCTGAAGTCATTAATGGTTATGCAGGTGGCTATACCGACAACCCAACTTACCATGCTAGTAATACTGGAAGAACAGGACATGCCGAAGCTGTAGAAGTTATTTACGATCCAACAGTTGTGAGCTTCTCAACCTTGTTAGATGTGTATTTCGGTTCTCAGAACGTCTCGCAAGTCAATGGCCAAGGGCCTGATAGAGGCTCCCAATACCGCTCTATTATTTTCTATCAAAATAAGGCACAAAAAGCAATTATAGATCAAAAGAAAGAGACCCTTGGAAAAGCGTTAAACATAAGTGTTGCTGCAGAAGTGTATCCCTTTCTAAAATTCTGGAAAGGCGAAGATTACCATCAAAATTATGAGCGTCTGCATCCGAATAATTCCTACATACGAAATGTTTCCATCCCTCGTTTACGGAAATTTCAACAAAAATTTCCTGACTTACTTAAATCGAAGCATTAATTTTTAAGCTGCAATTCCATTTTGTTTTCAATCAAAATTGCTTATTTTTGAGAGAATTCAAACCATCAGAAGTTGACAAATTACAAGCCCGGAATCGATTATGCTAAAGCACAAGATCAAAAAGATCCTTTAGCCCACTACCGTGAAAAGTTTTACATTCCTAAAAATACGAATGGAGACGAGTGGTTATATTTTACCGGAAACTCTCTGGGACTTCAACCCAAAGAAACCAAAAACCACATTCAACAAGAGTTGGATGATTGGGCAAACTTGGGTGTTGAAGGACATTTTGAAGCCAAAAACCCTTGGATGCCTTACCACGAATTTTTGACCAAAACCATGGCGGAGATTGTGGGTGCGAAACCCATAGAAGTGGTCATCATGAATACGCTGACGACAAATCTTCATTTATTGATGGTTTCCTTTTATCAACCTACCAAAACAAAATATAAAATCGTCATTGAAAGCGACGCCTTTCCTTCCGATCGGTATGCCGTAGAAACACAATTACAGTTTCATGGATTTGACCCTTCGGAATCGCTTGTAGAATGGACCCCTAGAAACGGTGAAACCCTTCTAAACATCGAAGATCTAGAATCTATTTTAGAAACGCAAGGCGATGAAATCGCTATGTTATTAATTGGCGGCGTCAATTATTATACAGGACAATATTTAGATTTAAAAAGAATTGCAGAACTCGGCCACCAACAGGGATGTAAAGTCGGAATTGACTTGGCACATGGGGTTGGAAACATTCAACCAAACCTTCACGAATCAGGAGTAGATTTTGCGGCTTGGTGTACGTATAAATACATGAATTCAGGTCCAGGAAGTCTCGGCGGAATTTTTGTTCACGAACGCTATGCCAATGACACTTCCTTAAAACGATTTGCAGGTTGGTGGAGTCAAAACAAAGCCACCCGTTTTGACATGCGGCAACCCTTAGACATTACTCCTGGCGCGGAAGGTTGGCAATTAAGCAACCCACCCATCTTATCCATGGCAGCAATCAAAGCGTCTTTAGAATTATTTAATGAGGTAGGGATGCCCGCATTAAGAGAAAAATCCATAAAACTGACCGGCTATATGGAATACCTTATTCTGGAATTACAGAATGAAAACATTTCGATCATCACACCTAAAGATCCTGAACAACGCGGATGTCAATTGTCCATACAAGTGAAAAACGCAAACAAATCTTTACATACAAAATTAACTGCTGCATACGTGATCACTGACTGGAGAACTCCAGATGTGATTCGTTGTGCCCCTACCCCTTTTTACAACTCCTTTGAAGATGTTTATAAAATGGTAGAAATCTTAAAAACAATTCTGAATGCCTAGGCAAGAAAATATATTAATTATTGGAGCCGGACTCTGTGGATCCTTACTCGCTTTGCGACTTGGTCAACGCGGATTTAACGTACGCGTGATTGAAATGCGTCAAGATTTACGAAAAGTAGATATCAGTGCTGGGCGTTCTATCAATTTGGCCTTTTCAAATCGTGGACTGAAAGCGATTAAAATGGTTGGATTGGATTCAAAAGTTGAATCTCTGTGTATTCCAATGCACGGCAGAATGATTCATGACAAAGAAGGAAATACCTTTCTTTCAAACTACAGTGGTCGTGAAAACGAATCTATAAATTCCATTTCGAGAGAATTGCTAACCGCCCTCTTATTGGACGAAGCAGAAGCGCTGGATAATGTGACCATTGAATTTAATAAACGTAGTATAAAAGTTGATTTTGAAGCCAAAGTAGGGCATTTTGAAGACACCATTTCTGGCGATGCTTTTGAGGTATCCGCAGACCTCATCTTTGGAACAGATGGCGCGGGTTCCTCCCTAAGAAAAAGTTATTTCCAAGAACGTAAATTTTTATTTAGTTTTTCACAGAATTACCTCACACATGGCTATAAGGAATTAACCATTCAGCCCACAAAAAGTGGCGAATTTAAGGCCTTTAAAAATGCACTTCATATTTGGCCGAGAGGCGATTTTATGATCATTGCATTACCAAATTTAGAGGGCAGCTTTACGGTGACCCTGTTTTTAAGTTATGAAACTGGCGAATACAATTTCAATAATTTGACAACCCCCGAAATTGTCACTGAATTTTTCAAAAAGGAATTCCCTGATGCACTGGATTTAATGCCCAATTTAGTGGAAGAGTTTTTTGAAAACCCAACCGCACCCTTAGGAACGGTGAAATGTTTTCCTTGGCACTATAAAGGCAATAGCCTTTTACTAGGTGACTCCGCACACGCTATTGTTCCGTTTTACGGACAAGGCATGAATGCTTCTTTTGAAGATGTAGTCGAATTTGATGCCTTTTTAGATCGGCATGAAGGCGATTGGGAAGCCACATTCAAAGCGTTTGAAACACACAGAAAAGTGGACACCGATGCGATTGCTGATTTAGCAATTGATAATTTTCACGAAATGAAGGATCATATTGCCAACCCCATTTTTCAAGAAAAACGAAAAATTGAAATGGCTTTAGAAGCTGAATTTCCAGAGACTTATTATTCAAAATATTCATTGGTGACTTTCAAAGAAACAATTGGTTATAACGAAGCAATGACTGTGGGTCGTGCACAAGACAAAGCGATCTTGAACATGCTATCCGCTCAAAAAATAGATCCGAAAGAAAATTTAAAGGATCAGCTTAAAAAAGTACAGGAAGAAACAAAAAGCATCCTTACAGAGGGCACGCTTACAAAATATTAAAATACTAACAAAAACGAACACTATGAGTACCAAAGTCACACCAAGAGGCGCCTATCCACACACCAAACGTGTTGGAGATTTTATCTTTGTTTCAGGCACCAGTTCGAGACGGGCAGACAACAGCATTGCTGGCGTGGATATCATTGATGAAATGGGTACGAAGCACTTGAATATTGAAACACAAACGCGGGAAGTCCTTCAAAATATAAACACCAATCTAATCAAGGAAGGAGCGAGCTTAGAAGATGTGGTTGATGTCACGACCTTTTTAGTAAATATGAATGATTTTGCAGGCTATAATAAAACCTATGCCGAGTTTTTCAGTCCAGAAACAGGGCCGGCGCGCACCACAGTTGCGGTACATCAACTTCCACACCCGGATTTGGTGGTCGAAATTAAAGTAATGGCCTATAAAAAATGAGCATGATCCACATACAAAACTATATCGACGGTGTGTTTTCAGATCCCATTCAAAACGAATGGATCGACAATATAGGTCCTGCCGATGGTTTAGTGTATGGAAAAACTCCAAACTCGAGTTCTAAAGATGTGCAAGCCGCTTATGAGGCTGCTCAAAAAGCATTCATCCCTTGGTCTGAAACCTCCATAGAAAAAAGAAGTGCTATTTTATTGAAAATAGCCGGTTTGATTGAAGCCAATTTAGACCGCTTTGCAGCGGCAGAAAGTAAAGATAATGGAAAACCCATATCTGTTGCAAGGGCAGTTGACATTCCACGAGCGGCGAGTAACTTCCGATTTTTTGGGCATGCGATCACTCAATTTTATAGCGAAAGCCACGAAACAAAAAGTGAAAAAACAATCAACTATACCCTGCGACATCCAATAGGCGTTGTGGGTTGCATCTCTCCATGGAATTTACCCTTGTATTTATTGTCATGGAAAATAGCACCTGCTCTGGCAGCAGGCAATTGTGTGGTTGCTAAACCTAGTGAAGTAACACCTTATACTGCCTTTTTGTTGGGAGAAATTTGTAACGAGGCAGGACTTCCAAAAGGGGTTTTAAATATTGTACATGGTTTGGGTTCAAGCACCGGAAAAGCGATTGTAGAACATCCTCATATCAAAGCAATCTCCTTTACGGGAGGTACAGAAACAGGTAAATTTATTGCCAAAACGGCGGCCCCCATGTTTAAAAAATTGTCCCTCGAATTGGGTGGGAAAAATCCAAACATCATTTTTGCGGATTGTGATTACGAGAAAATGCTAACCACTACAGTAAGGTCTTCATTTTCTAACCAAGGTCAAATTTGTTTGTGCGGGAGTCGGATTTTTGTGGAAGCCTCCATTTATGAACAATTTAAGATCGATTTTACAGAACGTGTTCGGCAGCTTGTGGTAGGGCATCCCTCTGATGAATCGACACAAATTGGAGCTTTGGTGTCTAAAACACATTATGAAAAAGTACGGTCTTATATTGAGGGTATTGACCCCACAGAAAGCAGATTGTTATTGGGAGGGGAACAAGTTCATGTGGAAGGTTATGAAAATGGTTACTACCTTTCACCTGCGATTATTGAAGTCGATTCCAATCAGTGTAAATTAAATCAAGAAGAGATTTTTGGACCTGTCGTTACCCTGATGTCTTTTACCTCAGATGCCGAAGTTTTAGCGATGGCGAACGATGTAAAATATGGTTTGTCCGCTACGGTATGGACCAATAATTTAAAGCGAAGTCTAATGTTCTCTGAGAAACTAGAAACAGGAATAGTCTGGGTAAATACTTGGATGCAACGCGATTTGCGCACTCCATTTGGAGGCGTAAAATCATCAGGTGTCGGTCGGGAAGGCGGATTTGAAGTCCTCCGTTTTTTCACCGAAACAAAAAATATATGTATCAATTACAAATAATAAAAAAGACAGATGAACTTAAACTTAGAACATAAAAACGCCCTTGTGTGTGGAAGTACGCAAGGCATTGGAAAAGCAGCTGCTTTCGCCTTGGCTTCTGAAGGGGTTACACTCACCTTGGTCGCTAGAAATGAAGCCAAACTGAAAGACGTTATTGCGTCACTTCCAAACGCAGATCAACACGATTATATCATTGCTGATTTTATGAATCCCTCAGATTTAAAATCCAAAGTTGAAAGCTATATTCAAAAAAATCATGGGTTCCATATTCTTGTCAACAATACAGGAGGCCCTAGAAGTGGTGCGATTATCGACGCCAGCTTGGAGGAGTTTGAGAATGCCTTTACACAACATCTGAAATGTAACCATGTACTCGCGCAACTCACGGTTCCTTTTATGAAAGAGGCGTCTTATGGACGTATTATAAATATCATTTCAACCTCGGTAAAAGAACCGATTGAAGGCTTGGGTGTGAGTAACACCATCCGAAATGCCGTTGGCAACTGGAGTAAAACACTGTCCTTTGAATTAGGACGTTTTGGAATTACGGTCAATAATGTATTGCCTGGATTTACAGAAACGGAGCGTTTGAATGAGATTATTAAAATTAAAGCCAATCAAGCGCAGACGAGTATCAAAGAAATGACCGCAATCATGAAAACTTATACGCCTGCAAAACGCTTTGCAAAACCAGAAGAAACGGCCAATGCAATTGTGTTTTTGGCGAGTGAAGCAGCGAGCTATATAAACGGCGTAAATATCCCAGTAGATGGTGGTCGCACAAAATCTTTGTAACTTGAAAAAATTAATCCTAATACAAAACCCATGAGCAAGCTAGTATCTCCCCTAAATATCAAAGCGTGGATTGAAGAAAACAGAGCATTATTAAAACCGCCTGTTGGAAACAAATGTGTGTGGAACGATGGCGAATATATTGTAATGGTTGTTGGTGGTCCCAATAATCGAAAAGATTATCATTATAATGAAACCCCTGAATTTTTCTATCAATTAGAAGGGGATATCATTTTAAAAATCATTGACAAGGGCGTTGCAAAAGATGTCCATATCAAAGAAGGTGATATATATTTATTACCCTCAAAAGTCCCCCATTCCCCACAACGGGGCGCAAACACGGTAGGGATCGTCATTGAGTATCCACGACCGGAAGGTGTGGAAGATGCTTTGGAATGGTATTGCGAAAATTGCAACCATCAACTGTTCAGAGCGCCTTTTGTGCTAGATAATATTGAAACCGATATGCCGATTATATTTGATCGCTATTATTCAAGTGAAGAAAAATGTACCTGCACCCAATGTGGCACTAAAATGGAGGCACCAAACAAAATTTAAAACAAACAGATGAAACGTAAACTTCGCATCAACGGACATTCCCATTTACTACCTTATCCAGAGGAAATTCCTCAATTCATGAAAGAAAAGGAGATTTTTTGGGTGGACGATGAGCGCAAGCATATGCTTCAAAAAGGTTGGAGTCGACCGGTGACGCATTCAAGTTTTTTCTTGGATGAAAAACTGGAGTGGATGGATCATAATAAAATTGACCATGCAGTGGTTTTAAATTTATCACAGCTCTATGGGAACGGATTGCGTTTGGAAGAAATGAAAAAAGCTTTGCGTTTTCAAAACGACTACAATGCCAAAATACAACTGGATAATGCCTCCAAATTCACTTGTGGATTTGTGGTGCATCCCGGATTTATTCAAGGGGCCTTATGGGAAATTGAACGCTGTGTCAAAGAATTAGGTTTAAGAGTGTTGTGTTTACCCACTCACTTTATGGACAGTATTGGGCAATGGCGAAGTGTGTTTGATAAGGAAAATGACCCGATTTTTGAATTGGCAAATGAATATAATTTAGCGATTGAAGTCC
Source organism: Formosa sp. Hel1_33_131 (assembly GCF_001735745.1). Taxonomy (NCBI): domain Bacteria; kingdom Pseudomonadati; phylum Bacteroidota; class Flavobacteriia; order Flavobacteriales; family Flavobacteriaceae; genus Formosa; species Formosa sp. Hel1_33_131. The sequence continues at coordinate 656,265 of NZ_CP017260.1, forward strand.
ATCCTTATGATGGTGAAAAGATGATTAAGCTCGAAAACACTTCGTGGCGTTTTCATTTAATTTGGATGCTGGCACAATGTGGAGATGCGTATCATTTTTATACCTTAAACGGTATGCAAGAACGCTATCCTAACATCCGAACGTGTTTTGCACATGGAGGTCAAATGGCGCAAATGAACCTTGGAAGACGAATTCAAGGGTTTGACGGTCGCCCTGATTTATTTGAGGGTAAAACTCACCCCCGAAAAGCAGTTGGACACCCAAATATCTATTTTGACACCTTGGTTCATGACACCGATTCATTAGAACTAATGTTGAAACGTCAAGGGAGTAATCAAATTATTATGGGCTTGGACGATCCTTATCCGTTAGGAGAAATGGAAAGCGAAGCGCAGTCTTCTTATCCAGGAAAATTACTAGATCTTGCTATTGACCGGAAATTAATATCCGAAACGCAGTACGACGAAATTTGGGAAGACAATGTTTTAAGATGGTTGTTTGGGGAAGACAAAGTACAGGCTGAAAAATTGATTCAAAAAATACTTTCTTAAATGCATTTTATATCAGAAAAATTGGACGACTATGTTGTGAAACACTCCGAGGAAGAACCCGCACTTTTAGCAACACTCACTAGAGAAACGTATCAGAAAATTTTGCAACCCCGCATGTTGAGTGGGCATTATCAAGGACGGGTTTTGAGTGTATTATCCAAACTCATTCGACCCAAAACCATTTTGGAATTGGGAACCTTTACAGGCTATTCGGCCTTGTGTTTGGCAGAGGGCCTAGACAAAAATGGTATTTTACACACGATCGATATCAACGAAGAATTGGTGGATTTTCAACGCAGCTATTTTGATAAATCTGATTATGGATCTCAAATAATTCAACATTTAGGATCGGCATTGGACATCATCCCCACCCTAGACACTACGTTTGATTTGGTGTTTATGGATGCTGACAAACCTAATTATATTAATTATTTTCATCAAATCATAGACAAGCTCAACTCTGGAGGGGTGATTCTTTCTGACAATGTTTTATGGAGTGGGAAAGTAATTGAAACTCTTGACCCTTCAGATGTATCAACCAAAATTGTTTTAGAATACAATGCTTTGTTAAAAGAAGATCCGCGCTTGGAAACCGTGTTACTTCCTATCAGAGATGGACTTACGGTAAGTATAAAAAAATAGCTTTAGAAATTTCGACGGACAGATCCTGTTAGGTCTTTGACCTCTTCTTTTACTTTATCAAGTTCTTCCTTTACATCTTTAGTAATCGAAGTATCGATGCCATTTTTATCGGCACTTTTTTGAATTTCTCCTTTGATATCATTGGTCGCATCCTTGAGCGTACGCATGCCTTTACCCATGCCTTTTGCAATGCCAGGAATTTTATCCGCCCCAAACACCAGAATCACGATAAATAATATAAACGTGATTTCAGTACCACTAATAAATAAAAAGTGCGTGTGTATCATGGTACAAATATAACGAGATTTCTTTGATCTGTTTTGTTAATTTTTAGACAAACTTGCAATTTTGAAAGCTTTTAATTTATCCTCTAAGAATTGTAAAATTTCTAATTCACTTCGTCCTCGACAGCGTTGTAAAAAATCAGGCGCATCTGCACAGAAATAGTAAAATTCTACACGCTTATCTTTTTTTAACTCATTGGTTGTAAAAAAAATCGGCCCTACAACGTCTTTTATATACTGAATGGTTTTTTTGTCTTTATCTAGTTTGAGTTGTTCTTTAAGCATTTTAGTACGACCAGACATCATATTAAGGAGCTTGGAAAAATTTAAACCTAAACCAATAACAAGAGGACCTGCATCTGCTTCAAAAAGACGTCTTTCTGCCAAATTCATTCGCAGACCTGTATAGCCCGGAATTCCTAAATCGTAAAAGTCCATGGGACGTTCGACCTCAGAGTTTGTAATGTCCGAATTCAAATCACCAGTTAAGACCGTTCCAATCATTACCTCATCTAAGGCATTGATAGATTCAGAAAGGCTCACCGTGATTGATTTACTGTTGATATGCTGCGCTGTCAAAACAATGGTTTTTGGAAGGTATTGAATGGATGAAAAATAAAGCGAATCCGACAGTTTTCCTTCTACGATAAACAATCCATTTTGATCGGTGGTGGTATAACGGTAAGACGTTTTATTAATGACATGAATCCCTTCTAGCTCTCCATTGGTAATAATTTTACCTGAGAGTTCCACCTTTTGAGCATGAGCAATACCTACTGTCATCCCACTAACTATTATAAGACATAGAATGGATTGCATTGAAAAAAAAGAAGTCCTCAAATTGATTTGAAATTATATTATTCGGTAAATTTACAAAAAATAAAAGATGAGACGAGCATACTAAAATTATTATCACCCATGGGAATGACTAATAGCGAACCTGCCTGCTGCAGGCAGGCAGCATGTGACCTTTTAAAATAATAAATATAGACACATGAAACAAATCCTAATTGCGAGCACCTCTACCGTGCATGGCAGTGGTTATTTAGACTATCTGTTGGACGCTTTAAAAATTCATTTTAAGAATGTAGAAACCATTCTCTTTATTCCGTATGCACGTCCCGGTGGGATGTCGCATGATGCCTATACAGAAATTGTCCAACTGGCTTTTTCTAAAATAGGAAAAACAGTCAAAGGGCTGCATGAATTTGAGCATCCAAAAGAAGCTCTAAAAAATGCAGAAGGAATTTTTGCAGGCGGAGGTAATACATTTGTTTTGGTAGATCAACTTTACAAAATGGATGTCTTTAACGAACTAAAAACTGCGATTGAATCGGGTACGCCTTATGTAGGTACCAGTGCCGGAAGTAATATTTGTGGTCTTACCATTGGCACATCGAACGATATGCCGATTGCCTATCCAAAAAGTTTTCAAACATTGGGACTTGTTCCATTTAATATCAATCCACACTATTTAGACCCAGATCCGAGCAGCACGCATATGGGCGAAACCCGTGAAACCAGAATACAAGAATTTCATCACTTTAATTCACAGCCCGTTATTGGACTCAGAGAAGGGAGTTATTTGGAAGTTCTAGGATCAAAAATCACGCTGAAAGGACCCTTAAACGCACGAGTGTTTGAGAAAAATAAAACGCCTTATGAGCTAAAGCCAGAGTCGGATGTGTCGGGTTTGAATTAATGATTGTTCGTTAGAGGCAACAGACAAGAGTCAAGAACAAAGAGAAAAGAGAGTACTAAGTAGGGAGTACAAAGTATCAAGACGAAGTAATCTGTTGAAAATTACGACTCCTTTTCATGAGATTGCAGCGCTACGCCCCCAACGACAATACACACCCGTCATTACGAGCCTGTCTGCCGATAGGTAAACTCGCAATGACATCGTCTTGGTTCTTGATTCTTTGTTCTCTACTCTATTCTCTCTACTCTTTTTTCTTAATACTTAATACTTTGTACTTAATACTCTTCCGTCACCCAATCACTTTCACAAAATGATATCCTAATTTTTGAAACCCATCTCTTTCGTAGAATTTCTGAGAAGGTTCATTATCAATATAGGCATTGAGTTCAATCGCCTGATAGCCTTTTGATTTGACATAGTCCTCAATCCAATTGATAAAAAGAGTCCCTAATCCTTTGTTTCTATAGGCATCGTCAATAAATACATGATCCAATTCTACACTGCGCCCTGAATAATGGCGGGTGCAAAACCACAAGCCAGAGACACCCATAAGTTTATCCCCGTCATAAACACCTATACATTCATAATTCTGAGATACCATTTCCTTAAAACGTTCTAAAAGCAGGGCTTCGGTAATCGATTCTTTAGACATTTTTTTGACTAATGGCACTACGATCTCAATGGAGTCGGCGAGGATAATTTTGAATTGAAATTGCATTTAAAAAGGTTTAATAATTCAAAAATACAACTATTTATTAGCATCTAAATCCAACATCTCATCTGAATTTTATTTTAATCTTCTTATCTTTGAGCACGTTTTAACAGCGAGATTATGAACAAGAAAGTTATTTTAATGATTTTAGATGGATGGGGAAAATCTCCTGATCCAAAAGTATCTGCAATTGATAATGCAAATACCCAATTTATTGATTCTTTATATACAAAGTATGGACATGCGAGCCTCCGAACCGATGGATTGCACGTAGGGCTTCCAGAAGGTCAAATGGGCAATAGTGAAGTTGGACACATGAATTTGGGTGCAGGGCGTATTGTATATCAGGATCTTGCTAAAATCAATTTGGCTGTGACTAACGACACATTGAAAGATGAGACTGTTTTAAAGGACGCTTTACTGTATGCAAATAAAAACAATAAAGCGGTGCATCTTTTGGGATTGGTGAGTGATGGAGGTGTGCACTCTCATTTGAATCATTTATATGGACTCTTGGATGTCATTGAAGATCATGGCGTTGAAAAGTCTTTTATTCATGCGTTTACAGACGGTAGAGATGTGGATCCTAAATCGGGCTATGGATTTATTTCTGAACTCGAAACACGTTTAGAGTCTTCTTCTGCAAAACTGGCAACCATTACGGGACGCTATTACGCGATGGATCGTGATAACCGTTGGGAACGTGTGAAAATCGCCTATGATGCCTTGGTTAATAGTGAAGGTGTGCATTCTAACAATGCGACTGAAACCATTGAATCTAATTATAACGATGGACTGACTGATGAATTCTTAAAACCAATTATCATGACGGATACCAACAGTGAACCGGTTGCCAAAATTGAAGAAGGTGATGTGGTGTTATTCTTTAATTTTAGAACCGATCGTGGAAGAGAATTAACGGAAGTTCTCAGTCAAAATGACAAGCATGAATACAATATGCACAAGCTCAACTTGCATTATGTGACCATGACAAATTACGATGATAATTTTAAAAATATTCAAGTTATCTTTAACAAAGACAACGTTACAAACACGCTTGGAGAAGTGCTTGAAACGCATGGAAAAACACAGCTTAGAATGGCTGAAACGGAGAAATATCCACATGTCACTTTTTTCTTTTCTGGAGGGCGTGAAGCCCCTTTTGAAGGTGAAAGTCGTATTATGAAAAATTCGCCTAAAGTTGCGACTTATGATCTTAAGCCTGAAATGAGTGCTTTTGAACTTAAAGATGCTCTTGTTACAGAACTCAAAAAAGAAACACTTGATTTTGTGTGTTTAAATTTCGCCAATGGCGATATGGTTGGACATACAGGTGTAATGGAAGCTGCTATTAAAGCCTGTGAAGCGGTTGACACTTGTGTGGAAGCTGTGGTCACAACGGCTTTGGAACACAACTATACGACCTTGCTGATTGCGGATCATGGGAATTGCGAAACGATGATTAACCCTGATGGATCGCCCAATACAGCACATACCACCAATCCGGTTCCAATCATTTTAATTGACAAAGAACTCACCTCTATAAAGGACGGTGTTCTTGGTGATATTGCACCTACTATTTTAAAACTCATAGGAGTTGAAAAACCTGATGTGATGACTCAAAGTAGCTTAATCTAAATTCATACGAATGGACTTAACCAAAACCTTCACCCTAGCAATTGATTTTGACGGAACGATCGTGGAAGATGCGTATCCAAAAGTTGGAAAGGCAAAAATATTTGCTTTTGAAACCTTAAAAAAACTACAACAAGATGGCCATCGGTTGATTCTTTGGACCTATCGCTATGGAGAAACGTTGCAGGAAGCTGTCGATTTTTGTAAAGAAAATGGACTTGAATTTTATGCTGTGAACTGTAGTTTTCCGAACGAAGTGTACGACCCTAAAAAAAGCAGAAAAATAAATGCAGACCTTTTTATCGATGATAGAAACGTTGGGGGCTTTTATGGATGGGGCGAAATTTATCAATTCCTAACAGACAGCGACAACCCTTTATCACTTCCAAAGAAAAAAGGATTTTTGGGGCTATTCAAGTCTTAAAACTTTAAGACAACGCTAACAAAATCAAGGCTGTAAAACCTACTGAAAAATGCTTTAATTAAGTATCTTTGGGCATAATTTTTTTACTATGCTCACGCTTAAATCAAAAGAAGAAATAGAACTCATTCGCGAAAGCGCACTCATTGTTTCCAAAACATTAGGGATGCTTGCTGCCGAGGTGAAACCCGGCGTTACCACCTTACATTTGGACGCTCTTGCAGAAACATTTATTAGAGATCACGGGGCAATTCCTGGGTTTTTGGGGATGTACGGATTTCCAAACACATTGTGCATGAGTCCAAACGATCAAGTCGTTCATGGAATTCCTAACGATACACCGCTTGTGGAAGGCGATATTATTTCGATTGATTGTGGTGCTTTAAAAAATGAATTTTATGGCGATCATGCTTACACCTTTTCAGTAGGTGAAATTGATGATGAAACTCAAAAATTATTAGACGTTTCTAAGGCATCGCTTTATGAAGGCATTCGCGCCTTTAAACACAACAATCGTGTAGGAGATGTTGGTTATGCAATTCAAAATTACTGTGAATCCCATGGCTATGGCGTGGTGAGAGAACTCATCGGACACGGAATTGGACGCATCATGCATGAAGAACCCGAAATGCCAAATTATGGAAAACGAGGCCGTGGAAAAAAATTCCAAGAAGGCATGGTGGTGGCTATCGAGCCTATGATTAATATGGGAACGCATAAAATCAAACATCACAACGATGGATGGACCATCACTACAAAAGACAATAAACCAAGTGCCCATTTTGAACACAATGTCGCGCTTGTAGATGGGCAACCAGAATTATTATCAACCTTCGCTTATGTTTATGAAGCGTTAGGCATAAAAAGCAATGAAGAAGACGGATTACGAATCAATCCTTTAACACTATAATTAACCAATAGATGAGTCGCTTAAAAGCAATTGAATTACAACTAGAACCCCTTCGTGAACAACTAAAATCACATCCTTTATACAGCACACTTTCCAACATGAGTGATGTGGCTGTGTTTATGGAAAAACATGTGTTTGCCGTATGGGATTTTATGTCCTTATTAAAATCACTTCAAAATCATTTAACCAATGTGAATGTTCCTTGGACGCCAAAAGGTGGCGGAGGAACGGCACGGTTTATCAATGAAATTGTGATGGCCGAAGAAAGCGACCTCAACGAACTGGGAGTGCCGATGAGTCACTACGAAATGTATATAGACGCCATGGATCAAGTGAACGCAGATACAAGTGCCATAGGCTTGTTTGTAAACGCGATTCAAAACGGAGATTCCCTTGAAACGGCTGCCAAACGCATTGATTTAGAGACCCCTATTTTAGAGTTTATACAATTCACTATGGAAGTGGTGAATTCTAACAAACCGCACTGTATTGCTTCGGCTTTTACGTTTGGGAGAGAAGATGTGATTCCAGATATGTTTTTAGAAATTGTGAGCCAATCGCAAACTCAAGACAATGATAAAACCTATGGTAAATTACTTTACTATTTGAACCGTCATATCGAATTAGATGGCGATGAACACGGCCCAATTTCATTGAAAATGGTGGCTGAACTTTGTGGCGAAGACACTACTAAATGGGACGAAGTTTTGGAGACAGCAAAAGAGGCTTTGAAATTTCGTCTTAAATTGTGGGATCATATTACAGAAGCTATTTTAAAACTTAATACATTAGAGGTTCAAAACACTTAAATTTTGAAAACACTTTTTAAGTTTATTTTAAATTTAATACCACGGCCGATACTCATTAAATTGAGCTATGTCGCCCAACCCTTTCTCGTTTTATTTTTAAAAGGCACCACCTACACAGACCCAATTGATGGCAAGAGTTTCCGAAAGTTCTTACCTTATGGGTATGGGAAACAACGTGAGAATGTCCTCTCACCTTCTACCCTTTCACTGGAACGCCACCGTTTATTGTGGTTGTATCTGAAAAATGAAACCGACTTTTTTAGCACCCCAAAAAAAGTATTGCATTTTGCTCCCGAGCAAGCGTTTCATAAACAGTTCAAAAAAATAAACCATTTTGATTATGTGACTACCGATCTGAATTCTCCCATTGCAATGGTGAAAGCCGATATTTGTAAGCTCCCATTTGAGTCTGACAGTTTTGATGTTATTTTGTGTAATCATGTGCTTGAGCATATTTTGGACGATACCACAGCCATGCAAGAGCTTTACCGGGTGATGCGTCCGGGAGGAATGGGGATCTTTCAAATTCCACAAGATTTAAATCGCGAGACTACTTTTGAGAATCATAGTATTACTGATAAAAAAGAGCGTACCAAAATTTTTGGACAGTATGACCACGTGCGGATTTATGGACGTGATTACTTTGACACGCTAAGATCGGTTGGTTTTAAAGTGGATGAAGTGGATTATACAGCTACATTATCTGATCAAGAAATTGACAAATACAGATTGGCTAAAGGCGAAATTATTCCTGTGGTTTATAAAATGTAATTCAACGACATTATATCTAAAAACTAAGCTTTATCACTATCAAAATTATGATTGGCAAAATTATGGCATTCTACAATATCATTTATCTTTTCAAGTCCGTTCGGACCTAGCCATCTTGTATTGAATGACTTCAGCACTTTTTGTTGCCCATTCTCATCAACAACACTTAGTATAATAGATTTTTTTAAAGAAAAAAAACTTAGTTGTTTTTTTTTCTTTAGTTTATGATTACTATATACTTTTAAAATTTTTATGTTTTGTTTTCTAAAAACTACATTTTTTTTAAAATTTGGAAAAAATGTTTCAATAACAAGCCCATTTTTATCATTTGATATTCTTAAGAAAAAGGGGGACTCAAAAACTTCAAAAAAAAGCGTAAACAAAATCAAAAAAATAGATAAATTTTGTAATACTTTAAAACCATAATTCAACTCTATAACAAGTCTAAAAATAGAAGTAACAATTAGTACTATCAATGAAATAAAAATAACGTATTTCCTTAGACTAAGATACTTTACAAAAATATTTCTGTTTGTCATTCGATTTAATGATTTGGGGTGGCTGTTAAACCAATATTTCTTTCCAAAATAAACTGTAAAAATTATTGGTTTTCATTAATTCATCATGCGTTCCAAAGTTAGATATAATTCCGTTTTCCAAAACATAAATTCGGTTAGCAATTTTCGGTAATGAATGCAATCTATGAGATATGAAAATAATAGTCAATTCAGATTTTAGTTTATTTAATAAATCTAAAACAAACTTCTCTGTTTTTCTGTCCATTGCCGAGGTAAACTCATCCAATAATAAAACCTTTGGTTTTTTGTATAAAGCACGCATTAAAGCAATCAATTGTTTTTGTCCACCAGAAAGATTAATGCCTTCTTCACCCAAAATGGTGGCATAACTTTGCGGTAAAGTGTTTATAAAAATTTCAAAACCGTAATCTTGACAAAATTTTACAATATTTTCAGGTGTATCTTCTTTGCCTAAAAGAATATTGGTAATAACATTACCGCCAAATATAGTGACGTCTTGAGGTACAACACCCAAAATAGTACGCCAACTTTTTGTGTCTATATCAAAAAAATTAATTTTATTGTTGATGATTATTGCTCCGTTTTCAAAAGCATAGAATTTTTGTAAGACTTGACCTAACGTGCTTTTACCGCTACCACTTTCGCCAACTATGGCAATACACTCGTTTTTATTTACTCTGATGTTTATGTCTTTCAATAATTGACTTCTACCAGCAAATCGGAAAGACAAGTTTTTAATTTCAAGCGAATTGAAGTCTGAAATTTCCATATTCCCTTTTTGCTCTTTTTCCATAGAAGCAAACTCATACATTCTGTTAAAGGCCACTTTTGCTTCATTGATTGGAATGGTTATTAAAGCCAAACTAGCCACAGATGGCAATAAACTACCTGCAACGCCTAAAACTGCCATTAATTCTCCCAATTGCATAACTTCATTATAGACTTGAATAGAAGTGTAACCCAAAATACTCATTAAGAAAAGCACACTAAATACACCTGAAAAAACAGATAAACGTACATTTATTTTACCGAGGTTAAAGGATTTCTCTTGAAAACTCCCATAGATGAGTTGGTTTATCTTTTGAAAGATTGTTTGCCTATTATTATTTTTTACGGCGGCTATACCTTGCATTGATGTAATATAATTGCTCTCACTAAAAGCGTAGCCTTGCATCACTTCTTTTTGAGCAGTTATGATGCGTTTGTTAAAACTATAAATGAGGATAAAATAAAAAGGTAAACTAATAGAAGCGATTAAGCCTGTTTGCCAAGAATAGTAAAATAGAAAACCTAATGAAACAATAGTAACTAACGCATTAATAACCACATTACCCACAATCTGACTAATAACACGCTGCACACGTTGCGTATCGTTCAAACGGGCAACGAGCTCACCAATTTTACGCGTATCAAAAAAGGGCTTTGGTAAATTTAACAGCGAAGAATAAAAACGATCTACAATACGGTTGTTAAAATCTTTGGTTTGGCGAATGAGAAAATAATCTCGTAAAGCAGTAAACAAAACTCTAATCAATAACAAAAAGGCAACGAGAGCAATGCCTGTAATAAGTTTTGTGAAATCTTTTGAGGGTAAAATATCATCAATTAATTTTTGCGAAAATATAGCCATTGCCATACCCAAAATAGCAATAGCTAAACCCAACAACACACTAAAAGAGATTAAACGATAATCTTCCTTGAGCAATTTTAAAAACCATTTTTTTTTGTTTTTGCTTTGGGTTTCGGTTTTTATAAAATTTTTGTTTGGCGTAAGTGTAAGGCAGGTTTTTGATTTCCAAATGCTTTCTAATTCCTCTTTGGTGTAAGTCGTGATTCCTTTTGCTGGGTCACCAATGATAAATTTGTCATTTATATATCCATAACAAACCACATAATGCTGTAAACGTTCTTCAATGACCACATGTAAAATTAATGGCTCTTTGTGGTCTATGATAGCTTGTAAGTCCGCTTCGTTTCCTTTCGCTGAAAACCCTATTTGATTAGCTGCTTGAAACAATCCTAAAAGCGTAGTCCCTTGTTTTGTTGTTCCACTTAATTCACGAAGTTTCTCTAAATGGTTTGAGCCTCCATAATATTGAATTAATGATAGCAAACAAGCAACTCCACAATCGGACTGGTCGTGTTGTAATGTAAAAGTCTGTTGTAATTCTTTTTGAGAGAGTTTGATAGTTTTACTCATTTTGTTGTAAAGCTCTTAAAACACCTTTGACATTGAGTTGACCTTTATGTTTTTTTATGAGCTCTTGGTTTTTATCGTAGATTAATACATAAGGAATAGATGTAGCATCAAATTGACTAGAAAAAAGGCTATTGTTATCATATAAAAATGTGATGTTTTGTTGATTGTAAAAATTGTATTGTTTTGAAAAATTTTGAATGACTTCAATCGATTCTGTAGATACAAAAACGAATTGTACATTTTTAAAGCTATCTAAATTATCGCTAATGTTTTGCGCCTCATAGTGGCAAAAATCGCAGTCACTATTAAAGTAAATAAAAATAGCATTTAAGTTTGGTTTTAGGTCCGCTTTTGTAAACGGTTGTTGCTCTAGGGTAAAGAATTCAAACTCCGGTATGGTTTGAAGTTGTTCCGCTATTGCCTTTTTTTCTTTAGCTTTAATTATGATGTTATAACCTAGGTAGGATAACAAACCTAAAACACCAATTACAACTATAAAGAAGATTAATTTTTTAAACATAATTAACTCATATTAAGTGTGAAGAACATTACTCCAACGACCCAAATAAGTAGAGCAACCCCATAACTACTTGCAACAATAGAAAAACCTTTAGAGGTAGTGGTTTTAAGTTCTTTACTAATTAGGGAAGCTAAAATAAACCAATAAGCGAATTCAAATAGATTGATGACTTGAAACGGATAGATGAACCACGTTTGTAATCCCTCATAGCCTACAATATTAAGTGCCGATAATGGATAGAAATATTGTAAGTTTTCTAAAGTATAGTCTTGTTGGAAAACATAAAACCATATTGTTTTTAAAATCATTACCCCTAAAAAAACAAAATCGGCCTTTGTTACTATATTAAAAAGTTTTTTATACTTAATTTCTTTATCAAAAAAGAAACAACCTACATCTAATATTAAGGCAATGATAGAAATTTTAATTATAAGTAATAGAGGCAATAACAAATAAGCAATCCATTCCCATTTTTGTTGAAAATTTAGTGCTTTTTCTATTTGTTTTGTAGTAAGCTGCTCAGCTAAAGAATTAATTACTAATTCCTCTGTGTTAAGTAACTCTTTAGAAATAAACCCTAAAAAAAAACTAAAAGCAGTAAGAAAAAATAGTTTTTCATTTACAAAGTGAAAATATAAAAGGGTAAATATATTGTTGATACATTTACCCATATTAATAACTAAAGTTTATTTAGTCTTATTTTTATTAATAAAAAATAAATTAACTAAAGAAATAACTAATGCTAATATTGACCATATATTATCAATAATTTTTTCTTCATTGATTATCAAATACACAAATATTAATATTATAATAATACAGTTGAGAAAAATCAGTTTTTTTATATTAGTCATAATACAAAGTATTAGTTAGCAATACAACCATCCACAACTCCAACTGATGCAACTGCAACAGAAGCAATAAAAGCCCAACCAATGGGACCAGCTAGTGCGCCTATTATTATAGTAGCAGCATAAGATCCAACTGCTATACCACAAGAAACATCACCACCTTGTAAATTTTCCATTTGATTTAATTTTAATGTTTTCATAATATATAAATTAAGTTATAAAATGTTGCCTTCATGATTTGGGGCAACTATCCAACTATTAGACGTACCAAATCTATAAACTAAAATTTAAAAAACAAAAAATTAACACATAAAAACCTGTATATCAATATATTGTGAATTTATTTTTATTAATTTGGTTCAATTATTGTGAAAATTGTTTAAACAAAATAAATAGTGTGTATTTTATATTTTTTACCCAGCTAGTCAATTGAATATTAGTGTGAAAAATAAATTTAAAATAGTAACTATTTTTGGATTTTTTGTTTAATAATTGTAGGAACTGTTTATTCAAAAAAATAGTTGTTTTAAGAAGATATAAGCTGTTATCCTAGTAACTAACACTGTTTAAAACAGGCAAAGGACAGAAGAATTGTAAAATTTATATATTATAGTTGGTTTGAAAGAAGTAAAACCAAGCAGTATTAAAACTTAACGTTTTTAAAATTATACTAATTTTCTGGAAACCCATTAAACACCTCTGTTTCGAGTTGATTATCTTCGGTAACAAAAGCAATAAAGACTTTTAATTCCGTGTGCATCTTAAGAAATACGCTGATTTCTTCTACTTCCATGGCTTGAATTGCAGTAGCATAGGCATCTGCAATCATACAAGATTGAGCAATGACCGATACGGTCAATATATTAGAACGGATTGGATAGCCTGTTTGGGTATCAATTATATGTGTATAGCGATTGCCTTCTGCATCAAATTTAATTTTACGATAAGTTCCAGAGGTTGCCATGGATTCATTTTCGAGGGCTAAAGTCGTTATATAGCGTTTATCGCTCTCTAGATTGGGGTGTTGAACGCCAACTTTCCATTGTGTATTCTTAACGGAGTTAATGCCTTTGGTACGAATTTCACCCCCTATTTCAATTAAATAATTTTGAATGTTTTTAGCTTCTAAATAGCGTCCGATTACATCGACGCCGTATCCTTTGGCAATGGCATTAAAATCTAATCGAGTTGCTTTTGGTTTCGAAATAACGCCCTTACTAAGCGTAACTTTATCCATTCCTACAGACAGCATGAGTTCGTGGATTTTAAGACTGTCTAAGGCTTCTATTTTTCCTTCAGGTCCAAAATCCCATGCATTGACTACAGCGCCAATCGTAGGATCAAATTTGCCTCGTGTCGCGGTGTGAATTTCTTTTGATGTATTGAAAACTTTCTCAAAATGATGGTCGATAACCACCGGGTCATTTGCATTTACTTTTGAAATATCAGAACTAGAAATGTATGTAGACATAGAACGATTAACTTCAAAAAACAGACTGTCAAATGCAGTTTCATGATTTTCGCTACTCTCATAAAGAATTGAGTAGGTCGTTCCAAAAACAGAACCAGCCGCCCGTAATTGTTCTGATTGATTCGAACAAGATACAAGTGCTAAAAAAATAAATAATAAATAATTTTTAATCATTTTATATCTAATTAAAATTCGTTTCGATCACCTGAATGCCATTGTATTCAATAAGGTATTCTTCATTAAGATAGACGGGGAGTTCATCGCCTTTAGGATTTCCAATTCCAACCCCAGCATACAAGACTTTGGCATCTTTATCTTGCGCGTGATTTTTAAAGGTTTCCATCCAAACGACATCGTAATTATTAGGATTGTCTGGCAATTTTACCACACGTACGATCACAAAAAAGTACTGACTGTTTTTATCAATACACACAAATTGCGGGTGTTTTTTGAGTTTGCTATTGATGGCTACAAATTCAAACCCACGGGACTCTAAATCCTTCCCGACATGGTTCATTGCCAAATTGTGCATCTCTTGTTTTGAAAGTGGTTGACTCATACTACAAAAATACAAAAGAGGTTGTCTGAAAAGTTTTTTTCTTGTCAAGCTGAATTTATTTCAGCTTCTCATAATTATTGGTTTTCAACATTTGAAGATTCTGAAATAAATTCAGAATGACAGGTTTCCTACTTTTTAGACGACCTCAGATTATAAAAAATTTAGAAGTGATTACCCTCCAAAGTCATCAAATCGAATGTGCTCATCTGCAATTCCAAAATCTTCACCCATTTTCTGAACCGCTTGGTTCATTAATGGTGGGCCACAGAAATAGAGTTCGATATCTTCTGGAGATTCGTGATGATTTAAATAATTATCGATCACACAGTTGTGGATAAATCCAACAAAACCATCGCCTTCGGCATCAATATTTTCTTTTACTTTCCAGTTGTCTTCTTCCATTGGTTCAGAGAGTGCTAAATGGAATTTGAAGTTAGGAAAATCTCTTTCTAAGGCTTCAAAATGTTCTAAGTAAAACAACTCACGCTTAGAACGTCCTCCGTACCAGTAAGATACTTTACGACCTGTTTTAAGGGTTCTGAATAGATGGTATAAATGCGAACGCATGGGCGCCATTCCAGCTCCTCCACCAACATATAACATTTCTGACTCACTCTCATTGATAAAGAACTCTCCATAAGGTCCGGAAATGGTTACTTTATCACCTGGTTTTTGAGCAAAGATATACGAAGATGCAATCCCTGGATTTACGTCCATCCAACCGTTCTTAGCACGGTCCCATGGTGGCGTAGCAATACGCACATTTAACATGATTTCGCGACCTTCTGCAGGATAGGATGCCATTGAATAAGCACGTTCTACAGTTTCATTGTTTTTCATGGTAAGTGGCCAGAGACCAAACTTATCCCATTCCGCTTGAAACTTATCTGGAGTTTCGTGTTCTTCTGGATGCGCTGTGATGTCGATATCCTTAAAATTGATTTCACATTCTGGAATCTCAATCTGGATATATCCACCTGCTTTATACCCCATATCTTCTGGGATTTCCACTACGAATTCTTTAATAAAAGAGGCGACGTTGTAGTTACGCACAACGGTTGCTTCCCATTTTTTAATTCCAAAGACTTCTTCTGGAATGGTGATTTCCATGTCTTGTTTTACCTTTACTTGACAGGATAAACGGGCACCATGTTTCAACTCTTTTCTTGAGAAGTGAGGTGTTTCTGTTGGCAAGGCTTCACCTCCACCAGACAGCACGTGACACTCGCATTGAATACACGTTCCACCACCACCACAAGCAGATGGTAAAAATATTTTATTCCCACTTAAAGTGGATAACAAAGTAGCGCCTGAGGCTACTTCAATTTCGCGTTCACCATTGATCAGAATCTTTACAGGTCCTGAGGGTGATAGTTTTTGTTTTACAAAAAGGAGCACACTAATTAATAGTAACGAAGTCACTAAAAATGCTACGACGGTAGCTAAAATGGTTCCGGTTGTTCCAGCGGCTAAAATCATCATATTAGTTAACTATTTTTAATTGGTTTAGTACTTCTTTTTCGATCTCTGTAGCTTCTACAACTACTTCTTTTGGTGCTTCTTCTACTTCTTCATCACCACCTGTTAGCATCCCTCCAAAGCTCAAAAACCCAATACCCATGAGTCCAGTGACAATGAATGTAATTCCTAAACCTCTTAGCGGTGCAGGGACATTTGAATATCTAATTTTTTCACGAATAGCGGCAATGGCTAAAATAGCCAAGAACCAACCGATTCCAGAGGATATTCCGTAATTGACTGCCAATCCTAAAGTTTCTATTTCACGGGCTTGCATGAATAAAGAGCCTCCTAATATCGCACAGTTTACCGCAATTAAGGGTAAGAAAATTCCAAGTGAATTGTAGAGTGAAGGTGAAAATTTTTCAACTACAATTTCTACGAGCTGAACCATGGTTGCGATCGTTGCAATAAACATAATAAACGAAAGGAAACTAAGGTCGTAGTCTGCAAATTCTGGACCTAGCCAAACGAGTGCACCGGGTTGTAATAAATATTGGTCTAACAACCAGTTTAAAGGCACTGTGATGGCGAGTACAAAAATGACTGCGGCACCAAGTCCAACGGCAGTTGCTACTTTTTTAGAGACGGCTAAATATGAGCACATGCCCAAGAAAACCGCAAACACCATATTATCAATAAAAATTGATTTGAAAAATAATTCGATGTGTTCTATCATTGTCTTTTATTTAAATTCTTACTAAAGAAATTAATCTTCAATTAATGTTGTGTTTCTGCTACGTTGTACCCATATAATAAGACCTACAATAATCAAGGCCATTGGAGGCATGAGCATGAATCCATTGTTTTCATAACCTATGGAATAGAGTCCTGTTTTCTCAATTGGGTCTCCTAATACAGGAACTCCGAAAAGGGTTCCAGATCCTAAGAGCTCTCTAAAAAATCCTACGGCTATAAGTATCACAGCGTATCCAAGTGCATTTCCAATCCCGTCTAAAAAGGATTTCCAAGGACCATTTCCAAGCGCAAAGGCTTCAAAACGCCCCATAATAATACAGTTGGTAATAATCAATCCTACAAATACAGAGAGCGTTTTACTGAGTTCATAAGCATAGGCTTTAAGTACCTGATCGACAATAATTACTAAGGACGCCACAACGATGAGTTGGACGATAATTCTAATTTTAGAAGGAATGATGTTACGCATCAGCGAAATGACAACGTTTCCTATTCCTAAAACAAACAGTACTGCAATTCCCATCACTAGAGAGGCTTTGAGTTCTGCCGTAATTGCTAAAGCGGAACAAATCCCTAAGACTTGAATCGTAATTGGGTTGTTATCTGCTAACGGATCCGTTATTAATTTGGCATCTTTTTTTGAAAGTAGTCCCATGTTAGTTCAATTGATTTTTTAAATTTTTAAAGTATGGTAAATACAATTTTAAATCCTTTTTTATCATTGCAGATACACCATCTCCTGTAATTGTTGCTCCTGCTAAAGCGTCCACTTCATAGTCGTCTTTAGTCAAGTTTTTAGGGTCGTTATTTCCTTTCGCTACCGTAATGCCTTTAAAAGCCCCACTTTCTGAAAGTAATTTTTCTCCAACAAAATCGTCCATAAAATAGCGTTGTTTGATGTTGGCTCCTAAACCTGGTGTTTCCGCAGCGTGATCAAAAAATGCGCCTTGAACAACCATGTCTTCATCCAATGCCACATAACCCCAGATGGCATCCCACAATCCTTTTCCTCTAATAGGAATAATGTAAAATGACGCTCCATCTTTTTTACCTAAAAATAAAGGCAATAATCGAGTGCCTCCGTTTTTGGCTTTGGCTTGTTCTTTTTTGACATTAATAAGGTAAGCTTTATTGTTTTCTTCAGCTGTACCATCTGCATTAATTGTCAATTGTTTGGAGATGTATTTTGAAAATTCTCCTGCAACTTTATCGGTTCCAATAAATTTGATGTCTGTGGCACCATTTTCATTGATTCCCATTGCATACAGGATGTTTTGCTGTGTTTCCATACGCTGGTTCTCTTGAATGTTTGGTTTCAATGAAGAGGCTGTAAATGCAAGCAAGGATCCTACGATCACCACCATTGCGATGGCAAATAAGATCGTGTATTTGTTTGTGTCTGTATTAGTACTCATAATTATGCAGTTTTAACTTTAAGACGTTTCATTCGTTTTTTGACATTTCCTTGAACCACATAATGATCAATGGTTGGTGCAAATACATTCATCAGAAGAATCGCTAAAAAGACCCCTTCTGGATAGGCTGGATTAAACACACGAATCATGATGGAGATGAATCCAATTAAAAATCCGTAAATCCATTTTCCTTTGTTGGTTTGTGCAGCTGTTACAGGATCTGTTGCCATAAACACAGCTCCAAATAAGATACTTCCGATAATTAAATGTTGCCAGAAAGGCACATTCATTAGTCCATAAAATTTGCTTGAAGAACCAATCCAACCCGCATCCACGACACCGTTAAATATAAGTCCCATTGAAAGCGCTCCAATAAGCGTACTTACGATGATTCTCCAACTTCCAATTTTTGTAAATATCAAGAATAGTGCGCCAAGAATAATCAATAATTTAGACGTTTCTCCGACAGAGCCCGGAATGATTCCCCAGAACATATCCCAATAATCATAGATTACCGTGTTGTTTTGAGCATAGCTTCCTAAGATGGTTTCTCCTGAAATGGCATCTGCTGTACCAGAACGTTCAACAGCGCCGTGTACCCAAACTTTATCACCACTCATCCAAGTTGGATAAGCAAAGAATAAAAAGGCACGAATGGTCAGTGCAGGATTCAGAATATTCATTCCTGTTCCTCCAAAGACTTCTTTTCCAATGACCACACCAAAAGCGACAGCAACGGCAAGCATCCAAAGTGGTAAATCAATAGGGACAATAAGTGGCACTAACATACCTGTAACTAGGTAGCCTTCTTCCACTTCATGTCCTTTAACAATGGCAAACACGAATTCAATAGCCAATCCAACGCCGTAAGACACGACCACTAAAGGCAATACTTTCCACATTCCAATGACTAAATTGCTCCAAGTCCAAAACGATCCGCCTAAAAACCCTTGAGCGGACTCAATAGTTCCCAACGCCAAATGGTGTTGGTAGCCTGCGTTGAACATTCCGAAAATCAAACAAGGCACCATGGCCATAATAACGGTATTCATGGTACGCTTTAAATCATCGGCAGCTTTAATGTGTGTTCCGTTGTGCGTGGTTTCGTTTGGTAAATATAAAAAAGTATGCAAGGCATTAAAGGCGGGAGCCATTTTTGTGCCTCTATACTTTTCTTTAATAGTGTGTAATTTATTTTTAAAACTCATCTTTATCCTATTTCTTTAAGCATTAAGTCCAATCCTTCTCTAATAATTTTTTGATGTGGTTGTTTAGACACACATACAAATTCAGTCAACGCAAAATCTTCCGGAGCGACTTCATACATTCCAAGGGCTTCCATTTCGTCTAGATCTTGGTACATACACGCTTTTAAAATTTGCATTGGAAAAATATCTAACGGGAATACTTCTTCATAAGTTCCTGTCAGAACAAAAGCCCTGTGCTCTCCGTTGGTATTGGTATTTAAATCGAATTTTTTATTTGGAGTCATCCATGAAAAGGTCAAAGCTCTTGATGTAGATACTTTGTCAAATACAGGCTTGTTCCATCCAAAAAACTCATAATCATCTCCTTCAGGAATGACGGTCACTACGTTTGAGTAGTATCCTAAATAACCATCTGGTTTTATTTCTTTTCCACTTAAAACGTTGCCCGATATAATTCGAACATTCGCATCTTTTTCAATCCCACGGTCATAAACCATCGTTGCAATTTCACTCCCGATTTTGGTGACTAAATAGCGAGGCTCTTTGATGCCCGATCCAGCAAGTGCCACAATACGTTCGGCATTAAATTTACCTGTTAAAAGCAATTCGCCAATAATAACTAAATCTTGAGGTGTCACGGTCCAAACCACTTCTCCTTTATTAATAGGATCAATTTTATTGATAAGCGTTCCGACATTTCCAGAAGGATGTGGCCCAGAAACATTGTGTGTCACAACATCTTCTAAATTCGTGAACGGTGAATGTGAATCTTTTGAAACACTGACATGAATACTGCCAGTTGTTAATTTTGATAACGCAGTAACCGCCGCTTGTAATTCTGCTTGCTTGCCCGTTAATACAAAATCATAATCCGCTGCTAAAGGCGCAGAGGCATAAGCAGAAACAAAAATTCCTTTCGGTGTGTTCTCTGGATTTGCAATCACGTCATAGGGACGTTGCATGATAAATGGCCAGCATCCAGAAGCCAATAATTTAGCCTTGACCTCATCAGCCTTGGCACTTTCAACTTCTAGTTTTTGGTGGTCCAAAAACGTTTGGGCTTTATCTGCTTGTATTTTGATTTCTAAAATACGACGTTTTTCTCCTCTTAATATCTCAACAATTTCTCCTGAAACAGGCGAAACAAATTGAATAGACTCGTTGGATTTGTCATAAAAAATAGGCTCACCAGCTTGGACTTTAGCGCCCGCTTTTACTAATAATTTAGGTGTGAGTCCGTGAAAATCTTCAGGTTTGATACTGTAAAAGTTACTTTTGATGGCGTCACTTTTTGTCAAGGCTGCCTCCCCTACTAACTTAATATCTAACCCTTTTTTAATTCGGATGTCGTTTGACATAGGTATTTTCTGTTGAATTATTATCTAAAAAACGCTGCAAAATTACAAATTTAATGCGCAGTTTCCATAATATTTACTGACATTTTTTTAATAAAAGTCTGCAATTTATTTTAGGCATAAAATTTGTTTATATTTACCTACTATTTTATAAAATTCACATGCTTAAACATCTATACATTCCATTTATTTTACTAGTATCATTTACTGGCTTTTCTCAAGTAGAAGAAGTTGAGCCTGATGACCTTATCAAAACGATTACTTTTAAAAGCAATACGAATCAATCGGAGTTGCCGATTTTGACCCTTAATGAGCGTCTGTATTTAGAATTTGACGTGCTTAGCCCAGATGAGGACGATTATTATTATGTCATTGAACATTATAATTACGATTGGACTAAATCCAACCTAATGAAGTCCGAGTATCTTAAGGGTCTCGATAATTTACGGATTGTCAATTATGAAAATTCTTTTAATACCTATCAGATTTATTCTAATTACTGGCTCCAAATTCCCAACAAACAAACGCGACTCAAAGTAACCGGAAATTATTTGATTAAAATTTTTGATGAAGATGATGAAATTGTTTTTAGTCGTAAGTTTATGGTTTAT
Organism: Formosa sp. Hel1_33_131; assembly: GCF_001735745.1. Taxonomy (NCBI): domain Bacteria; kingdom Pseudomonadati; phylum Bacteroidota; class Flavobacteriia; order Flavobacteriales; family Flavobacteriaceae; genus Formosa; species Formosa sp. Hel1_33_131. The sequence continues at coordinate 677,648 of NZ_CP017260.1, forward strand.
GAAAATCTGGCCAATGTGGGCGTACAGCTTAAACGCTCTCGAGATGTTAGGGACGTAAATACGAAACAATCGGTTGATTTTGTGATAAATACGACCAACTTCAGTTTTAACAACCCCAAACAAACCGTCAACACCGTCATACTTCAAAACAACAATTTAAAAACAGCAATTTCAGGTCTGAAACCTCAATATATTCTAGGCAATGAATTGATATACCGCTACACGACTGAATCCTCTTTTTGGGGCGGAAATGAGTATTTATATTTTGAAACTAAAGATGTCAGAGGGACTAATTTAGGCGTGCAGTTTACCGATTTGGAAGACTTATATCACAGTTTTTTATATTTAGACGGCAATCGTTATAACAGAGGTTATACCTACAATCCTGACATCAATGGAAATTTTCAAATTACTATTTTAGATCGTGACAACCCATCTATTGAGGCCGATTATACGGTGGTTCATTTTTCGCTGCTAAATCCAGAATTGTCAAATGAATCCATCTACGTGTATGGAGCCTATAACAATTATACCATAAACGCCTCAAATGAGATGGTTTTCAACCCAGACAGCGGGGTTTATGAAATCGATATAAAACTCAAACAAGGATTTTATAACTATAAATACGTTCTTGTAAATGCGCAAGGAGAATTAGAGGAAGGCGTGATTAGCGGTGATTTTTATGAAACCGAAAACAATTATAAAGTACTCGTTTATTATAGAGATTTGGGCGCACGTTACGACCGCATTGTAGGTTTTGGAGAAGGCAGCTCCACACAAATTGGCAACTAGGGCGTTTTTAACTTTTATAAGTTGACATCAACTTTTATCGGGCTTAGAAAATATATCACAGCTTTTGATGAAATAATTTTTTAGTTTGACTAAATTTAGTATTTTTATACGCTATGATAGAACAAATCACCAAAGGCATAAAAATTTCGATTGAAACTGAGTTTGAAGGAACCTTCTACAAAGAGGAATGTATTCATTATGCGTTTAGCTATGAAATCATGATTGAAAATCAGAGTCATGAGATCGCCCAACTGATCGCAAGAAAATGGACTATCATGGAAGCCCTGAATGAAAATGAAGTCGTCACCGGCGAAGGCGTTGTTGGCGAAAAACCCATTCTTCTTCCTGGCGATCGCCATAACTACACTTCTGGATGTGTTTTAAAATCGCCCTTTGGTGCTATGAAAGGCAGCTATTTAATGGTGAACCCTTCCAACTCAAAACAGTTCAAAGTGACCATTCCAACTTTTAAATTAAGTGCCTCATTTGCACAAAATTAAACTGTATTTAAAACTCAAACACCGACTATAAAGTGTAGTTTTACACTTTAAATACACACAAGAAAACACACACTAAAAAAACAAACATCATGGGAAAAGGATTTTTTAAGGCTCCAGTTGCAATAAACGAACCCGTCAAATCATACAAACCAGGTTCTCCTGAACGTGAAGAAGTACTCGCAACTTATAAAGCAATGCTAAAGGAAACTTTAGAAGTGCCTATGTATATAAACGGGAAAGATGTCAAATCTGGAAATACCCAGACCATGAGTCCTCCACACGATCACCAACACATTTTAGGGTCGTATCATACTGCTGAAAAAGCACATGTAGAAACAGCAATCGCGACCGCTTTGGAAGCGCGAAAGTCTTGGTCGCAATTGCCTTGGGAACAACGTGCAGGGATTTTTCTTCGTGCTGCTGAATTGATTGCAGGGCCTTACCGAGCAAAAATCAACGCGTCCACAATGATTGGGCAGTCGAAAACAGTTTTTCAAGCAGAGATTGATGCCGCTTGTGAATTTATCGATTTTTTAAGATTCAACGTTCAGTTTATGATCGATATTTATAAGGACCAACCACAAAGTACAAGTGACGCATGGAACCGCATCGAGTACCGTCCTTTAGAAGGATTTACGTATGCTGTATCGCCATTTAACTTTACATCCATCGCAGGGAATCTTCCAGCGTGTATGGCTCTGATGGGGAATGTAGTGGTTTGGAAACCGAGTGATAGCCAAGCCTATTCTGCAAAGGTTATTATGGATGTTTTTGAAGAAGCTGGTGTGCCTCCAGGAGTTATTAATGTGGTTTTTGGAGATCCGGTTATGATTACTGATACTGTTTTGGCAAGTCCTGATTTTTCTGGACTTCACTTTACGGGTTCGACTCATATATTTAAAGAACTTTGGAAACAAATTGGGAATAATATTAATAATTATAAAACCTATCCGCGTATTGTTGGGGAAACAGGTGGTAAAGATTTTATCGTTGCCCACCCTTCGGCGAATGCTAAGCAGGTTGCCACTGGAATGCTGCGAGGCGCTTTTGAATTTCAAGGGCAAAAATGCAGTGCTGCTTCTAGATCTTATATTCCACAGAGTTTGTGGCCGGAAATTAAAGCCTTTATGATTGCCGAAATGAAAACCTTTAAAATGGGATCTCCTGATGATTTAAGCAATTTTATTACGGCGGTGATTCACGAAGGTTCATTTGACAAACTTGCAGGTTTTATTGACCGTGCAAAAGAAGATTCTGATGCCACTATAATTGCTGGAGGAAACTACGACAAGAGTAAAGGGTACTTTATTGAACCAACGCTTATTGAAACGACCAACCCTAAGTATGCCACCATGAGTACCGAATTATTTGGTCCTGTAATGACGGTTTATGTGTATGAAGACGACGCTTTTGAAGCGACTTTAAAATTAGTGGATGAAACTAGCGAATATGCCCTCACCGGTGCGATCTTTTCAACTGACCGATACGCAGCTACTTTAGCAACTAAGCTGCTAGAAAATGCCGCAGGAAACTTTTATATAAATGACAAGCCTTCGGGTGCTGTTGTTGGACAACAACCTTTTGGAGGCGCTCGTGCTTCTGGAACCAACGACAAAGCAGGATCTGCTCAGAATTTATTACGTTGGATTTCACCACGAATGATCAAAGAAACATTTGTGACACCAACCGACTATCGTTATCCTTTTTTAGGAGAATAATTAATTAATTTCAATTAAAGAGGCTGTCTAAAAAGACGTTGCTTTGTCAATCTGAACCTGACTACCGTCTGGAAGTCCTGCCTCTCGGCAGACCAGCCTACCGTCAGGCAGGTTCAGAATGACAGAAATTGTACTTTAAAATAAAACATAAAAAGGGGCTGTCTTTTAAGACAGCCCCTTTTTAGCATTTAATACTTTTAGATTTTGATTGCACTAATTAATCAAAAGCTTGAGTTCCTCCTACATGTACTTCTTGCACGTTGTAAATATCGTAGTGTGGAGAATCTGTATGGGTTGCCCCAAAGTAATCAGTAAAGGTTTTAGTGTAGGTGTTTCTTACATACACAATAACCTTGAGTTCATTGGTATCATCTATATTAGTTGGCAAATCAAGTCCTGTAATGGTTCGTGTAAAAACGCCGCCTGCTGTTGTGCTAGAACTCACAATAACGTCTCCTAATTGACCCGTAAAAACTTCTCGTAAAACATCTCTGTGCACATAGTTAGCTCCATCAGAAGAACCCTCTTGCGGAGTAGAAGTTGTGACGTTGTCTTCCGCTAAATAGATCATTAATTTAATTTCTTCAGAGGGAGTCGATTTGAACCCAACTTTGACCTCTAAATCTAATCTACCTCCTACAATAACTGCCTGCACTGCCAAACCAACAGTTGCATCCTCCGCCAATTCTGCATTGACTTGTGCCATATTTGGGAAATTCCATCTCGTATCCGGCCCATTAACATAAAGCGTTGGAAATCCAGTGACATTATAGTAGTCTGACCAGTAAGCTGTTTCTGGAATTTCCATGGGTTCTTGAGTACTTGAACTACTTGCGTGATAGCCAACTCCGAATATATTTGAATTTCCATTTACAGCGTTTGTGACTGCCGCACCCGCAGGTGGACATTGTGAACACCATGTTCCTGTAAAATCTTCTAAAAGTGCTTTTTTAGTAAATGTAGTAGGAGCTCCGGTAGCAGAAAAAGAATTCGTATCACTATAAGGAGATGAAGGTTGAATAACAAAACTTACCGCATTAGACGTTAACCCTTCAAAAGTTGCTATAAAATCGTATGTACCGTTTACCGTAAATGGGTACGGATTGGTGGTCGTAACCGTTCCATTTACTGTCACTTCTGCCTCTGATGTAACTGTATTATTAAAGTTGTCTTTGACCACAAAAGTTGCTGATTCTCCGTTAAGATAATAGTTCTGATCAAAACTTAGAACAATACTCGTCGGAGCTTCATCCACCACTGTAACTGTTATTTCATTAGAAGTTAAGTCTTTATAATTAGCTACCACTTTGAACGTTCCTTCTGAACTAAGTAAGATAGGATTCGTAGCAGCAACGCCGTCTAGTTTAAAAGTGGATTGACTGGACAAATCTTCATCTGAATTGCCTTTAACGACAAATACGACCTGAGAGCCCGTGTTGACATCGGTAACAACCGTTGATAAAGTGATGGAAGTTACTGGATCGACACCAGTTCCGCCGCCGCCGCCATTGTCGCCGCCCTTATCATCGCTTTTAGAACAACTAAATACTAAAAATCCGATGAGGATAAATTTTAAAAAAATAAGTTTTTTCATAACGTTATGTTAAATTAATAATTAAATAGATTTTTTTGTTAACACAATATTATGAAAAAAATCATTAAAACTAAGGAGTTTTAACAAAATAATGATAAGTTTGTGCTGAATATAAAAAAATTGTTATGAAAAAAATTATATATATTTTAGTATTTAGTTTAAACTTCGCTCTTTTCGCACAAGAACAATTACCCAACACAACTCTTAAAACACTTTCAGGCTCCAACACAACCCTCACTGAAATTGCAGAAGACAATGACCTTATCGTTGTTTCTCTATGGGCCACATGGTGTGTTCCCTGTAAAAACGAATTAGATGCCGTTGCAGATGTTTATGATGATTGGGTTTCAGAAACAGGCGTAAAATACTACGCAGTTTCTATTGACGATTCCAGAACTGCCAAACGGGTAAAACCAATGATTAATGGTAAAGGTTGGGAGTTTGAAATTTTACTTGATGAAAACAGTGATTTAAAACGTGCCTTTGGAGTCAGTACAGTTCCTTACACAATTATCGTTAAGTCAGGTGAAATTGTTTACAAACACACTGGTTATACCCCAGGCTATGAAGATGAACTTTACGATCAAATCGTAGCTTTTAAAAATTAATTTTTAGAATTTACCCGAATACGCTACAAAACGAAAAAATGCTTTGATAGCCTTTCAAAATTAATATCATATTCTATCTAAATTTATAAAACGTATTAAAATGAATAAACATATATACACAATCCTTGTTTTTTTTATTTCAGTAGCGATCCACTCACAGGAAACGGAAGAAAAAAGTAGGTTTGATGAAATTAGTGAACGTCTCAATGTTAGCATAGAGTCTAATGGGCAATGGTATTTGAATGATGAAAAGTTTGAAGATTTTGATGAAGAGGAAAGATTAAGGGCTAATAGTTATTTAAGAATCGATTATCAAATTTCAGATCGTTTTTCTAGTGGATTTCAATTAGAAAGTTATGTTCCAGAACCTTTACTGAATTACAGTAAAATATTTGATAAAGAGATAGGCTTAGGAACCTTCTATCTAAATTACAGTACGAAAAAATTGGACATTACGCTTGGACATTATTATGTCCAGTTTGGAAGTGGACTTATTTTACGTACTTGGGAAGACCGCGCTCTGGGAGTCAATAATGCACTGAGAGGTGGGAAGATTGTTTATGACCCAACGAATTCCTTACGATTAACAGCACTTTATGGCAAACAACGAAAAGGATTTGACGTCTCGGACTCTGAAGTTTTTGGATTTGAGACTCAATTTGACATTGCGGATGCTTTTCAGCTAGAAAACCTTAACAGCCTCAAACTAGGACTAAGTTATGTAGGAAAACAAGAACGCTATAATAAAGAGAGTCTTATTGGAGGTTCTCAACCCACAATTGAGATACCCGAACTTGTGAATGCATTTGGAGCGTATCTAGATTTAGAATACAAAAATTTATACTCCAACTTTGAATATATATATAAAAGTAAAGATGCGCGTCTTAATAACGTGATTCCAAATATAGTATCATTTTCAGAAGAAGCCTTATTTGATGGGAATGCAATTACATGGAATGCTGGCTATTCTCAAAAAGGTTTTGGAATTGGTTATACCTTTAGACGACTTGAAAATATGCGCTTCTTTTCCGAGAGAAGTGCTCTAAATCTTAACAACAATCCAACAACTCAGCTGAGTATGAACTACTTACCTGCATTGACCAAACAACATGATTATACACTTGCAAACATCTATATATATCAAGCCCAACCAGGGTTAGTTATTGAAAATTATGGCACTCCATTAATCAAATCTGGGGAAATTGGACATTCCGTAGATGTGTTTTATAAAATAAAAAAAGGAACTCTTTTAGGAGGTAAATACGGTACAAAACTGAATGTAAATTGGTCTTATTGGGCAAATCTCACAACGAGTTATTCCGATCCTTCTGGAACACTTTATTTTACTGGAGATGATTTAACTTATGAAACAGAACTATTGAATTTTGATGACAAGCTGTATTCAGAAATCAATGCAGAAATACGCAAGAAATGGTCTCCAAAATTAAAATCCATTTTCACCTATATAAACCTCAATTACAACAAAGGGTTTTTAGAATCTAAAGGAGCTGATGATTTTGTAAATGCTTGGATTGGAATTGCAGAAAGCACCTATAAATTTCAAGGAGGTAAATCCGTTCGATTGGAGTTACAACACCTTTCTACAAACGATGATGCCCGAAACTGGGCAGGAGGCACAATAGAGTATTTTTTTAATTCAAAGTTTGGAATCTATTTAAATGATTCTTATAACTATGAGGAGAGTAAGATTACCGAAAACACTGAAATTCATTTCTTTAATTTTGGAGGAAGTTTCACGAAAGGCTCCACCCGTGTGGGGATCAACTACGGACGGCAACGAGGGGGATTACTTTGCGTAGGTGGTGTCTGTAGACCGGTTAGTAAAAACACAGGGGTAACTCTTAATTTTGTGACTACTTTTTAATCTTAACCTTTATACTTAAGTGGGAGATGCACTATTTTTTTAGTTTCAAAAAAATCTTCTTCAAAATAAGCATTTAAATCGTAGAGTGTGGCTTTGGCATAGAGCTTAAGCTCTTCGGTTAAATCGCCACCTTTAAGATACAGAATACCATTCTTAATAGGGTGTACACTTTTTTTGGCAACTCTATTTTTGATCCAGCCTACAAAATCAGGCATGGTGGTGACGGCACGGCTAATGATAAAATCATACTGCCCTTGAATCGATTCGGCACGGGCATGAGTGGTGTAGATATTTTCAAGACCTAAACTTTCTGCAACGCCATTTACCACCTTTAACTTTTTATTGATACTGTCCACCAAATGAAATTTAACATCTGGGAACAAGATTGCCAATGGTACTCCAGGAAATCCACCACCGGTACCAATGTCTAAAATTTTAGTGCCCGCTTTGAACTGGATTAACTTAGCAATCGATAGAGAATGAAGGACATGACGCAGATACAAGGCTTCAATATCTTTCCTTGAGATAACATTAATTTGTGAATTCCAATCTTCATAAAGCCCTTGCAATGCTTCAAACTGCTTGAGTTGAATATCGGAGAGATTGGGGAAATATTTCTGAATTAAAAGCATGACTTGGTATATTTTCAGCAAAAATAGCCATTAATCTGTTAAATATTGTAAAACCTCACGTTCTAAACTTTTTTATTATTTATATTTGAAAAATATTTTCATCAGAGACAACAAATACAACTCATGACAAAATCAACAATCACATTTTCAAGAACAGATTCTGCTAAGTTTTTTAAGACTTTGAACAGTAGAGTCAATAATTATTTTAAAGAAAATAAAATTAATCGCTCAGGCAATTGGAAACTTTGGATTAAAACGATCGTTATGTTTTCGATTTTTTTAGTGCCTTATTTTTTGATACTTACAATCGATATGCCGGGATGGTTACAAATCTTGTTTACGGTTGTGATGGGCGTTGGCATGGCTGGCGTTGGCATGAATGTGATGCATGATGGGAATCATGGTTCGTTTTCAAATAAATCATGGATTAACAACATTATGGGAGGTAGTATTTATATCCTTGCAGGAAATGTTTACAATTGGAAAGTGCAACACAATGTACTGCACCATACTTATACCAACATTCCTGGACATGACGAAGATTTAGATGCGGGTCGTGTACTGCGATTTACCAAAAGCACCGAGTGGAAACGCCACCATAAATTTCAACATATTTACTCTGTTTTGCTCTACGGTTTATTAACCATCAACTGGGCAATCACCACTGATTTTTTACAGATGAAACGCTATATGAAACGCAAACTTTCTTATGGTAAATTTCCAAACCCATTCTTAAACTGGAGTACCTTAGTGGTTTCTAAAGTGATTTATTTAAGTTTATGGATTGTACTTCCAATGCTGATTTTAGACATGGCTTGGTACAAGGTTTTATTAGGATTCTTCGTCATGCATTACACGGCTGGACTGATTCTTAGTATGGTTTTCCAACTGGCACATATTATGGACGAGGCAGAAATGCCAATGCCAGAAACGAATGGTACAATGAAAAACACTTGGGCGATTCATCAGCTAAAAACGACAGTGAATTTTTCACCAAAAAACAAATTGGTAAACTGGTTTACAGGCGGATTAAATCACCAAGTTGAGCACCATATTTTTCCAAATATCTCACATGTTCATTATGGTAAAATCGCTGAAATTGTAAAGAAAACAGCAAAAGAATTTAATTTACCCTACAACGAGTTTGAAACAACTAGAAAAGCAATCATAGCTCATTTTAAATATTTAAAAGAAATGGGTGTAAAACCCGTATTACAAGCATAATAGAATCACAATGAACCAATTACTTTCTGAAAGAATTTTAAACATGGCCACGTCTGCGACCCTAGCGATGGCGGCCAAAGCAAGAGAACTAAAAGCCGAAGGCAAAGACATTATAGGATTAAGTTTGGGAGAACCCGACTTTAATACGCCAGAATTCATTAAAGACGCTGCCAAAACAGCGATTGATGAAGACTATAACTCCTACACGCCTGTAGATGGATATGCGGAATTGAAGCAAGCCATTATCACCAAGTTCAAGCGTGACAATAATATTAGTTACCAACCTTCTCAAATCGTGGTTTCAACGGGGGCAAAACAATGTTTGGCCAATGTAGCATTGGTCATGCTCAACGAAGGAGACGAGGTGATTTTACCCTGCCCTTACTGGGTAAGCTATGCGGATATCGTGAAATTATCCGATGGGGTGCCCGTAGAAGTTGTAACCTCTATTGAGAACGACTTTAAAATGACACCTCAACAATTAGAAGCTGCCATTACGCCAAAAACAAAAATGATTTGGTTTAGTTCCCCTTGCAATCCTAGTGGATCTGTTTACAGCAAATCTGAATTGCGAGCACTGGCAGATGTGTTGAAAAATTATCCAAATATTTACATCGTTTCAGATGAAATATATGAGCATATCAATTTTGTTGGAGGCCATGCAAGTATGGCTGAATTTGAAGATATGTACGACAGAACTATTACCATTAACGGGGTTTCAAAAGCCTTTGCAATGACGGGATGGCGTATTGGATTTCTTGGAGCTCCAGAAGCAATTGCACGTGCGTGTAACAAAATGCAAGGACAAATTACAAGTGGTGCCAATTGTATTGCACAACGTGCCGTAATTACGGCCTTAGAAGCATCGCCTACGAAAGTTCAGTATATGATTGACGAATTTAAAGTACGTCGTGATTTAATTCTTGGATTATTAAAAGATATTGATGGGTTTACATGCAACACACCAGAAGGTGCTTTTTATGTATTTCCAGATGTAACTGCCTTTTTTGGTAAAACATTTAATGGTACGCTTATTAAAAATGCCACTGACTTTTCATTGTATTTATTAGAAGCTGCCTTGGTTGCGACCGTCACAGGAGATGCATTTGGAAACCCAAACTGTATCCGTATTTCGTATGCTGCGTCTCAAGATCAAATTATTGAAGCGGTCAATCGTATTAAAAAAGCAGTGAGCTAAATTTATTATTGAGTTAAGGATTAAATCGCTGCTATTTTATTGTTGATATACTAATTTGGACATTACCTTTTTTACTGACCTAGCCATACCGTGATCCGATACGTCCATCATCGTTACCTATTGTATAGATTCTGAATCAAGTTCAGAATGACAAGGTGGTGTTAGTTTTATCTGTTTCTCCAGAAGAAAGGGGTGAATAGAATAAGGACTGTAAATAATTCCAATCGACCTATAAGCATTAAGAAAGCAGCCCACCATTTTCCAGCAGCAGGCATTTCAAAAAAGTTATGAGATGGGCCAAACTCTCCGAGAGCGGGTCCAACGTTCCCTAAACTGGAGGCAGCAACACCAATAGCGGATTGAAAGTCGAGACCCAAAAGCGCAAACCCTAAAGATCCCACAATAAAGGATAACATATAGAGTATAAAAAACCCAAGCACATTAAACACGATTTCTCCTGAAACAGATTTGTTATTGTAGCGAACAGGCAAAATTGCACTTGGATGCAGAGAGCGTTTAAACTCTAAAAAACCATTTTTCAGAAGAATAAGGTGTCGAACTAATTTTACCCCCCCAGAAGTACTTCCGGCGGAACCTCCTAAAAACATCAAACCAAAGAAGAATACAAGCAAAAACGGTGCCCATAAGGTGTAATCTGCTGTTACAAATCCCGTAGTGGTGACAATCGCTACCACTTGAAAAAGTGCGTGTCTAAAAGAGCCTTCACCAATGCCCCAAACCATGGGATGGTCGAATACTGAAGTGCTATCTAAGAAAGAATTGTAATAAATAATTCCACCAACAATTAGTGTGAAAATTACTATAAATTTAAAATATAATTTGAATTCTTCGTCCCTTACAACTTTGCTTACATTTCCTTTGAATGCGAAATAACTCAGCACGAAATTGGTTCCCGCCAAAAACATGAATAGGATAATGATATACTGTATCATCGGCGAATCATTCCAATACGCCATACTTGCATTTTTGGTTGAAAACCCTCCTGTAGAGAGCGTACTCATAGAATGGTTAAGCGCATCAAAAAAGGACATGCCTGCTAGCGACAGAAACAAGGTTTCGGCGGCTGTATATCCAAAATAAATAAGCCACAATCGTTTGGCAGTATCCGTGATTCTAGGGTGCAATTTATCGGCACTCGGCCCAGGAGCTTCTGCTGCAAAAAGCTGCATCCCTCCGATTCCTAAAAGTGGTAAAATTGCAATGGCTAATACAATAATTCCCATCCCCCCGATCCAATGGGTTAAACTTCTCCAGAACAACACGCCTTTTGGAAGTGATTCTATATCATTTAATATGGTAGAACCCGTAGTGGTATACCCCGAAATCGTTTCGAAAATAGCATTTGTGAAATCTGGAATTGCGCCTGTAAACAGGTATGGAAGTGTTCCGGACAAGGTCATCACAATCCATCCGAAAGCGACTACCAAATACCCCTCACGTTTGTTCATTTCTTTGGTGTGATTCTTAGTACAAAGCATGGATAATACTCCAAACAGCAACACAGAAATACCTGCTAGAAATAAATTAAAAGTTGCACCATCTTTGTAACAAAAACTTAAGAGCGCTGCTAACAACATAAAGCCACCATTGAACAATAACAAGAGTCCAAAGAAGTGAAATATAATTTTATAATTGAGTTTCATCAGTGCAGGTTAATAAAAGTAACTCTCTATTTTTTTAATAGACTGAGGCAAGCAACAGACCACAACGCGGTCGCCAGAAACGATTTTGAAATCTCCTAAGGCGATAAACCCTTCTTCATTTCGGATCACGCCACCAATAATAGCGGATAAAGGAAATTCGATTTCTTTAATATATTTATCACATATTTTTGACGTTGGATTCACAACAAATTCGAGCAGCTCGGCTTCCATATTGCTCAATTTGGTCATCGCAACCACTTCGCCCCGACGGATATATCTAAAAATACTATTCGCTGCAAGGAGTTTTTTATTAATCAAGGTATCGACTCCAATAGAGTGCGAAAGCTCATAATAGTCCATATTCTCAACCAATGCAATGGTTTTTTTGATGCCCTTAGATTTGGCAACCAAACACGACATGATATTGGTCTCAGAATTTCCAGTCACGGAAATAAAAGCATCCATATCTTTAATGTTTTCTTCCTCTAAAAGCGCAACATTGCGTCCATCGCCATTAATCACTAAGGTATTTGGAAGCTGTTCCGCCAAATCAAAAGCCCTGTCTTTTAGTTTTTCAACGAGTTTAATATTGAAATTTTTAGAGAGATCACAAGCCGTTTTAAAGCCAATCTTACCCCCTCCTAAAATCATTATATCTTTAATTTCTGTTTTTTTCTTTCCTGTCAGTTTACACAACTCTTCATCTCCTCCTTTTGAGGTGATAAAAACAACACGATCTCCATCCTTAAAAACAGTATCTCCTCTAGGAATAATAGTTGAATGAGATCCAAATCGCTGAATGGCGATGGGTATAAAATGGATATCTGAAAGCAATTGTGCTGCAACCTTAACTGATTTATTTATGATTTTGGCATCTTTTGAAAGAGACAACCCAAGCATGGTCAAAGCCCCTTTTTCAAACTCATAGGTGTCATTAAACACAGACTGACTTAACAATAACTCAATTTCAGCAGCTGCGAGAGATTCAGGAGAAATAAGCTCGTCAATACCAAATTTGGTAAAACCAACCTCATCCTTATGGTTTATAAATTCTGGATTCGAAATTCGTGCAATGGTCCGTTTGGCACCCAACTGTTTTGCCAATACACAAGCTGTGATATTAGACGTTTCGGAAGAAGTTACGGATATAAATAAATCTGAATTTAGAATTCGAGCATCTTTCAATACAGAAATTGAAGTTGCATCGCCTTTAATTACTTTTATATCCAAATGAGTGTCTGCATAAGCGAGACTGTCTTTATTCAGATCTATAAGCGTGATTTCTTGTGATTCGTAAGATAAAAGCTTCGCTAAATGAAACCCGACTTCACCTGCGCCGGCTATAATAATTTTCATTAATTATCAATTAAAAAGATGCGCAAATATACGTTATTTTTAGGGATTTGTTTATGAATTGTATTTCTTTGCAGTGAAATTATTAAGAAAGGTCTCACCACATATGTCTGAAAAAATTACTCCTTATAAAGATAGCGCACTTGGCAAAAAACAGCAAATCGCTAAAATGTTTGACACAATTTCTAACGAATATGATGGCTTAAATAGGGTCATCTCTTTTGGAATTGATATTAAATGGCGAAATAAAGTGGTTCAACTTGTTGCTGAAACCCAGCCAAAAAATATTCTTGATATTGCAACGGGCACAGGGGATTTAGCGATTAATTTAACCAGAACAAATGCAACTCAAATTATCGGGTTGGATATTAGTGAAGGCATGCTAGACGTGGGTCGAAAAAAAATATTAAACAAAAAACTTCATAAAACCATTGATATGGTGGTTGGCGATTCTGAAAATCTACCTTTTGACGACAGCTCTTTTGACGCCATTACTGTTGCCTTTGGTGTTCGGAATTTTGAAAACTTAGAAATTGGATTGGCTGAAATTTTGAGGGTTTTGAAACCTGGTGGCATCTTTGTAGTTTTAGAAACATCCGTTCCTACAAAGTTTCCTTTTAAACAAGGCTACTATTTGCATTCAAACGTTTTGTTGCCACTTGTTGGGAAACTTTTTTCTAAGGACAAATCGGCCTATACTTACTTGAGTAAATCAGCTTCTAAATTTCCTTATGGAACTGCTTTTAACAATATTTTGAAGAAAACAGGGTTTATAAACTCGAAAGCCCTCCCACAAACATTTGGAGTTGCTACCATTTATACTGCAACAAAACAATAAGCATGAAGCACGTTTTATCACTCTTCTTTATTTTATGTTCAATTCAATTTGCAAACGCTCAACTTTTTAGTAAAGAACGTGTTCTGAATAACGAGAATTTTGACAAAGCCCGCTTGTCTTATGGTTACTATTTAGGGTTTAATGTGTATGATTATAATTTTGATTACCACACAGATGTCAAAGATATTCAAGTGCTTAAATCGACAGGATTTAATGTGGGACTTGTTGGAAACGTCCGAATCAATGATTATATCGACATTCGACTTGAACCGGGATTGGTGATTTCGAGGCGCGAATTAAACTACAGCCAAACCTATTTTACTGGGATTGCATTCGAAGATAAAGACCTCATTCGTGAAATTCAATCTACCTTTATTCACGTTCCGTTGTTAGTAAAATTTTCCTCCAAAAGAATCAACAATGTCAAACCATTTGTGGTTGCTGGAGTTTCAACGGCTTTGAACTTATCAAGTCAGCAAGACAATCCCGATGACAACAGTAAAAACGTTTTTAGAGTGACCAAAAATAATATGTATTATGAACTTGGTATTGGCATCGATCTCTACCTAACTTGGTTCAAATTTACGCCCTCCATACGAGGTGTCTTTTCTATGCAAGATGAATTAGTAAAAGATATCGACCCTAACAGCCGCTGGACGCGTAATATCGCACAAATGCAAACACGTGGCTTATTTATCAATTTTACCTTTCAGTAGATTTTCTTTTAAATTCACTCAAAATAATAGCCGCAGCATTCGCAACATTGAGACTTTCTGTCTGCTTTACTGTTCCAAATCTTGGAATGGAAAGACGCGTTTTCACCAAAGCTTCTACATCCTCAGAAATGCCATTGGCTTCATTTCCAAGAACAATCACTCCTGTGTTGGGTAAATGTTGTTCATAAATCGAATCTCCATCCATAAACGTTCCCATACAGTTTGAAGCGGCAGACAGGGTCTTTTTTAAATCCACATACGTAATATTAACCCGTGTGTGAGATCCCATACTTGCTTGTACAACTTTAGGATTATAGCAGTCAACAGTGGCTTCACTACAGACTAAATTTTCAATCCCAAACCAATCACAAAGGCGAATAATCGTTCCTAGATTTCCAGGATCATTAATATCATCAAGTGCTACGACAAGGCCTGACCAATCTACAGCAATTGGGGTTGGAATTTTGAAAGTCGCCAGTACTTTGTTGGGAGTACTGAATCCACTAATTTTTGCAAGTTCTTTGGAATCTACTTTGGTGAGCTTCTGATTGTATTGAGAAAAACGATCGTCTATAGAAAAAATAGCATCTAATTCGTAGTCGGAGTTTAAAAACTCTTCAACAACTTTGATCCCTTCCACAACAAACAACTGGTGTTGGGTTCGAAACTTTTTTTGCTTCAAACTCGTGATTAACTTTATTTGGCTTTTCGTTAACATCTAAAAAACGTACTTTTGATTATTATTAATTTAGACAGTAAAGCTAAATTTTATTTATTGATTGTTGAAGAAAACTCTGATAAAAATAATCGTTGTATTTGTAATGACTTGTTTTTTTACGGCATGTAATGTTGTAAAACGGGTTGAGGCTACCGATTATTTGTTGACTGAAAACAGTTTCTACATCAACGGTCAGAAGAAAAAATCAGAGGAACTCAACAATTTATCTTTTCAGAAAAAGAATGCTGCACTGCTTGGAATTCCCTTGCGATTGCATATTTATAATTTAGCACGCCCCCACAAAGATTCGCTCTTTGAGGCTTGGCTTCAAAAAAATCCCAAACGAAAACAACGTTTAATTTCTAAACTTTCAGAAAAACAACTCAATCAGTTAAAAACCTCATCGCTAGGGTTAAATCGATGGTTGAAAAATACGGGGGAAGCACCTATACTTTTAGATTCTTTAAAAATAAATAAAACGAAACTAAACTTAGAACGCTATTATTTTGCAAATGGGTGGTTTGACAGAACTGTTGATTTCAAAGTGGATACTGTCGGATTAAAAAGAGCTGCATTAAGGTTTGAGATCGAGACTGGAACCCCTTATGAAATTGGAGAAATTTCGGAACGGATTGACTCCCCAGTAATCGATACTTTATATGCGAATTTAAAATCAGGTTCTTATCTAAAAACAGGTGAGCAATTTAAAATATCAAATTTTGACAACGAACGAAGCCGTCTGACCACGGCATTTAGAAACTCAGGAGCTTACCATTTTGCAGAAGAATATATCCGCTACGAAAATGACACGATTGGAATAAAAAATAAGGTAAATGTTAAGATGAAAATTCAGGATCGGATTATTCGAAATGACGATTCCATTGTACGTGTGCCGTTTCAAACCTACCGAATTAAAGCTGTGAATATTTATACGGATGCTACTTTTGAAAACCGTTCAAAAACTGTTTCAGATTCTGTAAGTTACAACAACTATAATGTGTATGCTTATAAAAAATTAAAGTACAAACCTGAAGCGTTAACCGATGCCGTACTGATCACAAAAGGGAGTGTGTTTAAAGACTTGGACCGCGCACGCACCTATCGCTACCTGAACGAACTAAGAACGTTTAAATACCCTAACATTGAATATGTAGAAAACCCACAAGATACCACGCTGACTGCTAATATTTATTTAACCCCAAAGGAAAAGTACGGTTTAGGGTTTGATGTGAGTGTTTCACAAAGTAACATACAAAAAGTAGGACTATCCTTTACGACGGGCGTTGTCATTCGCAATATTTTTAAAGGAGCAGAAACCCTTCAAATTTCGGCATTGGGAGCTATTGGAGCATCAAAAGATGGTGCAAGTGCAGAGGATGGTTTTTTTGATATAAATGAGCTTGGAGCTGACATCAAAATAAATATTCCTCGTTTGTTTTTTCCGCTGAATACCGACAAAATTATTCCAAAATATATGTCTCCTAGTACACAAATTAGTACAGGATTTACAGGACAAACAAATATTGGTTTGGACAAACAAACTTTTAATAGTGTTTTTAGTTATAAGTGGTTTCCGTCGGAAAAAGTCACAAACACACTTGATTTAGTCAACTTACAATACGTGAGAAACCTGAATCCAACCAACTATTTTAGCGTGTATCAAAACTCCTTCAATCGGCTTCAATCCATTGCTCTTGAATCCTATACAACCCCAAACGAATTTTTGAGTACTAACAGCAATGGACAACAATCTTTAATTGAATCGCGCGCGGATGAATTTATCAATTTAGTGAATTCTGATCTTGCATATAAAACCTCCAACCCTAATGAATATCAAACGGTTCGGAACATTCAGGAACGAAAAAGCCGATTGGTTCAAGACAACTTTATTCTGGCAAGTAATTTTAATTATGTTCGAAACAGCCGAGAAAACCCTTTCGATACTGATTTCTCAATTTTTAGAGTAAAATTTGAACTCGCTGGAAATTTGCTTTATACCGCATCAAAATTATTGAATCTTGAAAACAATTCGGAAGGTGCATATAAAGTAAGTGGTGTTCCTTTTTCTCAGTATATTAAATCCGAAATAGACCATATTAAACTTTGGGATTTAGGCCGTAGTAATGTGTTGGCTTTACGCAGCTTTTTTGGAATCGCAATCCCCTTAGGAAATGCGACAAGCATCCCGTTTTCTAAAAGTTTTTTTGCAGGAGGTTCCAACGACAACAGAGCATGGACGGCTTATAATTTGGGCCCTGGAAGTTCTGACAATAACAATGAGTTTAACGAAGCAAATATGAAACTTGCTTTTAGCTTGGAGTACCGTTACAACTTATTTGGAAATCTGAATGGTGCCTTTTTTATGGATGCTGGAAACATTTGGAATGTCTTAGATGATGTCACAGACACCAAGGCTACTTTTGACAACCTTAAATCTTTAGAAGATATTGCGATAGGTGCAGGAATCGGATTGCGTTACGATTTTAGTTTTTTCATACTAAGGTTTGATACCGGCTTTAAAGCCTATGAACCTACTTTTGGAGATCAAAATCGTTGGTTAAATAACTTCAATTTTAGCAATGCCGTTTACAACATTGGGATCAATTATCCGTTTTAGAAATTCCAGATTAGCTATATCGTTTTCGTATAATAATCGGCTAATCACATCCAATAAACTTTCCGAAATTATTTAAAATCACTACTTTTACGGCTACAACAAAAACAATCAAAATG
Organism: Formosa sp. Hel1_33_131; assembly: GCF_001735745.1. Lineage (NCBI taxonomy): Bacteria > Pseudomonadati > Bacteroidota > Flavobacteriia > Flavobacteriales > Flavobacteriaceae > Formosa > Formosa sp. Hel1_33_131. The sequence goes on from NZ_CP017260.1 coordinate 695,821, forward strand.
AGTCACAACATTAAACCAGGCGTTGCTACAGGACGCGAAGTTCAAGAGATTTTTAAACTTGCTAAAGAAAAAGGATTCGCCCTTCCAGCGGTGAATGTTATTGGCTCAAACACAATTAACGGTGTTCTTGAAACTGCAAAAGAATTAAATGCTCCCGTAATTATTCAGTTTTCTAATGGCGGTGGACAATTTAATGCCGGAAAAGGTCTTTCTAACGAAGGTCAAAAAGCAGCAATTGCAGGATCCATTGCAGGTGCTAAACACATCCATGAAATGGCGTTAGCTTATGGCGTTCCTGTCATTTTACACACGGATCACTGTTCGAAAAAATTATTACCTTGGATTGATGGTTTATTAGATGCGAGTGAAGTTCATTTTGCACAAACTGGCAAATCATTATACAGCTCTCACATGATTGATTTATCTGAAGAGCCGATTGAAGAAAATATCGAAATCTGTAAAACTTATTTAGAGCGCATGTCCAAAATGGGGATGACACTTGAAATTGAATTAGGAATTACAGGTGGTGAAGAGGATGGAGTTGACAACAGTGATGTTGATGTTTCAAAATTATATACTCAACCCGAAGAAGTTGCTTATGCTTATGAAGAGCTTAGTAAAGTGAGTGATCAGTTTACGATTGCGGCTGCTTTTGGAAATGTGCACGGTGTGTACAAGCCCGGTAATGTAAAATTAACTCCGAAAATTCTTAAGAATTCTCAAGAGCACATTACTGAAAAGTATGGTGTTTCAGAAAACCATATTGACTTCGTATTTCATGGTGGATCTGGATCAACTGTCGAAGAAATCAGAGAAGGAATTTCGTATGGTGTGATCAAAATGAATATCGATACAGATATGCAATACGCATTTATGACTGGAATTCGTGACGATTTCAAAGCAAACGAAGCTTATTTAGCAGCACAAATCGGAAATCCTGACGGTAGTGATGTTCCAAATAAAAAATATTATGACCCGAGACGTTGGTTACGTGAAGGTGAAAAAGCATTCATCGCTAGACTTAAAAAAGCATTTGAGGATTTAAATAATGTCGATACATTATAAAATTTGTGTAGTTTTGTACTTTAATTTTACCGTTTAGACACTAATATATGGCTTGGTTCAAAAGAAAAGACAAAGGAATTCAAACACCTACAGAGGCAAAACGTGACACACCCAAAGGGCTTTGGTACAAATCCCCTACTGGTAAAGTCATTGAGACGGACGAATTAGAAAGAAATTTCTACATCAGTCCAGAAGATGGTTACCACGTACGCATAGGAAGTAATGAATACTTTGAGATGCTTTTTGATGATAATACATTCAAAGAGTTGGATCCGAATATTACTTCCAAAGACCCTTTAAAGTTTGTAGATAACAAGGCTTATACAGATCGCCTGAAGGCTGCGCAAGCAAAAACAAACCTTAAAGATGCTGTACGAACGGCTGTTGGAAAATCCAAAGGGAAAGAGCTGGTCATCGCTTGTATGGACTTTAGTTTTATTGGAGGCTCAATGGGATCTGTTGTTGGAGAAAAAATTGCTCGTGCTGCGGATCATGCGCTTCACAACAATTTACCTTTCATGATTATTTCTAAATCTGGAGGTGCTCGAATGATGGAAGCTGCTTTATCGTTAATGCAACTGGCTAAAACTTCTGCGAAACTCGCACAACTCGCCGATGCGAATATTCCTTATATTTCTCTATGTACCGACCCCACTACTGGTGGAACGACGGCTTCATTTGCAATGTTAGGCGATATTAATATTAGCGAACCTGGAGCGCTCATTGGTTTTGCAGGCCCTCGTGTGGTTAGAGACACTACTGGTAAAGAATTGCCAGATGGATTTCAAACGGCCGAATTTGTAAAGGAACATGGATTTTTAGATTTCATCACTCCGCGTAGTGAACTAAAAAATAAAGTGAACCAGTACATTGATTTAATTTCAAATCAACCCCTTAGAGCTTAAGTAAACAAAGTATAAAAATCATAGATGCAATAATTATAATACCTTTGTTGCATCATTACTTTAAATATTATTAACCAAAATAACCAATACGATGAAAACTTTTACAAAAATTAGTATGTTACTGCTTGCAATGATTACAATTTTCTCTTGCAACAAATTAGATGAATTAACAGAGTTTGATATTACCCAAGATTTTTCCACAGCTGTTAATGTGAATGTTGTTGAAGATTCCGCTGGAGCTGCTCAAACTTGGTCGCAGTCCTCAACAATCAACCTAGCAACAAATGATGAAATTCAATCAAATTTAGATTTGATTCAAGATGTTAAGCTTAACTCTTTAACGTTTAAAGTTATTAATTTCACAGGCGTAGAAGGTGCGATTGCGACAGAAGCTTCTATAAGCTTTGGCGATACTGTAATTGCAGTTGCTGACATCACCCTTGAAGACAGTACGACTATTTACTCTATTGGAAGTTCTTCAGAACTAAATGCAATTGCAAACGATTTAAAAAACGCGACTCAAATTTCAGCAACGGTAAGCGGTACTGTGACAAGTACACCCGTACAATTTGATGTTTTCATATCTCTAGATGTGACGACCACTATTGATGTCTTGTAATTAGACGTTTTATCACAAGCATAAAAAACGAGCCTTTGGGTTCGTTTTTTTTGGATTAAAGTCACTAACTAAAGTCCATTGATGCACCGAAATAAAAAATAAAACGACAAGGCTTAAATAAGCGAAAATCACTATATTTGCAACTTAATTACGATAGACGTAGTTAACGCATAAAAATTATTTAAATAATATTGGAATGTATTTAACGAAAGAAGCTAAAGAGAAACTCTTTAAAAAACACGGAAAAGATGCCAAAGACACGGGATCTTCAGAAGGACAAATTGCACTATTCACAGAAAGAATCAATCACTTAACTGAGCATTTAAAACAAAATCGTAAAGATTACAACACAGAACGCTCATTAGTTAAACTAGTTGGAAAACGTCGCTCATTATTAGACTACTTAATGAAGTCAGATATCTTGAGATATCGTGCGATCGTCAAAGAATTAGGATTAAGAAAATAAGATTACAAACCACGCTTTATGCGTGGTTTTTTAAGTTTTAACACTTTTATAGTTCATAAATAATAGAAGAAGCTAATTAGAGTTTTTCATTGGTCACACCACACAACGACAACAACACAACACCAATGTTTAATTAGAACAAAAAATTATGATACCAAAAGTATTTAAAGAGGTCATTGACCTCGGCGATGGAAGAGAAATCTCTATCGAAACGGGCAAGCTCGCAAAGCAAGCCCACGGATCCGTAGTCGTACAAATGGGGAAAGCCATGTTGTTATGTACTGTGGTCTCAAACTACAAACAATCGGATGTCAACTTTTTACCTTTAACGGTAGATTATCGCGAAAAATTTGCAGCAGCAGGTCGTTATCCAGGTGGATTCTTCAAAAGAGAAGCACGCCCTAGTGATGGAGAAGTTTTAACGATGCGTTTAGTGGATCGTGTATTACGTCCATTATTCCCTAAAGATTACCACGCAGAAACACAAGTAATGATTCAGTTGATGTCTCATGACGAAGATGTGATGCCCGATGCTCTTGCAGGTTTAGCGGCATCTGCAGCCATTCAATTAAGTGATTTCCCATTCGAATGTCCAATTTCTGAAGTACGTGTTGCTCGTGTAAATGGTGAATTCGTAATCAACCCAAGCCGTGCACAATTGGTAGATTCTGATCTTGAAATGATGATCGGTGCCTCTGCAGATTCTGTGATGATGGTAGAAGGTGAAATGGATGAAGTTTCTGAAGAAGAAATGGCAGACGCTATTAAGTTTGCACATGAAGCTATTAAGATTCAAGTTGCTGCGCAAGTACGTCTTGCTGAAGCATTTGGAAAGAAAGAAGTTCGTGAATATGATACTGCTGAAGTCAATGAAGACTTAGAGCAACGTATTCATGCTTTAGCGTATGACAAATGTTATGCGATTGCTAAAAAAGGAACTTCAAAAGCAGAACGTAGCACTGCATTTGCTGAAGTTAAAGAAGATGTGAAAGCTTCTTTTACTGAAGAAGAAAATGAAGAATTTGGTCACTTGGTTAGCGGATACTACAGTAAAGCTGAAAAAGAAGCCGTACGTGAATTAACACTGAGTGAAGGTGTTCGTTTGGATGGACGTCAAACAGATGAAATTAGACCAATTTGGTGTGAGATCGATTACTTACCTTCTACACACGGTTCTGCAATCTTCACACGTGGAGAAACGCAAGCATTAGCAACAGTAACTCTTGGAACTTCCAGAGATTCAAACAAAATTGATATGCCTTCTTATGAAGGTGAAGAGAATTTTTATTTACACTACAACTTCCCTCCTTTCTGTACGGGTGAAGCAAGACCTTTAAGAGGAACTTCGCGTCGTGAAGTAGGACATGGAAATCTTGCACAAAGAGGCTTAAAAGGAATGATCCCTGCGGATTGTCCTTATACCGTTCGTGTGGTTTCTGAAGTATTAGAATCAAACGGATCGTCTTCTATGGCAACTGTTTGTGCAGGTACAATGGCATTGATGGATGCAGGGGTTAAAATTGCAAGACCAGTATCTGGAATCGCGATGGGATTAATTTCTGACGGCGACCGCTATGCTGTATTATCTGATATTTTAGGGGATGAAGATCACTTAGGAGATATGGATTTTAAAGTGACTGGTACTTCCGAAGGAATTACAGCCTGTCAAATGGATATTAAAATCAAAGGATTGCCTTACGAAATTCTTGTAAATGCTTTGAAACAAGCACGTGCAGGTCGTTTACATATTCTTGATAAAATAACAGAAACAATTGCTACTCCAGCGGAAGATGTGAAACCACACTCTCCAAAAATGGTAACAAGAGTGATTCCAAATGAATTTATTGGAGCACTTATTGGACCTGGTGGAAAAGTAATACAAGAACTTCAAAAAACAACAGGAACTACCATTGTAATCAATGAAGATCCTGTAACAGAAGAAGGAATTGTTGAAATTCTTGGAACAGATCAAGATGGTATTGATGCTGTTTTAACAAAAATTGATTCCTTGATGTTCAAACCAACTGTAGGAGAATCGTACCAAGTTAAAGTGATTAAAATGCTTGACTTTGGAGCGGTTGTAGAATATATGGATGCACCAGGAAACGAAGTGTTACTTCACGTAAGTGAGTTGGCATGGGAACGTACTGAAAACGTATCTGATGTTGTGAATATGGGTGATATTTTTGATGTGAAGTATTTTGGACAAGATCCAAGAACACGAAAAGAAAAAGTATCGCGTAAAGCTTTGTTAGAAAAACCAGAAGGGTATGTTGCAAGACCACCAAGAGATGATAAACGTTCTGGTGGACGTGACAATCGCGGACGTGATAACAGACGCTAATACACATTAAGTTTTAACTTAATCAAATCAAAAAACCGTTTTTAATTTAAAAACGGTTTTTTTTGTAACATTTAGTCTCTAATGCACGTATAACCTAATGATACACCCATTAACCAATTTAAAAACAAATCCTTTTAAATGAGACAGCTAAAAATTACCAAGCAGGTTACCAATAGAGAAACTGCGTCCCTAGATAAATACCTTCAAGAAATTGGAAAAGTTGATTTAATTACAGCCGATGAAGAAGTAGAATTGGCACAGCGTATTAAAGCGGGGGATCAAATTGCTTTGGAGAAATTAACCAAAGCCAACTTACGTTTCGTTGTATCGGTTGCCAAGCAATATCAAAATCAAGGTTTGACGCTTCCCGATTTAATTAATGAAGGAAATTTAGGATTGATCAAAGCCGCTCAACGTTTTGATGAAACGAGAGGATTTAAGTTTATCTCTTATGCGGTTTGGTGGATTCGTCAATCGATCTTACAAGCTTTAGCAGAACAGTCTCGTATTGTTCGTTTGCCTTTGAATAAAATTGGTTCGATCAATAAAATAAATAAAACCTATGCGTTTCTTGAGCAATCTCATGAACGTCCACCGAGTGCTGAAGAAATTGCGAAGGAATTAGACATGACGATTAACGATGTTAAGGAGTCTATGAAAAATTCTGGGCGTCACGTATCCATGGATGCACCTTTAGTCGAAGGAGAGGATTCTAACTTATACGATGTATTGCGTAGTGGGGAGTCTCCAAATCCAGACAGAGACTTATTACATGAATCTTTACGTACGGAAATTGAACGTGCCTTAGAAACGCTTACTCCAAGAGAAGCGGATGTCATTCGATTGTATTTTGGACTCGGAAATCAACACCCTATGACTTTAGAAGAAATAGGCGAAACATTTGACCTGACTCGTGAACGTGTTCGTCAAATAAAAGAAAAAGCCATTCGTCGTTTGAAGCATACCTCGAGAAGTAAAATTTTAAAAACCTATTTAGGTTAATAACAAAACCCCTGCCAATTGGTAGGGGTTTATTTTTTATATTATTTTTGTAATTCAAATACCGAACACATGAGCACAACCAAAATTGCACCTTCTATTTTAGCAGCCGACTTCGCCAACCTTCAAAGAGATATTGAAATGGTTAATTCTAGTGAAGCCGATTGGTTTCATATTGATATTATGGACGGGGTATTTGTGCCCAACATTTCTTTTGGAATGCCCGTTTTAAAAGCGATTACACAACATGCTAAAAAAACCGTTGATGTGCATTTGATGATTGTGGATCCCGATCGTTATATCAAAACCTTTGCCGACTTAGGAAGTGATGTCCTCAGCGTGCATTACGAAGCCTGTACGCATCTTCACAGAACCCTTCAGGCAATCAAAGCAGAAGGCATGAAAGCTGGTGTGGCATTAAATCCACATACGAACATCAATGTTTTGGAAGACACGATTAATGATATTGACTTGGTATGCATCATGAGTGTCAACCCTGGTTTTGGTGGTCAAAGTTTTATAGAGAATACATACGAAAAAGTAAAACAACTCAAAGCGCTTATTAAGGCAAAAGGGGCATCTACCCTCATAGAAATTGATGGAGGCGTGACATCAGCGAATGCCAAAGCACTTAAAGACGCTGGCGCCGATGTATTAGTTGCTGGAAGTTTTGTATTTAAAAGCTCAGAACCTGCAAACACCATTAAAGCGTTAAAAGTATTGACAGCCTCATAGTTTTCAGTTAACTGTCTATATCCCCGTATCCATAATTGTATCCATAGTTATAATTATACCCGTACGATCTATTTTCTTTCACACCATTAATAACGTAACTCATATTTATAAGACGTTTTGTTTTACTTAAATCTACAGAGAAAGGTATTAACTTTCTGTCGGTATGATTCGCCCGAATGGCACATATAGTCGCATCGGCAAGGTGAGCTACCAATAAAGTATCCGTTACTAAAATGGTAGGCGCTAAATCGACAATCACATAATCATAAACTAACTTGGCTTCTTTAATGAGGGTTTCAAAATTGCCATTGGCTAATAAATGAGCAGGATTGGGAGGAATCGCCCCAGAAAACAAAACTTCATGATTCGGTTGTTGTTCAAATACCTTCATGGTCATCGGTTTCCAGTCTAGTGTTGGATCTATTAAATAATTGGACAAGCCTGTTTGGTTTTTATTGATATTTGCGTAGGTATGTAATTGGGGATTTCTTAAATCCGCCCCTATCAATAAGACCTTTTTATTTAGACTCGCCATTGCAAGGGAAAAGTTTAAACTAATAAATGTCTTTCCTTCTCCTTTGACGGTAGAGGTACAAAAAACCACTTTTCCTCCCCCATCAGAAGGTAGGAAGAAATTCATGTTAGTGGTCAAAATTCGGAAGGATTCCGCTAAGACAGAACGGTCATTTGGGTTCGAGAATACCGTATTTGACCCACTTGTAATTTGCGGAATTTCTGCAATGACAGGAACGTCACTGGCCAGATTGTCAATATCAAGTTTATTATGAACTTTGGTGTCGAATAAAAAAATGACATAAATAATTCCGAAAGGCAGCAACAAACCTAACAATAGAGCTCCCAAATATATCATTTGAGGCTTAGGGGATATCGGAGATCCATCAGAAATACTATACTCAACAACCTTTAAGGTAGGTTCTGTCACTCCTAAATTAACAGATGCTTCCTCTTTTTTTTGTAATAAAAAAATAAAGAGTTTTTCCTTAATGCTTTGTTGGCGTTCAATGGCTCGTAATTGTAGCTCTTTTTCTGGAATTCTAGATACCTTGGTTTGAAAAGTTTGGTTCCGGCGGCTCAATTGATCTTTTGTAAGGTTTAGTTGATTTACATAAGCAGAAATTGAGTTATTAATATTCATTTTAAAATCCTTTAAGTTCACCTCTAGCAACTGCACTGTAGGGTTGTTGACTCCTGCACTACTAATTAGTTTTTGACGGTCCAAGACCATTTTATTATAATCTTTAAGCAAAGCAATGATCGTTACGTTTTCAATTCCAATATTAGCGGGTAAAAGTTCATGAGTATTCGTAGATTTTGAAAGTGATTCTTTTACGAGGTTTGAAGTTGCGATTTGATTTTCAATTTGAAACAGCTGTTCATTCGATTGTGCCCGTTGTTGTAAACTTTCAATTCCATCTGTTGACACATCCACCAAGCGATGATCAATCTTATAATTCTTTTTATAACTTTCAATGGAGTCTAATTCCATGGATAAATTGATAAAACGTTCATCAACAAAATCAATGGTTCGTTTCCAAATCAATTGACGGTCCAAAATATCATCTAAATTGAATACATCAATTAGGGTATTTAAAATTCGCTCAGAATTTAAAACATTTTGCCCTACAATACGTAAACTTAAGAGGTCGCTTTGCTCCCCTATTGGATCAATTTTAATTTTACTCTTCAAATTCAATATGGCCAATTTTTCTGGAACCAAAAGAATTTCAAAAGTTCTCTCCATTAGTTGACTTTTATTAAATTCAGAAGACCACTTTAAGTCAAACGGAAGTTGGTGCTCAGACTTGGTGGTATCAAATTCTGGAAAACTGAATTCGAGCCCCCTATTTTCGTCCGTAATTTTAAACCCTAATTCTTCTACAGAAATAAAAAACTGAGTTGGTTCGGTAATACTATCAAGAGAACGGCTGAGTTCAAAATTAAATGGTAAATTGGCCAACGGTACCGATTTTACACGCCCTTTTTCGAAAAATTGAGCATATAACTCCAACCGATTTACAACACGGTTCAAGAGCGGATATGATGTTAATATTTCAATTTCATTTTCTAGATTAATACTGGATCTATTTAAGATTAACGCACTCGTTGGAAGTTCAAGGCCACTGTTTTCATCTAAAATTTTAATTTTAGCGTGGGTGTTATACACTTTAGGTGCATACCTGAGATAGATAAAACTACCTATTAGGAGCGTCACTAAACTACAAATAAACCATGGCCAATAGCGGAGATATTTAAAAAACTCATATTTGATATTGAATTTGGAAGTGTCTTCCGTTTCAAAGGAAGTCTGAGGAGAAGCTTGCATATAATTAACGTGTTAAAAGAATAATAGAACTTAAAAGAACCGAAACTACAGTAATGGCGGTTCCGACATTGCCTACAAATCCAGCTGATTTTACCCTGGGGTTATTGGGATCAATAATAATGACATCATTAGGATAAATATAATAACTATTGGAGTTCATCCAATCTGATGCTGTCAAATCAATATGAAAAATGGTGCGTTCTTGATCCATTTCTCTAATCAATTTAATGTTGTTTCTTTTACCGTTAATGGTTAAATCTCCCGCCAAACCAATGGCTTGAAGAAGGGTTAATTTAGATTCGGTGAAACTATAAGTCCCAGGACGCCCCACTTCGCCTAAAACAGTAAATTTAGCATTAAGTAGACGAACATTTACTACAGGATTGACAAGGTGACCTTCCACTTCTAAACGTTGTTTAATGGTAGTAGCCAATTGAAAAGGGGTTTTATTTTGAACCGACAAAGTCCCTAGTTGTGGGAATTCAATAGTTAGGGTTTCGGAAACCTCATACCCTTCAAGGCGCATTAACTCCAAATTAGAGACGCTTCCCTCAGAAGCAGTCGCTTTATTATAAGGAATGGCCGCTGATGGTTCTAAAGCACTTACTGTAATTTTTAGAATGTCATTGGCTTGAATTGTAGGCGTTTCAAAATGTAATTCTGTATGGTTGGCTTGATCAATGTCTTGGACATAAAGAATGTCTTTTTTACTGCTACAGGATTGTATAAGTAAAAAAGCAATCAATAGTCTCAAAAATGTGGATTTCATAATGTTATGTGTTAGGGATTATTTTGGTAAAGTTTTAGTAATTACATCTAGCATGGTTCTTGCTAATTTATTTCTGTCAAATTGTTGGAGCATCTCATTACAGTTTAATTCAAAGTCTGGGGTTTTATAGGCTTGTATTTCCTCTAAAGCTTCAAGAAAAGAGGACTGGTTTTCTGGGATGTAACTCACACCAACATTGTAGTGTTCAATAAGTTCTTTTGCTTCCCCCTCGACCCCTAAAAGAATTGGTTTGTACAACGCTATGTTTTCAAATATTTTAGAAGAAATTACTGTTTTGAATGTGTCAGAACGTTTTAAATTAACTAACGCAACATCAGATAGATTGATGTATTTTGAGATTTCTTTCTTAGAAACGAATGGTAAAAAAGTGACATTTTGGAGGTTTAATCCCGCAGCAACATCCATTAGATGTTGTTTTTCTGAACCATCTCCTTGCAGTATAAAATGTATTTTAGGATCTTTAATCGTTTTTGCACAATTCAAAATGAAATCTAAGGCGTGAGCCATGCCATGAGTTCCTATGTATGAAACTATGAACTTTCCGGTTAGACGGAGGTTTTCAAGTAATTGAGTGTCTTTTTTGGAAGGCGAAAAGTTGGAGCGAATAACACCATTTTTAATAATAAAAATCTTTGAAGAATCTACATTAAAAAACTGGATATACTTTTTAAATTGATCTGTTACTACTACAATTAAACTTGAAGACTGGTAAAGTTTTATTTCAATTTTCCTTAAAAACTTAAATGCCAAATCTTGACGTTTCATGGCTCCAACAGCTACAATAGATTCAGGCCATAGATCACGGACTTCCATTACCCAAGGCTTTCGTTTTACAAAGGACAAACAACGAGCAGAAATCACAGTGAAAAACTGAGGACTTGTCCCTATTATCAGATCACATTTTTGAAAACATCCCAACCAAAAAGACATAAAAGCATAGCTCATAAAATCAAAGATACGCTTAACAAAACCTGTATTCGGACACATATATGACCATACTCTAATCACATGAATTCCATCAATAATTTCTTTTTGGTAAAGTTTATTTTGATAGCCTTTATAGATCTCTCCTTTTGGAAAATTAGGAAAACACGTAATAACGGTGACCTCAGCGCCTTGTTTCACCCATTCAGCACAATGCTCATAAGTTCGTGTTGCAGGGGCATTTACCTCAGGAGGAAAGTTATCTGTTAAAAATAAAATTCTCATTCTATTAGGATCGATGTTTTTAATTGTTTGTTAAAAATAACCTCAATACATGTAGAATTAATGCGCTTATTAAACTCAGGGGCAAATTCAAATATTTTAGTGTTTATGGAAATTGCATTTTCAAAACAAATGCTGTGTTTGTTGTTAATTTTAAAGCCGTTATCGGTTGCCTTAAAATTAACTTCGGGATGAAAATGAAAGTACGCTTTCGCATTTTTTGGGGTTCCTGATAAATCATCAATGATTGAGATTTTATGAGGGTTCCAAGCCCAAGCCCTTTTATGGAGAACTCCCAAATTTAAGTATCCATCGTGGGATGCTTGTATTGATTGCTCTAATTCATTTTCAATGGTCACCTTGGCTCGTTTCGCTACTCTAAAGCCACTCCAAACCACACTGCTACTTATATTATTGACCACTACCGAATTATGTGCTTCTGTTGAACGCTCTTTAGCTCTAATATCTCCCACATTATAAGTTGAAATTCCTGTATCAACAAAAACAGGTGTATTGTTTATATATAATTCAAAATTAAAGGTGTCTGCATGGGCATGACCTGGCTGATAGGACGCTCCTATTTGACCAACATCCATTAATAATTCAAAATTTGATGCTTTAACCATCCGATACCCTGATGCTGACAATTTCATATGAGCACTCGATATTTGAAGTTTTTCACAATAGCTAAAAAGCGAATTAGAATCTGGGGAAATTTTATTAACGGAATCGTTTACCAAGGGAATCTCTCCATTAGTGTAGGTTATATTTTCAAGCCAACTAAGCATTTGAGATGCTTTCTGTATGAGTAATGGGTACAAATCAATTGCAAATTTATTAGGGTTGAGTTTAGATAAGTGTATGCAATCTAAAACTCTATAAAGCATTAATTGATGGTACATTGGAGATAATTCAAAGTGCCCACCATCTGTTAAAATTTGTTCCTCTAATTCTTTTTTTAGGAGATGTTTAGCAATTTTGAAATACCTAGAATTATTGAACAAATGTGCTGAAAACCAAAGTGCAAAAGCATTTTCTAAGAGATGGTTTCCAAGCAGATGATATTCAAGGTTATTGCAAAGTCTTTGAGCGTCTGCCTGAATCACTCCAAAAATACACGGATCTTCTATTTGATGTCTTGATATAAATTTTATCCAATTGATAAGCCTCAATGCTGTTGGATACGATTCTTTACCATCAATTACAGATGGATAAGTATCAATAAACTCGTGTATTAGTTTTACTCCCTCTTCTTTTGATAAGGCTTCTTGATTCAGAAAATCAAAATAGTTGAGATTATAGAGCCATAATTTTTTATAGGTTGAAAGGTTCCAATTAATTTTATTCTCGAAAGAGTGTTCAATATTTATGAACTTAAATGTATTATTCCTTAGATAGGTTTTAGGATTATAGAGTCCGTCTATCCATTTAATTTTCATCCATTCGCTTATCGGTTTGGGTTTTTTATTGTTTTGGATAAAAAGAGATTTAAAGCGGTACCATAGTTGATAATAGATCTGAATAAATCTTAATTTTCGAACTGTATGAAATAATAAAGGTATGTTTATAATCATAATATGTAAACATCTTCTCTCATCTCTTTTTGTATAACGATATACCTTTTAGCAGTTGCACCTATTATGTTCATCTCGATTATAAAACCTGGTGCTTCCAATCTAACTAACTTTGTGAAATTATTTTAGTTTAAAAAAATCCGCAAAAACCTTATCAATATCATACGAGCCTACACTTTTAACAGCACCCTTTTCAAGTTGTTTTAAAAAAGGTAAGTTTTCTATTAGTTTCCTCATGGCTTCTGATAAACTTTCATGGTTTTTCGGAGAAATCAAAATTCCATTAATATTGTGATGTATAATTTCTTTGTTATGATTCCAATCACTAGCAATCACAGGAAGAGCCGAAATAAATGCATCAATCAACACTCCAGCATAGCCTTCACTTTTCCAAAAAGTGGGAAAAAGCATAGCATTATACTGAGACAGTATTTCATAATTATTTAGGTTTTGCAACTGTAAGAATCCTTTATATTTGATATTTTCAACTTTTGAAATTAGAGTTTTAAAAATGGCTTCATATCCTGTTTCAACACTATCATCAAAATTACCATAAAAAGAAACCTCAAACCGTTTTTGAAACCCTTCCAAGTTTAGCTGTTTTACAGCCTCAATAATTAAGTTTATCCCTTTTGTAGGTGTAATTCTAGAAAGAAATACAAATTTTATAATACTGTAATTTTTATCAATAACAAGTTTTGGAATATATTTGATATTTGATATTTGAGTCACATTATTTAATCCCAAGCGCCCCAGTCCATCGACCATTTGGTTAGATTCCGGATAAATAGCTTTAAGAGATCTAAAAAGTGCTAACTGATTTTGATTTTTTTCGAGCCATTTGTGAAAGATCCCCCCAACTACAAAAAAATAAATGTTGTTTTTTGAAGAGACCCTAAATAGCTTGAAAATTTTTAATAAACTCAGAGTACTTTGATAGGACAGGGAAAGATATATTTGTTGATTTTTTGAAAACAAAACATATTTTATAAGCTGAAAACCAATACTTAAAAATCGTTTTTTCCATTGGTGGGTGTCAATAATATCGGCATTGATATTGTTTCTGAAAAAGTAATTTACAATTTGTTGGTTTTTAGCTTCTTCACCTCCTCTAGCTATTTTATTTAGATTAATTCCTGCTATAAATATCATTGAACTTTAATTAAAATTAAAAAACACCCCATACAATATCCATGTACACTGCAGCATATAAAATTGGAGCTAACAGCGTAATTATCATAAGGGCCAAATACTCTGTTTTATATCCAATACATGTTTTTAAATACATTGGCATGAGTAAGCATATTCCTAAATAATCTGAAAATCGACTTAAACGTCCTGCTACTAATGAGGTATCAAAATAAGCAATATTAATCGCAGCTCCATAAAGGATAATAGCGAGCATCAGCAACAAAAACTTACGTTCCTTTAATTTGTCATTCAAAAAATACAATACAGGGGACTTATAGGTTTTCCTTAAGACCTGAAATGCCATTACAGGATATATCAAAATGGATAATAGGGCTGTTAGTCTCACGGCTCTTTCGTCCTCGTTTATAAGGTGTTCAATTTTTACTGAAATAACATCGCTAGAAGGTAAAAAACTCAATAGTGAGGCTAGTTCATTAGTATATGATCTAAGTGCTAGCATCACAAAAATTAAAACAAATGCCGATGATATGATTATTTTTAATCCCAAATAATAATCTGTAAAAGTTTCAAATCTTAACACGGAAAAAATTCCTAAAAACAAGAGTGTCATTAAAATATACTGTGAATGTAAATTGAAGCCCAAGAAAGAGAATAGTACCGCAAAAAAAATAGCTTTTTTCTTATTTGGATTTAATAAACTAAAAAAACCTAGCGCTACTAAAAAGTAAGACAGTGACGATCTTAATAAAAAATAAAAAATAGTAGGGAAAATAACTGGCAAAATCATGATCCAAAAAAAATATTTATAATCAACGTTAAAGCTTCTTAGCATGAAAACAGAAATGGCCACGCAGAGCAAAAAATTAAATATCAAGTAAAATGAAAAATCCAAGTTAGAATAGGCTGAAACCAAAGAACTATACCACAAATAAAACGGTTCGGAATCAATTTGAGCAGCAGTGTTTACCCATGGAAACGCCTCAATCTTAAAGGCGTTAATGTAGGTGGTTTGATATCCCAAATAATCAGGTCCAAAATAACCGATGGATGGCAAATAGTACAAGAAAAATACACATCCTATAATTATAAAATAAATAGCCCGCTTCTTATTTATAAAAAATAAAAAAACAGAAATTAATGTGAAAACATAAAAATACTCCATTAGTAAGGCAGGTTCTTAAATGTCATCGACTTCAAATATTTATCTTATTTTCGTTTAAAATTATAGATTGAGAAATGAGGTTATTAATAACTCCACTCCTGTAAGAATTTCTGAGCAATATGAATGGTGTCATGATTATTTTTTACATACTCACGCCCAGTAATAGATAGCTTCATAACTTCCTCTTTATTGTCTAATATCCATTCTACTTGACTATATATTTGATTGGCATCATTGGTGATGTTTATTAAGGGAGTCTGTTTTAATTTGTGTGTTTTTAAAAACACATCTTCACAACCGCCCATGACTACTTTACCCATTAACATACTTATCAAAGCATTCATTGTAGGTTCAATAAAATTAGTTTGATCAATTAAAATATTTGTTTTGTTTATTATCTGGATATATTTATTGTAGGGCAAACTATCCGTTCTTAAATATGTAAGGTCTGAAGGATATTTTGATACCATTGTATTCATAGCCTTATCAATAGCATTTGTTCCTTTAAAACCATATCTACCTAATTGTGCTCCATGATAGAAGATTATCTTATCTTTTAGAGTATTCTCCAAAGAGTTGTACTCTTCCGTATTAATTGGTTGTAATATAACTTTCCTACAATTAGAAAAATGTTTGTAAGGTATTTCATATGATAAACTTCCTGGGATAATTCCATGCACGTTTTCTGCTAAAAACCGATTTGCATCAATAAAACTATTTGAGGTTTCCCATATAGACTTTGTCTTTTTCTCATCTTTTAAAGCACCTCCATGAGGAGATTTATTAAATTTCCCTTCCCTGTAAGCTTTCCACCAAAAATAATCATCTCCAACTGCACTTAAAAAAACTTTTTTATTATTAAAAATCAGTTTTTTAAATAATTGAATATTATTTCCAAACCTAGAGA
The DNA here is from genome assembly GCF_001735745.1 of Formosa sp. Hel1_33_131. Classification (NCBI taxonomy): domain Bacteria; kingdom Pseudomonadati; phylum Bacteroidota; class Flavobacteriia; order Flavobacteriales; family Flavobacteriaceae; genus Formosa; species Formosa sp. Hel1_33_131. Next base: position 712,089 of record NZ_CP017260.1, read on the forward strand.
ATACGTTTGGGTTTATAATCTGAATAATATCAAAATCTTTAAATGAATTGATTTTTGTGTTTTCTATCCAGATTCGTTTTATATTTGTTAGAAATTTGTTGTTGGATTGATAGGATAAATCAATGTCTCTATAAAAATTTTTATAATGATCACCAGCATTGGCTAAGACAACGTTATGATTAAGATGTTTTAATCCTTTTGCCAAATTGTTATGATAGTTACTATACTCTCCTAATAATAGTATATTTAGTTTTTTACCCATAATATTTTTCTGAAAACGATTAATTGAAATAGTAAACAAGTCATCGCAGTGAGCATATAAGCTAAAGTAACGCCTTCTAATCCGATTTTTTTTATCAGAATCGTTGACAATCCGACATAAAGTATAAACTGAATTAATTCATTCATAACATATAGTTTTACATGTGACTTAGCTAGTATCAAAAAACCGGTAACATAGCTGATTATTCTAAATCCATCTCCTATAAGTTGATACTTAAATAATGAAACAACTTTAATAAACTCTTCAGAATATAAAAACAAAACCACATAGTCTTTGAGAATGAATATAAGTAATGGGAAAATAATTGCTATTGGAATTACTATCTTATATATTTTATATAATTCTTTTCGTAAATCTTCTTTTTTAATTGATGAAAGGGTAGGCAATAGATAGGTACTATAAGATGTCGCCATAACCATTACAAGAACAGAAGACACTCTGATTAACGCTTCCCAGTGCCCTGCTTGCACTTCTCCGATTTCTGTGATTACTAGTGTACGAATAATAATATAAGCAACGGGGACGGTTGAGGCACTTACAAGTGCCATCACAGAATAGCTAAATAGTTTTTTAAAATATATTTTATCTATTATGACAAGCCGAAATATTGATTTCCACCAGTTTTGATTTCTAATTAAATATAAAGTACTAATGATAGCTATGGATTGGTTTATGGAAAAGGCAATTAATAACCCCTCCACTTTGAAAAAATATATAAATAATAAACTGATTATTAAACCTAATATATTAGAAATAATATTAGCAACTACAAATAACTTTAATTGCCGCATTCCATTTAAAACGGATACAAAAATTATATTAATTGCGTAAGGAATAATTGCAGCCGCAATAATAAAAAACAAATAGTTATAGTCAAGAGTAAAGAAAATATACATCCCTAATTGTTCTCTAAAAACAATAAGAAAAAGTCCACAAGTAAAAGATGAAAACAGTGAAATCTGAACAGAGGCATTAATTGGCATCTGTTGATTATTGTTTTCACTTTCTGCAACAAGTTTAACGATACCTTGTTGTACACCTCCAGTACTAAGTGTTCTTACAAAACTAACTAAATTATTGATTTGCCCTAACAAAACCATTCCTGAAGGCCCTAAAGATATGGCTATTACTTTAGTAATGACAATATTACTAATCACTCGAATTAAAGTAGAAATCCCAGTAAACAATGAAGAATTAACAAAATTCATTACAAAATGTTAGAATAGTTTGGGTTATTTTATTTAATTCCTGCTCAGATAAAGAGGCGTATAGAGGTAATCTCACTAATTTGTTTGCGTAATTTTCTGTAAATTTCAGTTTCTCCCCTTTATATTTCTTGTGATAAAAAGGGCTTTTATGTAATGACAAATAATGAAATACCGAATGAACTCCATTTTGTTTCAAATAATCAATAAATTTAGTTCTAGTTTTAATATCGGGCATCACCAAATAATACATATGAGCATTATTAGTTGAATAGGAAGGAAAAAAAGGCGTTTTGATACCGTATGTATTCACTGATTCTAAAGAGGTATTATAATAATTCCATATTACTAGTCTTTTATTTTGAATTTCATCTAAACTTTCCAACTGAGCGAATAAAAAACTAGCGATTATCTCCGAAGGAAGAAATGAACTCCCTAAATCTACCCAACCATATTTATCTACTTCTCCTCTAAAAAAAGAGGCTCTATTTGTTCCTTTTTCCCAAATAACTTCTGCTCTCGTTTTAAAACGGTCTTCATTTATTACCAACATCCCTCCTTCGCCCGAAATTATATTTTTGGTTTCATGAAAAGAAAAAGCGCTTAAATGACCTATACTTCCTAAAATTCTTTTCTTACCATCATTGCCAATGTAATAGCTATCAATAGCTTGGGCTGCATCTTCGATAACAAAAAGGTTATACGTATCCGCTATTTCCATAATCTTATCCATGTTGCAGGCAACACCTGCATAATGAACTGGCACTATCACTTTGGTTCTAGGAGTTATCAATTTTTCAATTGCGTGTTCATCCATTCCAGGATGATCACTTCTACTATCTACAAATATTATTTTGGCACCTCTAAGAACAAATGCATTCGCTGTAGAAACAAACGTATAAGAAGGCATTATCACCTCATCACCAGGTTGAATGTCAACTAAAATTGCAGCCATTTCCAATGCATCTGTGCATGAAGTTGTCAATAAACATTTATTAAAACCATAAGTAGTTTCAAAAAAATCGTGACATTTTTGAGTATAGTAACCGTTTCCTGATAATTTATTTAAATTCAGTAAATCAGAAATATACTCTATTTCTTTGCCAGTCAAGTAGGGTTTGTTAAATGGTATCATGGGGTCCAGTAATGATATATATATATTGTTGTTGTTGTTTTAAATCCGGTGTTAGTGTATAAGCTTAGCGCAGGCGTGTTAATTCCCTGAGTAACAACTTCAATTTTTTTAAAGTTGTTTAGTTTTGTTTGATTGATTGCTTTATTTACTAATTTTCGAGCAATCCCTTTGCCTCTTTCAGAACCTGCTACAGCTATCAACACTATTTCAGACACTCCTTTTCTCTGTACTGCTAATGAAATAAAACCAATTATTTTATTTGAATCGCCTATGTAGACATAAACATCATAATCGATAGAGTTATTTACAGATTTGATTAGCCATTCTTTATATAGTCTCTTAAATTCATTGTTAGAAAAATTACTATCAATATTAAACCTAGAATACTCACCACTTTCGTATGCTAAATGCACTAATTCTGATAAACTGTCAGTTAACGGATTAAATGATCTTATGAAATCAAAGTCTCTTTGAATTAATTCTCTGTTTCCTATTGTTTGACTGAATGTGATTTTTTTATCAACAAATTTAAATGGAGCATCAAAAATTTCATTCTCAGACATAACATAGACCAATTTGTAATTTTTGGCAGCATCTATAAAACTGGAGTTATCAAAACTCAATGAATCATTTATTGTTATTTTCCCTACTTTATATCCAAAAAACTCAGAATCCCAATCAAGCCTTTCTATTGTATATTGTTCCTTCATTTATTTTATAAATTATTTTAATATCCCACAGAAATCTAAAACGACTTTGTCGTCTGATAATGTGATGGTTTTAAACGCATCGTGAGCTACCAAAAACGCAATAATATCAGCTTGTTCCACTGCAATTTTATAGTCTGTTAATTTAAAACTGGGGTAAGATTCAATATTAGGTTCTACAATAAAATGAACCTGATTCTGTGCGTTTTGTAATATTTTTTGTGCAATATATTTGGCAGGTGATTCTCTGAGATCATCAATATTAGGTTTAAAAGCTAGGCCCATAATAGCCGTTTTTGGCTTTCGTTTGTATCGTAGTTCGAATTGTAATTTAGCATTCTCTATTTTTTCGACACACCAAAATGACTTGTAATTATTAATTTCTCGAGCAGCACCTATAATCTTGGATTCCATTGGAAAATCAGACACAATAAAATAAGGATCTACAGCTATGCAATGGCCCCCTACTCCACAACCTGGTTGTAATATTTGAACTCTGGGGTGTTTATTGGCTAAAGTTATGAGCTCCCAAACATCAATATCTGCTTTATCACAAATAAGAGATAACTCATTCGCAAAAGCAATTTGCACATCTCTCGAAGAATTTTCGACGAGCTTACACATTTCTGCGGTTCGAGCATTCGTAGGGTGTAACGCCCCTTTTATATACTTTTGATAAAAAGCGATTGCTTTTTGTGTAGAAGCTTCATTGACACCACCGATTACTCTATCATTGTGTACCAACTCATACATTACATTTCCTGGCAACACTCGCTCTGGGCAATAGGCAATGTGCAATTTATCTTTTAATTCTGGACGTTCTCTATAAATAAGCGACATCATTTTTTCGGTAGTCCCAACAGGTGAAGTAGATTCAATAATATACAAATCACCTTCTTTGAATAATTGTATTAACCCTCTAGTCGCTGCTTCAACATAAGAAGTGTCTGGCTCATTTTTGGCTTTAAAAGGAGTGGGCACAACAATAATATAAGTGCACGCTTCTACTGGAGTTTCAGATGCATTAAGATAACCGCCTTCAACAGCTTTGGCGACGGCATAATCTAATTCTGGTTCAACAATATGGACCTTTCCTTGGTTAATGGTTTCAACTACTTTTGGATTGACATCTACTCCGTACACATATACCGAGTTTGAGGCTATTAAGGCTGCTGTAGGTAAGCCAATATAGCCTAATCCAATCATAACAACTTCTGGGTTATTCATTTGTCTTTAGGGATTGTTTTATTAATTAATTTGGTAACTGCGTAATAAATTTCACAATTCGCTCACTAGTTTTTCCATCGCCATAAGGATTGTGCAGTCGGCTCATGGATTCAAAACGTGTAATATTATTTAAAAGGTCTAATGTTTCTTTAACTATAAGGTTTTTATTTGTTCCTACCAAACATACCGTACCCTGTTCAACAGCTTCAGGACGCTCAGTTGTATCTCGCAGCACTAACACTGGCTTACCAAGACTGGGGGCTTCTTCTTGTATTCCTCCACTATCTGTAATTATTAATTTAGAACGATTCATCATCCAAATAAAATCTTCATAAGCGAGTGGATCTATAAGTAGAATATTATCAACATGGGATAAAATTCGTTTTACAGGCTCTTGAACATTTGGATTTAAGTGAACGGGGTAAACAATAACTCTATCAGAATCATCTTTAGCAATTGCTTTTAAAGCTTCACAAATTCTAACAAATCCATCACCATGATTCTCTCTTCTATGACAGGTTACTAAAATCAGTTCCTTTTGTCCAATCGTTTTTGATAGTTTTTGAATCAAAGCACTCGGATTTTCTTTAACACGCTCTACACTTTCCAATAACGCATCAATCACAGTATTTCCTGTCACTAAAATTGTTTTTTCTTGTATATTTTCAGCCAACAAATTTAACTTAGAAGTCGGAGTAGGTGCAAAATGATAATCACATATACGTCCCGTAATTTGCCGATTCATTTCTTCTGGGAAAGGAGCATATTTATTGTGCGTTCTAAGGCCAGCTTCCACATGACAAACTTTGGCTCCACTATAAAACGAAGCGAGACTCCCTGCCATAGTCGTCGTGGTATCTCCATGAACAAACACATAATCAGGTTTAAAATCATCCAGAACAGCTTTCATATTTGTAATGATGTCCGCAGTTAAACCATATAAGTTTTGACCTTTTTTCATGAGGTCAAGGTCATAATCCGGTGTGATGTTAAAAAAATTCAATACTTGATCCAACATTTCACGATGTTGAGCGGTCACACAAACTTTGGTATTGAAAAACCTAGGGTATTTGTAAAACTCTTTAACTAGGGGTGCCATTTTTATGGCTTCTGGGCGGGTGCCAAAAACGATCAAAACATGTTTCATTTGGGTAAGAAATTTAAAATTGATTAATGTGGATTCGGTATTTTAAATAGACGTTATAGCATTCTTATATGCGCTAATAATATCTTTAATATCAAAAAGTGATTCGGCCCTTCTTCTACCAGACTCCCCCATTTTAATCCGTTGTTCAGGGCTTAAGCTTAACATTTTTTCCATTTTCAGAAACAAATCATTAGAATCCTTCACCTGACATAAAAAACCGGTTTCATCATCTACGATAACATCTTTGCACCCTGGAGTATCCGTGGTAATAATTGGCAAGGACATACTCGAACCTTCAATAAGTGCTTTAGACAGTCCTTCTCTGTAAGAAGGAAGCACCAAACAATCAGAATTTTCCATGACAGTTTTCACTTGATCTGTAAACCCTAAATAGTTGATAATTTCATCAGCAACCCAGCCATTCATTTCATCCTTTTGAATCGCCGACGTGTTTTGTGGGCAAAAAGCCCCCAATACCTGAAACCTTACCTTAGGGTGCTTTAGTTTTATAAGTTTTGCAGCTTCAACAAATTCAAGAATCCCTTTGTCCTTTAGAAGGCGTCCTACAAAGAGGAATGTGAAATTTTTTGAGCGATATTTATGACTATTTTTAAATTTAGAGATATCAACTCCACAACCATTTATGATTCGAGCTTTATCAGCAGAAACGATTTGCTGATCGATAAATAATTTTTGATCGTGTTTGTTTTGAAAAAAAATTATTTTCGCGAATTTTTGAGAAAATTTATACAACTGAATTGCAATAGTGGTTAAAAAGGACCTTTTGATAAAAAGTGTGCCTAAACCTGATATATTATTTACAACTGGGATACTGAGCATCTTAGCAGCTAAGGTTCCATAAATATTAGGTTTAATCGTGTTATGACAGATTAAATCTGGTTTGATTGATTTATAAATTTTATAATACCTAAAAATCAATAAAATATCTTGGAGTGGGTTTGTTTTATTATTATTAACTTTTAAAGGAACAAACATAACCCCTGATGCTACAAGCTTTTGAGCATAATTATCAGAAGTAGCAACTGTATAGATTTCATGTCCATCGCTTTGCAACGATTTAAGTAGCTCTAATCTGAAATTAAAAACATACCATGCCACACTCGATGAAAAAACTATTTTCATCCTTTGTGAAAGCAATTTATATGTGATTGAAACAATAGTTTAATCAATTGAAAAAAAATATTGTATTATTAAATTTAAACCTAAGTATGAAAGTGTTTAAATAAACCCCTTCAAATACGCATAATAATCGCCTTTCAGATTGGCTATGCGTTGGGATAAATCGGGCTTTGAGATCCAATCGTTATTTAAGGCAATTTCTTCGGGGCAGGCTATTTTTTGACCCGTTCGTTTTTCTATGGTTTTTACAAACTCGGTCGCTTCTGCCAAGGCTTCGTGTGTACCAGTGTCAAGCCATGCAAAACCACGGCTCAGAATCTCCATTTTTAAATTCTCTTGCTGTAAATAAGCTTCATTCACCGAGGTAATTTCTAACTCACCTCTTTTGGACGGTTCAATTTTTTTGGCAATTTGAATCACAGAATTCGGATAAAAATACAATCCTACTACTGCATAATTGGATTTTGGTTCTAAAGGCTTTTCTTCAATACTCACCACATTATTGTCGGCATCAAATTCAGCAACACCATAACGTTCTGGATCTTTGACATAACTTCCAAACACCACTGCTTTTTGATCTTTTTTAACGGTTTCTACTGCAGAATTTAAAAGGTTTTGAAGTCCAGCTCCGTAAAAAATATTATCTCCTAACACCATACACACAGCGTCGGTGCCAATAAATTTTTCACCAATGATAAAGGCTTGTGCCAATCCATCGGGGGACGGTTGTTCTTCATAAGAAAGTGAAATTCCAAAATTAGAACCATCGCCAAGCAATTGCTTAAAATTAGGTAAATCGTGTGGGGTAGAAATAATCAGAATCTCCTTAATCCCTGCAATCATTAATACAGACAACGGATAGTAAATCATTGGCTTGTCATACACAGGCAACAATTGTTTACTAACACTTAACGTTAATGGATGTAAACGTGTTCCTGAGCCTCCTGCAAGTATAATTCCCTTCATCTTAGCTGTATTGTTGTTTGTAATAATTTATATAATCTCCCGAAGTAATATGATCGAGCCATTTCGTATTTTCTAAATACCAATCAATGGTTTTAGACAGTCCTTCTTCAAAAGTAACCGAAGGATTCCATCCCAATTCTTTTTGAATTTTAGTCGCATCAATCGCATAGCGTAAATCATGTCCGGGACGGTCTTTTACATAAGAGATGAGTGCTTCACTACTCCCTTTGGTTCTATTTAGTTTTACATCCATTTGCTGACAAAGGAGTTTTACTAAATCAATATTTTTCCATTCATTGAACCCTCCAATATTGTAAGTTTCATGATTATTACCTTTATGAAATACCAAATCAATGGCCAAGGCATGATCGATGACATACAGCCAATCGCGGGTATAATTCCCATCGCCATACACAGGCAAGGCTTGATTTTGAATGATATTATTTATAAATAAAGGAATCAATTTTTCTGGAAATTGATACGCTCCATAATTGTTAGAACAATTGGAAATCACATACGGCAATCCGTATGTTTCGCCATAAGCTCTCACAAAATGATCGGAGCTCGCTTTAGATGCCGAATAAGGGGAGTTGGGATCGTAAGCCGTTGACTCTTCAAACAAGCCAGTCGCTCCTAAGCTGCCATAAACCTCATCGGTACTGATGTGATAAAATCGCTTTCCTTCCCAGTTGGATTGCCATAAATTTTTGAACGCATTTAATAAAATCATCGTTCCTAAAATATTTGTTTTGGCAAATGCCAACGGATCTTTTATAGACCGGTCTACATGCGATTCTGCTGCCAAATGAATCACTCCTTGAAATTGATGGGTTTCAAAAAGCGTATTAATGAAATCTTCATCACAAATATCGCCTTTTAAAAAAGTGTAATTGTTTTGGGCTTCAATATCTGCAAGGTTTTCTAAATTCCCTGCGTAGGTTAATGCATCTAAATTAAAAACATGGTAATTCGGATAGGCGGTCACAAATTGTCTTACGACATGAGAGCCTATAAATCCTGCACCACCTGTGATTAATATCTTTTTCATTTATTATAATAAGTCTTATACCACTCAACGAAAGCTTCTACGCCAGTTTCTAAGGGTGTGGAAGGTTGGTAGTCATAGTCGGTTTTTAGATGCTCTACATTTGCCCAGGTCTGATTTACATCCCCCGCTTGCATTGGCATCATTATACGTTCCGTTGTTTTGCCTGTGCTTTTTTCAATCGCTTCAATAAAATCTAAAAGCTGCACGGGCTGACTGTTACCAATATTATATAATTTGTATAACTCCTTTTCTTTAAAGCTCTTTAAAAGTGTATTTTCAACCCCTTCAATAATATCATCGATGTATGTGAAATCTCGAGAGAGGTTACCCTCATTAAAAACCTTAATCGGTTGGTTATTTAAAATGGCTTCTGTGAACAGGAACAAGGCCATATCTGGACGTCCCCAAGGACCATAGACTGTGAAAAATCGCAATCCAATCGTTTCAATGTTGTAAAGATGGCTGTAGGTATGTGCCATCAACTCATTGGATTTTTTGGTGGCCGCATACAAACTAATTGGCTGATCTACCACAGCAGTTTCTTCAAAAGGAACCGCCTCACTATTTCCATACACACTTGAGCTGCTCGCATACACTAAGCGAGGCACTTTATGATGTCGACAACATTCTAAAATATTAAGAAATCCAGATACATTACTGTCAATATAGGCTTCTGGATTTTCAATCGAATAACGCACACCTGCTTGAGCTGCCAAGTTACAAACACTCTCAAATTGATAGGTTTTAAATAGCTTGGGTAAAGCCTTTCGGTCTTCAAGGTTTAAACGAATGAATTGAAATTGATCTCCATAAACAGCGCTTGAAACAACGGTGTCAAAATGCTCAGCATCTGACCGATGGATTCCCAATTCTTTGAGTCGACCATATTTCAGTTCGACGTTGTAATAATCATTTATATTATCCAATCCAACCACACGGTGTCCTTGCTTCAGAAGGCGTTCACAGAGGTGAAATCCAATAAAACCCGCCGCACCAGTAACTAAGATTGTTTGTGAACTCATATTATCTTCCAATTGCTTTGTAAGTGAATCCAATTGTTTCAAGCGCTGCTTGGTCTAAAATATTACGACCATCAAAAATAAAAGCTGGTTTGAGCATACCATCGTAAATTTTTTGCCAATCATAGGTTTTAAATTCATCCCATTCTGTAATCACCGCCAGTGCATGCGCACCTTCTAAGGCTGTATATGGATTGTTATGAATATCTAAAAACTGACTGTTTTCTGTTTCTGTTCTGCTGTTTAATCCATTCAAATCAGAATGCATTTGAACTGCAGTTACTTTCGGGTCATAGACTTGTATGTGTGCTTGCTCTTCAATCAGCTTATCGGCAATATAAATCGCTGCAGATTCTCTGGTATCATTGGTGTCTTTCTTAAAAGCCCATCCTAAAAACCCGATTTTTTTCCCTGCAACAGTCCCGTATAAAGAGGTGACTATTTGCTGTGCAAACCGACTGCGTTGATGGTTGTTCATGATGATGACTTGCTCCCAATAATTAGCAGCTTCGTCCAACCCTAAGGATTTACATATATATACTAAATTTAAAATGTCTTTTTGAAAACAAGAGCCTCCAAATCCTACAGAAGCTTTTAAGAATTTCGGACCGATCCGTGAATCCGTTCCAATCGCTTTGGCAACATCGTCAATATTAGCGCCAGTCGATTCACAAAGTTCCGTCAAAGCATTAATAGAAGAGACACGCTGTGCTAAAAATGCATTTGCCGTCAATTTTGACAACTCTGAGGACCATAGATTTGTAGTGATAATTTGATTTTTTGGAACCCAAGTCGCATAAATATTTACCAAGGCCTCAATGGCTTTGAGTCCACTTTCCGTTTGGTCGCCTCCGATCAAAACACGGTCCGGTGCTTCCAAATCTTGAACTGCGGTGCCTTCCGCTAAAAACTCTGGGTTGGAGAGTATTTCAAAATTAACCCCCGTTCCTGTATTTTCTAAGATGTCTTTAATCGCCTCGGCTGTTTTTACAGGTAAGGTCGATTTTTCAACAACAATTTTATCAGAGGTTGCTATTTTAGCGATTTGACGCGCACAGAGCTCTACATATTGTAAATCTGCTGCCATACCTTTTCCTGCACCATAAGTTTTTGTGGGGGTATTGACCGATATAAAAATCATATCTGCTTCGTGAATCGCCCCTTCAACATCTGTCGAGAAAAACAAATTTCGACCACGCGCTTCTGCAACTACGGCGTCTAGTCCAGGTTCAAAAATAGGAAGTTTGTCTAAATCTTCTGAATTCCAAGCATCAATACGCGCTTGATTCATATCCACTACAATCACTTTTATAGAAGGATTTTTTTGGGCAATGACCGACATTGTTGGCCCACCTACATAGCCTGCTCCAATACAACAAATTGTACTTATACTCATTTTTGGTTAACTTTTAAACTGTTCCCAATACCATTCTACAGCGTTTTTAAGTCCGCTTTCGAAGTTATGGGTTGGTTTGTAATTTAATAATTTGACTGCTTTGTCAATGGAGGCCTGAGAGTGAGGAATGTCTCCTAACCGGTTTGGACCATGAATCTCTTTAACGTTTGCAATCGCTGGGTCAAATTTAGATAAATATTTTTTTAAACTATGCACAAGTTGGACTAAAGTCGTCCGATCGCCCACAGCAGTGTTGTATATTTGATTTAATGCCGACTCTGTTTTGGTTGTTAACGCTAAAAGATTCATTCTTATAACGTTGTCAATATAAGTAAAATCCCGAGAATTTGAACCATCTCCATTGATGACAGGTGCTTCGTGATTCATCAATTGAATAACAAATTTTGGAATGACCGCCGCATAGGCTCCATTTGGATCTTGTTTTCTTCCAAAAACATTAAAATACCGCAATCCGATAGTGTCTAAATTAAAACTACTTTTAAAGATGGTTGCATATAATTCGTTGACATACTTCGTAATGGCATAGGGCGATAAGGGTGCGCCGATTTCATCTTCTTTTTTGGGAAGTTTGATAGAATCCCCATAAGTAGAACTACTAGCGGCATATACAAAACGTTTCACTTGTTGATCTCTGGAGGCGATGAGCATATTTAGGAATCCATCAACATTGACGGCATTCGTTGTTATTGGATCTTTGATGGAACGTGGCACAGAACCCAACGCTGCTTGATGGAGCACACAATCAACTTGATGACAGGCTTTTTGACAGGCTTCTAAATTTCTAATATCTGCTTCTATAAACTGAAAGTTCTTGTGGTTTAAAAAGGGTTGGATATTGTGCATAAAACCCGTCGCTAAATTATCCAAACAGCGAACTTTTACATCGAGTTTCAATAAGGCTTCACATAAGTTTGATCCTATAAACCCAGCGCCGCCAGTGACTAAAACCGTTTTATTTTTTAAATTTTTAAACATCATTATAATTTTGCGTCTGCTTTATGCCCTAATACTCCTTTTACGTCATACACCACTGATTTCTTTTTCAGTAAAGGTTTCAGATCCAATTGAATAAATTCTTTATGAGATACCGCAAGTACAATGGCATCAAACGGTTCTTTAGGTATTTGTTGAGTTGAGTCAAGTTGATAAACCTCTTGAACTTCTGATGGAGTCGCCCAAGGATCGTAAATGGTGACATTCATTCCATAATTATGGAGATGAGAAATCACATCCACCACTTTTGTATTTCTGACATCAGGACAATTTTCTTTGAACGTAATCCCTAAAATAAGCACTTTTGATCCTTTAATTTTAATGTCTTTTTTTACTAATAATTTTAAAATCTGTGTGGCAACATGTTCGCCCATAGAGTCGTTTAAGCGACGGCCTGCCAAAATAATTTCGGGATGGTACCCGACTTCCTGTGCTTTTTGCGCTAAATAATACGGGTCAACGCCAATACAATGCCCGCCAACCAAACCGGGTTTGAAAGGCAAAAAATTCCATTTGGTACCAGCTGCTTTTAGAACTGCCTCGGTATCAATATCTAAAAGGTTGAATATTTTTGCCAGTTCATTAACAAATGCGATGTTGATATCACGCTGTGCGTTTTCAATCACTTTGGCCGCTTCGGCTACTTTTATACAGGGTGCCATGTGCGTTCCTGCGGTTATAATTGATTGGTATAACTCATCAATCACTATTGCAGATTCTGGCGTTGAACCTGAAGTTACTTTTAAAATTTTGGTAACAGTTCTCTTTTTATCCCCAGGGTTGATTCGTTCTGGGGAATAGCCTACAAAAAAGTCTGAATTAAATTTCAAACCACTTGTTTTTTCTAAGACAGGTACACATTCATCTTCAGTAACACCCGGATAGACGGTGCTTTCATAAATCACTATATCGCCTTTTTTAAGCACATTACCCACTGTTTCAGATGCCTTTAGTAAAGGCGTTAAAACGGGGCGGTTATTTTTGTCGGTTGGCGTTGGAACTGTAATAATATAAACATTCGCATCCGAAATATCCATGCGATCCAAAGAGGGTAAAAACCCAAATGAACGCTTTTGCAAAGCCATTAAATTTGGCACTAAAACCGAAGACAATACCTCAGCATCAACCTCTAAAGTAGTATCAATCGCGTTTTTTAATTCTTTGATGCGCCTCATGGTAATATCAAAACCAACGGTTGGATACTTTTTAGCAAATTCGATAGCAAGTGGGAGGCCGACATAGCCCAGTCCAATGACTGCTATTTTTTTAGGGGAATTCATAGGTTAAATTGTGGGTGATTTAGAATTCTAATGGTTTGGGGACGATTCAGAATTATTTTTGTCGTATAACTCGATTCCATCGCCCTGAACTGGAGAATTTATATAAAACAATACGGTTCGTTCTATAATGTCTTTTAATTTTCGTTGCAATTTTTTTAAATAAACAGTGTCAATTTTATCTCCAATTAGAATTATTTCAATGGTTCCCGTATCGTGACCCAAGGCATAATCGCCAATCAAAATAATTTTACTGACATCGCCCATTTGGGTTAGAACTGATTCAACAATTTGTTCAAGGCCGAGGTGCTTATGAATGACTTTTTGAAGGACTTTAAAAAGCGTGTGGTCGGTATTCGCAGAATAAAAGATTTTGTTTTATTTTTCCATTGAATCAAATAGCCCGCATCGGACAAATTATTTAATTCCCTACGGATGGCATTTGTCGATTCACCAAACTCAACAGCAAGCCCATTTAAATAACCGCTGTTCGCTGCATTTATAAAAAACTTCACCAACATGCGAAGTCTGGTACGAGATGTAATAAGTGATTTTAACACGTTTGAAAAAAGGGACTAATAGTGGGGTGAAATGACCAGATTGTCATTGATTAGCACGGCTTCGCCGCTGTGACTCCCATAGAATTTGTAACAAAATAGATACTAAATAGAGATGGGGTCTCAGTTATTAATTTCAAGCAATAAATTTACTTGATTATTTTTTTATTTCAAAATAAAATATTAATATTTTGATATTATCAGGTTAAAAATTATGATAATTGGAATTTAAGCATATAGCCTAATGAGTCTATAACCACACAGCATTGGTTCCCTGAAGTGTACTTTACAGTCCCTGTAGATTCCGAAATACCAAAGGGTTTTAAATCTATTTTAGTGCCTGGGGCAAATTTTTGAAGCGTGACGGATGAAAATTCTTGATCGGCTACTTTTCGCAAAACGGCTACTTCATCTTCTCTCACTATTGCGGGTTGTCCTTTCCAGAACAAATACCGTCGGACGTGAGGGATGTCAAACACAATATCTCTTAAATTATTAGAAATTTTAACAAGCAACATGGATGGCAAAAGAGGGGTTTTAATTTTCTTTTTACGGTCACTCCACTGACGCAACTCTGTCCGTACAGGGCAGTATGCTTCAATTCCGATCTCATTTAATCTGGATTCTACTTTTTTTTCGTTTCTTGGCTTTGTCACCAAAACGAACCAATTGTTTTTATTTTCGAGCATATATTAATCATAAAGAAAAAAGCATTCAGTTGCTTTAAGCTTCACATAATTAATATCTCAAAAAGTGTCATTGGTTAAAAACACTTAGTGTTGAATTGTTGTGCAATTTATAAAACTTATTTTAAAATCACACAAATTTTTTACTTGAAATATCAAAAAAAATGAAATTACCTTCTTAAAAAAAATAATTCTAAAGTGAAAATTTCGTGATAATGAATTCCTAAATTAAAAAAATATATCTTTGCACTAAATTACAACACATGTTAAAAGCCCCATCTCTTAGCAAACAAATGAAAGAACAACAGTTACTGTGGTTCAGTTCCTCTAACAGTTATGTTATTGTAGATGAGCACATTAACGAACTTATAAATTTGTTTGTTACAAATACTGAAAAATCCAGTTTCATCAGCGCTGCTTCTAAAACCATTGGGGTGACCGATTCTCAGTCTGAGATTTTTTATGATGAAATTAATCAACTTTTTTCAACCAATACTTTTGAGAATAAAAACACAAGCAAAGACCTTCCTTTTGACGCCTCTTTTAGAGCCTATTCTGAAACTTATATTGTGAATGGCGCAGCCCTACAAGTAAACTATAGCCACAAGCGTGTTAAAGAAATTTTACACCCTCAAATAGCACATTTAGTTTCAGAAAAATCTAACAACGTTCCTCAAACTATTTTTGATATTTTCTATGCAAACAACACATTGTATTTTTATAAAAACACGGTTTTAATTGATTCCTATGAGGCGAAGAATTATCATGTCCTTCAAGGTAATTTTTGCATGCAATTGTTATGCGTCCTTCATGGAAAAACTGAAGATGACTGGTTAGGAACCATCCACGCCTCTACGGTTACCAATGACAAAGAAGCCATTTTAGTGATTGGAAAATCTGGAAGGGGAAAAAGCACCTTTACAGCCCATGCGATGGCCGCAGGGATGAATTTAGTGGCAGATGACTTTTCGCCTATTTTAGCCAAAAACAAACAGGTTTATACATACCCAGCTGCTATTTCTATCAAATCTGGCGCCTTTGAATCGCTTTCAAAAATGATCCCCGGTTTTGACGAATTGCCGCTTATTTTTAAAGGTGAAGAAAAAGGTTCGGTAAAATTTGTAGTACCCTTTCAAAATAAAAACACAAAACCTCAACAAAGTTATCCCTGTCAAAAAATGGTGAGTATTCACTATAAGCCTGAATCAAAAACGGAGCTTAAAGAAATTCCATTTTCTGAAGCCATGGAAATTTTTGTGCCGGATTCATGGATCTCGCCCAAAGAAGTCGATGCTAAAGAATTTATGGACTGGATTGAGGGCTTGTCCTTTTATGAATTGACTTACTCCGACACTCCTGAAGCCTTAGAAGTGTTTTCAAAACTTTTTAATTCGCAAGGATGAAAAAATCCAAAGCGAGTATCGCGAACATCCTAAGTTTTGAGCCGAATGAATCTGAGTTAAGAACGCAGTTAGGTCACAAAAACATGGATTGGGAGTGGTTTGTAAAAGCAAGTAGCCAACTGGGTGTGATGACAACTGCCTATTGTCGCTTGGAACAAAAAGGACTTCTTGATCTGGTCTCTGAAGATTTGAATGCTTATTTGAGTGGAATTACAAAAATAAATCGAAATAGAAATCAAACCTTACTCAATCAGGTCAAGGAACTGAGTGCGCTTTTTAATGCACATGGAATTAACCATGTGTTTACAAAAGGCTGTGCGCTATTGGCATCTGGATATTTTAAGGATTTTGGCGAACGCTTGATCGGAGATATTGATTTGTTGGTTGAGCCCACCAATCTATACAAAGCCGAACAATTGCTTTTAAACCTAGAATATGTTTCTGCGAAGCCGACTCTATTTGGAAAACACAAAAGACACAGACACCTCCCAAGACTGGTGCATCCTGATATGTTGGGAGCAGTAGAAATTCACTCTAAATTATTAAGAAAAAACATCCCAAAAGTCTTAAACTCAGAAGAAATTCTGAACGATAGAATTATCATCAACCAGATTTATGTTCCTAATGCTGATGCAAATTTAGACATCCTTATTTTAAACGATATGGTCAACGATTTTGGCTATTTGTTAAAATCAACAAATTTCAAATCTTGCTATGACAGTTTGGTTTTAGAGCAGCAAATAAACCCATCTAAAGACAATCACACGACTTCAAAATACCATCGTGTTTTTTATACTTTGAGAGATTCCTATTTTGAACCACTCGCAGAAGGTTCCAAAAACATAAATAGTTCTGTGGTTAAAAACTTTTATAAACACCTAAACAAAAACGGGATTGTACGACGGATTTATACAGGACTTGTGAAGGTCAATATTGGGCTCATCACCTGTCTAGAAGGTGTGAAGTTATTTGTGAAAAACAAACGTTTCAGAGCAGATGTTTGGAACCATAAATCCGAAGTCATCAAACTATTTAGGGGTGAAAAATAGTCTGAAAAACCATATTAAAAAGATAAAAAACTTTGCTTTGTCAACCTGAAATTAATTAAAAATAAAAGATTTTCCAGTTTTTAGACAACCTCTTTGTGACCCAGGAAGGATTATTGCAGGACCCCAAAAAGCGCCGCTTTGAAAATAGCACAAACAAAACCCAATTAATTGCGCTTTATTTTAGGACGTTACAAGAATAATTAAACAAGTTTTTTTTTATCCTTATCTTTTAATCACTCTTTTTAGTGTCGTTTTATTCACTTTTAGCATATAAACGCCTGTTTTCAAGTTGCTGGCGTCAATGTTTACTTTCTTATCATTGACCGTTTGCTCTAATACTTTTTGACCTAATAAGTTAAAAAGTGTGAGCGTATTAATGACCCTTGAAGACTCAACAGTCCACTTAGAAGTTGTTGGGTTTGGATATATACTCACACTGTTAATTTCTGTAGAATCTAATCCTAAAACTTCTGTGACAGTTACCGTACGTGTTACTTCAACTGCTGCATTGCCAGAGGCATCGCTAACATTATAAGTGACTGTATATGTGCCTAAAGTTGTAGTATCTACCGTATCTCCTCCTACAACAACCGTGAGTGCGGGGTCGTAGTTGTCGGTCGCTGTAGCGCCTTGCTCCGTATATGTTGCTCCTACTTCTATCGTCACTGTAGGTTCCCCTGTTAAAGTAATCACTGGAACAGTGGTATCCACAACACTCACGGTTATTGTAACTTGTACGGCGGCATTGCCATTAGAATCTGATACATTGTAAGTGACTGTGTAAGTGTCTACTATAGCTGTATTTACTGCATCTCCTCCTACAACAACCGTGAGTGCGGAGTCGTAGTTGTCGGTCGCTGTAGCGCCTTGCTCCGTATATGTTGCTCCTACTTCTATCGTCACTGTAGGCTCCCCTGTTAAGGTAATCACTGGAACAGTGGTGTCCACAACACTGACAATTCTTGTAACTTGTACGGCGGCATTGCTATTAGAATCTGATACATTATAAGTGACTGTGTAAGTCCCTACTATAGACGTATCTACTGTATCTCCTCCTACAACAACTGTGAGTGCGGGGTCGTAGTTGTCGGTCGCTGTAGCGCCTTGATCCGTATATGTTGCTCCTACTTCTGTCGTCACTGTAGGTTCTCCTGTTAAAGTAATCAATGGAACAGTGGTGTCCACAACACTGACAATTCTTGTAACTTGTACGGCGGCATTGCTATTAGAATCTGATACATTGTAAGTGACTGTGTAAGTCCCTACTATAGACGTATCTACTGTATCACCTCCTACAACAACTGTGAGTGCGGGGTCGTAGTTGTCGGTCGCTGTAGCGCCTTGATCCGTATATGTTGCTCCTACTTCTATCGTCACTGTAGGATTTCCTACCAAATTGATTGTTGGAGCTGCTGTATCTATAACCAGCGCTTTGTTTGCGCCAAGAGAATTGGCGTTCCCAGGACTCACTAAGGTTAAAGTCGCATTATTTGTAGCTGCATCTTTAATAGTGCCTGAGTTTAATGCAAGTGCGCTCGTATCTACATAATCTAAATCAATAGAGTTGTGACCAACTGCTACTGTATAATTAAAAATTAAGGTGTTACTACCTGTTCCAGAGCTATAGTTGACCACCACATCATTGCTTCCGGTCTCTAAAGTTAATGTTGGAGTTTCTATTACGTTGACTACTTCACTAAAAGTAACGGCTACTGGAATGACCTCATCAATTGTGTAAGAACCATCTGTCTTGGTAGAGGTTACATTAGTTACCGTGGGAGCTACACTGTCAAACGTCCAGTTAAATTGACTCGCAGCAATATTATTGTTGTTATTAGAACTGTCGCTAAAAGTGCCTGCGGCAACATTTATAGTACAAACGCCCTGTTCAGTTGGTGTGAATATAACTGTGTAAGTTGTTCCACTTCCAACAAAGGAGCTTAAAGTGCCATTAGTCACAGTAATATCGCTTTCCTCAAAATTAGAAGTTGATAATCCCGCAGTAAAAGTTAAAGTTATAGTAGCATCGTTTGTGGAAAATCCATCAGCGACTCCACTAATATTACTTGCTATTTCAATAGTGGGCACTTGACCAAGATCTGTAATATTCCAGTTTTTTGTTTCTGTGAGATACGTTTTTGAGGTAGCATCAATGTATCTACTAGAAACAGTAATCGTAATATCTGAATTAATAGCACTGTTGTTGGCTTGACTGTAAAGGAAAACATCATAATTTTCTGTAGATAATCCCGCATTGGAAAACATATCTATCATATTAATCACATTCGCTAGATTCCAAGAATTCCCATTGTGGGCAAGCGGTTGATTAAAAGCAGAAGCAGCATGAAACATGCCTCGCATATTAGCCACTACAGCGGTGTTCCATGAACCTATATTTTGATTAAAAGCACTCGCCAGCTGAAACATATCTTGCATATTAGTCACTGCAGCAGTATTCCATGAACCTATATTTTGATTAAAAGCATAAGCTGCCCTAAACATACTTACCATATTAGTCACTGCAGCAGTATTCCATGAACCTATATTTTGATTAAAAGCAGTTGAACCTTCAAACATAGCAGCCATATTAGTTACTGCAGCGGTATTCCAAGAAGAACCACTAGTATTAATTGCTTGATTAAAAGCTTGAGCTTGCCAAAACATATAACCCATATTGGTAACTGCAGTGGTATTCCATGAGGTTATATCTTGATCAAAAACTCGGGCATTATTAAACATACCGTACATATTATTCACTGCGCCAGTATTCCAAGAGGATATAGTTCCGTTAAAAGAAGTAGCACCACTAAACATTTCTCTCATATTGGTAACAGCAGCGGTGTTCCATGAGTCTCCACTTGTATTAATTGCTTGATTAAAAGAAGAGGCATCATGAAACAGACTTGTCATATTAGTTACATTAGCGGTATTCCATAAGGTTATATCTTGATTAAAAACAGTAGCACTTAAAAACATATAAGTCATCTTGGTAACTGCAGATGTATCCCAAGAAGATATATTTCCATTAAAAGCAGAAGCACTTCTAAATAAACCATTCATATCAGTCACATTACTCACATTCCAACTATTTCCACTAGTGTTGATATCTTGATTAAAAGCAGAAGCCTCACGAAACATTTCAGGCATAAAAGTCACTGCAACAGTATTCCACCCCGTTATATTTCCATTAAAAGCAGTAGCACTTCTAAACATTTCTCTCATATTGGTAACAGCAGCAGTATTCCAAGAACCTATAGTTCCGTTAAAAGCAGAAGCACCCATAAACGTACCTTCCATATTAGTAACAGTAGAAGTATTCCAATCGTTTAAAGTAGTTCCCACTAAACTTGTACAATCTCGAAATGCCGAGCTCATATTAGTTGTTAATGAAAGATCTGGCTCATCAGTTGCCGGAATAGTTAAATTCGTAGCTCCCTTAAAAGCACTATTAAAAGTTTCCCATTTTCCCTCTCCCCAGTTTGTGATGGTTCTAATAAGAGTTCTAGAAGCATGATTACCATTCATGTATATTTTTCCAATGTCTTTTGCCGAATCATTTACCTGTACGGTAATTGTTTTGATTCCATCAGAGGCATAGGTGTGTGTTGGGAAACCACCTCCTGTCACATTGGAGTCAGTATTATCATCTCCCCAGTCAATAGTAATATTAGCGTACTCTTTTAAAGGCAATTCAAATGTTAAATCAGAACTTGTAAGTTCCCAAGTAGAAATAAAATATGAACAAGTTCCCCATGCAGGCTTGTTCGTATTCAATAAACCTGACGAGTTGCTAAAATAATTGGGTTCTGAAGAAATATTAGAAACACACCATCCAGTTAAATCTTGATTAAAATCATCAGCATCAAAAAACATAGCCTCCATATTAGTCACTGTTGTGGTATTCCACGAAGATATGTCTCCATTAAAATCAGAACTATAACCAAACATATAATACATATTTGTTACTTTAGATGTATCCCAACCTCCAATTTCTTGATTGAATGTTCCTGCGCTCATAAACATCCCAGACATGGTAGTCACAGCACCGGTATTCCAAGAAGAACCACTAGTATTAATGTTTCGATTAAAAACAGTGTTTTTGAACATATTTCTCATAGTAGTCACATTACTTGTATTCCAAGAAGATATGTCTCCATTAAAAAGAGAAGCATCATGAAACGTAGCATCTAAAGAAGTCACTACAGATGTGTTCCAATCGTTTAAAGTTAAGCCCACTAAACTTGGACATTCATTAAAAGCATGAGACATTGAAGTTACTAAAGAAAGATCTGGCTCATCAGTCGCTGGAATAGTTAAATGAGTAGCTCCCTTAAAAGCGTAATGAAAAGACTCCCATTTTCCTTCTCCCCAGTTTGCTATAGTTCTAATTAAAGTACTAGAAGCATGAGCATTTAGATACATTTCTCCAATATCTTTTGTTAAAGGATCATTTACCATAACTGTTATGGTTTTAGTACCTGCGGCTGAGTAAGTATGGCTTTGCATGGTACCATCCGTATGGGTTGTAGATGTACCATCTCCCCAATCAATAGTAATATCGTCGTAATCTTTTAAAGGCAGTTCAAATGTTAAATCAGAACTTGTAAGTTCCCAAGTAGAAATAAAGTCATTATGATTGTCATACCTATCAATAGTATTTTCAAGTTCTGAATCAGAAATTAGATCCGTATTCGCTGCAGTAACAGAATAACCACCATCGGCAGGGCTATCAGTGGTATTAAAACTATACGTATGGGGGTTTGCTAAAACAACTTTGGAAGTGTTCTCATTGAACGCCGATAGACTGATCAGCAAAAAAGCTAAAATAAAATAGCGCATATGTTAAATTGGTTAATGCTACAAATATAGTGAACTATTTATGAATCATATCGCAACCTGTGAGTAGAGCAAAAAAAAGAGACGATCTGAAAAGTCTTTTTCTTGTCAAGTTGACACTGAAATACTGAAACAAGTTCTGCACAGGAACATCCAGCATGGTAGGATTAGGTTGGGATCCCACAAAACTCCGCTTTGAAAATTGTGACGTCCTGAAATAGTGTTACATTATTACTAATTATCTTGGGAGTAAATTGTGACCAAAACTTCGAATATTCAAAACTTAATTAATGATACCAAACGTTTCGCTTATTGATTTCACAAACTGTGGGACGTCTTCAACTGTGAAATAAAAATCAACTTTAAAACGATTTTTTTTAATTTTTTTTAACTTTAAAACGCCTTTTCTAATTGGGAAATAGCCCGTGCTTTCTCTTGAACAGAAACATATTCGACCAAATATAGCATCCACCTCTGCTAGAGATTCATCTTTTAAAACCATGTTTTGATCCAGTTCACCTATGTTTAAATAAATCACCTCATAATAACCACTATCTGCAGTTCCTTGAATTTCGTCGCGCTCATACTTAAACATTAATAAGCTTGATTTGCTTTCTTCCAAAGTGATATATGAATTATTGAATTTATCGTGTTCAATTTTTGCACTTTTATTGTCTAAAATTTCTAAAGAACAGTCCCCGTTTTCTGGACAATTATTAAAAAATTGAACCGAGGAGTTTGATGTGTCAGTGGGCTTATTTGTTGATTTACAACCAACTAATAATAAAAGAACAAACATCAACTTTTTATGTGAATAAAGCATTTTAAGCATAAACTATAATTGTAATCTGGAAATATAGTGATATTTTTGTAAGAACCAATTAATTAACTTTTATGAAAACAAATTACACAACTCGTTTGTCGATCCTTTTATTTTTTATCTTTTCATTAAATTCATTTGCGCAAAAAGATCGTTCATTTTGGATTCAGACTTCAAAAGAAAACACTTCTAAAAAGGAACTTAAACTCCGAAAAACCAATCCTGAAAAAGCACAGTATTTCAATTTAAATATTGATGCATTAAAGAACCATTTAACAGATGCTCCACAAAGAAATAGCACGGAAAATACCTCCGAAAAGCTTGTGGACTTTCCAACTGCAAATGATTCTTTCGAAACTTTTAGTGTTATGGAAGCTTCTGTTTTAGAGAAGCCGCTACAAGATAAATACCCCAACATAAAAACTTATGTCGGAAAAAGTATTTCAAACCCTTCGAATACCATTCGGTTCAGTATCACAGCACAAGGGCTTCATAGTATGTCTTTCAAAGCGGGTTCTGGCACGGAGTTTATTGACCCATACACCAAAGATTCAGAGGCATATATTGTTTATTCTAAAAAAGATTTACCTGTTTTGGATGAACCATGGATTTGTGAATTTGATGATGATACAGCAACAAATACACAACAGCGAAATGCAGCTAATATGAGTTACTTCAATGCGAATGATGGGATGATGCGTGATTTTAGATTGGCATTGGCCTGTACTGTTGAATACGCTCAATTTCAATGGACTGCTGCCGGATTATTGGCATCAGACACTGAAGCTAACAAAAAAGCGGCCGTACTGGCGGCTATGGTAGTTACCATTAACAGAAATAATTTTATTTACGAAAGAGATTTATCAGTCACCATGACCATTGTTGCCAATAACGAAAGTGTTATTTTCATTGATTCAGATAATTTTTCAAATAGCAGTGCTGGTGCATTAATAAGTGAAAGTCAAACCGTAATTGATGCTAACATAGGTTCTGCTAACTATGACATTGGCCACACCTTTTCTACAGGTGGTGGTGGTCTGGCCTCTCTGAACTCTCCTTGTACTGGATCCAAAGCAAGAGGAATTACTGGATCTCCGAACCCTGTTGGAGATCCTTATGATGTGGATTATGTCGCTCATGAAATTGGACATCAATTTGGTGCGCCGCACACATTCAATGGAAATTCTGGTAACTGTGCAGGAAACAGAACAGCTTCTAATGCTTATGAACCAGGAAGTGGATCAACAATTATGGCTTATGCTGGGATTTGCGCACCGCAAAATATTCAATCCAATAGCGATGCTTATTTTCATCAAAAAAGTTTGCAAATGATGTGGGATAATATCTCTACTGGAAATAGCAACTGTGCGACACAAACGGCTACAGGAAATGCTGCACCAACGTCTAATGCTGGTAACGATTACAACATTCCTGCCTCTACTCCTTACAAATTAACGGGTACTTCGACGGATACGGACGGAATTACAACACACACCTACACTTGGGAACAATACGACTTAGGTCCTTCTGGTTTGCCTGTAGAATCAAACACCTCTGGACCACTGGTTCGCTCATATGAAGGGACAAACGACACAAGCAGATACATTCCAAGAATGTCAGACATCCTTGCAAATGGAGGCGTATCTACTGAGTGGGAAAAATTGGCTTCTGTAAATCGTGACCTAAATTTTAAACTCACCGTCAGAGATAATGACATCAGTGGAGGGCAGACAGCAACAGCCCAGATGACCGCTACGGTAGTCTCAGCTGCTGGCCCATTTGTGGTGACCTCTCAAAATGTCAATGGTCAATCTTTGGTCGCTGGTGCAACAGAAACAATCACATGGAGTGTAGCTGGCACTACAGCAAATGGAGTAAATGAAGCCAATGTGGATATTTTATTATCTACAGACGGACTCAACTACGATACCGTTTTGGCGGCTAATGTCCCAAACGATGGAAGTCA
Source organism: Formosa sp. Hel1_33_131 (assembly GCF_001735745.1). Taxonomy (NCBI): domain Bacteria; kingdom Pseudomonadati; phylum Bacteroidota; class Flavobacteriia; order Flavobacteriales; family Flavobacteriaceae; genus Formosa; species Formosa sp. Hel1_33_131. The sequence continues at coordinate 736,970 of NZ_CP017260.1, forward strand.
TAACATTACTGTTCCAAATGTGGCTTCAGATAGCTGCCGCATAATGGTAGCAGCATCTGATAATATTTTCTTTAACATCAACACGCAAAACATCACTATTGGCCTACAAGAAAGCTGTAATACCTACGCTTCTGAGACCTCTTTAAACTTAGCCATACCAGATGGCATAGCTGCTAATGCTCCTGGCGAACCTCTTGTTGTGGGTGTAAATGTTACTGAAGTTGCTACAATTTCAGATGTAAACTTTAATATTGACATTTCACACGATTACTTAGACGATCTTGTTATAGTTGTACAACATCCAGATGGAACACAGGCAGTTGTGTACAATAGAAATTGTGGAAGCGAAATAGATTTAGATATTACTTTTGATGATGAGGCATCAACAGCAATAGCATGTGCAAATCCTACAATTGGCACTTATAAGTCAAATTTAAATTCTTTATCTAATTTTAATGGGAAAGACACTGCTGGAGTCTGGTACATTGCTGTTTTAGACTATTACAGTGGAGATCCCGGAATCTTAAACGATTATACTTTAGAAATTTGTTCATCTTCACCTTTATCAATAGAAGAAAATAAACTGAGTGATTTACGTGTTTTTCCAAACCCGAATAATGGCTCATTCACTGTTGGGTTTGATCCAAAGTCTGGACAAAACATATCTGTACAGGTTTATGACATTAGAGGAAGACTGATGTATACAAACACATACAACAGCGTCAATCGATTTGAAGAAGTCATTAACTTAAATAACGCACAATCGGGTGTCTATTTACTTCAAATTTCTGATGGTTCACAAAAAGTCACGAAGAAAATAATAGTGAATTAATTATTTGAATTAAAAATTAGAAAAGCTCCTGTATTTAGGAGCTTTTTTTTTGCTTATCTATTTCCAATCCAATGAGACTATAAAATAAAAACAAAAACTTCAAAATTTAGCATTCCATTTTGGTCTGGGCTATAACAACTCAAATCTCCAAGCTTATATCCAAGAGTGCATGTGATTTTTGGTTCAATTCCATATGATGTTTCTCCTATTCAACCATTAATACTAACCGTTTGTAAACTAGGAGCATCTTCATCTCCAAACCATTGTTGACGCCCTGTTGTTCTTAATTTATTACAATTAGAAACACCAGCCATAGAGAGGGGTGTAAAACATAGTAGTTATCGGTTAATTAGTCCGAGTACATTGGCAATTCTTCCTGAGAATTAATAGTCTGTGTTACTAAAGCTAAGATTGCTACAAACACAAGTTTTTTAAATAAAATAATAAATTATCTTTTAAGCTGAATTTAATAACGTAGCGAGAAATGAGATTTAAGCTGAGCTTCTAAGCCGTTACTGTTTAGATAGTTTGCAACGAACCAATAATCAGTTCCCGGTAATCGCTGTCCATTAAATGTTCCATTCCATGCATTTTGACTCGGCCTAAAATCCAATAATAATTTACCATAACGATCGTAAATACGGATCCTAGCTAAAAGATTATCCTTTAAACATTTGATGTTCCAAGTATCATTAAAGCCATCGCCATTTGGTGTAAAGAATTTTGGATATTCCATAATCGAAACCGTTGTTTCTGGCTCTGTGTTACACGTATCTATAGCGTCCCTTACCACCACTGTATGCTCACCACATCCAGTCACATATTCGAAAACAGAGCTGAACTGCCAAAGTCCGTTATCGAGCTTATATTCATAAGAACCGCTTCCGCCAGATACTGTGACTGAAATAACTTGATTTGTATCAAATTCTTCTGATAAGTTAATAGCACTAATCGTTAAAACATTCACAGGGATGACCACCACCGTCATTATGGTTGGGTCTGCACATTCGTCTGCATTGGGTGTAAACGTATAAGTCGTCGTTGTTGTATTGTCAAGCGCTGGTGTCCAAGCCCCTGTAATACCATCGTTAGAGGTGGTTGGCAGTACCGCTAAAGCGTCGCCATCACAAATAGCATCAACAGCTGTAAATAGTGGATTCACTTTTGGGTTCACTACAATAGTGAGCGTTGCTGGATTGGCACAGAGTCTTGCAGTAGGGGTAAACGTATAAGTGGTCGTTGTTGTTGTGTCAAGCACTGGACTCCAAGTTCCCGATACTCCATTGTTAGAAGTGGTTGGCAGTACCGCTAAAGCGTCGCCATCACAAATAGCGTCAACTGCATCAAAAACAGGATTCACTAATGGGTTCACTACAATGATGAGCGTGGCTGGATTGGCGCATTCCCCTAAATCAGGTGTAAACGTATAAGTCGTCGTTATTGTATTGTCAAGCGCCGGACTCCAAGTTCCTGATACTCCATTGTTAGAAGTGGTTGGTAGAGCTGCTAAAAAGTCGCCATCACAAATAGCGTCAACAGCACCGAAAACAGTATCCACTATTGGGTTCACTACAATGATGAGCGTTGCTGGATTGGCGCATTCCCCTAAATCAGGTGTAAACGTATAAGTCGTCGTTGTTGTATTGTCAAGGGCTGGTGTCCAAGTCCCTGTAATACCACCGTTAGAAGTGGTTGGCAGTACCGCTAAAGCGTCGCCGACACAAATAGCGTTAACTGCATCGAAAACAGGATCCACTATTGGGTTCACTACAATGATGAGCGTTGCTGGATTGGCACAGAGTCTTGCAGTAGGTGTAAACGTATAAGTGGTCGTTGTTGTAGTGTCAAGCGCTGGTGTCCAAGTCCCTGATACTCCATTGTTAGAAGTGGTTGGTAGAGCTGCTAAAAAGTCGCCATCACAAATAGCGTCAACTGCATCGAAAACAGGATCCACTATTGGGTTCACTACAATAGTGAGCGTTGCTGGATTGGCGCATTCCCCTAAATCAGGCGTAAACGTATAAGTGGTCGTTGTTGTAGTGTCAAGCGCCGGACTCCAAGTTCCTGAAACTCCATTGTTAGAAGTGGTTGGTAGAGCTGCTAAAAAGTCGCCGTCACAAATAGCGTCAACTGCATCGAAAACAGGATCCACTATTGGGTTCACTACAATAGTGAGCGTTGCTGGATTGGCGCATTCCCCTAAATCAGGTGTAAACGTATAAGTGGTCGTTGTTGTAGTGTCAAGCGCTGGTGTCCAAGCCCCTGTAATACCATCGTTAGAGGTGGTTGGCAGTACCGCTAAAGCGTCGCCGACACAAATAGCGTCAACTGCATCGAAAACAGGATCCACTATTGGGTTCACTACAATGATGAGCGTTGCTGGATTGGCACAGAGTCTTGCAGTAGGTGTAAACGTATAAGTCGTCGTTGTTGTAGTGTCAAGCGCTGGTGTCCAAGTCCCTGTAATACCATTGTTAGAGGTGGTTGGCAGTACCGCTAAAGCGTCGCCAAAACAAATCTCTGGAATTTGAGTGAAGGTTGGTGTTACATTTGGATTCACGGCAATTGTCATATTTACAGTCGCAGCACATTGGCCTGCATCTGGAGTGAAAGCATAAGTGGTGGTGGCTGTAGTATCCAAAGACGGTGACCAAGTTCCAGTAATGCCATTATTCGATGTGGTTAGCAGTTCACTTAAAGCGCCTCCGGAACAAATCTCTGGAATTTGAGTGAAGGTTGGTGTTACATTTGGATTCACCGCAATTGTCATATTTACGACCGTAGCACATTGGCCTACATCCGGAGTGAAAGCATAAGTGGTGGTGGCTGTAGTATCCAAAGACGGTGACCAAGTTCCAGTAATCCCATTGTTCGATGTGGTTAGCAGTTCACTTAAAGCGTCTCCGGAACAAATCGCTGGAACTTGCGTGAACGTTGGTGTTATATTTGGATTCACCGCAATTGTCATATTTACGACCGTAGCACATTGGTCTGCATCTGGAGTAAAACTATACGTAGTGGTGGTCGTAGTATCCAAAGACGGTGACCAAGTTCCAGTAATCCCATTGTTCGATGTGGTTAGTAAATCACTTAAAGTGTCTCCAAAACAAATCGCTGGAACTTGCGTGAACGTTGGTGTTACATTTGTATTCACGGTAATAGTCATATTTACCGCCGTAGCACATTGGCCTGCATCTGGAGTGAAAGCATAAGTGGTGGTGGCTGTAGTATCCAAAGACGGAGACCAAGTTCCAGTAATCCCATTATTCGATGTGGTTAGCAGTTCACTTAAAGCGCCTCCGGAACAAATCTCTGGAATTTGAGTGAAGGTTGGTGTTACATTTGGATTCACCGCAATTGTCATATTTACGACCGTAGCACATTGGCCTACATCCGGAGTAAAAGTATACGTATTGGTGGTCGTAGCCGGAGACCAAGTTCCAGTAATTCCATTATTCGATGTGGTTAGCAGTTCACTTAAAGCGTCGCCATCACAAATCTCTAGAATTTGAGTGAAGGTTGGTGTTATATTTGGATTCACCGCAATTGTCATATTTACGACCGTAGCACATTGGTCAGCATCTGGAGTAAAACTATACGTAGTGGTGGTCGTAGTATCCAAAGATGGAGACCAAGCTCCAGTAATCCCATTATTCGATGTGGTTAGCAATGCACTTAAAGCGTCTCCAGAACAAATCTCTGGAATTTGAGTGAAGGTTGGTGTGATTTCAGTAATTATACTCACATTACCCGTAGCTATTTCACTTGAAACATCGGAAGGAAAAACGACACTTATGTCATCTAAAAAATTACCTAATGACCCTGCTGGTTGGATAGACTTAAAACGAATGGTATAGTTTATTCCTAAATCATCAGGTAAAACATACTCTAAGCTGTAATACCCCCAAGAATCTATACCATCTGAAAACGCACCTAAGTTTGTGTAAGGACCACCAATGGGACCAATTTCAACCTCCATTATGTCGTCTGCGCTAGAATTTCTTCCTCTATGAGCAAAAGAAAGTATTACTGAAGAACCTGGAATTATTTCAAAATTTTGAAATAATGTAGATTGCATATTGGCATTTAATTCTATAAATTGATTTCCTGAATAGGCGGCAATTCCATTCATTTCATCACCCCAAACTTCAATTTGAGAATCACTGGCGGTAGTTTCCCAACAAGGAACAGTGTCTTGATGTACAATACTATAACTTCCAAGTATACCTAATTGATTCTCTTCAAAATCCGTATTACACAAGTAATTATCCTTACTGATAGATACGCTATAATCCCCTTCAATAGATGTAGAAAAACTCTGAACATTACCAGGATTACTTACACCTTCTGGAACAATCCAAGTATAAGAATAGAAACCCGCAGGTGATGGTGTTGCAACTAGTGTCGCTATTCCACTAGAGCATATAATTTCACTATTTACAGCAACGCTAAACGGAATCGTATTCACCGAGATCGTCATGGTTTGATTGATTGCACAGGCCTCTGAATCATCTGGTGTAAAAGTATAGGTAGTTGTTTCCGTATTGTTGATTGCTGGAGACCAGATTCCTGTTACTCCGTTGTTCGATGTAGTCGGCAATGCTCCTAAGGTTTCCCCATTAAAAATAGCAGCTACTTGCGTGAACGTTGGTATTACATTTGGATTCACGGCAATTGTCATATTTACAGTCGCAGCACATTGGCCTGCATCTGGAGTGAAAGCATAAGTGGTGGTGGCTGTAGTATCCAAAGACGGTGACCAAGTTCCAGTAATGCCATTATTCGATGTGGTTAGCAGTTCACTTAAAGCGTCTCCGGAACAAATCGCTGGAACTTGCGTGAACGTTGGCGTTACATTTGGATTCACGGCAATTGTCATATTTACAGTCGCAGCACATTGGCCTGCATCTGGAGTGAAAGCATAACTGGTGGTGGCTGTAGTATCCAAAGACGGTGACCAAGTTCCAGTAATCCCATTGTTCGATGTGGTTAGTAAATCACTTAAAGTGTCTCCAAAACAAATCGCTGGAACTTGCGTGAACGTTGGTGTTACATTTGGATTCACGGTAATAGTCATATTTACCGCCGTAGCACATTGGCCTGCATCTGGAGTGAAAGCATAAGTGGTGGTGGCTGTAGTATCCAAAGACGGTGACCAAGTTCCAGTAATCCCATTGTTCGATGTGGTTAGTAAATCACTTAAAGTGTCTCCAGAACAAATCGCTGGAACTTGCGTGAACGTTGGTGTTATATTTGGATTCACCTCAATATTAGTGCTTTGAGAACAACCGAAACCTGAAGCATCGAAATGAGAATAAGTAACAGTGACAGCAGTTCCACCTAATCCTGACGGATTAAAACTTGCTGTTCCGTCACCATTATCAACTATACCACTACCAGTCCAACTACCAAAACTATCAGTTGGGGTTCCTGTAAGTGTAATACTACTACTTTCGCATAATGGACCGTACGAACCCGTATCAGTATTTGGATTGTCAAAAGAAAAACAAGCACTGTCAAAATTAGAGTGGTTTCCCATACTAATATTAAATCTATAGTTACCTGCCGGTAATACAGCATCCCCTGAAGCTAAATACCATATATTAGCAGTAGATGGCATATTTAACTGGTTTGAACTAGCAACAATATCGGTGGTATTATCGCTATTAACGCGTAATATATCAATTCTCCCTGTAGAAGTCAGCCCATCACGAACGGAAAAATAACCAGAAAAGAATACTTGTGTATTGCACTGAAAGTCAAATTCTTGATAAAAATCTGCTGACCCAGCAACAATATCTAAATATTGAACGCCCTCTTGTGCACTTATTGGACCACCTTGACCTGCAACGCCATTAACTTTTACAAAATTTGGAGCTGATCCAACTCCATTCCAACCATTTATTGGCCATGTTAGGAAATTATTTCCAATATTAGTTACTGAAGGCACTTCAAAAGAGGGGTTAACTAGTTGATTTCCTGAGGATCCTTCACATAAGGATGTTGACAAGCCCCTTTCAAAAGTAGCTGCTCCAGCTGGGCCAACAACTTGTATGGAAATGGTTTGACTGAATCCCGATAGACTAATCAGCAAAAAAGCTAAAATAAAATGACGCATTGTTAAATTGGTTAATGCAAATTTAGTGAATTGTTTATAAAGTATGAAATCGATCGGAAAGAGCTTACTTGTCCTAAAAACATTACTGATTCTAGTAAGGTTTTTTGACTCAGGCATTCGATAGTTCGGACTTTTTATATGGATTGAATGATATAAGCTCAAAAAAAACACCAAGAATAAAGTGTGATCTAGAGGGGATTAGCTGCGCTGATCCCACAAAGCTCCGCTTTGAAAATAGTACAAACAAAAAAACGCTCAAGCAAGCTTTTTTAGAACTTCTTTGTTTCAACTAATTAGCGAATTAAAAAGGAGTAGCTGCGCTGATCCCACAAAGCTCCGCTTTGAAAATAGTACAAACAAAAAAACGCTCAAGCAAGCTTTTTTAGAACTTCTTTGTTTCAACTAATTAGCGAATTAAAAAGGAGTAGCTGCGCTGATCCCACAAAGCTCCGCTTTGAAAATAGTACAAACAAAAAAACGCTCAAGCAAGCTTGGCGTTTTTTCTTATTGTACTATTTATTCGTGACCCAGAAGGGATTCGAACCCCCAACCGTCAGAGCCGAAATCTGATATTCTATCCAGTTGAACTACTGGGCCATTGTATTTAAGACAACTTAGCTTTCACTAAAGTTGATATTGTTTTGCCATCGGTTTTACCTGCGAGGGTTTTACTCACCACACCCATCACACGTCCCATGTCTTTCATTCCAGAAGCGCCTAAAGATGCAATGGTATCTACCACTACTTTTTCAACTTCAGATTCGTCTAACATTTGCGGTAAAAATTGACTGATGACTTCGACTTCTGCCAATTCAGGTTCTGCCAAATCTAAACGATTTTGCTCTGTAAATATCGCCGCACTGTCCTTACGTTGTTTGACTAATTTTTGTAATAATTTAAACTCGTCTTCTTCATTCATCTCCGCATCAGCACCACTCGTACGGGCTAATAAAATAGCGGATTTAATGGATCTTAATGCCGTAAGGGCTACGGTATCCTTGGATTTCATAGCGGCCTTAAGCGCGGTCATAACTGAATCTTGTAAGCTCATAAGATGGACATTTAATTAGAATGCGAATATAACAAAAACAACGATTCTTATTCTTAAAAAATAAAAAAACCTGAGAAATGAATTCATCTCTCAGGATTTAAATTTTAATATCGATTGGTATTAATCGACGTTATCGTGTAAATACGAATTATTAGATCGCAACTGTACCTCATCATTGTCATCAAGACCTATGGTGGTTCTGGAAGACTGTTCATCTGATGAATGTTCCACATCTTTCAAATTGACGCCCTGACGTTTATAAGCAGGCTCTTTTTCAATTTCCTCAATTTTAGAGGTGTTAAATTTATAATTAAAAGCCTTCATTTTTTGACGCCTTTCATCCGCTCTCTCTCTGAGTGTGATTGAAATAGGACTGTCATAAGGATCTGAGGTTTCTTCTGTTTCCGATGTGACCGAGCGTTCTTTGACCGTCACTTTAGTAAAAGTCATTTCTTCATCAACTTCCACTTCTACCGTTGGTTTTGCACCTTCATATTTTTGATCGGTTTGTTCTAAAACAATATGATCGTCCAATACATAACGCGTCTCCCCTTCTTCATTCGCCTCCGTTACAGGAATTAATTCTATATAGTCATTGACTTCAATATTATTTACAGCCGTATCTTCTAAAGTAAATACTTCCACTTCTTCAGATTCTGACAGGGATTGTTTATTCGAAATTGGAAGATCGAAAGTGAGCATCGTTTGATCTTCTTCTTGAATGGCTTCAAAGCTATCTTCGGATGGCATGCTGGTGACTTCATTGATAATAAAGTCCTCCTCTTCAATCTCACCGGTCTCTACATTCACTTCTTCAAAAACAACTTCAATATTTTTAATCGATTCTGAAGTTGGAATTAAATCAGATTCACTAGAAATGTCCGCAAGCTCGTCTGTATCCACTTCTTCCAAATTATAAACCACAGCCTCTTCACTAACAACCTCAACGGATGCTGATGGCGTATTTAAAGGATCTAAGGGCATTAAATCATGCTGCATAGTTTGTTCGTCTTCCAACGCATGAACTACCTTTTTAACCTCTGTATTGGTGATGTCATTTTGTTGATCGACATCAAATCCTGTGGCAATAATGGTGACAGAAATAGATTCTCCTAACCCTTCATCTTCCCCCACTCCCATGATGATATTGGCACCGTAACCAGCCTCGGCTTGAATATGATCATTTATTTCTCCTATTTCATCAATGGTAATTTCTTGTGTTCCAGAAACGATGAGCAACAATACGTTTTTAGCACCTGTAATTTTATTATCATTAAGCAGTGGAGAGTCCAAAGCAGATGTAATTGCTTCTTGGGCTCTGTTTTGACCAGAAGAAGTCGAAGACCCCATAATGGCAGTTCCGCTATTACTCAACACTGTTTTAGCATCTCGTAAATCAATATTTTGTAAGTAGTGGTGTGTGATGACTTCAGCAATGCCACGAGCAGCCGTGGAAAGTACTTCGTCGGCTTTAGAGAAACCAGCTTTAAACCCTAAATTACCATATACATCTCTTAACTTGTTGTTGTTTATAATCACTAAAGAGTCCACGGTTTTTCGAAATTTCTCAATCCCTTGGTGGGCTTGCGCATTTCTTATTTTACCTTCAAACTCAAAGGGCATGGTGACAATTCCCACAGTAAGGATGTCCATCTCTTTAGCCATCTTAGCAATGATGGGCGCAGCACCTGTTCCAGTTCCACCACCCATACCAGCCGTGATAAATACCATCTTGGTATTTGACGATAACATGGTACGAATATCATCCAGACTTTCAACTGCAGATTGCTCCCCAATTTCTGGGTTGGCACCTGCACCTAAACCTTCGGTTAAATGCACTCCGAGTTGAATTTTGTTGGGAACACCACTGTTGTTCAATGCTTGTGAATCGGTATTACAGATCACAAAATCGACCCCTTTAATTCCTTGTTTAAACATGTGGTTAATCGCATTGCTTCCGCCCCCTCCAACGCCTATCACCTTGATGATGTTCGATTGGTTTTTTGGGAGATCGAATGTGATTCCAAAATTATTATTGCTGCTCATATACTTAATTTTACTGGTTATAATTTTTATTCTGCGTTGTCCAAAAAGTCCTTTACTCTTTCGGTTAATTTATCCAAAAAGCTGCGGTTGTCGCGAGGCGATTCAATGGGCGTCGGAACTATTGGCGCATCTTCGTCCTCAACTTCTACTTCTGGAGTTTCAATAATTCGTTTTTCTTGTCGCATCAAACTGTCCATCACGAGTCCGACCGCCGTGGCATACATTGGACTTGTAATATCGCTATCGCTGTCCCCTGCCAAATGCTCGTTTGGATAGCCAACTCTGGTATCCATTCCTGTGATGTATTCTACCAATTGTTTCAAGTGCTTCAGTTGGCTTCCACCACCTGTTAACACAATACCCGCGATGAGTTTTTTCTTTTGCTCTTCGTGTCCGTAATTTTTAATTTCTACATAGACTTGTTCGATAATTTCCACCACTCTGGCATGAATTATTTTAGACAAGTTTTTAAGCGTAATTTCTTTTGGATCGCGTCCTCTCAAACCGGGAATCGATACGATTTCATTTTCCTTGTTTTCGCCTGGCCAGGCAGATCCAAATTTTATTTTTAATAATTCGGCTTGCTTTTCTATAATCGAGCAGCCCTCTTTAATGTCTTCAGTAATCACATTTCCTCCAAAGGGAATCACCGCTGTATGTCTGATAATACCATCTTTAAAAACGGCTAAATCGGTCGTTCCACCTCCTATATCAATCAGGGCAACGCCCGCTTCTTTTTCTTCTTGACTGAGCACTGCATTGGCGGATGCTAAAGGCTCTAAAGTGATCCCGTCTAAATTCAAACCTGCCGTTTGAACACAACGTCCAATGTTTCGAATGGAAGATACCTGCCCTACTACGACGTGGAAATTCGCTTCAAGACGTTCGCCATACATCCCGATGGGTTCTTTAACTTCTGCCTGACCATCCACTTTATAATCTTGTGGTAACACGTGAATAATTTCTTCACCCGGAAGCATGACCAACTTGTGAACTTGATTGATAAGACGGTCAATATCTTCTTCATTGATGACCAATTCAGAATTCTCACGAGTAATATAATCACTGTGCTGAAGACTGCGAATGTGCTGTCCAGCAATCCCTACAGTGACCTCTCCAATCTTAAGACCAGAATTGGTTTCTGATTCCAAGACAGCTTGTTGGATGGACTGAATCGTTTGCGTAATATTATTCACAACGCCTCTATGCACACCCAGACTTTTGGACTTTCCAATGCCGAGTATCTCTAATTTGTCATACTCATTTTTACGACCAATCATCGCCACAATTTTTGTGGTACCAATATCTAATCCTACTGAAATGTTTTGAGCTTCCATACACTTATTTTTTTGTGCAAACAACTTGATTATCAAATTGCAAATTCACGCTTTTATATAAATCTAACACCTTATCTTTTTTTGCTTTTTGATAAAATGCTTTTAAATTCTTCATTTTTTCATCTAAATTCTCAAGGCTTCCTACTAAAACCTCAAAATTTAAGAGTCTCATTTTTAAACTTATTTCTTTATTTTCTCCTTGATGAATCTCGGTCACGTAGGTTTTTAAAAACGAATCCGAATAGACTTTTAACGCCATCGTGTAAACGACTTCTAAATCTTCTTTTTCCACATCGCCCGTTACCAAAGGCACACGCGCACTGTGTTGCGGGGACAACGGCATCCACAAACCATCTTCATCAATGTAAAATGTTGCTTTAGAATACACTCTTGCAATCGGTCGTTTTTGTTCGATTTTTGTTCTAACTTCTCCGTTTACAGTAAGATACACTTGAGCCGATTTTATCATATCATCAGACTCGAGTAAAAACTCCATTTCCTTCAAATCTAAATTATCTTTCGGTAAAATATACAGTTGTTCTTGATTTTGTATTAACAATTTATTAACCATCTCTGTGGTAATATAAACGTTCTCTTTTCCGGTAAATTGGACGTCCACTTTCGTCACCGGACGGTTGTTGTTTGTGAAGGAAGAAAAGGCATACAGGAACACCACTAATCCTAGCAACAACACGCCTTTGATGAGATTCCAGTTAATACGCATAGCTTAATTTTTCTTTTAATTCTGACACTTCAACACCTATATCGCCTGCCCCAAGGGTGATAAATACAGGGTAACCTAAATTTTTAATTTCACTTTCGATGTCTGATTTCGATATTAATTTTTTAATCGGACTCGTAATTTTCTCTAACAACCAGCTTGAAGTAACTCCCGATATAGGAAGCTCTCTTGCGGGATAAATCTCTAATAAAAAAGCGGCATCAAACTGAGACAAGCTCGCGGCAAATTCATCTACAAAATCTTTGGTTCTGCTAAACAGATGCGGTTGAAAGACTACGGCTAGTTTTTTGTTTGGATACATTTCACGAACAGCTTGATGCACGGCATTTATTTCGACTGGATGGTGTGCATAGTCATCTATAAACACAAAATCATCTGTTTTTATTTGATACGTAAAACGTCTTTTGACGCCCTTATATAAATTTAAAGCGGTTTTCAAAGCTTCCGCATCACAACCAAATTCAAGTGCCATCGCTAGTGCTGCAACGGCATTGGACAGGTTGTGCGTTCCCGGTAAATGATAGGTTATATTTTGAATCAATCCATTCAACGTTTGAAGATCAAACCGATACGATCCATTTTCAATTCGGACGTTGATCGCACTGTAATCCGCATCCTCATTCACACCATAAGTAATTCCCTCTAAAGGCAATCCTTTTCGAATAAATAATTTTCCTGAAGGTTTAATTTTTTGTGCAAACTGCTTGAATGTCTCCACCAAATCGGCTTCAGAATTATAAATATCTAAATGATCTGCATCCATGGAAGTAATGCAAGCAAAGTCTGGACTGAGCGTTAAAAACGAGCGGTCAAATTCATCGGCTTCAACGACCGATATATCAGTCCCGTTTTGAATTAAATTGGATTGGTAATTTTCTGAAATCCCCCCAATAAATGCGGTGATTTTTTCATCACAAGCATACATCAAATGCCCTAAAATACTGCTGGTGGTTGTTTTGCCGTGCGTTCCTGCGACTGCCAAACATTGAGTATGCTCTGTCACAAGTCCTAAAACTTCGGAACGTTTTAAAACCTGAAAATCGTTTGTTTTAAAATACTGTAAAATCGCATTTGATTCAGAAACTGCCGGTGTAAACACAATAAGTGTATCTTTTGGATTTAAAAACCGTTCATCAATCTGATTCGTATGCGTTTCAAATTGAACACCAACCCCTAAATCTACAAGAGACTGCGTGATCAAAGTGGGTGTTTTATCATAACCCCCAACCACTTTACCATCCGCCACAAAGTATTTAGCAAGTGCACTCATACCAACACCACCGATGCCAATAAAATATATGTTATGGATGGTTTTTAAATTCATTTGTTTAATAGCTTTTCAATTTCATCAGCGATGGTTTGGGTCGCTTGTTTTAAGGCTAATTTTTTAATGTTTGTTGACAATTCTATTTGTTGTGAGTCAGACGCCATGAGGTCCGAAAACTGTATTTCAAAATTTGATTCTAAATCTTTTTCACTTATGAGTATTGCTGCCTTTTTTTCTGAAACTGCCAAGGCATTTTTGGTTTGGTGGTCATCTGATACATTCGGCGACGGAATGAAAATTACGGGTTTTCCAACCAAACAAAGTTCCGATACAGAACTGGCACCCGCTCTAGATATTACAATATCCGCTGCGGCATAGGCCAAATCCATTCGATTCAAGAACGTATGTACTTGCACTCCCTCAAAGATGCTAAAATGTTGGTAATCCTTGGAGTATAAATCCCCACATTGCCATATCGTCTGAACCTCTAAACCATCTAAAAAATCCAATTTGGATTCTATAAGTTCATTCATGCGTCGCGATCCCAAACTCCCCCCTAACACCAACAGTGTTTTTTTGTTGGGATCTAAATTGAAATACGCTTGCGCTTCCGCTGATTTCTGATCTAAATCCAGTAAGTCTTGACGTACAGGGTTGCCTGTTAAAATCAATTTATCTTTTGGAAAAAAGCGTTCTAAACCTTCATAGGCCACACAAACTTTATTTACTTTTTTGGATAATAATTTATTGGTAATTCCTGGGAACGAATTTTGTTCTTGTATCAATGTAGGCACGCCTTTCATTGCAGCGACCAGCAATAAAGGACCACTGGCAAAACCACCGGTTCCAATCACAACATCGGGTTTAAAGGCATTGACAATGTCCATCGACTTCAATAAACTCACTACTAATTTCAGGGGGAATAATAGATTTTTTAAGGTCAATCGTCTTTGAATTCCCGAAATCCACAACCCTTTAATCGCATATCCGGCTTGCGGCACTTTTTGCATTTCCATTTTATCCTTTGCACCCACAAATAAAAACTCCGATTTTGGAAACCGTGCTTTTAATTCGTTGGCAACGGCAATCGCAGGGTAGATATGACCTCCTGTTCCTCCACCTGATAATATGATTTTATATGCTTTCATTATAGTGCTTCGCTTAATATTTCTAAAGGGTGTTGTTCTTCGTTTTCTTGTGCTTTTTCAGCATCTCGTTTGGCGCTTACACTCAACACAATTCCCAGTGCCAAGCAAGTCACCCAAATAGAGGTTCCTCCGCTACTTATGAGCGGTAATGTTTGTCCCGTTACTGGAAATAATTCTACAGCAACGCCCATATTCACTAAGGCTTGAAATATGATTGGAATTCCAACGCCTATACTTAATAATTTTCCGAAAATGGTTTCTGATTTTTGGGCGACAATCACAATCCTAAATAATAACCACAGATACAGAAACAGTAAACACATGCCGCCTATGAGTCCGTATTCTTCAATAATAATGGCAAAAATAAAATCAGAAGAGGACTGTGGCAAAAAGTTTTTTTGAATACTTTTCCCTGGTCCTAGCCCTTGAATACCTCCAGTTGCAATGGCTATTTTGGCTTTCTCAATTTGATAATCTTCGACAGTGACATCTGCATCCATAAAACTTGTAATACGACTCGTCCATGTATCCACTCTATTTGGCATCAAATCTGGAAATGCTTTGGCAGTTAACACAAATAGCATCAACACTACAACGCCTGAGCCTATAATAACAGATAAATATTTTAACGGGTAGCCTCCTAAAAAAGTTAGTAAAATTACCATTGAAAAAATAAGTGCTGCCGTTGAAAAATTGGCAGGAAGAATCAGTGCTAATACGACAAAAACAGGAATCCATAATGGAAGAATCGAGTCTTTAAAAGAGAGGACTTGATCTTTTATTTTTGATAAATAGCGCGCCACATATACCATTAAAACCAAAGCAGCCAAGGTAGATGGTTGGAATGTAAATCCAACAATTGGAACCCGAATCCATCGACTTGCATTGGCCCCTCCTATGGTTGAACCTTGCAGCATGGTGACTACCAATAATATTAAAACCACAGGAATCATCACCAAGGAAAGCCCCCTAAAATAACGGTATGGAATTTTATGAACGCCATATATAATTGAGAACCCCAAAAATAGATGCACAAAGTGTTTGATAAAATAACTAAAGGTATTGCTGCCGTTTCCAATGTAGGCTAAATTACTGGCCGCACTGTACACCGGTAGAAATGAGAATACTGCCAACAAAGCAGCTATGGCCCAAATGATACGATCTCCTTTTATGTTATCAAATACTGTCTTCATTATAACTGTCTTACAGCGGCTTTAAATTGATGACCACGGTCTTCATAATTTTCAAATAAATCAAAACTTGCACAAGCAGGAGATAACAATACTGACTCCCCAGCAGTGGCAATTTTATAAGCGATTTTCACAGCCTCACTCATATACTGCGTTTCTATGATGTTTTCCACCATATTTCCAAAAGCATCAAACAATGCTTCGTTGTCTTTTCCTAAGCAAATAATTGCTTTGACTTTTTCATTAATAAATGGAAACAATGCTTTGTAATCATTTCCTTTATCAACCCCACCTACAATCCAAACGGTCGGCGTATTCATGCTTTCTAAAGCATAATAAGTTGCGTTCACATTGGTGGCCTTGGAATCGTTTATGTACTGAACTTTGTTGATTGTCAAAACTTGTTCCAAGCGGTGCTCTGCACCCTGAAATCCTTCGAGACTTTCTCGGATGGTTGCTTTTCTAATTTTCAATAGATGTGCAACAGTCGATGCAGCCATCGCATTTTTAATGTTGTGCTTTCCTTCTAAAGCTAAGTTTGTTGTTGGCATAATTATGTCTCTATTGTTAAATTCTATTATTATATTATTTTGTTCTAAATAGGTTCCGTTTGTGACTTTTCTGCGAAGCGAAAAAGGCACTAATGTCGATTGAATTGGATGGGTATTTATATAGGATACGATGACCTCATCATCTGCATCATATATTAAATAATCATCCGATGTTTGGTTCATGGCGATTCTAAATTTTGAAGCGATATAGTTTACAAATTTATAATCGTAGCGGTCCAAATGATCCGGTGTGATGTTGGTAATAATCGCAATGTGCGGTCTGAATTTCTCAATCCCATCTAACTGAAAACTACTCAACTCCAAAACGTAGTTGGCATTGCTATTTAGGACTTGCTTGGCAAAGCTCTCACCAATATTCCCTCCAATCGCTACGTCCAATCCTGCCTGCTTCAATATCTGATGAACCATCAGAGTGGTCGTGGTTTTACCGTTACTCCCCGTAATTCCAATGATATTCGCCGTGGTAAATGCTGCTGCAAATTCAATTTCTGAAATCACAGAAATAGTGGCTTTGTGTAATTTTTGAATCAGTGGAACACCATCTGGAATCCCAGGACTTTTAACCACTACATCCGCATTTAAAATTTTGGATTCGGTATGCCCTTCTTCTTCCCATTCAATCTCATTATGTCTAAGAACGTCTTTATATTTTTTTGCAATCTTTCCAGCATCAGAAAGAAATACGTTGTACTCTTTTTCTTTTCCCAACAGCGCGGCACCTACACCACTTTCACCCCCGCCAAGAATCACCAATCGCTTCATCTATCGAATTTTCAAAGTGACGATAGTTAAAATGGCCAACAGAATTCCCACAATCCAAAAGCGTGTTACGATTTTGCTTTCGTGATATCCTGATTTTTGATAATGATGATGCAAAGGCGACATTTTAAAAATGCGTCGGCCTTCGCCATATTTTTTTCGGGTATATTTAAAGTAACCTACTTGCAATACCACTGATAAATTTTCTGCTAAGAAGATTCCACACAATACAGGAATCAACCATTCTTTACGCACTGCAATGGCGATGACTGCAATAATTCCACCGATGGTCAAACTCCCTGTATCGCCCATAAACACTTGCGCTGGATAGGTGTTGTACCAAAGAAAACCAATCAATGCCCCCACAAACGCGGCGATATAAATAGTGATTTCTTCCACTCTAGGGATGTACATGATATTTAAATAATCAGAGAAAATAATGTTACCCGACACCCAAGCAAAAATACCCAAGGTCAATACAATAATTGCGGAGGTTCCTGCTGCCAAACCATCTATTCCATCTGTTAGATTAGCACCATTAGAAACGGCTGTGATGATAAAAATAACAACTAAGACAAACACAATCCATGCATATTTTTCTAAACCAGGATGGATCCAAGTGATCAAATCGGCATAGTCAAATTCATTTGATTTTACAAAAGGAATGGTTGTTTTGGTCGACTTTGCTTCAGGGTAAAACTGAATGGACGACTGCTGACCCGCCACCGTTTCAACCTGTAAGTTTGCTGGAATTTTTTCTTTAATAGTCACATCGCTGTGAAAAAACAAAGTGGTTCCGACGATGATTCCCAAGCCTATTTGACCCAAAACCTTAAACCGTCCTTTTAAACCTTCTTTATCATTTTTAAATTTTTTGATATAGTCATCAATAAACCCAATGACTCCCATCCATATGGTGGTGATGAGCAATAAAATAATATAAATATTATCTAATTTGGCCAGTAATAAAACGGG
Organism: Formosa sp. Hel1_33_131; assembly: GCF_001735745.1. NCBI lineage: Bacteria > Pseudomonadati > Bacteroidota > Flavobacteriia > Flavobacteriales > Flavobacteriaceae > Formosa > Formosa sp. Hel1_33_131. The sequence goes on from NZ_CP017260.1 coordinate 755,007, forward strand.
GATTAGAGTGGCTAAAATAATAATCACCCCTCCCATTGTTGGCGTTCCTGCCTTTTCCTTTTGTCCTTCTAAACCTAAATCACGTATGGTTTCTCCGACCTGTTGTTTTTGGAGAAAACGAATGATGCGTTTTCCAAAAATCGTTGAAATTAGTAATGATAAAATAATCGCTACTGCCGCTCTAAAGGTTAGAAACCCAAAAAGAGAGGCACCAGGGAATTGGTGGGATTCTTCTAAATATTTGAATAAATAGTATAACATATTATAGTTCTAGTCCTATTAAAATTGTTTGAGATAGCTTGTTGTCATTAAACTTATGTCTGACCCCTCTAACTTCTTGGTACGCCTCATGTCCTTTGCCTGCAATCAGAATAATATCATGAGGCCGTGCAAGCTTACAGGCGGCTGTGATGGCTTCTTTTCGATCTTTAATGGATATAATTTTATCTAAATTCTCAGGCTTGACCCCAGCTTCCATTTCAGAAATAATTTGCTGTGGTTTTTCAGACCTCGGATTGTCACTTGTGAAAAACACTTTTGAACTCAATGCCGATGCGATGTGCCCCATTTTTGGACGTTTAGTTTTATCGCGATCGCCCCCGCATCCAACCACCGTAATGAGTGTCTGTTTTTTGGTTCGAATCGTATTGATGGTTTCAAGCACATTTTTCAAAGCGTCTGGCGTATGCGCATAATCAATGATCACTGTGATTTCGAAAGTTGTTGTGTAGTGCTGAAATCGCCCACTGACATTGGTGACTAAACTCAAATGCCGAAGTATTTCGGATTTTTCCATCCCTAAAAGTTCAGCAACCCCGTAAATAGCAACTAAATTATAGGCATTAAAACTCCCTATCAATCGAGTCATTACTTCTTGATCGTTTATTTTCAACAGCAGCCCGCTAAATTGATTTTCTAAGATTTGAACACGGAAATCTGCATAACTTTTTAAAGCATAAGTAGATTGTTTGGATTTGGTGTTTTGAACCATAACCGAACCGTTTTTATCATCGGCGTTCACAAGGGCAAATGCCGTTGCTGGCAATTGATCAAAGAACGATTTTTTTACATCTCTATACTCCGCAAATGAAGCATGATAGTCTAAATGATCATGCGAAAGATTGGTAAACACACCTCCATCAAACAACAACCCTTCGGTTCTATATTGATGAATTCCATGCGAACTGACTTCCATAAAACAAAACTCAACCCCTTGGGCATTCATTTGACTTAAATACGAATTGATGACTAAAGAATCGGGAGTCGTATGACTTGTTGGAAATTCCTCGCGATCTACCATGATTTTTACGGTAGAGATGAGCCCCACTTTATAACCCGCTAGTTTAAACAATTCATAAAGAAGCGTTGCAACCGTGGTCTTGCCATTGGTTCCTGTAATTCCAATCAGCTTAATATCCTTAGAAGGATTTTCATAATAATTAGAAGCCATAAGTGTCAAGGCTCTCGCCGTACTCTTCACTTTTATATAGGTAATATCGGTCTCTAATAGTTCGGGTAAATCCTCACAAACAATGACCTCTGCACCTTTATCAATTGCCTTAATAATAAACTCATGACCATCAAAGACACCGCCTTTAATTGCCACAAAAACACTGTCTTGCTCAACTTTTCGAGAATCGTATTGTATGCTAGAAACAGATCGGCTCATAGATCCAACGACCGACTCAGTAACCACTTTCTTTAATATGTTTTTTAGAGTTTTCATGATAAAACGAGGGTTATTGTAGATTGGGGTTTAATTTTTTGACCACTTTTTATCGATTGCTTTGAAACAGTCCCGTTGCCTACCGTTTGCACCTTAAGACCCATGTTTTCTAAAATAGCAATCGCATCCATAGCCGCCATCCCTTTTAAATTAGGCATGATCGTTTTATACTTTTGCGCTACGGCATAATAGGTGTCATAATTGGTTTCAACCGTCTCTGACTTTTGATTGACATCCTCCACCTCATCAATCACAGGGGCATCTGTGAATATTTTTTGTGCGATTTTTTTGAATACGGGCCCCGACACATCGGCTCCATAATAGCCCACACTTTTATCGGGTTCATGAATCACAACAATGCAAGAGTATTTTGGATCATCTGCAGGGAAATATCCTGAAAAAGATGAAATATAGTTTAATTGATCTTTGTTTGCATAATCCTTTTGACAGGTGCCTGTTTTGCCCGCCATCGAAAATTTGTCTGAGTACAAGCCGTGCCCTGTCCCATGCTCTTTTTCTACCACATTTTTAAGCAGCTGCTGTAGCTTTAAAACGGTTTCTTCTGAACAAATTCGAGGATTGATAACCTCGGTGTTGAAAGTTTCTATTGAAGTCTCAATCTCTTTAATTTCACGTAAAAATTTTGGACGCACCATGACACCATCATTTGCAATGGCATTGTAAAACGTTAAGGTTTGAAGCGGGGTAAAAGAGACGCCGTAGCCATACGCCATCCATTGCAGCGCAATACCACTCCAACGACCATTTTTAATTCTTGGATCTGGAATGATTGATTTGCCTTCTCCCGTAAGCGGAAGCCCTAAAGAATCTTGCAGATTCATTCTGTACAATCCATCCACAAATTTTTCGGGATTTTTCTTGTACGCGTTGTGAATCATTTTAACGATTCCTGTATTAGAAGACACCTCAAAAGCTTTGGCGACGGAGATGTTTCCATACCCTCCTTTTTTAGAGTCTTTTACTTTTTTACCATAAAAAGTCAATACGCCTTTTTTAGTATCCACCATAGTCGTGGTATCAATCACTTTGTCTTCTAAAGCGACTGCCAAGGCCATGAGTTTAAACGTTGAGCCCGGCTCATGCGATTCACCCACTGCATAGTTGAGACGCTCATAATAGAGACCTTCTTTATTTCGACCCAAATTAGAAATGGCACGTATCTCGCCTGTTTTCGTTTCCATCACCACCACAGTTCCATGATCGGCTTTGTATTTTTCCAATTGCTCCAAAAGTGCATGGTGGGCTATATCTTGAATGTTGACATCAATGGTTGTATAGATATCGTACCCATCTTGTGGTTCCACCTGATTGTAATCTTCAATGGGTTTCCACTGCCCTTTGCCAATTTTTTGTTTGCGCCTCTGACCGTCTTCTCCTCTTAAATATTTTTCGCCAAATGCACCATCAATCCCAACACGTGTCACATTGCCTTGGTCATCAAAACGCTCATATCCGATCAATCGTTGTGCAATGGCTCCCAATGGATAATCGCGCTTAGTGGTTTGCTCCACAATAAGTCCGCCTTTGAAAGCACCTAAATTCAACAGTGGGAAATCTCTGAATTGTAAATACTGAGAGTAATCTAAGTTTCTCGCTAACAGAAAATAACGGTTTTTATTTTCGCGTGCTAAACGCAATTTACGCTTATATTCCGCTGACGATGTATTATTGAAATTTGCCAACGAATCACATAAGGGTTCTATAAACGCTTCGTAATTTTTATTGGTTGGCGCTACCAAATCAATACGAATATCATACTTAGGCACGGACGTCGCCAACAAGCTTCCTCCTACAGAATATACATTTCCACGATTTGCAGGAATGGTCACATCTTTAATGGTTCGGTCATCCGCAAGACTGCGGTACCGCTCCCCTTCCACAAACTGAATGGTGACTAATTTATACACTACTAAAAGCGCAAAAATGAACATAGCTCCACTAGTGAAGTACAGTTTGTTCATTATAGACTTTTCAGTTGATTGCATTGAATTAGTTCGTTTTAGATTTAATGATAATTTTAAAAGGAGGATTGGACGACGGCTTGATTCCTTGATCTGACAAGCGTTTTCGTATCACCGATTCCATTTTAAGCTCCATCAATTGCGCACGGGTTTCCACATACGTAGAACGGTAGGCTTTCACCTGTTCATTGAGTCTTGCTATTTTGTAAACTTTGCTGTCTGCGTTATGAGAACTTGCAATCATTATAAGTGCAAGGGCTAAAAAAAAGAAAATCAGACGCCAATTTTTAAAAGCGCCATCACTTACGAGAAAGGTTCCTTTTAAAATATTATACATCCTGTTTTTCATCAGTCTTGTTTTGAATTTAACTTTTCAGCGATTCTTAATTTAGCACTGCGTGCTCTGTTATTTAGTTTTATTTCTTTGGCATCTGGAACAATCAAACCGCCTACTTTTTTAAGGGGGACTTCAAAATTTCCAAAAACATCTTTTTCAGGTTCTCCTTCAAACAAACCACTTCTTATAAATCGTTTTACCAAACGGTCTTCTAACGAATGATAAGAGATAACACTCAACCGTCCACCATCATTCAACAACTCAGGTGTTTGCAATAAAAACTCTTTTAGAACCTCAATCTCCTGGTTCACTTCAATCCGAATCGCTTGGTATATCTGTGCTAAAATTTTATTTTCTCTTCCGTGAGGCAAGTGTTTACTTAAAACAGCTTTCAACTCAAAAGTGGTTTCAATTGCTTTTTCTGTTCTTGCTGCAACAATGGTTTTTGCCAAGGCCGGTGACGTTCTTAATTCTCCGTACTGCCAAAACACACGTTTTAAATCTTCTTCCTCGTAGGTATTCACCAACGAATAGGCCGAAAGCACATCTTGTTGATTCATCCGCATATCTAATTGAGCGTCAAATCGGATTGAAAATCCTCTGTCGGCCTCATCAAATTGATGTGAGGAAACTCCAAAATCAGCTAAAATTCCATCAACCGATTTAATGCCGTGAAATCTCAAAAAGCGTTTCACATATCTGAAATTCTCATTGACTAATAAAAATCGAGAATCATCAATGGTATTTAAAAGAGCGTCTTTGTCCTGATCGAAGGCGATGAGCCTTCCTTTAGAACCTAAAGATTCGAGTATTTTTCTGCTGTGACCTCCACCTCCAAATGTCACATCTACATAGACACCGTCTTCTTTAATATTTAAACCCTCAACGGTTTCGCTGAGTAATACGGGGTTATGATACTCCATCTGCATCGTCTTGTCCCATTACATCTTCAGCTAAATCTGCAAAATCATCTGCAGCATCATCAATGGCTTTTTCGTATTTATCTTTATCCCAAATTTCTATAATATTCACTGCCGAAGTCACGACGATTTCTTTAGTGATCCCCGCAAAACCTACAAGGTCTTTTGGGATTAATAATCGTCCCGACACATCTAAATCTATTGATTTCACTCCAGCCGTGAACCGTCTGATGAAATCATTGTTTTTCTTTTTGAATCGATTGAGTTTATTAACGTTTTGCATCATGGACTCCCACTCCTGCATTGGATACAACTCCAAACACGGCTGAAAAACAGCACGCTTTAACACAAACCCTTTTTCCGTGACGGAAGCAAGCTGCTTTTTAAACGCAACAGGCAGCATAAGCCTTCCTTTTGCATCTACCTTACATTCGTATGTTCCAATTAATGTGTTCAATTGTAGTGTTATGATTTAATAAATTCTTGAATTCAAAGCTAAAAAATATTTACCACATTTTACCACATTTTACCACAATGTTAATAAATTTCTATAAACGGCACATTAAACCGACAAACTGCAGCTTATTTTACTATAGAACGAAGGAGACCAATTACTTACAAAGTGGGAAGCGCTATTAACAATAGGCTGTTCATTACTTTTATTAGCATCAAATTGGGTTTTAAAGCGGTCTTAAAAACGCTAAAATCAATTGATAGATCCCTTTAAATATTCAAAATATTTTAAATTAAATTGTGTAGATTTGCCAGAGACCAATTTTTTGTATCAATATGAATTATAGTTTAAAACAAGAGGGGAAGTTCAACTATGTTGAAATCGGTGAAGGACGGCCAATTATAATTCTTCACGGATTGATGGGTGGCTTGAGTAATTTTGACGGCGTTGCTGAATTTTTCAGTAAAAACGGCTACATGGTTGTACTGCCTGAACTCCCTTTATACTCTTTGTCTTTACTTAAAACGAATGTTAAAAGTTTTTCAAACTACCTGAATGACTTTATCGAGTTTAAAGGCTATAAAGATGTCATCCTAATTGGAAATTCGTTGGGAGGTCATGTAGGATTGTATTACACAAAACTATATCCTACAGAAGTAAAAGCACTTATAATCACGGGAAGCTCTGGACTCTACGAAAGCGCTATGGGTGGTGGATACACAAAACGTAGCGACTACGAAGTCATGAAAGCGAAAGCACAAGAAGTGTTTTATGATCCTGCAGTGGCCACCAAAACAATCGTTGATGAAGTTTATGAAACTGTAAATGACCGTAGCAAACTCATCAAAATACTAGCAATTGCTAAGAGTGCCATACGCCACAACATGGCTAAAGATCTACCTAAAATCACAACTCCAACGTGTATAGTATGGGGTAAAAATGATATTGTAACTCCTCCAAATGTTGCTGAAGAGTTTGATAAATTACTTCCTGATTCAGATTTGTTTTGGATCGATAAATGTGGACATGCTTCTATGATGGAACACCCCGACCGATTTAATGAGATCGTGTTTGCATGGCTCACCAAAAGAGGGATCTAAAATTAAATAATTATGCAAATTAAAACTGCTGAGTTTGTGATAAGCAACCAAATGGTTGAGAAATGCCCCACAAACAACCTCCCAGAATACGCTTTTATTGGACGCAGTAACGTTGGCAAGTCATCGCTTATAAACATGCTTACCAATCAAAAAAACTTAGCAAAAACCTCTGGACGCCCTGGAAAAACACAACTGATTAATCATTTCATAATTAATAAAGAATGGTTTTTGGTAGATTTACCTGGGTATGGGTATGCACGTGTTTCGAAGTCTGCTAAAAAAACATTTCAAAAATTTATTACGGCTTATTTTAGAGACCGTAAACAACTGATTTCAGCATTTGTTTTGGTTGACATACGCCACAAACCTCAACCCGTAGATTTAGCATTTATGCAGTGGCTAGGAGAACACAGCGTCCCATTTTCAATTGTATTTACGAAAGCGGACAAACTACGCCCTAAAGCGATTGAAGACCACATTGACACTTATAAAAACATTCTTTTAGAAACTTGGGAAGAGCTCCCTAATTACTTCATCACCTCTTCCACAAATTACGCTGGAAAAGATGCGCTGTTAAACTACATCAACACGATTAACGAAGACCTCAATAATTCTACGGATAGATTGCCTTTTCAATAACAGCTCCTGTAGCACCGCTTGGAAAAGCTATTCCTAAAAGCGCCGAGATCGTTGGAGAAATATCGGTCACACTCGTACGTTCATAGGTTTTGCCGGGCTGAATTCCGTTGCCATAAAACAATAAGGGTACATGGGTGTCATAGTTAAATCCAGACCCGTGTGTCGTTCCTTTTGGTCCATAAGAAATTACCCCCGATTCAAGAGTATATAGGACATCTCCAGAAAGTTTTTGGTTATAGCCATTCTGAAGCATCTTTTCGACACCCTCTTTAAAATAACGCGTTTGCATCATAGTGGCGGTATAAGCCTTCTTAATATGTGGGTAACCGATAATTTCATTGACAACAAATTTTTGCACAGCTTCTAAATCGAGTTTCAGTGCAGTAATGCGTTCCTGATTTAAAAACACTTGATTGTTACTGATTTTCTTAACTAGGTCGGAAACGCCATATTTCTTTTGAAGATTCGTGTATAAGGACGCAAAACTATTTTGAGGCACATAGCCACTAGGAATATGTATATCGGTCAGAAAAGAAGGCACGTCTGCAGCCCCGTGATCGGAGGTTAAAAATACAGTATAGTTTCCAGCCCCAACCTTAGCATCTAAATAGTTGAGCAAACGTTCAAGTTCTAAATCTAAACGCAAATAGGTGTCTTGAAGCTCTACCGAATTGACTCCAAAATTATGTCCAATATAATCTGTAGAGGAATAACTTACCGTTAAAAAATCAGTATAATCGTCAGTTCCTAAGTTTTCCGCTTCAATAGCAGACATTGCAAAATCGGTAATCATTGTGTTTCCAAAAGGGGTGCTTTTAATAATATCAAAGCCGCCATTGTATTCCATCAATGCATTTAAATCATACGGAAACTCAGGAGTTAATTTCCCTTTAAAGCCTTGCTCATAATCTGAAGCATCGGGACCACTTTCTCCATAAAGATTAATGTCATAAAGCGTATTCCATGTCTTTACATAGTTGGCTATTTTAGAAGGTGCATTAAAGTCTATAACCCACTGTGGAAGTGCATCCATATAATAGGTGCTTGTCATCCACTTGCCTTCATTTAAACCTTCAAACCAATAGGCTCCATTGGCAGTATGTCCTGAAGGAAATACAGCTCCACGGTCTTTGATAGAGACGCCGATTGTTTTTCCTTTCATTTGAGTGAACAACCTATTCTGATCGGCAAGGGTTGTTACTTTCATATTACGGGGAGACACTTGCCCGTATTTGGTAGTAGCACCAACAGGCACATAATCTAGATCGGTTGTACAATAGACGGTCGCATTTTTCTCTTTATCGTACCAACTATTTCCAATGATTCCATGCACACTTGGAGTGGCCCCTGTAAAAATGGAAGCATGGCCTGGGCCTGTATAAGTTGGAATGAAATTGAAATGATGGTTATTACAACTATACCCTTGATTGATCAATCTTAAAAACCCATTGGAGGTATATTTATTTTTGAAACGGTTTAAATAATCAAAACGCATTTGATCGACCACAACACCCACCACCAATTTTGGCTGCGATGCTATTTCACCAGAATTACTGGATATTGAATTATCAGAATTATTTTTACAAGAAAAGACACCTAAAAACAATAACAGGAAAATAAATTTTGAAAACTTCATAATAAGGTTTATTAAGCATCAAAAATACATTTTTTTAATGATTCCATTTTAATAAGGATAAATTAATGGTTAGATTTTTTTACTTTAGCAGCAATTATAATTTCATGAACTACCTCCACAATATTGGGTCTTATTTTTTAATGATTGGCGAAATGTTTCGCAAGCCGACCAAATGGTCTGTTATGAAACAATTGATCCTTAAGGATGTCGAAGATTTAATTGTCGGCTCTATTGGTATTGTGGCCTTTATATCGTTTTTTGTTGGCGGAGTTGTCACCATACAAACGGCACTTAACATTGACAACCCATTGATTCCAAAATACCTTGTCGGTTTTGCAACACGACAATCTGTTATTTTAGAATTTGCTCCCACCTTTATCTCTGTTATTATGGCGGGGAAAATGGGCTCCTTTATCACTTCTAGCATCGGAACCATGCGTGTTACCGAACAAATCGATGCCTTAGAAGTGATGGGAATCAACTCTGTGAATTACTTAGTCTTTCCAAAAGTTATTGCGCTACTACTCTATCCTTTTGTGATTTCGATCGCTATGTTTTTAGGAATTATTGGCGGAATGGCTGCCTGCGTTTATGGCGGGTTCTCAAGTTTTGAAGATTATGTGACTGGAGTTCAAATGGATTTCATTCCTTTTCATATGGCGTATGCTTTTATCAAAACATTTGTATTTGCCTTTTTACTCGCTACCATCCCATCATTTCATGGCTATTATATGAAAGGTGGCGCACTTGAGGTAGGCAAAGCAAGTACCACGGCTTTTGTTTGGACAAGCGTGTCCATCATACTCTTAAATTATATTTTAACTCAAATGTTACTAAGCTAATGATTGAAGTCAAAAATCTACATAAATCATTTGGAGACACTAAAGTCTTAAAAGGGATTTCTACCATCTTTGAATCAGGAAAAACCAATCTCATCATTGGACAAAGTGGTTCTGGAAAAACGGTTTTATTAAAGTGTTTGCTTGGGCTTTTTGATTATGAAAAAGGCAGTATTGCATATGATGAAAAATTATTTTTAAGTCTTTCCGATAATGAAAAAAGAACACTGCGTTCACAAATAGGTATGGTCTTTCAAGGTGGAGCATTGTTTGACTCGCTAACAATTGCTGAGAACGTTATGTTTCCTTTGAGAATGTTTACAAAACAATCGCGAAGCGAGATGGAAGACCGTGTAAATTCTGCTTTGAAACGCGTAAACTTGGACGATGCACACACCAAAATGCCCAGTGAAGCTTCTGGTGGAATGCAAAAACGGGTGGCAATCGCAAGAGCCATTGTAAACAATCCTAGATATTTGTTTTGTGACGAGCCAAACTCTGGCTTAGACCCTAAGACAGCCATTGTCATTGACAATCTGATTCAAGAAATTACACACGAAAATAATATTGTAACAGTAATCAATACGCATGACATGAATTCGGTCATGGAAATTGGTCAAAACATTCTATTTTTAAAAGACGGACTTAAATCTTGGGAAGGCAGTAAAGACACCATTTTTAAGACGGATAACGAGGTTGTAACAGATTTTGTGTACTCTTCTAACTTATTCAAAAAAGTCCGTAAAATGTACTTAGAAGATCACTAGTTCTTAGTTACTAATTACCTCAACATCTTCAACATTAAGCTCTTGTTCAATCCACGTTTTTAAAGCTTGTTTTCTGAGCATCACTAGACTGTCTGATAAGACAGAATTCCATTGTGTTTTTACCAGCGTAATCGTATCTGTATTCCTAAAGTTTGAGGACGCCAACATTTTTGCATAGCCAAAAGATTCTAAATCAGAAAACTGAATCTTCGCATCTTTAGAAAGGTTTAAAAACACATTCGAATCCATTTCACTTTTATGAGAACTGAGTACGAGTTTCAGACTGTCAATGTGGAGTTCACGCGCAGCAATGATACTGTCTCGTTTTTCGATTTTATCAATCGCCCTGTCGTAGAGCTCCAAAATTTTATCTACACTTCTATTTTTGTTACCGTTGATGGTCAAACTAAAATCTTGAAGATACTCATAACCTTTCAACTCATTTATCAAATCTGATTTAGTAGCCTCTGTAATTTCACCATTAAAATTCAGCGTGATTATTTTTTCATCCATATCTATTTTCTCGCGTTGAAGCCAAAGGTTGTTATTCGAAGTGATTTCAGTTTCTAAATAGGATGTATAATCCGCTTGATAGCGTGTTTCTCTTAGAACCTCAACAAACGTCCAACCTGCAGGAAGCATCGCTGCTAAGGCAAGAATAGATGTGATCCGAACAATGTTTTTTCGACGTTGAGAGTTGACATATCTCAACATCGGAAAGCGTAGAATTTTTAAAACAATAAATGTGGCTAGGGCAATGAAAATCGTATTGATTGCAAACAAATACATGGCTCCAAAAAAGTAATCAAAATTTCCTTGAGACAAGCCATACCCCGCTGTACACAGAGGCGGCATTAGGGCGGTGGCAATTGCCACACCAAAAATTACAGAGGCAACTGTCCCCTTTTTGGTTCTTGCAATGATGAGCGCAAGCCCACCAAAAAATGCAATAAGCACATCTCTAATGTCGGGTTTGACACGCCCCAATAATTCAGAATTATCTTGACTTAAAGGAAAAAGGTAAAAGAATAAAAAGGCGGTTAACAAACTCAAAACGACCATGGTCGCAAAATTAATCAAGGATTTTCTGAGGGTGTCTATATCATGAATGGCAATGGACATTCCAATTCCAAGAATGGGGCCCATAAGGGGAGAAATTAACATCGCTCCAATCACCACGGCGGTCGAATTTGCATTCAACCCAACGGACGCCACAAAGATGGAACAAATCAGAATCCAAGCTGTTGCTCCTTTAAAAGGAATATCAGCTTTAATCGCCGCTACTGTGGCCTCACGATCTGTGTCATGTCTAAAATCTAAGAGTTCAATAATGAATATTTTCAACGATGCCCAAAGTCCTTTGGCATCCTCTTTAACCGCTTTTTTCGATTGCTCGGTTTTAGCGTCTTCTAACTCTTGATTTAGATTGTTGTCCATAATTAAATGTGTTGGTCTCCAAATTTTTGCTTCACGCGTTCGCGTAATTGCTTAATGTCTTGTTCTTTACTCTTCGGAAAGATAAGTAAAATTTCTTTTTCTTCCACTACTATAAAATCATCTAAGCCTTCAAGCACGACTATTTTATTTGTGTCTGTTTTAACCATATTCCCTGAAGAATTCTCAGCCAATAAACGTGCATTGACCACCGCATTTTCGGTTGGAGTCTCAGATATCTTGTCATACAAACTCCCCCAAGTTCCTAAATCATTCCAATCAAAAGTGGCAGGAATGACATATACATTTTCGCTGGGTTCCATGATCGCATAATCCACGGAAATGTTTTCTGCATTCTTATAATTCTCCAACACAAAAGCGGCTTCGGAGTCGGTATTATAATCGTTTAATCCATCTGCAAAAAGAGTGTATAATTTTGGTTGATGTGTTTCAAACGCTTTTAACACACTGGCGGTGGACCAAATGAAAATTCCGCCATTCCAAAGAAAATTACCTTGCTCCAAAAAGCCTTTGGCTGTTTCGTAATTTGGTTTTTCTCGAAATTGAAGCACTTTCTTTTCAGCGTTGTTGTTTGATTTATCGTATTCAATATACCCATAACCGGTATTTGCAAAGGTTGGTTGGATTCCTAAAGTCATCAACACATCTGATTTTTCAGAAAAATCAAACGCACTTTGAAGGTTCGAAATAAACGCCGATTCATCCTCAATCCAGTGATCACTCGGTGCGACAACCATGACAGCCTCTGGATTTTGTTTGTGAATTTTTAGCGATGCCATTAAAATACAAGGAGCCGTGTTCCGCATGGCAGGCTCCGCAATTATTTGGTTTTTATTAATTTGAGGCAATTGCTCAAGCACCAAATCGCAATAGCGTTCATTGGTTAAAATAAGGATGTTTTCTTTTGGAATCAAACCTTCTAAACGGGAGGCTGTCTTCTGTAAAAGTGTCTGACCTGTTCCAAGCATGTCGTGGAATTGTTTTGGAAACGACTCCTTACTCACTGGCCAAAATCGAGAGCCAACACCGCCGGCCATTATAATTGCATAATAATTTTTATTCATCTTCATTTATTCATTTACTAATTCAACTTCTGCATTGGGGTTAAAAACATACAACCGACCAGAGGCCAATTCTGTACATTCAAAACGGGTTCTTCTTTTAGGGCCTTTCTGGAACAATTTACCATTATACAATCGAAAGGTGGTTCCTTCTGGCACCTCAAAGATAAATGTTTTTCCGTTAGGGGCATCGTATTGCTTGAGCTTCAAGGCTAAAACAGTATCCGAGTCGCTACTTGCTTTTGGGTTTTTGAAATGTCTTGCTAATAACGGTAACACATCCATTGGAAAAATCTCAGGTCTTAAAAAAGGCAACATTAAATGTTGAAATACCGATTTCCATTCGAGCCCATGTGGCTTGATCATTTTACCATAAGATTTGTACGCTTCAAAATGAGCGATTTCATGAATCAATGTTATTAAAAACCGATAGGTATTCAAATTGGAATTGATGGTGATTTGATGTTTCCCATTGGGCAAACGTCGGTAGTCCCCATGACGGGTTTTGCGCTCTTGCTTAATTTTAACCACTAAGTTATCGTGTGACAACAACTGTGTTACTTGGTCAAAAGCAGCCTGTGGAATAAAATTTTGTAAAACGTGAACCATAAAACCTAAAAATTACATACGCTCCGGAACTTGAATTCCCAACAAACTAAACGCATTTTTGATGGTCGTAGCAACGGCTTGTGAAAGCTGTACTCTAAATCTAATTTCAGCAGTACTCTCGGCACCCAAAATAGATACATTTTGATAAAAAGAATTGAATTCTTTTACCAAATCATAAGCGTAATTCGCCACTAAAGCAGGACTGTAATTAGCAGCTGCTTGCTGGATCACTTCTGGAAAAAGTTGTAATTGCTTGAGAAGTGATTTTTCTTTATCATGCAACGCATACTCTAAAGAAGTCGCGCCCTCTGTTTCTACAGGTGATTTTCTTAGAATGGCTTGAATTCGCGCATAGGTATATTGTATAAACGGCCCTGTATTCCCTTGAAAATCTACCGAGGCTTGGGGGTCGAATAAAATGCGTTTTTTTGGATCAACTTTCAAAATAAAATACTTCAGCGCACCCAAGCCAATCGTTCCATAGGTTTCGGCTTTTTCACTGTCTGAATAGCCTTCTAGTTTTCCTAATTCTTGCGAAATATCTTTGGCGGTAGAAGCCATTTCAACGATTAGATCGTCTGCATCCACTACAGTACCTTCACGACTTTTCATCTTACCGCTTGGCAAATCAACCATGCCATAGCTTAGATGTGTGAGGTTTTTAGCCCAGTCAAATCCTAATTTTTTTAAGATTAAAAACAAGACTTTAAAATGATAATCTTGTTCATTCCCTACAGTGTAAACCATTCCTCCAACATCCGGGAAATCTTTCAATCGTTGGATTGCTGTTCCGATATCTTGGGTCATATAGACCGCAGTTCCATCGGCTCTTAAAACTATTTTTTCGTCCAATCCGTCGGGTGTTAAATCACACCAAACAGAACCGTCTTCTTTTTTAATAAAGACACCATTTTGAAGTCCTCCCTTTATAAATGATTTTCCTAATAAATAGGTTTGACTCTCGTAATAATAGCTATCAAAATTGACACCTAGTGATTTATAAGTGACTTCAAATCCAGCATAGACCCATGCATTCATTTGTTCCCAAAGTGATACGACAGCGGTATCGCCGGCTTCCCACTTTAAAAGCATTTCTTTTGCTTCTAATAAGATAGGGGCTTGTGCTTTTGCGTCGTCAACAGAAAGTCCTTTTACTTCTAAATCTTTAATTTCTTCTTTATAAACTTGATCAAATTTTACATAGTAATTTCCGACTAGTTTGTCCCCTTTCAATCCTGTAGATTCTGGAGTTTCATTATTGCCATACCGCTGCCATGCCACCATACTTTTACAAATATGAATACCACGGTCGTTGATGATTTGAGTTTTATATACCTTTTTGCCTGACGCTTTCAAAATTTCGGCTACACTATACCCTAAAAGATTGTTTCTAACGTGTCCTAAATGGAGGGGCTTATTGGTGTTTGGAGATGAATATTCAACCATCATTGCCTGATCTGTTGAAGGGGTTACAAAACCAAAGGTAGGATTCGCATGTACGGTTTGAAAGAACGACATAAAATAGGCATCCGAAAGTACTAGATTTAAAAATCCTTTGACCACATTATAACGTACCACTTCATCGACATGTTCACACAGATACGTCCCTAAATTTTCTCCCAATTCGGCAGGGTTCATTTTTATGGTCCGAAGCATAGAAAAGGTAACGACGGTCATATCGCCCTCAAAATCTTTACGAGTTGCCTGAAATTCAACCGTTTCTAATGAGGTATTGTAGAGCGTTACAAACGCTTGCTTTATATGTTGTGATAAGGATTCCTGAAGTGTCATTGTCTATCTGATTTCAGTCACAAAGATACATTTTTTTTAATCCTAATTTGACGCTGTTTTAGGCAAAAACACTTCAGCCATCATGCAACGTGCGCTGCCACCACCACAAGCTTCTATCGTCTCTAAAGAACTTGATATAATGGTTGCATGGGCTTCTAACAACTGAACTTGAGCGGGTCGTAACGAATCAAAAGCTGACTGACTCATTACCAAATAGCTAGCGTCATCGGCATCCTTGAGCTGCAGCATGTTCCCTGCAAAATTATTGACTTGGTCCTCAGATATTTCAATGACTTTCTTTCCATCTTCATGAAGGTGTTTAAGAAGGTTCTTACGTTCTTTTTTATCATCAATACTTGCCAAACAAACCACTGCAAAGGTGTTTCCTAAACACATCATCACGTTGGTATGGTAGATGAGTTCGCGTTTGTCATTGACCGTTTGATAGGCTGAAAATACTACGGGAGTGTATTCAAAATCTTCACAAAACTCGATAAACAATTCTTCATCCGCTCTTGCTGAGATTGCACAATAGGCTTTGCTATTCACACGATCCAACAGAATACTGCCGGTGCCTTCTAAATAAAAACCATCCGCTTCTGCTTCTGTGTAATCCACAACCGTTTCAATCTTGAAACCTTCAGTTTCTACAGCTTCTAAAATCGAGTCCTTACGTTCCAGACGTCGGTTTTCGGCAAACATAGGATACAATCCGATGGTGCCATTTTCGTGAAATGAAATCCAGTTGTTTGGAAAAATTGAATCGGGCGTGTCAAAGTCTTTAGTGTCGTCAACAACAATCACATTGATACCTGCTTTTTTAAGTTTTTTAACCATGCTATCAAACTCTTTCGCAGCCTTTGTGTTGACTGTTTCAGGAAGGGTGTTTCCTAAGGATTTTTGATAGAAATTGTTCACGGCTGTTTGTTCGTTCATACGAAATTGGACAGGGCGAATCATTAGAACTGTATTGGTAATTTGTGACATTTTAGTTTCTGTTTAAAGGAAGGGTTGAACAACGGAGTAAACCTCCTTGTTTTGATATTTCGGCATAAGGCACTTCTTCAACTGTAAATCCTTGAGCAACAAGCCAAGTATTTAAGCGTGTGAAATTTTGTTCGGATATCACAACATCCTCGGATATAGAAAATACGTTGCAATTCATTTGAGACATTTCCTCTTGAGTTGCTACAAAAACATTGTCTTTTCCGAAAAAATTAAGGAGCCACTCGTAGTCTGTTTTATTTAAAAACCCTTGATCATGAATCAGTGCTTTTCCGTGTCCTAAAGGCTGAAAACAACAATCTAAATGGAGTGCGTTTTCAAGCGGGTTTGAATTTGATTTGCGAAGCTCAAACGTTTTAACCGTTTTTAGTGGGAATAATTTTTGAATTGCTTCCGCTGCCTGAAGGTTGGTTCGGGCTGTAATATGGTCTGGATAATCGAGTCCAGAATAGACTCCAATAAAAATATAATCATTTGATATAATAACATCACCACCTTCAACATGGCAGTCTTCTGGAAGTTCTATGATATCCTCTGGATTGATTTTTTCTAAAAGCGTTTCTAATGCTTTGTACTCTTCGGCACGATCGGGAAGTATATTGGATTTAATAAATTTCGTATCGATGACAAAGGCAATATCACGCGCAAATATTTGATTGCAATTTTCGATGGTGTTTGGGCGAAAAACTTCAACATCATATTTTTGAAATACGGCTAGTACGGCCGACATTTCATTTTGCATATCTACTTCAGTTGGATAGGTTCCTGCTAAGACGTGTGATAAGCTGTTGGGATCGTAACAACTTTCAGCAGAGGGTGTAGAGCCATTGTTTTGTGCCGTTCCAAAAAGAACCGCTTTCAAACGTGCATACTCGTTATTTACATGAAGTTTCAGCATTGTTTATGATCCTTTAGTAAGGTCTATTTTTTGGCTACAGACTTAAACGGGCGTAGTGTACTACCTGTATAAATTTGACGTGGACGACCAATTGGTTCTTTACGCAAACGCATTTCGCGCCATTGCCCAATCCAACCTGGGAGGCGTCCTAAGGCAAACATCACGGTAAACATTTCTACGGGAATACCCATCGCACGATAGATGATTCCAGAGTAAAAATCGACGTTTGGATATAATTTTCTATCAATAAAGTACGCATCAGTTAATGCTTCTTGCTCCAGTCCTTTGGCGATGTCCAAAATAGGGTCTTCGACTCCTAAATCGTTTAAGACTTCGTCGGCAGTGACTTTGATGATTTTAGCTCGTGGATCGAAATTTTTATAGACTCTATGTCCAAAGCCCATCAATCTAAAAGGATCACTTTTGTCTTTGGCCTTTGCCATGTATTTTTTAGTATCTCCACCATCTTCTTTAATGGCTTCCAACATTTCTAAGACGGCTTGATTAGCACCTCCGTGAAGAGGGCCCCAAAGCGCCGAAATTCCTGCTGAGATAGAGGCAAATAAACCTGCATGCGAAGATCCAACGATTCGAACGGTAGAGGTCGAACAGTTTTGCTCATGATCGGCATGAAGGATGAGTAGTTTATTTAAGGCATTGACCAAGACTTCGTTTTGGACGTATTCTTCATTCGGTTGCTTGAACATCATTTTCAGGACGTTTTCTACATAGCCTAAAGAGTTGTCTCCGTAATCTAATGGCAGCCCTTGTTTTTTACGCATGGCCCAAGCCACTAAAACAGGAAACTTCCCTAAGATACGTACCACAGAATTGTACATGTCCTTTTCAGAATCTACATTGACGGATGAAGGATTAAAAGCTGTCAGTGCACTTGTTAATGACGACAAGACTCCCATTGGGTGTGCAGATTTTGGAAATGCATCTATTATTTTTCTGATATCGTCATCTACAATGGATTCCGATTTAATGTCTGCATGAAATTTATCTAAGGCTTCTTTGGTCGGTAATTCGCCAAAAATCAATAAATAGGCAACTTCTAAAAAATCAGCTTTTTCAGCTAATTCTTCAATGGAATAGCCTCTGTATCTAAGGATTCCTTTTTCACCATCCAAAAATGTGATTTCACTCACACAAGAACCCGTGTTTTTAAAACCTGGATCGATGGTTGTAACTCCTTTGGTGACTGCTCTCAAGGAGCTGATATCAATAGCGACTTCATTTTCAGAGCCCGTAAATGTGGGGAGCTCATGTTTTTCACCGTTGATTTCTAAAATTGCTTTATTTGACATTTTTTGAGATGTATTATTTGTGCTTGAATAATGAGTAGCGAATTTACAAAAAAAAAATGTTTTATCGAAGAAGCCTAAGAGGGAAAAAATCTGAGTGGTGTTCTGTTTTTAAAAATAATGTGTTTTACTGCAATTATTGTTGTGTTTGGGACTTTAAAAAATATCACAAAAAAAGACTGCCTTTTCGGGCAGCCTATTTATTTATCTACAAGTAAGTTGTTTACTTTATTTTAAATGCTTTTTCTTGTGGGAAATAAGCAGTTTCACCTAATTCTTCCTCAATACGAAGGAGTTGGTTGTATTTTGCCATACGGTCACTTCGTGACGCAGACCCTGTTTTGATTTGACCTGTATTTAAAGCCACTGCAAGATCGGCAATGGTATTGTCTTCAGTTTCTCCTGAACGGTGCGACATTACAGACGTGAAGCCTGCATTGTGTGCCATATTCACGGCTGCAATGGTTTCGGTTAGTGTTCCAATTTGATTCACTTTAATCAAGATTGAATTGGCTATGTTATTTTCAATTCCTCTAGAAAGACGTTCTACATTGGTTACAAATAAATCATCTCCAACAAGTTGAACTTTGTCGCCTATTTTGTCGGTAAGGTATTTCCATCCTTCCCAGTCATTTTCATCCATTCCATCTTCAATAGAGATGATTGGGTAGTTTGCCGCTAATTCCGCTAAGTAATCTGCTTGTTGTTGGCTTGTACGTATTTTTCCTTTTTCACCTTCAAATTTTGTATAGTCGTAATGACCATCTACATAAAATTCTGCGGCAGCACAATCCAAAGCGATCATAACATCATCTCCTAAAGTATATCCTGCATTCTTAACTGCTATTGCAATCGTTTCTAAAGCATCTTCTGTTCCACCTTCTAAGTTTGGAGCAAAACCACCTTCATCACCAACAGCGGTACTTAGACCTCTGTCGTGTAATACTTTTTTAAGGTTATGGAAAATTTCTGTTCCCATTTGCATAGCGTGGGTGAAGTTTTTAGCTTTTACTGGCATCACCATAAATTCTTGAAATGCAATCGGTGCGTCACTGTGCGATCCTCCGTTGATGATGTTCATCATTGGGACTGGCAATGTGTTTGCACTCACGCCACCTACGTAACGGTATAATGGCATTCCGAGTTCAGCCGCAGCCGCTTTTGAAGCTGCTAGAGACACCCCTAGAATTGCGTTGGCACCTAACTTTGATTTGTTTGGAGTTCCGTCCAAGTCAATCATAATTTGATCGATTAGGTTTTGTTCAAATACAGAAACACCCAACAATTCTTGAGCAATAATCGCATTCACATTTTCAACCGCTTTCAAAACGCCTTTACCCATGTAAGCAGATCCGCCATCGCGTAATTCAACCGCTTCATGTTCTCCAGTAGATGCACCAGAGGGAACTGCTGCTCTTCCAATAAATCCGTTTTCTGTGGTAACGTCAACTTCTACTGTAGGATTTCCCCTTGAGTCTAAAATTTGACGTGCATGAATGTTAATTATGATACTCATAGTCTTGTATTTAAGTTATTTATAGTTTGCAAATTTACGAAAATGAATTTTTTTAGAATTATTCTCGAGTAGATTTATACGATTTATTAGCTAAAACGTTGTAGTAGCTGAAAAAAGGCATCTAATTTAATATTAGATGCCTTTTGAAACGTTTTTTATTTTAGATTTTGAATGAACTGGTCAAACAAATAAGAAGAATCGTGAGGTCCTGGACTGGCTTCTGGATGGTATTGTACAGAGAAACAGTTTTTAGACTTCATTGCAATTCCTGCAACGGTGTCGTCATTTAAATGCAGATGCGTCACTTCTAAATCGCTGTGCGCTTCAGCTTCTTCTCTATTGACTGCAAAACCATGGTTTTGAGAGGTAATTTCTCCTTTGCCTGTCACAAGGTTTTTAACAGGGTGGTTGATCCCTCTGTGTCCGTTGTGCATTTTATAGGTAGAAACGCCATTTGCCAAGGCAATCACTTGGTGTCCTAAACAAATTCCGAATAAGGGTAAGTTTTTATCGATGATGGTTTTTGCTAAAGCTTGTGCTTCCACCAAAGGTTCTGGATCTCCAGGTCCATTTGATAAGAAATAGCCATCTGGGTTCCACGAACTCAATTCTTCAAAGGTTGAGTTGTATGGAAATACTTTTATATAGACATCGCGTTTTGCAAAATTCCGTAGAATATTTTTCTTAACTCCAATATCGAGGGTAGCGATTTTGTAGGTTGCGTTTTCATCTCCAAAAAAGTAAGGTTGTTTGGTTGATACTTTAGAGGCTAACTCTAGTCCTTCCATTTGTGGAATTTCAGCTAGCTGTTTTTTAAGACCCTCTATGTTATCCACTACGGTAGAAATGACAGCATTCATAGCACCATTTTCGCGAATATAGCTGACGAGTGCTCTAGTATCTACATCTGAAATTGCGAATAAATTATTTGAGTCTAAAAAGTCTACTAGCGAACCACTCGCATCGACACGAGAATAGTTATAGCTAAAGTTTTTACAAATGAGTCCCGCAATTTTAATGGAATCAGATTCCATTTCTGTTTCATTAACTCCGTAATTTCCGATGTGAGGGTTGGTTGTCACCATCAGTTGTCCAAAATAAGATGGATCGGTAAAAATCTCTTGATAGCCTGTCATTCCGGTATTAAAGCAAACTTCTCCAAAAGCAGTTCCTTCTTTGCCTATCGCTTTTCCATAAAAAATGGTTCCATCTGCAAGAAGTAAGACGGCTTTTTTTCGTGTTGTGTATTTCATTATTTTTTGAAGTCTTGTAAGGTTTTGCAAAATTGCACAAAAAAAAGGATAAACTAAAAAAGTTTATCCTTAAAATTTTAAATGCTTATTAACATTATAGTGTATTATGGTAATTTAAAATCTTTTGAAGATATTTTTCATCTTTTAAAGAGATGTTATTTTCAGAAATATAAGCTCTAATAAGTTTGGATTTGGAATCGAAAAATTTACAAAACTGATTTTTAGTTAGTTTTGTTTCAGTTATCTTATCGCCGTTTATGAAAAAAAATCTCTTGACATCAACGAGTTTATCAGGAGCAGTTATCTGAGTCATAGGATTCTTAATTCCCTTTATAAGTTGTTTTCCATGATGTTTCAAAATTTTAATATCGTTTGAATACGCAAGAACTTCAAAATATGAATGCTTGATATCTTTGATGTTTTTGAATTTTTTGAATTTTTTATTATTTAAATGGACTTCTTTTATTCCAAGATCGTTGAACATGAAAATTGAATCTATTTCAACTTTAACGACAAAGGCGTCGGCTTTGGTGTCATAATTCAATCCTGACACAGGAATAACTTTTCCATCATTATCAGTTAAATAGCCTTTGGAATACCAGTTAGTCGATAAATAATAAGAGCCTTCAATTGTATTAGAAGTCCCTTTGTCAATTACCCACATTCCAGTGGTATAAAGGGACGTAGGGTCATTACCAACTGTAGTGACATCATACTGCGCATAAGACAGTGTAGTGAATAAACAAAGTAGAAGGAGTTTAGAAAAATTCATAATGTTAAAATTTGGGTTATACAATTGTAACGAAAAAAGGGTGAACTAAAAAGCTCACCCTTATGAATTTAACACAAACTTAACGTTTACTCTTCCTCTTCTGAAGTTGTAGTCGTTTCAACAGCAGCTACTGGTTTAGCAGCGCCTCCTCTACGGCTTCTACGAGTCGTCTTTTTCTTAGGTTGTTTGTCGGCATTGTAAATTTCATTGAAATCTACCAATTCGATCATTGCCATATCCGCATTATCACCAAGACGATTTCCTAGTTTGATAATTCGAGTATAACCACCTGGACGGTCTCCTATTTTAGTTGCAACACCACCAAATAATTCAGTGATCGTTTCTTTTTGTCTTAGTCTGCTAAATACAATACGTCTGTTGTGCGTAGTATCGGTTTTAGACTTTGTAATTAAAGGCTCAACAAATTGCTTTAAAGCTTTTGCTTTAGCAACCGTTGTATTGATACGCTTGTGTTCGATTAAAGAACACGCCATGTTTGCTAACATTGACTTTCTGTGCGCTGTCTTTCTACCTAAATGATTTATTTTTTTTCCGTGTCTCATGACATTTTATTTAAACCTTATCTTGCATCAACTCGTTTAAGAGGCGCAAATTATAAAGTAATTAATCTTTATCTAATTTGTATTTACTTAAGTCCATTCCAAAGCTAAGGCCTTTTACATTGACTAACTCTTCGAGTTCAGTTAATGATTTTTTACCAAAGTTTCTAAACTTCATTAAATCGTTTTTGTTGAAAGATACTAGGTCACCTAGAGTATCAACTTCTGCAGCTTTTAAACAGTTAAGAGCACGAACTGAAAGGTCCATGTCAATTAATTTAGTTTTAAGCAACTGACGCATGTGTAGTGATTCTTCATCATACGTTTCAGTTTGTGCAATCTCATCCGCTTCTAAAGTGATACGCTCATCGGAGAATAACATAAAGTGGTGAATTAAGATTTTAGCTGCTTGTGTTAATGCATCTTGAGGACTAATAGAACCGTCTGTCTGGATTTCGAAAACTAATTTTTCGTAATCTGTTTTTTGTTCTACACGAAAGTTCTCAACGCTGTATTTAACATTTTTGATTGGTGTATAAATAGAGTCTGTAAAGATTGTTCCTACAGAGGCAGCTGCTTTTTTATTTTCTTCAGCAGGTACATATCCACGTCCTTTTTCTAAAGTCAGTTCCATGTTAATGGTAACTTTAGGATCTAAATTACAGATTACTAAATCTGAATTTAAAACTTGGAATCCAGAAATAAATTTCTGAAAATCACCAGCAGTAATTTTATCTTGACCAGAAATTGATATTGAAACAGACTCGTTGTCTACTTCATCAATTTGTCGCTTGAAACGTACTTGTTTCAAGTTAAGAATAATTTCAGTAACGTCTTCTACAACACCAGGTATGGTAGAGAACTCATGTTCTACACTGTCCATTTTAACTGAAGTAATTGCAAAACCTTCTAATGAAGATAGTAACACTCTACGTAAAGCATTTCCAACTGTTAATCCGTATCCTGGCTCTAAAGGTCTGAATTCGAATTTACCTTCGAAATCAGTAGAGTCGATCATAATTACTTTGTCGGGCTTCTGAAAATTTAATATTGCCATAATTGTCTTCGTTTTAATTGTTAATTAGTTGCGCGATTTATAAGTTTGAAGACCACTAATAAATCCTTTGGCTAAATACCAATATAATTAATTTATTATTTAGAGTAAAGTTCAACGATAAATTGCTCGTTGATTTGTTCTGGTATTTGAATTCGCTCAGGAATAGAAACATATGTTCCAGATTTCGTGTCATTGTTCCAAGTAATCCACTCATAAACTACTGAAGAGTTTGATAAAGCAGATTCGATAGTTTCTAATGATTTAGATTTTTCTCTGACAGCAACGATATCGCCAGCTTTCAAAGAGTAAGAAGGAATGTTTACGATTCCGCCATTTACTGTAATGTGTCTGTGCGATACTAATTGTCTAGCTCCACTTCTAGAACGAGATAATCCCATTCTGAAAACAACATTATCTAATCTAGATTCACATAGTTGTAAAAGCACCTCACCAGTAATACCACGTGAAGCGGTTGCTTTCTTAAACATGTTTCTAAATTGCTTTTCTAATACACCGTAGGTGTACTTAGCTTTTTGCTTCTCCATTAACTGGATTGCATATTCAGACTTTTTACCACGACGTCTGTTATTTCCGTGTTGTCCTGGAGGGTAGTTTCTTTTTTCAAAAGATTTATCTTCTCCGAAGATTGCTACGCCAAACTTACGGGCGATTTTTGTTTTAGGACCAGTATATCTTGCCATTTCGTTTTGTTTTTGAGAGTGATTGTGAATTAAGGTCTTAAGCTTATCCTTCGACAGTCGTTGATCTCTCGTTTATACTATTAAAATAAATTAAACTCTTCTTCGCTTTGGAGGTCTACATCCGTTGTGAGGAGTAGGAGTTACGTCAATGATTTCAGTAACTTCAATTCCGCTGTTGTGTAAAGAACGTATTGCTGACTCTCTACCATTTCCAGGGCCCTTAACGTATACTTTCACTTTCTTAAGACCTGCTTCTTTTGCAGGGCCAGAAGCGTCCTCTGCTGCTAATTGTGCAGCGTAAGGCGTATTCTTTTTAGAACCTCTAAAACCCATTTTTCCAGCTGATGACCATGAGATCACGTCGCCTTTTTTATTGGTTAATGATATGATAATGTTATTAAAAGAAGCTGTTACGTGTGCTTCCCCCGTAGATTCTACGATAACTTTACGTTTTTTAGTACTTGACTTTGCCATATTACTAATTATTATTTAGTTACTTTTTTCTTGTTCGCAACTGTTTTTCTTCTACCTTTTCTAGTTCTTGAATTGTTCTTCGTACGTTGTCCACGTAAAGGAAGACCCGCTCTATGGCGAATTCCTCTGTAACAACCGATATCCATTAAACGTTTAATGTTTAATTGAATCTCAGAACGAAGTTCTCCTTCAATTTTAAAAGTTCCAACAGCATCACGAAGTCTTCCGATTTCTTCATCGGTCCAATCGGATACTTTAGTACTTTCATCAACTTTTGCTTCCGCTAAAATTTCTTTAGCTCTACTTCTACCTATTCCATAGATATAAGTTAAAGAGATTACTCCTCTTTTTTGTTTTGGGATGTCTACCCCTGCAATTCTAGCCATAATTAACCTTGTCTTTGTTTGAACCTAGGATTCTTTTTGTTTATAACGTAAAGTCTTCCTTTTCTACGTACGATCTTACAATCTACGCTTCTCTTTTTAATGGATGCTCTTACTTTCATCTTTTTACTTCTTGTTAGTATCTATAAGTTATTCTTGCCTTAGATAAATCGTAAGGACTCATTTCCAGTTTTACTTTATCACCTGGTAGTAATTTAATGTAATGCATACGCATCTTACCAGAGATATGGGCGGTCACAACGTGACCATTTTCTAATTCTACTCGGAACATCGCATTTGATAATGCTTCGATGATGCTTCCGTCTTGTTCTATTGCTGCTTGTTTTGCCATGTAGTTATATTGAGCCTATTGAACTGCTTTTCTATTTTTACCTGTTTTCATCAAGCCATCGTAGTGTTTGTTCAACAAGTATGAATTTACTTGCTGCATGGTGTCGATTGCAACTCCCACCATAATTAATAATGAAGTTCCTCCAAAGAATAATGCCCATCCTTGTTGGATATCCATCAAGCGAACAATGATTGCTGGAAACACAGCAATAAGTGCTAGAAACATAGAACCCGGTAGGGTGATTTGTGACATTATTTTATCAAGGTATTCTGAGGTTTCCGAGCCAGGTCGAATTCCAGGAATAAATCCTCCACTTCGTTTTAAATCATCAGCCATCTTATTGGTAGGCACTGTAATTGCTGTATAGAAATAAGTAAAGACAATGATTAAGAGTGCAAACGCAATGTTGTACCATAAACCAAACATACTATTTCCAGCAAAATTAGCAACCAACCATTGACCGACGGTTGAATCTTTTAAGATATCAAGACCTCCTAATAAACCTGGTACAAACATAATTGCTTGTGCAAAGATTATTGGCATTACTCCAGAAGCATTAAGCTTTAGAGGAATGTATTGTCTTGACCCCATGATGTTTTTTTCGTAGCCACCAGAAGCGGTACGTCTTGCATACTGAACTGCTATTTTTCTTACGGCCATGACTAACATGATCGACGCTAAGATAATAACAAACCATATGACAAGTTCAATTAAAATTTTGATTAATCCTCCTTGAGATTGATTCACAGCAGAGTCAAATTCTTGTGCGAATGATAATGGCATGTTTGCAATAATACCTACCATAATCAAAAGTGAGATTCCATTACCAATACCTTTGTCCGTAATCTTTTCTCCTAACCACATTGCAAAAACACAACCGGTTACTAGTATTACTATAGAAGAGAAATAAAACACTCCACCTTGACCTAAAGTGAAAGCTTGTGTACCGCCCATAAGCGCAGGAAGACTTGTTAAGTAGGCTGGTGCCTGTACTAAACAGATCCCAATTGTTAACCAACGGGTGATTTGTGTAATTTTCTTTTGACCACTAGCACCTTCTTTCTGAAGTTTCTGAAGATAAGGAATCGCAATTCCCATCAACTGAACGACAATAGAAGCCGAAATGTAAGGCATAATCCCTAATGCAAAAACCGAAGCTTTTGCGAAGGCACCACCTGTAAATGCATTTAAGAGTCCAAGAAGTCCTGAGTCCGTTTTGGATGCTAAAGATCCTAACTGTGAAGCGTCAATTCCGGGAAGCACAACTTGTGCTCCAAAACGATATACTAGCAACAGACCTAAAGTTAGAAGAATTCTATCTTTAAGTTCTGTAATTTTCCAAACGTTTTTTAATGTCTCTATAAATTTCATTTGTTGGGGTGTTATAGGGTTACAACTTCACCTCCAGCAGCTTCAATAGCCGCTTTTGCTGTTGCTGTGAATTTATGTGCTGAAACTTTTAACTTAGCTTTCAACTCACCTCTTCCTAAAATTTTAATCAATTCATGCTTACGTCCTAAACGCAATTCAACGATTGTTTCAAAATCTAATTCAGATTTAATTTTCTTTTCGTCAACTAACAGTTGAAGGGTATCAAGATTAATTCCTTGATAGTCTTTACGGTTAATGTTTGTGAAACCAAACTTAGGCACACGTCTTTGTAATGGCATTTGACCACCTTCAAAACCTACTTTTCTAGAGTAACCAGAACGAGATTTAGCACCATTGTGACCACGAGTTGCCGTACCACCTTTACCAGAACCTTGTCCTCTACCGACTCTTTTACCTTGACTTTTAACTGAACCTGCAGCAGGTCGTAAATTACTTAAATTCATTTTTCAGTATATTTTAAGCTTCTTGTACAGAAACTAAATGTTTTACTTTATTGACCATTCCTAAAATGTTAGGTGTCGCCTCATGTTCTATCGTTTGACCAATCTTTTTAAGACCAAGCGCTAATAATGTTAGCTTTTGTCTTTGTGTACGATTGATCGCACTTTTTTGTTTTGTTACTTTTATCTTAGCCATCTTGTCGTAAATTAACCGTTAAAAACTTGTGTAAGAGAAATTCCTCTCTCACGTGCTATTGACTTCGCATCTCTTAATTGAAGTAAAGCATCAAAAGTAGCTTTTACAACATTGTGAGCGTTTGAAGATCCTTGGGATTTTGATAAAACATCATGTACTCCAACGGCTTCAAGAACAGTTCTTACAGCTCCACCAGCAATAACCCCTGTACCAGGTGCTGCAGGGATGATGTTTACTCTTGCTCCGCCAAATTT
The DNA here is from genome assembly GCF_001735745.1 of Formosa sp. Hel1_33_131. Taxonomy (NCBI): domain Bacteria; kingdom Pseudomonadati; phylum Bacteroidota; class Flavobacteriia; order Flavobacteriales; family Flavobacteriaceae; genus Formosa; species Formosa sp. Hel1_33_131. The sequence goes on from NZ_CP017260.1 coordinate 782,883, forward strand.
ACCTTTTTGTTCGTGAGGCAGTGTCCCTTTGATTAAAGGAATTCTAACTAAGTTTTTCTTAGCATCTTCAATTCCTTTCGCAATTGCACTGGCTACATCTTTAGATTTACCTAAACCGTGTCCTACAACACCAGCTTCGTCACCGACTACTACAATCGCTGAAAATCCGAATGCTCTACCACCTTTTGTTACTTTTGTAACTCTTTGCACACCTACCAAACGGTCTTTTAAATCCAACCCACTTGGTTTTACTAGTTCTGCACTTTTGTATTTTTGATACATAATTTCTTTAGAATTTAAGTCCTGCTTCTCTAGCGCCTTCCGCTAATGATTTTACTCTACCGTGATATAAATAACCACCTCTATCAAAAGTGATGCTTTCAACACCTGCCTTTATTGCTTTTGCTGCTACTGACTTCCCAACTAATGTTGCGATTTCAATTTTAGATCCTTTTGAAGTGCTGATATCTTTATCTCTTGAAGAAGCCGCACTAATGGTTACACCAGTGACGTCGTCTACTAATTGAGCATAAATTTCTTTATTACTTCTAAAAACAGCCAATCGAGGTTGAGACGCTGTCCCATTTACAATTTTACGTATTCTGTTTTTAATTCTTTGTCTTCTATCGTTTTTTGATAATGCCATAACTAACTTATTAAGCTGATTTACCTGCTTTTCTTCTTAATACTTCGCCTACGAACTTAATTCCTTTTCCTTTGTATGGCTCAGGCGCTCTGAAACCACGGATTTTAGCAGCAACTTGTCCAACAAGTTGTTTGTCGTGTGACGTTAATTTGATAATTGGGTTTTTCCCTTTGTCTGAAACTGTCTCTACTTTTACTTCAGGAGCGATGTTCAAAACAATATTATGAGAAAATCCTAAAGCTAAATCAAGTTTATTTCCTTGATTAGATGCTCTATATCCAACTCCTACGAGTTCTAATTCTTTTGACCATCCAGTAGTAACACCTTGGATCATGTTAAAAATTAAAGCTCTGTAAAGACCATGTTTTGCTTTGTGATCTTTATGTTCAGAAGAACGTTCTAAAATAACATGTCCTTCTTCTATTTTAATACTTATAGCAGAGAATTCTTGAGTTAGCTCCCCTAGTTTACCTTTAACCGTAATAAGGTTATCCGTTATATCTAAGCTCACTCCTTCTGGAATCGCTACTGGGTTTTTTCCTATTCTTGACATTTCTTAAATCTTTAAAATTAGTAAACGTAACACAATACTTCGCCACCAACATTTTCTCTTTGAGCCTGCTTTCCTGTCATCACTCCGTGAGAAGTTGAAACGATTGCAATTCCAAGGCCATTAAGAATACGTGGATGATCGCTAGATCCTGAGTATTTACGTAAACCTGGTTTACTTATTCTTTGGATTTTTTTGATTACAGGTTCTTTGGTTTCCTTATTGTACTTGAGTGCTATCTTGATAGTACCTTGTACAGTAGTGTCATCAAATTTGTAACTTAAAACATATCCTTGATCGAATAATATTTTTGTAATCTCTTTCTTTAAATTAGATGCAGGAATCTCTACAACTCTGTGATTTGCACGAACTGCGTTTCTAATTCTTGTTAAGTAATCCGCTATTGGATCTGTATACATAGTGTATTAATTTGCGGTTTTGGTTTTCTATTATTAGAACCTGAAACCAATTTATAATTTTACCAACTTGCTTTTCTAACGCCGGGTATTAATCCATTGTTTGCCATTTCTCTGAACATAACTCTTGAGAGTCCAAACTGACGCATATATCCTTTTGGACGACCCGTTAGTTTACATCTGTTGTGCATACGAACTGGTGATGCATTTACAGGTAATTTTTGCAATCCTTGGTAATCGCCTGCTTCTTTTAACGCTTTACGTCTGTCCGCATATTTTGCAACTACTTTTGCTCTTTTTACCTCACGGGCTTTCATTGATTCTTTAGCCATAGCTTAATTCTTTTTAAAAGGGACCCCTAATTCTGTTAATAATGATTTCGCTTCTTTATCGGTATCGGCGTCGGTTACAAATGTAATGTCCATTCCCGAGATTTTATTGACTTTATCAATATTTATTTCAGGAAAAATAATTTGTTCCGTAACTCCTAAATTGTAGTTACCTCTACCGTCAAATCCATTTGCTTTGATTCCGTTGAAATCTCTAACACGTGGAAGCGCAGATGTTACTAAACGATCTAAAAACTCATACATTTTTTCGCCACGTAAGGTTACTTTAACACCAATTGGCATTCCTTTACGTAGTTTAAAAGTTGCAACATCTTTTTTAGATATTGTTGCAATTGCTTTTTGTCCAGAAATTTTAGTGACCTCTTCTATTGCATAGTCGATTAACTTCTTGTCTGAAACAGCCGCACCAACACCTTTAGATATCACTATCTTTTGCAGTTTTGGAACTTGCATTACATTTTTATATCCGAATTCTTCTGTAAGAGCCGACATTACTCTGTCTTTATACTCTTGTTTTAATCTTGGAATGTATCCCATAATTCTTAAATTACTTCGTTAGATTTCTTTGAAAATCTTACTTTCTTACCGTCTTCCATTTTAAACCCAACTCTCGTTGTTTCACCTTTTGCAGTTAACAAAGATAAGTTTGATATTTGGATTGACGCTTCTTTTTCAACGATACCACCTTGAGGGCTTTGAGCACTAGGCTTCATGTGTTTTTTCACCATGTTTACCCCTTCAACGATCACTTTATTTTTTTCTATTAATACTTTCACAATTTTACCTTCAGAACCTTTATGGTCTCCAGCAATAACCCTTACGGTATCTCCTGATTTTATTTTGAGCTTTCCCATGTTTCTTAAATTAAAGCACTTCTGGTGCTAATGATACAATTTTCATGAATTGCTTATCACGAAGTTCTCTTGCTACTGGTCCAAAAACACGTGTTCCTCTCATTTCACCAGTAGGATTCAAAAGAACACAGGCGTTGTCGTCAAATCTTATATAAGATCCGTCTGGACGTCTTACTTCTTTTGCAGTTCGTACCACTACGGCTGTTGAAACTGCTCCTTTTTTGATGGTTCCGTTAGGAGTCGCATCTTTAATAGTAACAACAATTTTGTCACCAAGGGATGCATATCTACGTTTTGTACCACCTAGAACACGAATGGTTAATACCTCTTTTGCTCCAGTGTTATCAGCTACTTTTAATCTTGATTCTTGTTGTACCATAATTATTTAGCTCTATCAATGATTTCTACTAGTCTCCAACATTTAGATTTACTTAAGGGTCTTGTTTCCATGATCCTTACAGTATCACCTTCGTTGCAGTCGTTTTGCTCGTCGTGTGCTACGTACTTTTTAGTCTTTAGCACGAACTTTCCGTACATAGGATGTTTTACTTTTTTCACTTCAGAAACCACTATTGATTTCATCATTTTGTTACTTGTAACAACGCCTACACGTTCTTTTCTTAAATTTCTTTTTTCCATCTTTCAGCAGAATACAATTATTGCACTTCTCTATTTGTTAACTCCGTTGCCAACCGTGCTACAGATCGTCTTACAGATCGTAATTGGATTGGATTTTCGAGTGGTGATATTGCGTGGGTCATTTTCAGATCCGCGTAAGTCTTTTTCGTATCACTAAGTTTCTCTTGTAACTCAGCTGTCGATAGTTCTTTAATTTCAGATTGTTTCATAATATCAATAAAATTAAGCTTCGTAGTCTCTAGCGATTACAAATTTGGTTTTAACTGGTAATTTTTGAGCTGCTAAACGCAATGCTTCTTTAGCAACGTCAAGTGGCACACCACCAACTTCAAATAATATTCTTCCTGGTTTCACAACAGCTGCCCAATATTCAACGGCACCTTTTCCTTTACCCATCCTTACTTCAAGCGGCTTTTTTGTGATTGGCTTGTCTGGAAATATTTTTATCCATAACTGACCTTCTCTTTTCATATGGCGTGTTGCAGCGATACGAGCAGCTTCAATTTGACGTGAAGTTAAAAAATTTGAATCGAGTGATTTTATACCAAACATTCCGTTAGAAAGTTGATGTCCTCTCTCGGAGTTTCCTTTCATTCGTCCTTTCTGGACTTTACGAAATTTTGTTCTTTTTGGTTGTAACATTTTCTTTTAATTTATAAAAAATTACTTTCTACGGCGAGGTTTCGAGTTCGATGAACGGTTTCCTTTGTCTTGTCCTTTTGAAAGACCTACTAAAGGAGATAATTCACGTTTCCCATATACTTCACCTTTCATAATCCATACTTTGATCCCTAATCTACCATAAGTAGTATGGGCTTCAACTAAAGCATAGTCTATGTCAGCTCTAAATGTTGATAAAGGAATTCTTCCATCTTTATAATGTTCGCTACGTGCCATTTCAGCACCATTGAGACGACCACTAATTTGAATCTTTATTCCTTCAGAGTTCATTCGCATCGTGGCTTGAATGGCCATTTTGATTGCACGTTTGTAAGAAATACGATTTTCAATTTGACGAGCGACACTCGTTGCTACTAAAAACGCATCTAGTTCAGGACGCTTAATCTCAAAGATGTTTAATTGAACTTCTTTATTTGTGAGTTTTCTTAATTCTTCTTTCAACTTGTCTACCTCTTGACCGCCTTTACCAATAATGATTCCAGGTCGAGCCGTTGTGATAGTAACGGTTACAAGTTTAAGAGTTCTTTCGATAATCACTCTAGATACACTAGCTTTTACTAAACGAACAAAGATGTACTTTCTGATTTTATCATCCTCAGCAAGCTTGTCTCCGTAATCGTTACCTCCGTACCAGTTAGATTCCCATCCTCTGATGATTCCAAGGCGATTTCCTATTGGATTTGTCTTCTGTCCCATTTATTAATTGCTTTGTGTGTTATTTTTAGCTCCAAGTACGACTGTAACGTGATTGGATCTTTTTCTAATTCTGTGTGCACGACCTTGAGGTGCTGGACGAAGTCTCTTTAACATGGAACCTCCATCTACTGTGATTTCTTTTACAAAAAGATCCGCATCTTCAATGTTTGCATCTTCGTTTTTAGATTGCCAGTTAGCGACAGCCGATAGAACTAATTTTTCTAAACGACGTGATGCTTCTTTTGAACTAAATCTCAAAACGTTAAGTGCCTTTTCTACCTTTTCGCCTCTTACTAAATCAGCTACTAAGCGCATTTTTCTTGGTGACGTAGGACAGTTATTAAGCTTTGCAAAAGCGATTTGCTTTTTTCCAGCTTTAATAGCGTCTGCCATTTGTTTTTTACGACTTCCCATAGCTCTTATTTTTTACCTTTATTTTTAGCACCTGCATGTCCACGGAATGAACGTGTTGGTGAAAATTCTCCTAGTTTATGACCTACCATGTTTTCAGTAACATATACTGGTACAAATTGGCGGCCGTTGTGTACTGCAATTGTTTGTCCAACAAAATCCGGTGTAATCATACTGGCTCTAGACCAAGTTTTGATAACTGTTTTTTTGTTAGCGTCTACATTAGCAGCGACTTTTTTCTCTAACTTATAATGAACGAAAGGTCCTTTTTTTAATGATCTTGCCATGTCTTATTATTTCTTTCTACGTTCTATAATATACTTATTACTTGCTTTGGTCTTAGAACGGGTTCTAAATCCTTTAGCAGGAATACCGTTTCTTGAACGTGGATGTCCACCTGATGATTTTCCTTCACCACCACCCATTGGGTGATCGACTGGATTCATAACAACTGGTCTTGTTCTTGGACGTCTTCCTAACCAACGGCTTCTACCTGCTTTACCTGACACCAATAATTGGTGATCCGAGTTAGATACAACTCCGATAGTGGCGTTACATCCTAGCAATAGTAAACGCGTTTCACCAGATGGTAATTTTACCGTAGCAAATTTACCGTCTCTTGCCATTAATTGTGCAAATGCACCAGCACTACGTGCCATAACAGCTCCTTGTCCCGGACGTAGTTCGATACAAGAGATGATGGTTCCTAATGGAATTTGACTTAAAGGCATTGAATTCCCAACCTCTGGAACAACATCTACACCTGACACCAACTTTTGACCTACTTGAAGACCGTTTTGTGCAATGATATAGCGTTTTTCACCATCTTGGTAATTCAGAAGCGCAATAAATGCAGTTCTGTTTGGATCGTATTCAATAGATTTCACTTCGGCTGGAATCCCAGCTTTTTCTCTTTTGAAATCGATGATACGATATCTTTTCTTATGACCTCCACCGATATAGCGCATGGTCATTTTTCCTTGACTGTTTCTACCACCTGAACGTTTTTTCGGAGCTAATAAACTCTTCTCCGGCTTATCAGTAGTAATGGCATCATAGCCGTTTACTACTCTAAATCGCTGTCCTGGGGTGATTGGTTTTAATTTTCTTACTGACATGTTTGTCTAATTAGATATTAGCGTATAAATCAATCGTTTCACCTTCCGCCAGTTGTACAAGTGCTTTTTTAACAGCATTTGTTTTACCATGTTGAATCCCCGTTTTTGTAAACTTGGTTTTTCGATCTGGACGGACATTTATTGTACGAACTTTTTCAACAGAAACACCGTAAGCAGCTTCCACTGCTTTTTTGATTTCTACCTTGTTCGCCTTCGTATTCACTTGAAAGCTGAAGCAGTTTCTCAACTCACTCGCTTGTGATGCTTTCTCTGTGATTATTGGTTTAATTAAGATACTCATGGTTTTCTTATTTACTTAAATTCGTTTCAATATTCTTTAAAGCGCTTTCAAAAAGCACTACTTGATTCGCGTTTAATATTTTATAAGTACTTATTTCTGAGTCTATTAAAACTTCAGAGCCCTTTAAATTCCGCGAGGACAAATATACATTATTATTTGAGCCACCCAAGACAAATAAAGACTTTTTGCTATCAAGGTTTAAGGCCTTTAATACAGCTGTAAAGTTCTTTGTTTTTGGAGTGTCAAATGTAAAGTCTTCTATAACCGTAATTGATTTTTCAGAAGCTTTTATTGTAAAGGCCGACTTTCGTGCTAAACGCTTTACATTTTTATTTAACTTGAAGCTGTAGTTTCTAGGTCTTGGACCGAACATGCGACCACCACCTCTAAAAACACCAGACTTGATACTTCCCGCACGGGCTGTACCAGTTCCTTTTTGCTTCTTGATCTTTCGAGTACTTCCCGAAATCTCAGCTCTTTCTTTTGACTTGTGCGTTCCTTGACGTTGGTTAGCAAGATATTGCTTAACATCTAGGTAAACCGCATGATTGTTTGGCTCTATAGCAAATACATCGTTAGAAAGGTCTGCCTTTCTACCTGTATCTTTTCCGTTTAAATCTAAAACTGCTACTTTCATTATTTCTGAATGATTAAATAAGCGTTTTTAGGACCAGGAACACATCCTTTGATCACAAGTAGATTTTTTTCAGTTACTACTTTTAAAACTCTTAAATTTTGAACTTTAACTGTGTCGGTTCCCATACGTCCTGCCATTTTCATTCCTTTGAAAACTCTAGCTGGATACGAAGCCGCACCAATAGATCCTGGTGCACGTAAACGGTTGTGCTGTCCGTGAGTCGCTTGACCCACACCTGCAAATCCATGACGTTTTACAACCCCTTGAAATCCTTTACCTTTTGAAGTTCCAGAAACATCAACAAATTCGCCTTCGGCAAAATGCTCTACTGTTATGGTGTCTCCTAATTTGTACTCCTCATCAAATCCTTTAAATTCCGCGACTTTTCTCTTAACAGAAGTACCTGCTTTTTTGGCGTGACCTAAGTCAGCTTTCGTAGCACTTTTCTCTGTCTTGTCATCGAAACCAAGCTGAAGGGCTGAATAGCCATCAACTTCTTCGGTTCTGACTTGGGTAACAACGCATGGCCCAACTTCTATAACGGTACATGGCATATTTTTACCATTCGCGTCGAAGATGCTGGTCATTCCGATTTTTTTTCCTATTAACCCAGACATATTTATATATTTATTAATTAACTCTTTTTATTCCAAAACAAAGGGTCAAAATACGTTTCAACCCTGAATTGTATTTTTTCCGTTTTTCCCTTGCACTCAGCTTGGGACATGTAAATCGCTGATTTTCAGCAATTATATCAAAAATTAAGGTGGTGACCTATGTTTTTCGAGCTGCAAATTTAGATAAATTTAATCTATTCACCTAAATTATTTAGAAATTATTTTAAATGCGCCTACACTTCCTTCTGTTTTGAGAATACAGATATAAAAGGTGTTGGATGGAATTGTATGACTTAGGCGAATGGTTTCACTCGTTCCAATCTGTTGATTTGGTTTATCGATGAGGCGTTTTCCGGTAAGATCAAAAAGATAAACATCGGTATTTTTTGGAGCCTTTGAAATATTTTTAATTATAAGTTGTTGATTGTCGATCAAAACAGTAAAGTCGGGTGTTAGGTCTGAAATATCAGAAGGCTCAAATCCAAGGGTACTTGTTATAAGGTGGTTTATATAGTAATCTTGCACTTTTTGAATCCAAAAATGATCGTCTGTCAATGTCGCTCCAGGAGCCACTGGATCTCCAATTCCATCGGTACTGTCTCCTACACCAGCTCCCATAAGCACTAGTTTCACACCTATATCATTGAGTTCTTCAAAATGATTTCCGAAAGTGACATGTTTACTAGTGGGGTTAGAAATTAACTTTGGATCGTTATGTTTGTTTTGAGAAAAATAATCAAACCGTGCTTGATCATTTGAAAAATCGATTTCATCGCCAAAGAAAAAAGGGGATGCAGAATCTTCATAATATTTTGAAGTATTTGGGAGTGTTGCAAAGTTGGTGCCGGTGTACTCATTAATAGTTGTAGAGCCGTTTATGTGTCCTACGGTAATTTGCCATAATATAACATGAACCCCAGCTTCTTCAAATAAAGCCCTGACAAAAGCGAAGTAATTGAGCCAGTGGTCATTATTCCAAAACCAAGTCCAAGAAGATGGATCGGCAGGGTCGCTTGCATTGCTATAACCCAACGCATCGAGACCATATTTATCTATGGAAATAAAATCTGCATTATGGCTCATGATCCCCATTCTTTCACTATAACGATAAATATCAATTGCGGTCTGTTTTATCTTTTGTAGCTGCGTTTGAAAATCACCACCTCCAACTCCGCTAACATTGTCTGTTTCTCTAATAATTCCGCGGACTCCTGCAACATTCGGCTTTGCCCATAAGTTCATTTGCCACCCAAATTCTAAATTCAAATTATCATCAATTCGTTTTTTATTGATTTCAAAGTTGATGCGTTCTACAAGCGATTTAAGGGTTCCAGCATTGGTTCCAATCGTTGTTGCACCTACAGCAGTTGCCAAGGTTTCAGGTTCTGAATTTTGTTGCATATACCCTAAGAAATCGGGCTCAAAAATGACTCCAAAAAACTCATCGCCTACAATGTCTCTTACTTGATTTAAAAACAGCTCTAAGTTCTCAAAATAGGCTGTCATATAGGTAGGAGACTGAATGTGTTCTAGATTTGTAGTGTATGATTCTCCTCCATCAGGGATGTTATAAAATATAAAAACAGGCATCAGCCCCATCTTTAGACTGTTTCTTGCAAACTTCATGACTCTATCTGGTTGCCATGTGTTCCAACCGATTAATGGCCCTCCATTTATATACGTATATCGAACGTCCATTCGATTGTTGAGCATTAAATTAGTGTTGTTGATGCCGTTATTAAAGAAGTTTACATCGTCGGGGATATCTTCAGAGACAGAGCCTATAGAAATATGAGTGGGGTATCTAGGCACGGTGCCATCTGCATTATCAATTCGGAGTCCGATGTAATACTTGTCGCCATCGGATGTTGTGATTTCTAGACCGGTTCTCCCTGGATTATTGGAGTTGACGGTTAGTTTAGAATTTGCAAAAGAAAACTGAGTCAGTGTTAAATCCCGTGATTTGACACTTGTAATGGTTTTATCAAAAGTAAAAACTTTGGTAACACCTTCTAAACCTTTAAGTTGATAGGGCAAATTGGCAAATAGAATCGACTCTTTAGAAGGGTCTATTATTTCATATTTTAAATACACATAATTAGAAGTCCCCATATCATCTGTAATTCCTAATCTTAAATTAGTGATTCCATATTGAGAAGGCGTCCAAGAAATAGAGGTTGCCGTGGCGCTAGCAGAAGATGTGATCGTTGTGAATTCATCGTATAAGGATATGCTTTGTATCGGTCGATCTGTTTGGCTGGCTGTAAAATGAATGACTATGGGGGTAAAATTTAATTGAAAAAACCTTGAATCAGATTCTGGAGTTGTTAATGCAATGTTTGGAGGCTGGTTCTTCGCCACTTTAATAGCTCCTATAAGTTCGGAACTTAAATTAATACTATTTGTACCTTCTATTCTAATATTGTAGTCTGTGTAAGCATCTGGTATAAAATCGTAGGTGTATTGATTATTTGCACCAAGGGTCATGTCAAAAGACTGAAATGTGCTTTGGCTAAATTTTTTGATGAATACTTTTGTAGTGCTAATTGGAAAATCAACATCTACAATTGTGGCTAAAATATTGATGGTCTGCAGAGTGGGTTGTATAAAAGTTTTAGCACCTTCAAAACTTGAGGTTAATACTGGTGGTTTTACACAAATTCCTAAAAAAACATAGGCATCAGATTGGTCTGGAGTCACAGTTCCAACAATAGGGTAGGATGTTCTATACAAGCCTTCATTATACACTACATTTACATTTCCTACATAATTATCCGGTTTGGACACCCAATCTATAAAGTCATCACAATTGGTTTGAATTGTTAAATTGGCTGGGACACAAGTACCTATATTTGTCCATAAAGCATTTGTGTTGGGTGGATTTCCGCCACTAGTTACATAGGCTGTGTTTTCGTATATAAATCCATTATAATAAACTGTGCTAGGAGTCCCTGAGGTAAATGGGTAGTTTCTTGTACTATACCAATTTGGCGCCGCACAATTTGAATTATAGGCTTCGAGGCTAAAAACGACAGTTGCTATATTAGCGTTTTCATCTTCAACAAAAGCCGTAATTGTGGTGATTCCATCTAGAGCTGGCGTCCAAGAGGCTCTATAGTTATTATTGACATAGCTCGCATATACAGCTTGTGAATTAGCTGTTGTTTTATAATAGACCTTTTTTGGTGGTAAATTCCCGTTTACTTGGGCATTAAAAACTAAACTGATGGGTTGGCTCGCTGTATAGTAGGAGAGACTTCCATCTGCTGGAGAAACCAAACTAATAGAGGGTGGCACTTGTCTGTTAATAATAATTGAAGCATTATAAAACCCCTCTTTATTAGATTGATTGGTCGCTTTAAAAACTAAGGTGTATGCGCCATAGGTTGTAGGAAGCCAATTATAATCATAAGTACCAGCTGTAACTGTTGATTCGGAAAGTACTGTACTTACAACATCCACTCCGTCTTTTTGAATTGTAATTAAGACCTCTGTAATATCAACCCCGAAATCTTGAACTGTAGCAGTTGCTAAAATATTTTGAAGCGGATCCATCGTATAGTTTTGTGAGGCCGAGATATTTGATGTGACTGTTGGTGGCTTCACACAAACACCTTCAAAAGTATACGCATCATGTGAATCTGGTCTCACATCTATATTAATATAATATTTAGCTTTATATAACCCATTATTATAACTTACCAGGGCATCTGTTGGAAAGCCGGTTGTGGCACCAGGTTGTGTAACCCAAGCGGTCGCAGACGCACAATCTGCATCCGAAGCAACAGGGACAACACTGCTGGTACAAGCCCCTAGTAACGTCCAAGCAGGATTTACATCTGGTGCGGCAGTATTAGCGTTCACATACCCTGCGTTTCTGTAAACGTTATTAGTATGATATACATGATATCCGATCGAATAGTTTCTGGTTGCATCCCAGACAGGGACTCCGCAATCATTTCCAAATTGGGCAAATGTAAAATAACTCACAAACAGAAATACCAAAGAGATAAAAGATGTTTTCATTTTAGAAGAAATTGAGGGTTAGGTTTGGGGTTACTTTTTAAGGATTTTTTTATAAAATATACCAGACTCCGTTTTTAGTTCCATTATATAAAGGGTACTTTCAAAGGCACTTAAATCGATACTAGAAGTGTCGGGGTTTAATTTATGATATAACCTATTACCTTTGATATCGAAAATATTTATTTCGTTGATTTTGTGTGGAGATTTAATTGTTATACTGTGTTCTAAAGGGTTTGGATAGACTTTTGGCACTTCACTCTTAACTTGGTCATCAACACTGAACGTTGAACTAAAATAATTGAAATAATCTGTAGAGAATTCATACGCAGAGGCACAATTGGCTGCCGCATCCCAGTTAACAGACCATGTCATCACCCCTCTTAAACCTGGATGTGGGCCATTTTGCAATGTGTAACTCCTCCCTGAAAAGGTTGTTCCAAACCTCAAATAACCCAAGGCTTTGATCGTCTCTGAAGGTTGTAAATATCCTCCGGCAGGTGCCGCTGCTGGGCACGCTGGAATACCAACCATAATTTTTGAGGCTGGTAATCCCGGAAAATTAAATCCTGTTGAAGCTACATTAAAACCTGTGATTAACATATCTGACATAGACGTTAGAAAATCGGGGGTTGCTTGAGAATACGCTTGTCCATCTAATGCAGTGACAGATCCCGTATTATAAAGTTGCACCATCACTAAATCTAATTCAGAACGCAAGTTATGAATCACTGGTAAAAAAGCTCCAGCCGTATTGGTATATGTTGAGCCCCCAACCTGAACGTAAAAGGTTTCAGGAGCACATGTTAAAATAAGATTAGCTCCATAATGTGCCTTTAGTTCTTTAAAAGCATCTACTACATTTTTAAGTTTTGGAAACGCAGAGATTCCTGTATATGAAAAATCGGTTAAGGCGCCAGCCCCGAAATCCATAGAACCTCCTTCAAAATCTAAGTCAATACCATCAAAACCATATTCATCAATAATGTCTTTCAGCCCTTGAACAAATTCATTTTTTTGTGCAACAGTACTTAACTCTACATGACCATTTTGCCCTCCTATGGATACAATTACAGGGATACCTTGACTTCTCAAACTATTAATGTCATCCTTAAGCAGCTGTTTATCATAAACCCCATTCGTTAGATATCTGGGTGAGTTAATTGTTAACTGAGGCGTGTACCCATTTTGACCAACTGTTTCTATAAATGAATACATCACTACATTATACTTTGAAGTTAACATATCCCTAAAATACAAGAATGGTGCTGCTGTATTTTCCCAAGAGTGAGCATAGCCTAAAATAATATTCCCACTAGGTAGCGGCACAAATGGAGAATCGATAATATTTAGGGTCTTGACAAGACTCACTGCCCCCCCATCATTATCTGTAGCCGTAATTGTAAGTGGATATGCTTGGTGATTGGTGGGCGTAAAACTATATGTAAATGTATTGTTGGCTCCAGATGACATACTTGTCGTTGTGCCATCAATTGTAATTGAAACGGAAGCTATCGTTCCGTCTGTGTCTGTCACGGTAGTCTGTATTGCTATGGGTTGGAAGCCTGAATTTTGACTAATATTCGTATTTACAGGAGTGTCCCATACAATCGTTGGCAATACATTGGGGCAATTGGTTCCCGTACAATTTAAAGTAAATTGAAACGTCTCTGTGGCAGTTTCATTATTAGAGCTTTGAGCAGTCACCTTTAAGGTGTGTGAGGCATTGTAATCTGAGTCTTGTGGAGCCCAATTTGCTGAATATATATTTTGATTGTTTGTGTTTGCAATGGTGGTATTATCTATTTGAAAAGTAACGCTGTTTATTGTTGTAGAGCCATCGTCAAAACTTAAGCCCACCATAGCTTCTAAGTTTACATTGGTTCCATAAGCATTCGCTAAAGTAGCTTGATTGGGCGCATTTATAGTGACCTCTGGCTTTACAAGTTGCGCATTGAAATTATATTCTTGGGCCATTGTGGTAATTGCTATGTTCGCTACACTTATAGGGTAGAAAACCGTATTATTATTATCATAATCATTTAATTTTAATGAATTAATAATATTATAACCATCTAACTCCGTTTCGGTAAAGAAATACTCTCCATTAGCATTTGCAGTTTTAGGTATTTGTTTATAGCCATGAGTACTGTCGGTCCATGGTAATATTAAATTCAACTTGGCACCAGCTACCGGGGTTATCCCGTTTTTTACCGTACCATATATGAGGCCTTTATTTTCCTCAAAATTGGCAATGCCATTTGCATTTAGCATACTAAAGCTGATGCTTGTAGGTTTAAATACGATGTTGTTTAAGCTAGGCGTCACTACATAATCATATCCTGCTGGAACATTGTTAAAAGTATAATTTCCACTAGAATCCGTCATAGAATTATAAGTTTGACTGTTTCCTGTGAGCTGTAAGCTCACCCCTGACATCCCTGTATTTGCGGAGGTTACAATTCCTGAAATTGTATGAGAATTTCGTGTAGCTACTATTTCTTGATTTGTCTGGTCAGAGTTAAAGTTGGTATATGTCAACGCAGTAAAGGAATAAAAATCTTTTTCTGCAGTTAGAGAATAGTCGAGGTTGTCTATTACAGAACTCAAATTAAAATTCCCATCGGCTGAAGTAAGGCGTTCTAATTCGACATTACTACTATTATTTAAGACAACATCAACATTGGCTAGTAGCTGTCCATTTTCCTTAACACTTCCTTGTATCATAGACGTTTGATCTGAACCTATAACATTTATAGTTTTATCCCCGTCAAACTCTAAAAGGGCATAACTCACATCACTAGGTAAAAAAGCATAGCTATTATAAGAATAATTTATAGTGTAAGCTAAAAAGCCTGTTTTGTTGTTAAAAATTACTTGGCCATTTGCAGCTGTAGTTTGAGATTCTAATACTGTACCACCGACATCTCGTAATTCTACTCTAATTCCTTGTATAGGCACAGCGGTTGGATTCTTAAAATTCAATGTAATGCTGAATTCTGAGTTTACGAGGGTAGATTCTACAGTATCTAAAAGACCGTTGGTAGAGTTTCGAGCATCTTGAGAAAGCTCCCATATCATAACACCCCCCAAGTTTTGTGACAATGCATACTTAACTTTTAAATCTATGGATTGAGTATCTTCATAGCTGATAAACTTTTGTTGAGTGGGGTTATAAAGGTAAGGAACAAGAGCATCAACATGCCAACGTCGTTCCCAACCAGCTATAGCGGCAGCAGTTGAAACTGCAAGTGGATTTGTTGGGTCTAGAAAATGATGTGGATTCGTTGCTCTTCCTTGAAATAAATCACAAAAATCGATAGCTCCCGTTGTTTCACAATTATAATTAGCAATATCATCCCAAGTTCCTACTGGAGGCTCCGGCAAACTACACGCTGGATTCGTTGTTCTTGGGGCACTCACTTTCGTAGAGCCCAGGATTATTGGGATCTACTCCAGTTGCCGCAACACCTTCAAATATTTTTCCATAAAACGGAACTCCCATGACAAACTTATTGGCTGGGATGCCAACTTCTATTAGGTATAGCTTTATTAATTCATCTAATACTTGATTTCTTCCAGATGGATTGTGTAAGGGATCATTTACATTATCGCCCCCAAACAATGGCGCATTAAAACATGTTTTATCATACCAATTCCCTCCAAAGTCATAGCCAAAACAAGTAACGAAATTACAGTAATCCATGATGTTGGTTGTCATGTTGTTTGCTGCTTGATTATTAGGCCCTATAAACTGACTTGCAGCATTTGTTACATTGTTCCCCATCGCAATAGAAAGCTCTTTGGCTTGCATACCGTTCGAGTCAAAAGCAGCTCTTATATCTTTCAATAGGAAAACAAGGTTTTTATGGTCATTGGTTGTGTGTGGTTGTGCAGGAATTACTAAACCATTAACTTTTTCTTGGCCTTCGGTACCTCCCGTAATTGGGAATTCCCAATCAAGATCAAAACCATCAATCCAAGGATACAAAGTCATGAAATCAACCATGCTTTGTGCGAAAGTTGTTCTTGCATTTTGGCTCGCCGCTATTTCAGGAAAATGTTGAGACTTTGTCCACCCCCCTACAGAAATTAGAATTTTTAAATGCGGATTCCTCTCTTTTAATATTTTTAACTCTCCAATATTTCCTTTTACAGCAGCATTTGAAAGCAAGTTATTTTCATCATGCCCAGTATCCGCCCAAGGATCTAAACTTTGTATAGAAGCTGAATCGTTGGAAGTGTCATAAACTGGATTGTAAAAAGCATATAGTACATGCGTAAGTTTATCAGCTTCTACATCTATAACATTAAAATCACGCGCATAAATGGCCCATTGAGCAAAGTAGCCAATCACTATTTTGGAGTGTTTTGGACCTGTTGTTTGATAATTTAAAAAATCGGCTGAAGAAGGGGTGTTGTCATTGTTCTGAAAAGAAGTTATACTCGTTACTGAAAGCAACAAAATAACACATAAGGTAAAATGTTTCATAAGCAGGTTTTTTAGTTCTGGGGAGAACTGTGGTTAGTAATATATTGTGGCATAATATACAAAAACAGTGCCAAATATAAAATTTAGCACTGTTTTTTTTATTCAAAAATGTAGGTGTTAGTTTCAAAATCGACACCTGTCGTAATTATACTTTAATTTCTACTTCTACACCACTCGGTAATTCAAGTTTCATCAAAGCATCAATTGTTTTGGATGAAGAACTATAAATATCTAGTAGTCTTTTGTAAGAGCTTAATTGAAATTGTTCTCTCGATTTTTTGTTAACGTGTGGAGAACGTAATACAGTGAAAAGTTTTTTGTGGGTTGGTAATGGGATTGGACCCGTTACGATAGCACCTGTACTTTTTACGGTTTTTACAATCTTATCAGCAGACTTGTCTACTAAGTTATGATCGTAAGACTTTAATTTTATTCTGATTTTTTGACTCATGTTCTTAACTTTTAAGATTGGATTCCTTTAGCTTCTTTAATAACTTCTTCTGAGATGTTTGAAGGTGTTTCAGCATAGTGTGAAAATTCCATAGTGGAAGTTGCACGACCAGATGATAGCGTTCTTAAGGTGGTTACATAACCAAACATTTCTGAAAGAGGCACTGTAGCTTTTACAGTTTTTGCTCCTGCTCTATCGCCCATGTCACTTACTTGTCCACGACGACGGTTAAGGTCTCCTACAATATCTCCCATATTTTCCTCAGGAGTAATAACTTCTAATTTCATGATTGGTTCCATGATCACTGCTTTGGCTGCTTTGGCTGAATTTTTAAATCCAAGCTTCGCGGCTAATTCAAAAGAGAGTTGATCCGAATCCACATCGTGGTAAGATCCATCTTTTAAAGTCACTTTTACAGCATCCACTTCGTAACCAGCAAGCGGCCCATTGACCATTGCCATTTTGAATCCTTTTTCAATAGAAGGAATAAATTCTTTAGGTACATTTCCACCCTTGATCGCAGATACAAACTGAAGTCCTACAACACCTTCGTCTGCTGGCTCAATTGTAAATACGATGTCCGCAAATTTTCCACGACCACCAGATTGTTTCTTGTAAACTTCTCTGTGATTAGCCGATTGTGTAATTGCTTCTTTAAATTCAACTTGTGGTTGACCTTGATTTACTTCTACTTTAAATTCACGACGTAAACGATCTACAATGACATCTAAGTGCAATTCACCCATTCCTGAAATAATCGTTTGCCCTGAAGCTTCGTCAGAACGAACTGTAAACGTTGGATCTTCTTCAGCTAATTTACCAAGACCGATACCTAGTTTATCAACATCTGCTTTGGTCTTTGGTTCCACTGCGATACCAATTACGGGATCCGGGAAGTCCATAGATTCTAAAACAATAGGATGTTTTTCAGCTGATAATGTATCTCCTGTTTTGATGGATTTAAATCCAACAGCAGCTCCAATATCTCCAGCTTCGATATAGTCAATTGCATTTTGCTTGTTTGCATGCATTTGGTAGATACGTGAAATACGTTCTTTTTTACCAGAACGGTTATTTAACACATACGACCCTGCATCTAAACGACCAGAATAAACACGGAAAAAAGCTAAACGTCCTACGAAAGGATCGGTTGCAATTTTAAATGCTAGTGCCGCAAACGGCTCTTTTACATCTGGCTTGCGTATTTCTTCTAATTCAGTATCTGGATTCATACCCACAATACCTTCTTTGTCTGTTGGAGCAGGTAAATAACGACATACAGCATCTAAAAGAAACTGAACTCCTTTATTTTTAAATGCGGAACCACAGATCATAGGAATGATGGCCATGTCCATAACAGCAGCTCTCAATGCATTGTGCACTTCTTCTTCTGTAATAGAATCTTCATCTTCCATGAATTTCTCTAAAAGATCTTCATCGTAACTTGCTACTTCTTCAATTAGCTTCGCACGAAGGATTTTTGCTTCTTCTTTAAGATCATCAGGAATATCAACAACATCAAAAGTTGCTCCCATTCCTTCTTCATGCCAGATAATAGCACGGTTCTTAACTAAATCTACAATACCTTTAAAATCTTCTTCATCACCAATATTCAAAACAATAGGCACTGCATTAGAGCCTAACATTTCTTTTACTTGGCTACAAACCATCATAAAATCAGATCCTTGACGGTCCATTTTATTGACGAAACCAATTCTTGGCACTTTATAGTTGTCGGCCAGTCTCCAGTTTGTTTCAGATTGAGGCTCAACACCATCAACTGCACTAAACAAGAATACTAAACCATCAAGCACACGTAAAGATCGATTTACTTCAACAGTAAAATCAACGTGGCCTGGAGTATCAATAATATTAAAATGGTAGTCCTTCGCATCTTCCGTAGGCTTGCCATTTTCTGTAGGGAATTCCCATTCACAGGTGGTTGCAGCAGACGTAATAGTAATACCACGTTCTTGCTCTTGTTCCATCCAGTCCATTGTTGCAGCACCATCATGTACTTCACCAATTTTGTGAGAAACTCCTGTATAATAAAGAATACGCTCCGTTGTAGTGGTTTTTCCTGCATCAATGTGCGCAGCAATCCCAATATTTCTTGTGAATCTTAAATCTCTTGCCATCTCTAATTAAAATCTAAAGTGTGAGAATGCTTTATTCGCTTCAGCCATCTTGTGAGTGTCTGTACGTTTTTTAACAGCAGCACCTTCTTCTTTAGCCGCAGCTAAAACTTCAGAGGCTAACTTTAAAGCCATAGATTTTTCATTACGTTTTCTTGAAAAACTAATCAACCACTTCATCGCAGTTGATATTTTACGATCTGGTCGTATTTGCATTGGAATTTGGAAGGTGGCACCTCCAACACGACGGCTACGTACTTCTACGTGTGGCATCACATTAGATAGAGCATCTTTCCAGATTTCTAAAGCTGTTTTTTCTTCGTCAGTTTTCTTTTCGTCAACGATTTCAATCGCATCATAAAAAATTTTGAATGCGGTTGACTTTTTGCCATCCCACATCATCATGTTAACGAAACGTGTTACCAATTGATCGTTAAATTTCGGATCTGGCAACAGCGGTCTTTTTTTCGCTTGTTTTTTTCTCATGTCTTCTTAATTAAAAATAATTATTTCTTAGGGCGTTTTGCACCATACTTAGATCTACGTTGTGTACGACCTGAAACACCTGCGGTGTCTAAAGCCCCACGTACAATGTGGTATCTAACTCCTGGTAAATCTTTTACCCTTCCACCTCTAACTAATACTATCGAGTGCTCTTGTAAATTATGTCCTTCACCACCGATGTATGCGTTGACTTCGTTTCCATTTGTCAACCTAACTCTTGCAACTTTACGCATTGCTGAATTTGGTTTTTTTGGAGTCGTCGTGTAAACACGAGTACACACACCACGTCGCTGAGGACAAGAATTTAAAGCAGCCGATTTACTCTTCTTAGTTATTTTGGCTCTTCCTTTTCTTACTAATTGTGAAATTGTTGGCATATTCTATATACTGTTTTTTTTAAAATCCTCTTCTTAGAGGGCTGCAAAGGTACACATTAAAATGAATTATTCAAATCATAACCCTATAATTTTAAAATATTTACGTTTTTTTTTGCTGATTAAATATTTAGAAACCTTTTTACGTTAGATTTACATTGAAATTATAAATGTGACGCGTCAATTGAAATTATTAGTTAGGATTTTATGTGTTTTTGGAGTTTTTAGTTGGAGTACTGCACAGCAGCTTCAATTAAAAATGATCAGCAATGACTCTATTGAAACAAACACAATCAACACTATAGGGTATCCGAAAACTTTTGAAAACTTCGCGGCACTAGAAGCTCAAGTTGAATCCTTTAAAGACCAATTGTACAAACGCGGTTATATCGAAGCGCGCGTTTTTGAGATTTCTCAAACCCCACCTTTAATCATTGCCAAGCTATCCCTTGGTCCAAAATACGAATCTATTAGACTCTATGCCGATAAAACCCTTTTTGAGTTTTTAGAATTGGAAGGTGTCAAGAATCTTGAAAGTACTCCTTATTATATTGTAGAAGTTTCAGCGCTCGAAACACTCCTCAATTCACTCACTGAGTTTTTAACCGCAAAAAGCTATCCCTTTGCTTCCGTTTCATTGAAAAAGATAAAGCCTATTGGCAAGTCCACACTCAGAGCAGATTTATATGTAGAAACAAAACAGTCCCGACAACTTCAATCTGTGGAGATTAAAGGGTATGAGAAATTCCCCCGTTCATTTATCAAACACTACTTAGGCATTAAAAAAAATACGCCTTTTGACCTTAAAGCGATTCAAACTAAAACCGAAGCACTGAACCAGCTTCGGTTCACCAAACAACTTCGACCCGCAGAAGTACTATTTACACAGGATACGACGCGTGTCTATTTATATTTAGAAAAAATAAAAAGCAATCGTTTTGATGGGTTTTTGGGATTTGGTTCAGATGAGACGACCGGAAATTTAGATCTCAATGGCTACCTCAATCTAAACTTAGTAAACAATTTAAATTTTGGAGAATCTTTTCGTCTTAATTATAGGAGTGATGAAAATGACCTGAAAACATTTGAGGCACAACTCACCCTCCCCTACTTATTTAAAACCCCCATCGGTAGTGAGCTAGAATTAAATATATTTAAAAAAGACAGCACCTTCACCACAGCCGAACAAGCGGCCAGTCTGTATTACCAACTCAACCCAAAACAGAAAGTCTTTTTGGGGATTCGGTCCACGCAGTCGAATGCTTTATTGCCAGAAACGATTAGCGATGTACGTGACTATAAAACGAGTGCATACGAACTCAAATACACCTACCAAGAACTCACACCCCAAAATTTGCTATTTCCTCTAAGCAACGCATTAGAGTTTCGTTTGTCTAAATCTAATCGAAAAACTATAGACACAAAAACGAATCAAATAGCGTATTTTTTAAAGGCTTCTAAAATTTTTAACCTGAATCGTAAGAATAGTTTTTATCTGCGACTTCAGGTGCAGGGCATTGATTCAGAAAACTATTTATTAAACGAACTCATCCGGTTTGGAGGCATCAACTCCGTCAGAGGATTTGAAGAAAATAGCATCAATGCTACAAATTTAGGGGTTTTGGCTTCCGAATACCGTTACCAACTAAGCTCTAGTCTTTATATACACTCTGTCATAGATGCCGCCTATTTTGAAACACCTACACAATCGAATCAAAAACTCTATGGGTTTGGGTTTGGATTTGGACTCCTTACAGAAGCGGGTCTCTTGAGATTCAACTTAGCCAATGGGAAAACAGAAGAACAAAACTTCAAGTTCTCGGATTCTAAAATACACCTAAGCTTAACAGCTACTTTCTAAACAACTTCTTAGAGTGACATTTTTTGTTGTGTTAAAACAGCAAAAAAATAACTGAGATTAAAGCTTTTTTAGTCCACAAATACAACTTTAAGTTCAATTTAATATATTAATATACAATTAAATATTATACTAAACAATTTTTTTGTGAAATATTCAATCAAAAGCATATTTGTTTATTTTAATTAAAATTTTGTTAAACAAAATTTAGGATTTTAACACTTTTATCATCAAGTTTGCGGATATCAAATTAAAACAAACTAAAATGAAAACAAAATTTAATGTAATGCTCTCGCTGTTACTGGCGTTTGTAATTCAAATTTCTTTTGCACAGCAAAAGGATGTTTCAGGAACAGTTACTGATACTGACGGTATGCCCTTAATAGGCGCCACTGTTATTATTTCAGGAACTTCTTCAGGAACAACAACAGATTTTGATGGGAAATTCAGTATCAGCTCTTCAGTTGGTGATACTTTAACCATCAGTTATCTAGGTTATACCGATCAGGTTGTAGCCGTCAATGACACAAGCAGTATAGCTGTTGTCATGCAAGAAGATGACTCTCAACTTGATGAAGTTGTAGTCACAGCTCTTGGAATTTCAAGAGACAAAAAGTCTGTTGGTTATGCTTCTCAACAAATAGGTGGTGATGCAGTATCTACTGTTAAAGTAGATAACATTGCGAGCTCACTTTCTGGAAAAATTAGTGGTGTGCAAATCAAAACCAATAACAACTTTGGTGGATCTGCAAACTTTCTAATTAGAGGGGTTAGTTCTTTAACAGGAAACAACCAACCTTTATTTGTTGTCGATGGAATTCCAATATCTAACAACCTTAACAATTCAGCCCAACAAACAGGCGGTCGTAAAGGGTATGATTATGGAAATGCTGCAATGGACATCAATCCAGATGACGTAGATTCTATCAACATCTTGAAAGGTGCTGCTGCATCTGCAATTTACGGTTCACGTGGAGCCAATGGTGTTGTTATTATTACAACTAAAAAGGGAGGACAAGGGAAAACGAAAGTTACTGTAACTTCTAGTGCACAGATTGGTTCTATTGACAAAAGTACTTTTATTAAGTACCAAGATCAGTATGGAGCAGGATATGGTACGTATTACGGTTCAACAGGATATTTCGAAGACTGGGATATGACTGGCGACGGAAATGACAACTTAGTCGTACCAACTTACGATGATGCTTCTTTTGGAGCGCCTTTAGATGGTTCACTCGTTTACCAATGGGATTCTTTTGTTCCTGAACACAGAAACTTTGGAAAAGCGACTCCTTACGTTGCTGGACAAACGACTCCAGTAGATTTTTTCGAAACAGCAACTCAATTTAACAACTCTGTGAGTATCTCTGGTGGAGATGACAAAACGAGTTACAGATTAGGGTATACCAATTCTGAAATTAGTGGGTACATGCCAAATTCTAAATTAAACAAAAACAGTTTAAACTTTAGTGGAACCTTAAAAGTGAATGACAAAATCACTGTTGGTTCTTCTGCTAACTATTTAGTTCAGCAAACTGTCGGAAGAAATTCTACAGGATATGGTGATAACTTAATGGCTCAGTTTAGACAATGGTGGCAAGTAAATGTTGACCTTAAAGATCAAGAAGATATCTTTAACAAGACAGGAAAAAACTACTCTTGGAATAACGAAGGTGCACTTACAGGACCTGGTTCAGGTGGCGAACTTGTACCACATTACTGGGATAACCCTTACTGGACTCGTTACAAAAACTTCCAGTCAGATGAAAGAAATCGTTTCTTTGGAAATGTTTTTGCAACACTTGAAATTAACGACTGGTTAAGCGTAACTGCTAAAGGAGCTGTTGATACTTATAATGAATTGAGAGAAGAGCGTAGAGCTATTGGTTCTGTTGCAACTCAGTTTGGTATTTTAGGTGATGATGAAGGATCAGGATACGATAGAGTAGACATCCTTTTCTCTGAGTATAACTATGATTTAATGTTCAACGTTAACAAGCAGTTAACTGATGATTTAAGTTTAGACGGTGTATTTGGAATTAATGTTAGAAAAGAAAGCTATAGCTACTTAAGAAATTCAACTGCTGGTGGCTTGGCAATTCCTAACATCTTTGCACTTTCTAATTCTTTAAGTTCAAATCCAAAACCGATTGAAAGCTTAAGAGAAAAGCAAGTGAACGGATATTACGCTCAAGCATCTTTGGGATATAAGAACATCTTATATCTAGATCTTACAGATCGTATTGATGTATCTTCAGCACTTCCATCTGAAAATAACAGCTACAACTATTATGCTGCAAGTTCAAGTTTAATATTCTCTAAATTAGTGGATGTTGAATGGTTAAACTTTGGTAAATTAAGAGCAGGTTATGCAGAGGTAGGTAATGATTTACCAGCTGGAAACGTAAATGATACTTACTCTACTCTGAATAATTTCGGAAATGCAAGTTTGTTCTCTTATGGTTCCACAAAAAACAACGCAACTTTAAAGCCTGAAAGAACAAGGGAAATTGAAGTTGGTTTAGAAGCAAAAATGTTTAATAACAAAGTTGGGTTTGACTTATCTTGGTATAAGAAAAACACTGAAGACCAATTGATGCCTGCATCCGTAACAACTTCTACTGGGTTTTCAAACAGATGGGTAAATGCTGGAGAAATCCAAAATAAAGGTGTTGAAATTGGCGCTTATGCAACTCCATTTGAAAATGACAACTTTAGCTGGGACGTCACTGTTAACTGGGCTAAAAATGAAAGTTTAGTCGTTGATTTATATGGAGACCAAGAGAACTTACAATTAAACAGTTTTCAAGGTGGAATTTCAATCAATGCTACCGTTGGACAACCTTACGGTACGATTAGAGGAACAGGATTCAACATGCATGAAAATGGTGAAAGAATCGTAAACTCTAGTGGATACTATGAAGCAGTTGCGGATCAAATCATTGGGGATGTAAATCCTGAATGGAATGGTGGTATCACAAATACATTCAAGTATAAAGACTTCAAATTATCTTTCTTGATTGATATTCAACAAGGTGGTGATGTATACTCTTTAGACATGCACTACGGACAAGGTACTGGTTTACCAGACTTTACAACAGGAACTAACGATCTTGGAAACCCAATTAGAAACACACTCGCAAATGGTGGTGGTGTTATTCTTCCTGGTGTAACTGCAGATGGAGCTCCAAACACTACAAGAGCAAGAACAGATTATTATGGTGGAATTTGGTATTGGGGTAACTCTTCAAGAAACCCAGCTGAACTGACTGTATATGACGCATCTTACATCAAATTGAGAGAATTAACACTTAGTTATGAACTTCCAGTTAGTAAGTGGACTAAAGGATCAATTGCTAAAGGTAGCTTAACGCTAATCGGAAGAAACCTTTGGATTATTGATAAAAACGTTCCTTTTGCAGATCCAGAATCTGGTTTAGGAGCTGGAAACGCTCAAGGATACCTTTCAGGATCTTTCCCTACTCTAAGAACAGTAGGACTTAATTTAAATTTAGAATTTTAACAATATAAAAGATGAGAAAAATGAAAAATTACTTATTAAGCTTATTGTGTGTTACTGTCGTTCTTACTTCGTGTGGAGTTGACGAGAGTTTAAACATTGACCAAAAAAACCCAAGCGAAGTACCAGCTGGGGGTCTTTTCACAAATGCTTTGAAAAACCTAGGAGATCAGATGAACTCCTGTAGTGTTAATGAAAATGTCTTTAGACTATATGCACAATACTGGGCACAAACTACGTATCCAGATGAAAGCCAATACAACCAAGTAACAAGAAATATTGGTGGAAGTATGTGGACTAACATGTACAGAGATGTTCTTAAAGATTTGCAAGGTGCTAAAGAGCTTGTTTCTAATGGAGAAGCTCCAAGTCAAGCACAACTAGCAATCATTAAGTTTATGGAAGTATATGCATATTCTATTTTGGTTGACACTTTTGGTGATGTTCCTTTTACAGAAGCATTAGATCCTTTGAACCCATCTCCTAAGTATGATGATGCTGCGACTATCTATACTGCCTTAGCTTCTCACTTAGACGAAGCAATTAGTGGCTTAAGTAGTGGTGCTGGATTTGACGCAAGTCAAGACATCGCTTACGGAGGAAACGTTGCACAATGGAGACAAGCGGCTGTATCTTTAAAATTAAGAATGGCAATGCGTTTAGCGGATTCTAATCCTTCAGTATCACAAGCAATGGCAGAGGCTGCATTTTTAGCAGGACCTATCGTAGCAAATGCTGATAATTTTGGAATTAACTATTTAGCTTCAGCACCAAACACAAATCCATTATGGGTATCTCTTGTACAGAGTGGACGTAACGATTTCGTTGCAGCCAATACTTTAGTAGATTCAATGAATCCTACAAATGACCCAAGACTTGCATCTTACTTTAAAATGTACGAAGGTGCATACGTAGGTGGAGATTATGGGAATGCAAATGGAGCAGGTAGCAATTCAAATTTATCTGACTATATGAAAACACCAGATTTAAAAGGAGATTTGATTACAGCTGCTGAAGTACACTTCTTATTATCAGAAGCTGCTGCGAGAGGTTACTCTGTAGGCGGAACTGCTGAAGCATACTACAACTCTGCAATTGGAGTTTCTATGGATGAATGGGGCGTAAGTGCTACGGATACTGCTGCTTATTTAGCTTTAACAGAAGTTGCTTATGCAACAGCTGCTGGAGACTGGAAACAAAAGATTGGATCTCAGAAATGGGTTGCAATGTTTAACAATGGTTTTGAAGGATGGACTGCTTGGAGGTTATTAGACTTAGGTTTAAACGGTCCCGTAGTTGATGGAGTCACTTTGGACATTCCAACAAGATTCCTTTACCCTACTTCTGAGGCTACGTTAAACGGTTCTCAGTATGACAGTGCAGCTTCAGCTATTGGAGGTGACACAAAAACAACAAAAATATTTTGGGACGTTAATTAAGTTTAACTCTTTTTATTAGTACCTAAAGGAGTCCTCTGAATTTTAAATTCAGGTGACTCCTTTTTTTGTTAGAATCGCTACTCAGGTGTATACAACTCTTGTACCCTACTCTAACAACAATTAGAAAGCACAACTCTTCGAGTTTTCTGATTTCAAAACCCACATTTGCTGCTCGGCAGATTTATAATTTTTGTATTTATATACTTCTCAAATGTTAAAGAAGTGTTAAAATTAAGGGTATTTTTATTTTTATTAACTTATTATTAAGACTTTTGGGGTAGACTAATTCAAAACAATGAAAGAATGAAAACCAAATTTACAATGATCTTAACGCTGTTTATGGCGTTAATTGTGCAAACAACCTTTGCGCAGCAGAAAACAGTTTCCGGTACGGTTTCAGATGAAAATGGCTTGCCCCTCATAGGTGCCACCGTTGTCATCTCAGGAACCTCCTCCGGAACAACAACAGATTTTGATGGCAATTACAAGATTAATGCCAACGCAGGTGATGTGTTAATTTTTAGTTATGTAGGCTATAAAAACAAAGAGGCTACTGTAGGTGCATCTAATACGATTAGCTTGGCACTCGAACCTGACAATACCTTGGATGAGGTGATTGTGACGGCTTTGGGAATTAAACGAGAAGAGAAAGCTTTAGGGTACTCTGTTCAAAGTTTAAAAGGAGAGGCTATGACGGAAGCTAGAGAGAGTAATATCTCAAATGCATTAAGTGGTAAGATTGCTGGGGTACAAGTTACCGGAACCTCTGGTAGTGTTGGGGCTTCCTCAAGAATCGTATTGAGAGGAAACTCCTCTATTACGGGTAATAACGAACCCTTATACGTAGTAGATGGTGTTCCAATTGACAACCGTAGTTTTGGAAACGCAGGTTCTTTTGGTGGAGTAGATTTACCGAACGGAGCTGCAGACATCAACCCAGACGACATTGAATCTATAACAGTGCTTAAAGGTCCTAATGCCGCTGCACTATACGGATTAAGAGCAGGGAACGGAGTTATTGTGATTACAACAAAAAGAGGAACTGCTGGCAAGAAATTCAGTGTTTCTGTAAATAGTAATGTTACTTTTTCAAACCCATTAATACTCCCAAGCTATCAAAACTCTTATGGACAAGGTGGCGACCCGTCTTACTTTGAATATGTAAACGGTTCGAGTGGTGGTGTTGGTGATGGTGTCGATGAAAGTTGGGGTCCCCCTTTGGATATTGGTTTAGAATTCATTCAGTGGAACTCTCAACTGAACGGAGATCGCCCATTACCATGGATATCTCATCCTAATAACGTAAGAGATTTCTTAGATACTGGTTTAAACACTTCTCATAATGTCTCTTTATCAAATGAAGACTTACGATTATCTGTTGGTAAATCCGAAGAACAAGGGATGGTTCCAAATACTGAACTAAAAAAAGTAACTGTAGGTTTTAATGGGTCCTTAAAATTAGGGAAACGTTTGACAGCGAGTGTCTCTTTAAACTATTTCAATATTGACAGTGGAAACTTACCTATCTCAGGATACAACAACGAAAATCCATTTCAACAGTTTATATGGTCTGCAAGGCAAGTTGACTTCCAGCAACTTAGAGATTGGAGAAACTTTCCACTTGCCCCCGTAGGAACGGCTGCTGAAGGCACGCCTTTAAGCTGGAATCATAATTTCCAAAACAATCCATATTGGATTTTAGAAACCAACCGAAACACTTATGAAAAAGACCGTCTCGTTGGAAACATAGACCTGACTTATGAATTTACAGATTGGTTAACGTTCAGTGCCAAAATAGGGTTAGACTCATTTAATCAATTGGAAACTTCTCGACAGGCCATTGGAAGTAATAACGCTCAAAACGGAAGTTATTTTGAAGTTCAAAGACGTTTTGAAGAGCTTAATACCACTTTTTTATTAAGCATCAATAAGGCGATTTCAGACGACATTGGATTCTCGCTAAACTTAGGAACTAATAATATGGTTCGACAGTACCACGGAACATCGGGATTCCTCCCAGGATTAGAGTTACCAAACCTATACAATCTCTCTAACCTTCAAACAGGATCAACGGCCGTATTAGGTAGTACTATTAATAACCAAAAAATTAGCAGTGTGTATGCTTTTGGACAATTTTCTTATAAAGAAATGCTCTTTGTAGATTTCACTGCACGAAATGACTGGGCAAGTATCTTACCCGTCAAAAACAATTCGTTCTTTTATCCTTCTGTAGCAGGATCCGTATTATTATCTAAAATATTTGATCTTTCTGCAGCAAAAATTGACTTTTTAAAAGTAAGAGGAGGTTGGTCTGAAGTAGGGAGTACTGGGGCATTACTAGAATACAATACACGTCCTACTTTTGGATTATCAAATTCTGGTTTTGGAAACCAAGCCTTTTTGCCAAATACTCAGTTCAATCCGAATCTAGTCGCCGAAAAGGTAATAGGGATTGAATATGGATTGGATGCTAAATTGTTCGCAAACCGATTGAGATTAAGTGCGACATATTACGATCAACAAAGTGAGGATTTACTTATACCTATAGGTATACCTCCAGCAGTTGGCTTTGGAAGCTTATGGAGTAATCCTGCTTCTTTGAGCAATAAAGGGCTTGAAATACAATTAGGCGGTACCATCATAGAAAATGAAAACTTTTCTTTTGATGTAGATTTAAACTATGCTAAAAATGATAATATGATATCTTCACTTGGTATTGTAGATTCCTATCGCCTTGGAGGTCAATGGGGACTTTCATTAGAAGCACGCCCAGGACTTCCTTACGGTTCTTTAGTGGGACGCGATTTCTCACGAACGGACAATGGACAAGTTATTTACGATAATGGAATCCCTGTAATTGATCCAGCTCAAAAAGTACTTGGAAACATTGCCCCAGATTGGACTGGAGGTGCTAATTTTAGTGTCAGATATAAAAACTTAAGTTTTGCCGCCCTTGTGGATGCTAAAGTAGGTGGAGATGTCCACAGTATGACCTACGCTTGGGGTCGTTATGCAGGAACGCTCGAAGAATCGCTGGTTGGTCGTGAAACGGGTGTCGTTGGAAACGGCGTAAAATCTAATGGAAACGGCGGTTACGTACCAAACGATGTTGTTGTATCAGCTAAGGTATTTAACCAAAGTGCTTACAGTAATGATGTGGAGTCCAGTGCGATCTTTGACGCGAGCTATGTGAAACTAAGACAAGTCACTTTAGGATATACATTCCCTTCAAGTGTAACGAAAAAACTTCCTTTTGAATCTTTAAAAATATCATTAGTAGGAAGAAACTTAGCCTTACTTTATAAAGTAGCACCACACATTGACCCTGAAACAGGCTTCAGTAGTGCGAACGGAAATCAAGGACAGGAATTTGGCCAGTACCCTTCTGCCAGAACCATCGGTTTTAACATAAACTTAAAATTCTAAAAAAAAATATTATGAAAAACATAAAAATAATACTCTATGCTTTTTTAAGTTTTGTACTCACAACAAGTTGTACAGAAGATTATGAAAAGCTAAATGAAAACCCTAACAGATCATCCGAAATTCCAGGACACCTGCTATTGGGATATACGCAAAGGAATTTTGTAAACACCCTCTATACGATGCAATATGGCGGAGACATGGGGGCATGTTGGGCACAACAGTGGTCCAAAGTCCAATACAACAGTGAAGCGCGGTATATACCGAGAAGAGGAAATATTAATAACATTTGGAGGAACATCTACACCTTAACCCTTTCTGAGGCTAAAGCAATGTATGACTTGGCAGTTCTAAATGAAAACACAAACTTGCAAGGAATTGCGTTGGTCATGCAAGCAATTGGATACCAGACGCTTGCGGAGTTATACGGTCCAGTCCCATTTACAGAGGCATTAAACCTTGGAAATATTCAGCCCGCTTTTGACGACGAAAGCGTTGTTTTTGAAGGCGTCATTCAAATGCTAACCGATGCGGCAGCTCTTTTATCTAGTGGATCTGGTGATGTGGTTGCTACTTCAGATTTATTTTATGGGGGTGATACTAGCAAATGGCTGAAACTCACAAATACGTTAAAGTTTAGAGCGCTCATGCGAATTTCTTCCACAAGAAGTGTAGGAGCAGAATTACAAGCCATTGTGAATTCAGGAAATTTATTTGGTGGAAACGAAGACAATGCACAACTGTCGTACTTAGCAGTATCGCCTGATGCCAACCCCATCTGGGAAACAATTGTGGACGGCTCAAGACCAGAGTACAAAGTGAGCTCTGTGTTAGTTGATTTATTAACGAGTCTTAATGACCCTCGTTTGGCAGTATATGCTTCTCCTGCAGAGTCAGATGGCGTCATTAGAGGAAAGCCCCCAGGATTTGGTCTTCAAACACCACTTCCTAACGAAGCTTTAGGCTATACCTATGCTAACATCTCAGGATTGGGGAGTTTCTACCTAAATCCAGAACTGCCAGGTGTGGTGATGTCGTATTCTCAATTAAACTTTTTAATGGCTGAAGCGGCCAATAAAGGGTATATTTCTGGTGGCTTAGCCGCTGTAAACACTTATTACAATCAAGGAATCAGTGCTAGTTTTGAATTTAATGGCCTAAATGCAACTAACTATTTAGGACAACCTGGTTTTGCTATCACATCACAATCTGATGGTACTGCTAAAATAGCAACCCAAGAATGGATTGCTTTATTTGGTCAAGGCTTTGAAACATTGATTGAGTGGAGACGAACAAAACTCCCCGTGTTAACGCCTGCAGCTGAAGCAGACATCAATCAAATACCATCTAGATTATATTACCCAACAAATGAACCTTCTTTGAATAATGCAAATTATCAAGCGGCGTCTTCTAGTATTGGTGGTGACTTATTAACATCTTCTTTATTCTGGCAATAAAAAAATTAATCTAAAAAACATAACTATGAAAAAAATAAAATATTTAATCCTCCCATTAATTGCAGTTTTTGCTTTCACATCCTGTATAGATGATGACAATGATGAATTAACTGGTAATAGTAAAAGGGGAGGTCTTGTTAATGTGAATAATCCATTAATTAGCTACGTTGTAGGAAGTGGCAATACTTATACAGCAAATGGTGCAATTTACCAAGGAGCCGTTCAGACGACTTCAGTTGACATATATAACTCTTTTACAAACTCTGTTACAAAAGATGTAAGTAATCGAGTTTTACTAAAAACTATTGACATTCAAAATACAACCATTGGAAATACTAGTAATTTTCAAGTATCTTTTGATTATGCAGAACTCATTGCAAATATTCAATTAAATGGAGCACCTTTACCTCCTGATGATGCTGGGCTTAACATAGGTGACTTCTGGATCTTAGAATATGTTTCTAAAACTTCTGAAAATAGTTCGCACAACAATTCAAGCACTACCAAAGTAGCCGTAGGAACCAGGTATGCAGGTGTTTACAATGTAGCAGAAAGTGCCTATTGGAACTCTGGAAACTTTATTGGCGGAGACTGGAACGGAACCGACAGAATCATTGAATCCGTTAATTCATCTGTTTACAGACATGTAGGCTTAGCTTACTGGGATGATAATGAATTTTACTTCACCGTCGACAACGCTACAGGGAAAATCACAGTGTTAGATGTTGACTTAGAAGGCAATGCTCTATTACTAAATGGCTCACCAGTCATGACCTGTGAAGGTGCTGGAGGTTACGCATTTGAATCAATACCTTGTAATGCCACCACATCTGTAGCCGTCCCTGACAACACAAATAATGGTCAAGATGAATTGAATTTTACTGTTGGATACTTTAGAGGTATAGGACAAACAAGAGAATTTTTTGAGAAATTGGTTAAAAAAGTTGATTAAT
Organism: Formosa sp. Hel1_33_131; assembly: GCF_001735745.1. NCBI lineage: Bacteria > Pseudomonadati > Bacteroidota > Flavobacteriia > Flavobacteriales > Flavobacteriaceae > Formosa > Formosa sp. Hel1_33_131. The sequence goes on from NZ_CP017260.1 coordinate 815,428, forward strand.
TAACACTAAAAATAAAAATATGAAAAATAAAATTTCAAAAATAGGTTTAGTAATATGTGCGATCCTTTTTGCTACAGCATGTAGCAAAAAAGAAAATGCGACAGATTATTCTACAAATAAATTTACGAGAACAAATGTGACTTTATCATCTACTTCACCAAACAATTTTGATGAAAGTGCAATTAACAGTAATGTCGCAAGTACCTATCAAATAACAATTACAGCAACATTAGATTCGCCGCAACCAATTGAAGCAGTTATTGATTTAGCTCAAGTTGGCGGAACTGCAGATGCTAATGATTTTGAGGCAGGAACTATTCACATTCCAATAGGTGAAACGACTGGAAGTGCAACCGTGAAAATTTTAAAAACGGGTGATATTGAAGGTGAAGAAACACTATATATTGGAGGAACATCAAAAGCTAACTTTGACGTCACACCATTTTCACACAGTGTGACCATTACAAATGACCACATCAACGACGTCCTAGATTTTACCATGGACTGGGCAGGCTCATACTCCTATAGCTTAGGAGGTGGGGCAATCGATGTAACTATAGACTATTGTTCAGCAGATTTTGACCTAATTCTATTCACTGCTGCCGGTGCTTACGTTGGCTATGTTCTTGGAACTGCTGATTGTCCTGAAGAAGATCAGTTAAGTGGTCTTGCGGATGGCAGTTACTTTCTTGTAGCAGATCTTTATGACAACCCATTTTCTGGGTTAAACACTGGGCAACCAATGCCAATTACACTAAACGTAAGTCAAGAGTATTTCCCAGACACGGAAACAGAAATTGTTTTTAATGGATACACCACAGATACTAGTAGTGGATTACAAGCAATTGCAACATTAGATGTTGTAGGAGGTTATAATTATACAATTATCCCGATACCTTAACACCACATAATATCTTAATTCCAAAACCACCCAATCGGGTGGTTTTTTTATGCCTTAAACCCAAACCTCTCAAACTACCAACTTAAAAGCAACTGCAACAGTAGAAAAGCTTAGGGCCACTCCACTCCTAACCCCACAAAACAAACGACACATCATTCCAAACCACCCAATCGGGTGGTTTTTTTATGCGCTAAATCGAAGCCACTCAAACTACCAACTTAAAAGCAACTGCAACAGTAGAAAAGCTTAGGGCCACTCCACTCCTAACCCCACAAAACAAACGACACATCATTCCAAACCATCCAATCGGGTGGATTTTTTATGCGCTAAATCGAAGCCACTCAAACTACCAACTTAAAAGCAACTGCAACTCTTCCCCACCCCCATCACAAAACAAGTAATAATAGACTCTGAGACCGTCTAAAAAGTAGAAAATCTTTCATTCTGACTTCAGAATCTCAATTAACTAAATTTCAGTTTTTTTTAGAATGTGAAACAAGCTCAGCTTGACAAAAAAAGACTCCGGACGGCCTCTTTTGATTTCAATAGAATTCTAAATGAATGTCACATAAAATAGATTGAAGTTTAGTTTACTATTTAAATAAAATAAATGAACATAACCCGCTAATATGACTATATATATCTTATAATGTTTAATTAATATTAAATATTTATAAACAAAATGTTGGATATTTGACTTATAATCGTCACTTTTGCGATGACTAATTTAAATACATAACAAAAATGAAAACAAAGTTTAGTGGAATTCTAATGCTCATGTTAGCGTTAGTTGTGCAAATTTCATTTGCACAAGAAAAGAAAGTTTCAGGAACTGTTTCTGATAATAACGGACTACCATTACCTGGTGCAACTGTTGTTATAGATGGAACTACATCTGGAGTTTCAACTGATTTTGATGGTAATTATTCTATTAACGCTAAAGTAGGTGACGTACTCGCTTATAGTTACATCGGATATGCAAACCAATCACAAACTGTTGGAGCAAGTAATACAATTAATGTAGTTTTAGCTACAGACACTAACTTAGACGAGGTAGTAGTACAAGCTTTTAGAACAACTTCTAAAGCAACTTCTAACATTGCTTCGACTACAGTAACTGCTCAAACCATTGAGTCTAGACCAAATGCTTCTTTTGTTCAAACACTACAAGGACAAGTGGCAGGTTTGAACATTACAACAGGTAATGGACAACCTGGTGGAAACAGTTTAATTAACTTAAGAGGAGTCTCCTCTATCTCTGGTAATACAGAACCATTATTTATTATTGATGGTGTACCAGTAGATGAAGACAACTTTAGAAGTTTAAATCCAAATGACATTGCTTCTCTATCCGTTCTTAAGGATGCAGGTGCAACAGCCATTTATGGTAACAGAGGTGCAAATGGTGTAATCATCATTGAAACTAAAGTTGGATCGTATGAAACTGGACTAAAAGTGACGTACAGTGGCTTAACAAGTTTCTCAAACCTACAAGGGAACGATTATGACTTAATGAACTCTAGAGAGCAACTGCAATTAGAAAAAGATTTCGGTGCTGGTTTTGGAGCCACACTTTCTGACGTTGAGTTAGAAGAGCGTGCAAGACTAGTCAACACAGACTGGTTAGATGTATTCTTTGGAACGGGACTTACAAAAAGTCACAATCTAAGTTTATCATCAGGTGGTAAAAACCTGAATTCATTTACATCGTTAGGATTTCAAGATCAAGAAGGTATTTTGAAAAGAGCAAGTACATTGAAACGTTTCAACTTTAGAAACAACATCAACGGAAAATCAAATAGTGGGAAATTCAGATACAGTACCTCTTTATCTCTCAACTACTCTGAAAGTGACGAAGCAAACAGTATTGGTTCTGGAGCTATTAACAGAAACTTTGCGATTGGTGCAAACCAAGGTGTAACGTACATCTCTCCTAGTTCTTATGTATCTGGTGAAGGAAGTAACATCCCTGTAAATTTCGCAAACACTCCTTTAATGTTATTAGACCGTTTGGAAACTTACACAAGACGTGAAGATGAAATTAAAGTCATCGCAAGTCTTAAAGCGAGCTATGACATTACAGACAATCTTACGTTCAACAGTAGATTTGGAGCAGATTTCACAGACGAACAACTGCTAAGAGTAGAAGCACCAACATCTTTTAACTCTCAGTTATTTGCTCAGACAGGAAACGTAACTCCTGGATTTTCAGTTCAAAATTCAGATCGATCTATCTTCCTAAACTTTAACAACTCGTTAAGCTACACTAATACATTTGCTGAAAAACACAGCTTAGAAGTATCTGTCTTCACAGAATACTTTAAAGCACACTGGAGAAGCTTTGGAGTTACACAAGAAGGATTTGACCCAGCAACCTTTTATCCTGGTGATGGTTCGGCTTTCGTAGATGACAATGCTGCCAATGACAACTTTGTGGATACTGCTTTTGCAAACATTCAAAATGCAGGTTTGTTCTCATACTTCGCTTATGCTGATTATGATTATGACAAAACTTATGGTGTATCTGCAACAGTTAGACGCGATGCTTCTTACAGATTTGCAGACTCGAACAAATGGGGTACATTCTGGTCCGTTTCTGGACGATGGAATGTTTCTAACGAAAGCTTCATGCAAAACTTAACTTTTGTAAACAGCCTAAAACTTAGAGCCTCTTACGGAACTGCTGGTAACCAACGTATTGTGGATTCAGGTGGAACATTCGCTCCCTTTGGAGCTGCTGATTTAACAAGAGATTTATTCGTGACTGGTGGTCAGTACGGAGGAGTCAACGGACTTTCATTTGGACAAATTGGAAACAATTTATTGAAATGGGAAACAGTAGTACAAGCAAACGTAGGAATTGACTTTTCTTTATTCAACAGACTTCGTGGAAGTTTTGATGTATATAAGAAAAATACAGAAGATTTATTCTTCCCTACACCAATCTCTCCAGCACTTAATGGAGCTCAAACATCCATTAGCGCAAACGTAGGAGAGTTACAAAACAGTGGTTTTGATTTAGAATTACACTATGACATCGTAAAAGCTTCAAAGCAAGACGGTCTTAATGTAACACTGAACCTTGTAGGAAACTATAACAAACAAGAAGTAATCAGTCTTGGTTCAGGTGGAGATATTCCTTATGGACTTAGAGTTGGTGGTGTAATTGGTGAATACTATGCTGCACCATTTGTAGGGGTGAATCCTGCAAACGGAAACTTATTGTTCGAAAACCTTAATGGAGACATTACTGAGAACTTAGTAGAAGCAGATCAAAGAGCAACAGGATTAAATATCTATCCAGATTACCAAGGTAGTTTTGGGTTTGATGCAGACTTTAAAAACTTCTTCATAACAACACAATTTAACTACGCTATTGGAGTAGATCGATATGACTTTAATTACAACGGATTTATGGATCCAACTTCAATTGGTCAATTCAGACACTCTAGAGACATCTTAAATGCATGGCAACAGCCAGGTGACATTACAAACGTACCGTCACTTAATGCAACTAACTTTGCCGATCAATCATTCTCTGATAGAGATTTAAGAGAAGCGGATTATTTAAGACTTCGTTTTATCCAGTTTGGATACAACATTCCTAAAGTCATCCTTGACAAAACAGGATTCTCATACATCCGTGCGTTTGTTGGAGGAGAAAACTTAGTAACGTTCTCAAAATGGAGAGGATTTGATGCTGAAGGTACAGGATCATCTCAAAATGGATATCCAACACCAAAGACATTTTCTATCGGACTTGAATTTGGATTTTAATAATATAACTTAAAAACATAAAAACATGAAAAATATATTTAAAATCGTTTATGCTTGTTTGATGCTATCAATCGTAAGCTGTAATGATGCCATTGAAATCGAACAACCGGGTCGATTGGGCGCAGAAAATGCCTTTCAGAGTGTTTCAGACTTAAGAGCTGGTCTATTAGGTGCTTACAATTTCTTAGATACCACTAATGAAATTGGACTCACAGCAGCAATGACGGATGAAACTTTTAAAGGAAGAGACAACGGAGGTCAGAACAATGACGAACAGAACTTTAACATTAACAGTTCTAACGGATATGCTTTTGGTATCTGGACATCTTATTATGGTGCAATCGGAATGGCAAACAGAGTGATACAAGCTGCGCCTTCTATTGATGCTACTGAAGATCAAGAAGATTATGACAACGTATTAGGTCAAGCACATGCCATTAGAGCATTTGCACATTTCCAAATACTTACTTACTTCTCACCTGACTATACAGACGATTCTGCACTTGCTGGAATTCTTGTAACAAGTCCTGCAGAAGACATATTTGAAGCGAGACCAAGAGCTACCAATGGTGAATTCTACACGGCAATCAGTGCAGATTTAGCAATGGCTACAGATTTAATCAATGCTTCTGAAGGAGTTACTTTTATGGGTGCTGATTTTGTAACTGCTTTAAAAGCAAGAATCGCTGCCTACAGAGGACAGTATGTAATGGCTGATGGCTATGCAGCATCTTTGTTAGCGGACTACTCTATTGCTGACCAAACTGAATATGCAGCAATGTTTGAAGATGCGGATTTCACAGAAGTGATTTTTAGCCTCGAAAGATCTATTGGAGATTCTTACGATGGTCAAGGTCTTTCTGGTGGTGGATGGGCTGGAAGCTTATTTGCTTTCATCGATGCCTCTGCTAGTGGAGGTCCATTTATGGAAATGAGCCGTTCCGTTTATAACATCTTAGCTGGAACAGACGATGTACGTTTAACAAGAAATTTAAACGTTGCAGAATCTACTGTAGACCCTACGTATCAAACCAACGATAACTCTATTAATGATGATGTATTATTAGTATTCAAATATCCTGGTGGAACACAGCCATTATTAAATGATCTTAAAGTATTCAGAGCTTCTGAAATGTTATTTATTAGAGCTGAAGCTGCTGCCGATGCTGGAAATCTAACTGCTGCTGCAACTTTACTGAAAGAATTAAGAGATGCACGATATGGTGCCGCTCAAGATCTTCAAGTTTTTGCAAATGAAACAGAAGCGTTTGGAGCTATTCTTGACGAAAGACGTTTAGAGCTTTTATACGAAGGTCACAGATGGGTAGATTTAAAACGTTTAGGAAACAGAGGAAACAGAGCCATCGATAGAGATGCTAAAGAATGTGAAAACTTAGCTGGATGTTCTTTACCAAACTCTGATTACAGATTTACGTTACCAATTCCTTTAAGCGAAACAACTGCTAACAGTGGAGTTGAACAAAACAGAGACTATTAATTAAAAATTATATAATTATGAAAAAATTTAGAATATTAAGTGCTCTTTTTGTCTTTGGAAGCTTCATGGCTTGCGAGCAAAACGATGCAATCATAGACAATGTGTATGACAACTCTGGACAAACTGGAGTTGGCTTTACAGCATCCTCTGCTTCTGTCGCAGTACGTCCAGAAGGTGCAACAGCAACTTTAGTTGTACAAGCAACAACAACTTCAGCAACAGCAAGAAGTTATGATGTAGTAGTAGATGCAACATCTACAGGGGCTATTGGTGATTACACAGTAGGAACTGTTACAATACCAGCAGATTCTTACGACGGAACACTCGCTGTGAGCTTTGTAGATACCAACCTTGCGGAAGGTGTCGCTTATACGTTAGTCCTAGACTTAGACTTACCAGCAGGAGTTGCTGTTGTAGGCTCTAAAACCGCTACGATTAACTATAACAAATACTTGATTTGTAACGATTTTGTATTGACAATGAATGAAGACTCTTATGCAGATGAGCGCAGTTGGGAAGTTACAGATACGGCAGGAGTCGTTGTAGAATCTGGGGATGGCTATTCTTATATATCAGGCGGCCAGCTAATTGTTGAAACCATGACCTTAGCGGATGGATGTTATACATTTACAATCTTTGATGCTTATTCTGACGGTCAGTATGATGGTGTAACTACTGGTAACTACTCTTTAGACTGTTCTATTATTAATGTTGCCAATGGCGAAGGAAACTGGGGTGGTTCAGAAGCTACAGACTTTTGTGTCAACCCGTAAACTAACTAATTAAATAAAAAAATATGAAAAATATAATAAAATCAATTAGCTTACTATTCGTCCTTGCACTAACCGTGTCTTGTGACAGCGATAGTAGTGAAGATTTGGGCTACGCAGCTCAAGAAGAAAGTGGCTGGGTTCAGTTTCTGACAACTAACGATGCTGTCATTGGAGTATTCCAAGGAGCTACAGGAACGATTGACTTAGACGTGAATATCCAGGTACCAACAACAAGTTCTGATTTGACAATCAACTATGCTTTACAAAGTGTATCTGGTGCAGATCCAAGTGCTGTGTTTTCTAACTCTGGGGCTGTAGTAGCACCTGCTGGAAAAACAAGTTATGCAGGTCCTGACAACGGAACTGGATTTGACTATTCTTACCTAAGTATGATCTCTTTAGATCTTGCAGATTTAGAAGGAACAACACTTACTGAGCCAATGGTATTTGATGTGGTACTTACAGGTACAAGCTCATCAGATGTTACAGCTGGATTAACAGGCGAAACATTCCCTGTAACTCAGAGAATTGTAATCAATCCTTCTCTAGGTGCCTTTGTAGGTACTTATTCGGTTGATGAAATATTCACTGACGGTACCAATGCCGGTTTACAATTAGCTGTTGCCTTTGGGGAAAGCTACCAAGTTGAATTATCATTGATAGAAGGAGACACAACTGCTTCCACTATGTTGATATCAAACTCAACTGGATTTGATACTTATTATTTAGAAGGAACTGTAATGACATTTTATCTAGATGGAACTTTGGATATAGATGACAGTTACAATTTGAACATTCCTTATGTAGGTGGCTTTAACTACCACTTTGTGGATACGACATCGTACGATTATACGACAGGTGTCATCACAGCAAGTGGAGATTTTGGATCACCAAATAATTTTGGTCCTTACCAAACAACATTTACAAAACAATAATTCTATTGCTTTAGTTGTAAAAAATTAAATTATAATAACAAAAAAGCCTGTGACTCTCACAGGCTTTTTTTTAATATATAAAAAAATGAAAAAATACATTTTAGTTATTATAGTACTCGTCGCTTGCTTGAATACGTCTTACGGACAAAGCAAGGAACAAATTGAGACAATTATAAGTGCAAGTTTAAAAGAAAAAAATGCAGCACTCCTCGAGAAAATAAATGAAAGCAACAACGAAAAGACAATTCGTATCGATGCCTATTTAAGTCAAAACCCAGGAAAAGAACGCAACTACTTTGTCGGAGATAAAAAATACACCATTGTGGATGTCATCAATGGAACACCCATCGCCATCACAACACATAACTCTGATGCAGCCATAGCAACAAGAGCAAATCTTTTACACAATGGAGGTGGAGCAGGTGTTGATATTGAAGGTCAAGGGATGACTGTTGGCGTCTGGGATGAAGATAATGTATTGGTGGACCATATAGAATTTGCAGGGCATTTTCCAACTGCTTCAATTCCTAGAGTCACCACACCAGATTATAGTATAAACCAAACCTATGGCGGCCATGGAACACATGTTGCTGGAACCATCGCTGCTAAAGGCGTCTGGTCAGATGCAAAAGGAATGGCGCCGAAATCCACGATTGTGTCTTACACTTGGGATACTGACGAAGCGGAAGCTTTAAATGAAGTAACAACAAATGGACTCTTGATTTCCAATCATTCTTACGGGGTACCAGCCGTAGATGCCGATGGAAATGAATACTTAGATGCCTATTATATGGGATGCTATATTGGAGCGGCCGAAGTATGGGATGAAATTCACTTTAACAACCCCTACTATTTACAAGTAGTTTCTGCAGGAAATAATGGGAACAGTCCAAATAGCAATGCGAGTACCGATGGGTATGACAAGCTCACAGGAGAAAAAAATTCAAAAAACAATTTAGTTGTTGCCAATGCGCAAGACCCTACAATGGATGGAAACTACGTATTAACTGCAATCAGTATCAATTCAAGCAGCAGTCAAGGTCCTTCGGATGACAATCGGATTAAGCCAGACATTACTGGCAATGGAACTGGATTGATATCTCCTTATAATAATGCAACAGACGCTTATGCAAATTCTACAGGAACTTCAATGGCAGCTCCTAACGTAGCGGGATCAGTACTGTTGTTACAGCAGTTCTACTCAGATTTAAACAACGGAGAATTTATGAAATCTGCAACCTTAAAAGGATTGGTATGCCACACAGCCGATGATGATTTTGTCAAAATTGGTCCAGATCCCGTATATGGGTGGGGGCTTTTGAATTGTTTAGAAGCAGCCTATGTAATAAATGATGATTTTTATAATGGCGCAAAGATTTTAGAAGGAACTTTAGTCAATGGAGATACTTACACTACAACTTTTGAAGCTGGAGCCTCCTCAGCTGTCAGCGCAACCTTATGTTGGACGGATCCCGCAGGAATTAACCAAGCAGGATCTATAAACAGTACACTGCCCGCTTTAGTGAATAATTTAGATGTATCAATTACGGGGCCCGATGGAAACATTTACTATCCATGGAGGTTAAATCCAGCAAGTCCAACAGGAAATGCTCTAAGAGATGCTGTAAATGATGTAGATACGGTTGAAAACATTGACATTGATACACCAATCGCTGGAACCTATACCCTTACAGTGAGCCACCAAGGGCTATTAACCAATGACGCACAAGATTATTCATTAATCATCTCTAGTGCTGGATTTGTGTTAAGCACAAATTCAATCACAGAAAATGTATTGAATATATGGCCAAACCCTGCTAAGGAATCACTGAACTTCAAATTTGCATCCACATCAGATGCCTCTTGTTTAGTGCAACTTGTGGACCTTCAAGGAAGAACGGTCTATACAGAAAATATGTTGGGAGGAACAGCTGTAATTAAAGGACAATTAAATACCAGCAATTACGCAAAAGGAGTTTATTTTTTAACCTTAAAACAAGGCTCTAAAAACACCTTCAAAAAAGTGGTCATTCAATAAATAATCATTTTTTACAAGTACATTTAAAAGAAGCTATCTAAAAATGATTTGTTTTGTCAATCTGAACTCGTTTCAGATTCTAAAACAAATTGGATTTCAGTTAATTGAGATTCTAAAATAAATTCAGAATGACAGATTTTCTGCTTTTTAGATAGCTTCTTTTATAGTTTATTAATTAAAAGTAATGTGTACTTTTGCGGCATGGAGAAAGAAACCAAAATATACGGCCTTCGTGCCATCATTGAAGCCGTGGAAGCTGAAAACACCATAGACAAGGTTTTTTTACAAAAAGGACTCAGTGGCGAATTGTACACAGAGTTAGAAAAACTATTGCGAAAGCAGAACATCAACTTTTCGTATGTGCCAGTTGAAAAACTAAACCGTTTGACACAGCACAACCATCAAGGGGCAGTCGCCAGCATGTCGCCCATCGCGTTTTATGATTTGGAAGAATTGATCACCGCTGTCAAAGAAACCAAAGAAAACCCATTGTTTCTCCTCCTCGATCAGCTCAGTGATGTTCGTAATTTTGGAGCCATCATCAGAACTGCCGAATGTACAGGCGTGGATGGCATCATCATTCAAAAAAGTGGCGGGGCTCCCATAAACGGAGACACCGTTAAAACAAGTGCAGGTGCCGTATTTAACATTCCCATCTGTAAAGTAGATCACATCAAAGATGCTATGTTTTATTTACAAGCCTCCGACATAAAAGTCGTTGCAGCCACCGAAAAAACAGACAACACCATTTTCGATATCGATTTTAAACAAGGATGTGCCATCATTATGGGATCTGAAGACCGAGGCATCAACCCCTCTATTTTAAAATTGGTGGACGACAAAGCAAAACTCCCTATGTACGGCAGCATCGCCTCTTTAAATGTTTCTGTAGCATGTGGTGCTTTTCTTTACGAAGCCGTCAGACAGCGTCTCTAAACGTCCTTTTCTTTGAAGTTATAATGGATTTCTAAAGAAGAATCCGCTGTGTGATTTTCTTCCGGAGTTTCTATAAAATTCCCCTCCGCATCAAACTGTTGTAAAAAAGGGTCTTGGGATTCGTCATAATCTTCATCTTCCCAAACATATTTGGGAGGTTTCGCAATAGCCGTCTTAAAAATAAGGGCAAAAATAAACCCAACCACCAATCCAGACAAATGTCCTTCCCACGACATATTTTCTTTAACAGGAAACACATACCACAACATACTGCCATATAAAAAAATGACGACAAACGAAAGTGCTGTCAAGCGGTAGTGTTTAGAAAAAATACCTTTAAAGAGCATAAAACTCATCAATACATAAATCAGTCCACTCGCTCCAATATGATAGGCAGAACTTCCAATCACCCAAGTAGAAAGTCCTGAAAATAAAATACCTAATAAAATAACCTTCCACGCAATCGGGCGGTAAAAATAAAACAAGGCTGTGGACAACACCAATAAAGGCGTAGAATTATGGTATAAATGTTCCAAGCTCCCATGGATAAAAGGACTGAAAACAACGCCTCTCAGACCTGATAATGTTCGTGGATATACCCCCAGATAATTAAACCGATACCCAAACCGAACTTCAAACCAAAACACAATCCAAATCAACAAGACAAATGCGATCGGATAGCCGATCACACCTGTAGAAAATCGAAACGGTTGTTGTGCGTTCATGGTTATAAATTTAGGAAACACTAGCAAATAACCCGCCAAAAAAAGGCAATATGTTAGAATGTCACCTTTATATCAAAAAAATCTTTAGTTTTGTAGCATGAATGCACCCTTGGCAGAACGCTTACGTCCGAAGAAATTGACCGATTACATCAGTCAATCACACCTTATTGGACCCAATGGGGCATTGACCCAAGCTTTAAAGCAAGGATTGATTCCGTCTATGATTTTTTGGGGTCCACCAGGCATTGGAAAAACAACCCTTGCCACCATTATTGCCACCGAATCCGATCGACCGTTTTACACCTTAAGTGCCATCAGTTCGGGTGTTAAAGATGTACGGGAAGTCATTGAAAAAGCAAAACAAAGTGGCGGGTTATTTACCACCAAAAATCCCATTTTATTTATAGATGAGATCCATCGTTTTAGCAAATCCCAACAAGATTCACTGCTGCAAGCCGTTGAAAAAGGCTGGGTAACGCTGATTGGAGCGACTACGGAAAACCCAAGTTTTGAGGTTATCTCTGCCCTGCTCTCTCGTTGTCAGGTCTATACCTTAAAACCATTTGACACCAACGATTTAGACGCTCTTTTAAAACGTGCAATTGAAACGGATGAACTCCTTTCACAAAAGAAAATTAAACTTCTAGAAACCGAAGCCTTGCTACGATTGTCAGGTGGCGATGCTCGGAAATTATTGAATATCTTTGAATTGATTGTCAATTCGGAGACTGCTACCAAGGTGACCATTACCAACCAATTGGTTTTAGACAAAGTTCAGAACAGTACGGTCTTATATGACAAAACAGGCGATCAGCATTACGATATCATTTCGGCCTTTATTAAATCCATTCGTGGAAGCGACCCAAACGGCGCTGTTTATTGGTTAGCCCGTATGTTGGAAGGTGGCGAAGATGTGAAATTCATTGCACGCCGTCTGCTTATTTTAGCAAGTGAAGATATTGGAAACGCCAACCCAACCGCTTTGGTTTTGGCAAATAGCACCTTTCAATCTGTTGCCGCCATTGGAATGCCCGAAAGTCGGATCATCCTAAGTCAATGCGCCACTTACTTGGCCTGTTCACCAAAAAGTAATGCGGCCTATGCCGCCATCAACCAAGCGATTGATGTGGTGAAAAATACAGGGAATCTGGCAGTGCCCTTGGACATTCGGAATGCACCTACGAAACTAATGAAAGATTTAGGCTATGGTGAGTCTTATAAATACGCCCATAATTACGATCTGAATTTTGTGGAGCAAGAGTTTTTACCTGAAGGCATCGAGAGTACACAATTCTATAAACCTGGAAACAATGCACGCGAAAATACACAACAAGAATTTTTAAAAAAACGTTGGAAAGACAAGTATAATTCCTAGCGTTGGATGTTCAAGGCTTCAATCGAAGTCTTTCCATTTTCGACATATTCACGAACCCAGTTTTGTCCACGTTTATAAATAATACCTTCTTGCCCGTCAATGATGTAAACATTCTCAAACAGCGTTGCATGCGCGGAGTATTTAACAGTTTTTGAAACGCCATCTATGAAATCATAACCCGAATTGGTTTGCTTTATGAGCAACCCCGTTGCCTGCTCAATAGCTGGGACAGACTCCATAACTTCTTGAGCTGCTACTTTTTCTTCTATGACTTCGGTGACGATTACAGAAGCAGGTTCAACAATCATTGGCTCTGGTGTTGTTGTTTTTGGGATTGGTATCACCGTTGAAGCGTTAGAACCATTATATGCATAATTAAACTCGCTTAATTCAAAAGCGTCACGAAGTGCTTCATGATACGCTTTTTGATATTCTTTCAATTTTGATTTTCCAATCTCCGAAGAGAAAACAACCGTGTTTTTACAATTGGTCAATACCAATTGGAGTTTCGTTGTTAACAAGCCTTTAAGCCTAACCACATTTGCATTTAACATCAGACAGTTGTTTTGAGCTAAATCCATTGGGTAGTTATCCGATTTATTCAAGACCGTAAACCCCTTTTTTTTAAGTAAAAAAAATGTTAGCGAATTCAATTGATATTGATCGTTTGATTTTAAAAAATCAAATTTTTCAGGGACTGAAACGTACTTGTAATCGTTGAGACTCATTTGAGCCCATGAACTCATGTTGACACTTAATGCTAGAAGAAAAATATAAATTTTAGTTTTCATTGTTTTTAAATATATAGTTAAAACCTAATTGTAAAGATACACTTTGTGATTTAGCCAAGTTTTGATAATCCAATAAATTATCGGCCATGATGTAAAATTGTACGGCTCCTACGGCGGCAGACATCCCAAGTCCAACGTTTGTAAATGAATATGCATCCACAGTATAGGTTGTTTTGAACTGCAGACCTTTGAAGAATTTACGATAATAAAATGCCGACAGTGCCCACTGTAAATGATTGGGACGTTTCATGGCAAACAGATGTGCCCCTACTCTATTTTGAAAAGTTGGATCTGACTTGTCAAGACAATTGCATTCTTGATCTGTTTTTTTTCCAAAATTATAACTGACAGAACTGTTGAGTTTTATTGGTCTCCACTTGGTGTACGCAGTTGTGGTACTGTCAATTTCAAATAACTCATCAAACACTGTTGAAACCTCATCCCAATAATCTTGTGCCGTTTGGTCTGTGACAACCTCTGGAAACAGCGCTTGAATACCGTCATATTCTAAATACCCCTCCAGAGCGTAATTCTTAACATCCTTAGAATAATTGATAAAACCAATATCTTGAAGACTTGCATCTATCGTCCATTCTGGGGAGGGTTGGTAGGTGAACCCTAAATCGATACCCAACCCTAAATTTCCACCAAATAACAGCCGTTTTTTTAAAATAGCCAATCCCTCGTTGGCATTGGGTTCTTCCAAAAAGGAAAGCCCCGAAGTTTGTAATTTGATGTCAAGATCAAAAATATGATTCAGGGAATTATCCGCCCCCTGTACCGTCCTAAAAGACCCATTATTCTCTGTTGATGACGCCTGTGCAATGCTCGAATATATTTTACCTCTGAGGCCTACGGTCCATTTAGAATTGATTTTTTTATTAATACCCAAATGAAAAACGGATAACACCTCAGCACTTACATTCAGTTGTCCTAAATCAAAACGCCTATTTAAGTTATTATGATTTCCTTCATAAGCCAGAATAGCTAAATCTTCTGGAAAGTAGGAAAATAGATCTGATTCTTGATACATACCAAATGAAATGTAAACAAATTTATCTAAAGACGTCTGTAAGCTAAGTCCCGCCGAAAAGAATTCTAATTGTTGATTGAATCCGAAAAAATCCTTGGCATCCATTTTATAAACTACGTCTCTAATTTTTTGATTGAAATCTTTTCCATCATCGGCAAAAACATCAAATGCAGAAAATCCAGTGATGCCTGCATTAAAATGAATATGAGAGAGTAAGGGCACCCCTATATACCCTCGATGATCGACTTGAGCCCCTGGGTTTAAAAGAATTTGTTGTGGAACATCTTTAAAACCATATAAGAGTTGCTTGTTTTGCGCATGTAGGGATACAAAGACTCCCAAAAATATTAGCCACCTCATTGAGTGTATTCTAAATATAAAATCCCATTGGATATTAAGTCAAGATTTCCTTCAGAATCAGGAGTTAAAACGGAACCCGTAGCGTTGGACACCAACGTGATTGTAATCTCTAATTTAAAACTCGTTTTCAAAGCTTGCAAACTCATCGCTTCAAAAACCTCTGTGTGTTCAGTTACAAGAGGAATATGAGAAGGAGAATTGTCTATATCTATCGAAAACGAATGCTGAAGTATATCCTCTGGATCATAAAAATCCATTTTAATTTGGAAAGCTTTATTAAGACTGTTTGTAACTTCAAATACTAATTCTGCTTTTGTAAGATGGTCATGGATAAAGTCAGAAGAGAGCACTTCTAAAACAATGAGATCAGAAATGAATGGCATTTCTGTTCCCGACGCATCAAGAAAAGAAGAGGACGTTTCTTGAAACTCCATAAAATTAACGTCCATTATTGGAGTGAGAGTAATGGGAGTCGCTTGATCAAAATCCGTATCCTTAATACAAGAGAAACAAACACCTAAAACAATAATTAGGGCTAAGGGATTTTTAAAAAAAGGACAATTTTTCATAATAAAACTGGGATTTAATTATTATAATAAACGAACAAATTACAACTTTATGTTCTAAATATAATTTTTTAATTCTAATAAATGATCCACGCCAATAATATCCGCCGCTAAAGCTTCCTTGTGAAAATTATAACAAATCGCTTCCATTCCAAAATTGAGCGCCCCCATAATATCCGCTTCAAGGTTGTCTCCAATCATCAAACTTTCTTCTTTGGATGCTTTTGCCATTTGAAGCGCATGATTGAAAATTCTAGGGTTTGGTTTCTTGACGCCCACCATTTCGGAGTTGGTCACCGTCTGAAAATAATGGTCAATATTAGATTGATTTAATTTCCCATGCTGAACTTCTTTAAACCCATTGGTGATGATGTGAAGTTGATAGTTCGGTTGTAAATAATCCAAAAGCTCAATCGTTCCTGGAAACAGGTGATTAAACGTACAAAGGTGTGTGATATAATCATCCGACAATTTATGGATGATTCTTGTTGGAATATCTATTTTTAGTGCCTTAAAGGCATCATTGAGTCGCGCAAATTTTAAATTCTTTTTATCAATTTTTTCTTCTCGATACAACTTCCAATACTGTAAATTGATGGGGACATACACCTCCAAAAAGGTATTCAAGTCTATATCTAAATTGTTTAATTTAAATACCTTCTCAAAGGTCAATGCGGAGTTTTTATCAAAATCCCAAAGCGTATGGTCGAGGTCGAAAAATATATGTTTTTTATGATGAAATGTCATTCGTGGAATCGAGTATAATATTAAATAATGATTTGAAATCGGACCAACGCTTCGTTGGACTAAACGCATAGTTATGAAAGATAAATGTAAACCTACCGTTTACCTTTTTAACTTCGGAAATCGCTTTGAGTAAGGTTTCTTTTTTGTCTAAAAATGAGGAATGTTTAAGCAGTACGAAATCCATCAGTTGAAACGGGTGAATCATAAGGGGAGTTTGAATTTCATAATCTAAATCATAAAATAAAAACGGCGTACAAGTACCCGCCCTAAATCCAATTGATTCTGGATACCCCATCGTATAATCTGAATTAATTTCCAGATCAATATAATTTCGATAAGTCGATGGTAAATTAACTTTAGAAAACGAAGAACGTGCCGAGGTTGTAACGGAATTGACCACCGCATCCATTTGTCGTTTTTCGGATTTTAAAACCGCCATTGAATCTAACGCCATATACGAAGCTTTGATACCCACATTACAGTAATCAGCTACCGATTTAATTAAGGATACAAACTCCTTTTTATTGATGCTATTATTTTTATCGTAAGTGGTTAAATTACCAATTAAGAAAAACACATTAAACTTTGTTTGCGTTGTTTTTTGACGGTTAATGATCCATTTAAAATTGTCGTACGGATCTTTTTTAAATCCAAACAACACAGGAAAACGATCGTATAAAAACTTAAACCGAAACCGAAACAAATCAGATCCGATCCCTCCTATCGTTCTTAAAAATCCTTTGTTTTTAAAATAATAGGCTACAGGCACATCAATCACGGGATTGATTGAAAACTGGCGAGACTCAAATTCTTGGTTGGGATACTGTACTTGTAAGGCTGCTTTAAATTTATAAGCCCAAATATCAATTACGGGTTGGTGTAAAAAGCCCGATTGAAAAGCCAAACTTTCTTCTTTGGTAAAACGCCCATAATTATCTTTAACGTGTGGCAAATACTCTTCATATCGACTTAACAAATAAAAAGCGGCAGAGAAAATGTCAAAAGGGATGTGACTTTTTTCTCCACTACTAAAAAAACATTTGGTATCCTCCCATGGCTGAACATTCAGCTCTAAATCTGACAAGCCTTGTTCTAATAAAAGCCCATTACTTCTTATAAAAAACTCGCTTCCTAAAGGTTGTGAACCGTAAGACATTTTGAGACGGTCGTGCGCAATAAATTCTTCAATTACACTCGTAAAAGAAACAGGGATATTGAGAATTCGCGTACAGATTTGTTTAAAAACAAATCGGAGTCTCGGGGTGATTTTAGAAGTATAAACTAACAGCATTATAATAAGCTTTCATCGGCAAAACTAAAATAGTTCTTTTCTGTGACAATTATATGGTCTAAGACTTTAATATCTAAACTTTCCGCTGCTAATTTAAATTTCTCAGTTAATTGGGTGTCAGATTTACTTGGATGAAGCGACCCAGATGGGTGGTTATGCACCAGAACAATCGCGGTGGCTGAATGCTCCAAGGCTTGCTTCATCACAATGCGAACATCTACAGTCGTGCTCGTCATCCCTCCTTTACTCATCTGTGTTTTTGCTAGTATTTTGTTGGAATTATTGAGATATAAAACCCAAAATTCTTCATGAGAAAGATGTCCCAAAAGCGGGTTCATAATCTCAAACACGGAACGACTGGTATTGATTTTATCTAATTTTTTTGGATCTGTTTCGCGACGGCGACGACTGAGCTCCATAGCTGCCGCAATTTTAATGGCTTTTGCCTCTCCTATCCCTTTAAACGTCATTAGATGAACCGTTGACAATTTCCCTAAATTTTGTAAATCATGATCCACACTCGCTAAGATCCGTTTGGATAAATCCACAGCACTTTCTTGCACCCATCCAGAGCCAATTAATATAGCAATCAATTCTGAATCGCTCAAGGAAAGGGGCCCTTTATCTCTTAGTTTTTCGCGAGGTTGGTCGTCTTGAGACCAGTTTTTTATGGGGAATGATTTGGGGGACATTGTCATAAATTTTTGAGGTTATTTTATATCATTTTAAAAAATCAACTTGGGTCAGATACTTTATTTTTAAGAGCTTCAAAATCCAAGCCTCCATAACTTCCAGAACTCATGAGCAACACTGTTTTTTGAGCAAATTCTAAGGTAGTAATATAGTTTTTAAAAAGCTGAGAATCTGTGTAAATAATCAAGTCGTCACGCTCAAAAGCGGTTTCAATTTGAGTTTTACTTACGGACTCTAATTTTTTTATTTCAACGGCTTGAGGCGAATAAAACACCACCGCTGTATCTGCTGCATCCAGAGTCCCTTTATAGTGTTCTAGAAATCCTGCATTTAAACTGCTGTAGGTATGCAATTCTAAACAGGCAACCAATGGGCGTTTTGGGTATTGTGACTTGACGGCTTCCGTGGTGGCTTTCACCTTACTTGGGGAATGAGCAAAATCTTTATACACCACACAATTGGTATTTTCAGCCACCTTTTCTAAGCGCTTACTTGCTCCCGAAAAACTGGAGATCGCTTCGTAAAAATCATCTTGATCCACACCCATTTGTTGGCAAATCCATTTAGAGCCTGCAAGATTATTTAGGTTATGTGCTCCAAAAATTTCGAGCGGAAGTGGACCTTCTTCCGTCTCCAGATAAGTAACCCCATCTTCGATGGTATGCTCAGGAGTTTGGTACGGAAATTTACGAATTTGATTGTCACTTTCTTCAACGATTGTTTTCACATTAAGATCCTCGGTATTGTAAGAAATACTTCCGCCAACCGTAATGCTATTGACGAAAATTTTAAACTGTTCTAAGTAATTTTCAAAGGTCGGAAACACATTGATATGATCCCATGCAATCCCACTTAAGAGTGCAATATTAGGTTGGTATAAATGAAATTTTGGACGGCGATCAATTGGCGAACTTAAATATTCATCACCTTCAAGCACCATAAAATCGGCACCATCGGTCAGTTTTACCATCACATCAAACCCTTCCAACTGTGCGCCTACCATATAATCCACTTCAATATCGTGGTAATTTAAGACGTGTAATATCATGGCTGTAATGGTCGTCTTTCCATGACTCCCGCCAATCACTACCCGTGTTTTGTGTTTGGATTGTTCGTATAAAAACTCTGGATATGAATATATTTTTAGTCCCAGTTCCTGCGCTTTCAAAAGTTCGGGATTGTCTTCTTTGGCATGCATTCCAAGTACTACCGCATCCAAGGTTTTAGTGATTTTTTCAGAGAACCAACCAAAACTAGTTGGCAACAGTCCCGCTGCGTTTAATCGCGATTTAGAAGGCTCAAAAATGGTGTCGTCACTGCCCGTAACTTGCATCCCTTTGTAGTGAAGCGCCAAGGCTAAATTGTGCATCGCAGCACCTCCTATAGCAATAAAATGTACATTCATAGTATGAGTTTATGAGAGGTAAATATACGGATTGAGGTTAGATTTTCTTAAGGCTTTAACAATAAAATTAATTGCTTTTCTTTCAATGCGGGTTTGAAATCGGGATTTATTGAGAGGGCTTTATCAATGGAAGCACTTGCCTCAGGAATTTTGTTTTGAAGTTTGAACAACTGTACTTGAAGTACATAAGCAGCTTCTAAGGGCTCGCGGTCTTTAGAAGAAAACACATCTATATAAAATTGGATATAATTTTGTCCAATAGAGAGTTGTGTGTTATGAAGCACGCAAGCGGTAGCCACAAGAAAATGCACTGAATTGTTATGTGTATTTAAATGCGCGGCATTTGATACTTCGGGTTGAAAACACTGTAATTCCTCTATGGTATCTAACCCTTTTTTATAAAAAGTCTTTGCTAACGCCTCTCGATCTGAATTTTCATAAATATACGCTTTGGCAAAATACCCATTCGGTTTGGAGAGCTGCTCTAATTCACTGGCATAGACCATTGCCTTGTTATAACTTCCTCCTAAGAACCCAGGCAATTGTGTGTATAATTCCACCAAAGCCCAACGAATATTTATAGACTTCGGATCTAATTCTGCGGCTTTAAGAAACGACGATTTTACTTTAGAAATGAGACCGAGTGCCTTTAATTTAGAACCCTCTTTGGCGAGTTTCCCTAAGACGCCCCCATATTTATAGTGATAGGTCGCATTTCTAACATCTAAATCACGAAGTTGTTTGTAGTAGATTGCTGCTTTGTCCCAGTTGCTTTGAAAACCGTAAGCATCCCCCATCAATTCTAGCAACTCTAAATCTTGAGGGGTTTTGTCTAAATAAACCTCTAGCTTTTGAACGGCTTGAGTGTAGTTTTTGGTTTCAAATAAGGAATCAAATTCTTGAGTGTAGTTTTGACCTATTAAGAGGCATGGACATAACAAAATCAGTAAGAATTTCTTCATGCCTAAAACTTTTTAACGATTTAACATTGCCCACAAACTATCTTTGAGTTGAACAATTCCTGTTTGTGCTACCGATGAAATAAACAAATAATCAATAGGTAATTCTGCCTCCAACTCTTCAGTCAATTCTGCCTTTAATTCATCATCCAGCATGTCACTTTTTGAAATGGCAATCAGACGGTCTTTATCAAGCATCTCCGGATTGTAACGACGCAACTCATCTAAGAGAATATCGTATTGTTTTTTGATGTCATCCGCATCGGCAGGGATCAAAAACAAAAGAATGGAGTTTCGTTCGATATGTCGTAAAAAATAATGCCCCAATCCTTTTCCTTCGGCGGCACCCTCTATAATTCCAGGAATGTCAGCCATCACAAATGATTGGTAGTCTCTATATTCGACAATCCCTAAATTTGGTTTTAAGGTTGTAAATTCATAATCGGCAATTTTTGGCTTCGCCGAAGTGACTACAGATAATAAGGTTGATTTTCCAGCATTTGGAAATCCAACCAATCCCACATCTGCTAAAATTTTGAGTTCGATGGTCACATATTTTTCTTCCATCGGAAGTCCAGGCTGTGCGTAGCGTGGCGTTTGGTTGGTGGACGATCTAAAATTCCAATTTCCTAAACCCCCTTTACCGCCTTGACAAAGGATGACTTCTTCATGATTTTCTGTAATTTCAAAAAGAACTTCATTGGTGTCTGTATCTCGAAGAACGGTTCCTAAAGGCACATCAACATACACATCTTCTCCATCGGCTCCCGTACTACGACTTTTACTTCCACTGCCCCCGTGACCAGCTCTAAAGTGACGTTTGAATTTCAAGTGATGTAACGTCCAAAGATGTTCGTTTCCTCGAACAATCACATGGCCACCACGACCACCATCTCCTCCGTCAGGACCTCCTTTTGTAATAAATTTCTCGCGATGAAGGTGTACAGATCCTTTTCCTCCGCTACCAGAGCAAGCAAACATTTTTACATAATCTACAAAATTACCTTCCGTCATCTAATGAGTGTTATATTACAGCGTATTAATCACTGTATTCAATCGAACCGTGATGTCTTCTACAGACCCTACGCCATCCACGCCAAAATATTGATCCTTCGCCGCATAGTACGACTTCAAGATTGCTGTTTCTGCGTAATATATTTTTATTCTATTTCTTACGACTGTATCGTTGGCATCATCGGGTCTCCCACTTGTTTCGCCACGTTTAAGAAGACGTCCCACCAAAACCTCATCATCCACTTCCAAAGCAATCATTGCGCTAATTTGAGTGTCGTAGGATTTTAAAAGTGCATCTAAAGCTTCTGCTTGCAAAACATTTCTAGGGAATCCATCAAAAATAAACCCCTTTGAATCCAAGTTTTTAGCCACTTCTGCACTGAGCATATCAATGGTTACTTGATCTGGAACCAACTCCCCTTTATCCATAAAAGACTTGGCCAAGGTTCCTAATTCGGTTTCATTTTTAATATTAAAACGAAACACATCTCCAGTAGAAATATGAATCAAGCCATAGGTCTCTTTTAAAAAAGCGGCTTGCGTTCCTTTACCAGCACCCGGAGGGCCAAATAATACTAAATTTTTCATTTTTATTCAAACTTTAAAATGCTGACATCTAAAAAGAGTCGTTGTGAGTAACTAAAATCAGGCTGCAAAGATAATCAATTGTAAAGGTTTTGATTCGTTTTGATGACCGATTTTAGTGTTCGATTTCATATTTAAGTGTATTTTTGTAGTGTATTTATAAATTCGTTCAAGAAAATCATACTATGGAGTATTTCTCATCAAACTTCAAACTTGGTATTTTAGGTGGCGGTCAGCTCGGGAAAATGTTACTTTACACCACTCGAAAATTTGACATTCATACCTGTGTTTTAGATCCCAGCCCAGAAGCACCAAGCAAACTTGCCTGTAACGAATTCTTTCAAGGGGATTTGATGGATTATGGCACCGTTTATAATTTTGGCAAAAAAGTAAACACCCTCACCATCGAAATTGAAAATATCAATGTTGATGCCCTCAAAGCACTTGAAAAAGAAGGAGTCAATGTATTTCCTTCTTCAAAAACCTTAGAAACCATTCAGAATAAAGCAAAACAAAAATTGTTTTATATCGATCATAATTTACCCACAGCACCTTTTAAAAGGTTTGCTTATACCGATGAAATTTCCACATCCTTAGAGCACAGCAGTATTGAGTTTCCATTTGTGTGGAAAAGTGCTCAATTTGGATATGACGGCACTGGCGTGAAAATTGTGCGCTCCGTAGAGGATTTGAAAGGATTGCCAAATGTCGAGTGCATTACAGAAGATTTAATACCATTCAAAAGTGAATTGGCAGTGATTGTTGCAAGAAATGAAAAGGGGGATGTGAAAGTGTATCCTGTGGTAGAAATGGAGTTTCATCCAGAGGCCAACCAAGTCGAATATGTGTTATGCCCTGCTAGAATTTCTAAAGAAATCGCAGCCAAAGCAGAACTAATCGCCTTAAAAACATCCGCAGCATTTGAGCACGTAGGACTTTTGGCCGTCGAACTATTTTTGACACAAGACGATAAAATTATTATAAACGAAGTCGCACCAAGACCTCATAATTCAGGACACCAAACCATTGAAGCCAGTTATACCTCTCAATTTGAACAACACATTAGAGCGATTTTAGGCTTGCCAATGGGAAGCACTGAAAATAAACTCAGTGGTGTGATGGTTAATCTGGTCGGAGCAGAAGGGCACACTGGAGAAGTGGTCTATGAAAATATAGAAAAATTGATGGAGATGGATGGCGTCACGCCACACATCTATGGGAAGAAAGAAACACGACCTTTTCGGAAAATGGGACATGTGACCATCGTTCATCCAAATATCGAAACTGCACGTGAAATCGCACAACAAGTCAAACAGTCAATCAAAGTAATAAGTAAATAATATGGCACAAGTAGGAATCATTATGGGAAGCGACAGCGACATGCCTGTCATGAAAGAAGCAATTGCAATTCTTGAAGGATTTGACATCCAAGTAGAAGTGGACATCGTTTCCGCACACCGTACGCCCGAGAAGTTATTTGACTACGGATCCAAAGCGCATCAGCGTGGATTGAAAGTCATCATTGCTGGCGCTGGTGGTGCTGCACATTTACCTGGAATGATTGCCTCGTTAAGTCCATTACCCGTTATTGGGGTTCCCGTAAAATCGAGCAATTCTATCGATGGATGGGATTCTATACTATCCATTTTACAAATGCCCGGAGGAGTTCCTGTAGCAACTGTCGCCCTAAATGGCGCTAAAAATGCAGGCATCTTAGCAGCACAAATTATTGGAGCATCAGACACATGTGTTTTAGACAAAATCTTAATATATAAAGAAGGTTTGAAATTAAAAGTCCTAGAAGCATCTAAGAACATTAAATCCTAAGTTTCCCCTAAACAATTCACATGAACATACTCGATTCGCGTTTTGACACGCCTTACAATACCGCACCTTTTTCGAAAATTAAAACAGATGCATTTTTACCTTCATTTGTAAAAGCAATTGAAACGGCTAAAAAAGAAATTGATCAAATTGTTGAAAATAAAGCGGCCCCTACGTTTGAAAATACAATTGAAGCCTTGGACTATACGGGCGAACAACTCGATCGAATTTCAAGCATTTTCTTTAATTTGAATGCCGCTGAAACCAACGAAGATATTCAAAAAATTGCTCAAGAAGTCTCTCCTTTATTAACGGAGTTTTCAAATGATGTCGCTTTAAATACGGCTCTTTTTGAACGGGTGAAATCCGTTTACAACACCAAAGCATCACTTTCATTAACCGAAGAGCAAAAAACACTTTTAGATAAAAAATACAAAGGTTTTTCTAGAAATGGTGCCAACCTCAACGCCGATCAAAAAGAAATTTTGCGCGTGATTGACAAAGAGCAAAGCCAACTCCAACTCACCTTTGGTGAAAATATTTTAGCAGAAACCAACCGCTATGAACTTCTAATTACGGAAGTGTCGGATTTAGAGGGACTGCCAGAAGGCGCGATTGAAGCTGCCAAGCAAATGGCAGAAGAAAAAGATAAAAAAGGATGGTTACTCACCCTCGATTATCCCAGCTATGTGCCTTTTATGACCTACGCAAAAAATAGAAACTTAAGAAAACAACTTGCCCTTGCCTTTGGTCAAAAAGGATTCCAAAATGATAATTTAGACAACCAAGACATTGTTTTAAAAATTACACAATTACGTTACAAAAGAGCTCAACTTTTAGGATATGAAACCCATGCGCATTTTGTGTTAGAAGAGCGGATGGCTAAAACCCCTGAAACGGTGCGCACTTTTTTAGAAGACCTTTTGGAAAAAGCACAGCCGGCAGCCAAAAAAGAGTTTGAAGAACTGGAAAATTTCGCCAAAAATTTAGACAACATTGATCGTTTAGAAAAATGGGACAGTGCCTATTACTCTGAAAAATTAAAGCAAGAACGCTTCAACTTTGATGACGAACAACTGAAGCCTTACTTCAAATTAGAAAATGTGATTGAAGGGGCTTTTACAGTCGCACAAAAATTATTTGGATTACAGTTTGTACAAACGGACACTATTGACACCTATCACAAAGATGTGATGACCTATAAAGTAGAAGATTCAAAACAAAATTTAGTCGCCATTTTTTATGCAGATTTTTTCCCGAGAGCAGGGAAACGCAATGGCGCTTGGATGACCTCCTATAAATCTCAATATGTAAAAAACACTAAAAACGAAAGACCTCACGTATCTATCGTTTGTAATTTCACAAAACCGACTTCGACAAAACCATCTTTACTCACCTTTAACGAAGTGACGACACTGTTCCATGAATTTGGACACGCCCTTCACGGAATGTTAGCAGACACCATATATCCGAGTTTATCCGGCACTAGTGTAGCATGGGATTTTGTAGAATTGCCGAGTCAAATCATGGAAAATTGGTGTTATGAAAAAGAGGCCTTGGCGCTCTTTGCTAAGCACTATAAAACGGGCGAGAGCATCCCTATGGAACTTATTGATAAGATCAAGGCGGCTTCAACATTTCAACAAGGAATGCAAACCTTAAGACAGTTGAGTTTTGGCTTATTAGACATGAGCTGGCACGGAGTTGATCCAACCGAAATAACGAATGTAAAGCAGCATGAAACCGCAGCGTTCCTAGAAACGCAGTTGTTTCCAGATGTGGCAGAAAATTGCATGTCAACAGCTTTTGCACATATCTTTCAAGGGGGATACTCCTCAGGATATTACAGCTACAAATGGGCAGAAGTTTTAGATGCCGATGCCTTTGAATATTTTAAAGAAAATGATCTTTTTGATCCTGAAATTGCAGCCGCTTTCAAAACACATGTATTGAGTAAAGGTGGAACGCAAGACCCTTTAGAATTGTATGTAAAATTTCGTGGTCAGAAACCAAAAGCAGAAGCCTTGCTAAAACGGTCAGGTCTTTTGAATTAGGGTCAAAACAACCACAAAAATAAGCACTAGAATCGGAACAGATTCCACCCAAAAAGCGGTGTAATAGCGGCTTTTTTTCTTGGTGCTTTTCGCTAAAAACACTGCCAATAGAGCGACTGAGGAAATCAATATTAAAAAATTATTTTGGTTAAATTCATGTTTGAAAAACTCTAGCAAAATCGTATCTCCCAACATGGCATAGCCAATAATTTTAGTGTATGGAATTCCAATTTTTTGTGGAATAGTGGATAGATGAAGTTGGTCTGTATCCAAATCGCGAATCTCAAAAGGAAGCATCAGTATAATGACAATAAACGTGCGCTGCACCCCCAAAATCCAATGATCAAAAACGAATGTTTGTTGGGACTCTAAAACAGGTAATACCACCGTAGCCATCGCCCAAACCAATGCAATAATATAAATTTTAACCCCTCCAATAGACCTTAAGTTTTTAGGTGTTTTGACACCCATTGGAATCGCATATAAAAAAGTAATCAACCCCAAAATTACAAAGAGAATTTGACTGCTTAGCTGAAGTAGAAAAAAAATAGATGCAAATCCGATCAAACTCAACACAGACACCAATTGAATGTATTTTAATTTGGTGGTAAGAGAGCGGTAATAAAACTTTGTAAGCCCAAAATACTTGACAAAATTATACCCTGCAACAGAAGCGAAAAAAACAGCAGTATAAAAATTTATAGAGATCTCTAAACCCAACTCACACGCCGTTAAAATGCAAAATGAAAGCACGGCGAGTGCCACATGCATACTGCTATTTATATAGAAATCTAGGAAGCGTTTGAACAAAGTCATGGCACAAAAATAGGCAAACTGTTAATAACCCTTTTATTTGTTTGATAACTTTCATTTTAAGTGATTTAAAACCTTTTTAAATTCCTTAGTTTTGTTCTTTATTTAAGATCCCTACAAGATGAAAACAGATGTATTTGCCCTAAGACATATTGGACCAAGAGAAGCACACTGTAACGAAATGTTACAGGTTGTTGGTGCAACTTCTATTGAAGCATTGATCAGCG
This sequence comes from Formosa sp. Hel1_33_131, assembly GCF_001735745.1. Lineage (NCBI taxonomy): Bacteria > Pseudomonadati > Bacteroidota > Flavobacteriia > Flavobacteriales > Flavobacteriaceae > Formosa > Formosa sp. Hel1_33_131. Next base: position 842,748 of record NZ_CP017260.1, read on the forward strand.
AAACCGTTCCTGATAACATTCGACTTCAGTCGCCTCTAAATTTGGAAGCGCCTTTAAGTGAGCAAGAATACCTTGAACACATTCATCAACTGGCTTCGAAAAATAAGGTTTTTAAATCTTATATTGGAATGGGCTACTACCCTTCCAACCTTCCTGCGGTGATTCAACGAAATATTTTAGAAAATCCAGGATGGTACACGGCTTATACGCCTTACCAAGCTGAGATTGCTCAAGGCCGTTTAGAAGCATTATTGAATTACCAAACCATGATTTCTGACTTGACGGGAATGGAACTCGCCAATGCCTCTTTATTGGATGAAAGTACAGCTGCTGCCGAAGCCATGGCTCTGTTGTTTGCAGTGCGTCCAAAGCCACAAGCAAAAGCAGGGACTGTAAAGTTTTTTGTTTCTGACGAGGTATTGCCTCAAACGCTCTCCGTCTTAAAAACACGCGCAACTCCAATTGGAATTGAATTGGTGTTAGGTGCTGTTGACGATTTTGATTTTTCATCCGAATTTTTTGGTGCATTGCTTCAATACCCTGGGAAATCAGGGGTCATTATGGAATTGCAGCCTTTTATTTCTAAGGCGAATGAAAACGATATAAAAGTAGCCGTTGCAGCAGATATCCTTAGCTTGGTTGCTTTAGAAGCTCCAGGTAAATTTGGTGCAGATGTGGTGGTGGGAACCACACAACGTTTTGGAATTCCTATGGGGTATGGTGGACCACACGCCGCCTATTTTGCCACAAAAGAAGCGTATAAACGTTTTATCCCCGGAAGAATTATAGGGGTCACCAAAGATATGGATGGCAATCGTGCCATGCGAATGGCGCTTCAAACCCGCGAACAACACATCAAAAGAGACCGAGCTACTTCCAATATCTGTACTGCACAAGTATTGCTTGCCGTCATGGCAGGAATGTATGCCGTATATCACGGACCTAAAGGCCTGAAATATATTGCGAATAAAGTTCATAATACAGCTACCACATTAGCAGATGCTTTGGAGAATTTAGAATTTAACTTAGTGCACAACTCCTTTTTTGACACCATTCAAGTTAGGATTCCTGAGAACATAGATCTTAAAACTAAAGCAGAACAAAAAGAAGTTAATTTTTATTACCCCGATGCAACAACCGTTTCTATCTCAATCAATGAAACAACCACACTTTCAGATCTTAATCTGATACTCTCCATTTTTGCAGAGGTTTACAGCAAAGAAACAACTCAAATTGAAACACTGAGTTCAAACATAAGAATTCCAGAAGCGGCACAACGTCATTCTGATTTCATGACAAATGTGATTTTTAACAGTCACCATTCAGAAACGGAATTGATGCGTTATATAAAACGTTTGGAACGCAAAGATTTATCTTTAAATTTCTCTATGATTTCATTGGGATCTTGTACAATGAAACTCAATGCTGCTGTAGAAATGTTGCCTTTGAGCTGGCCAAATTGGGGGAATATCCACCCATTTGCCCCACTAAATCAAGTGGAAGGCTACCGAACCATGCTCGCCAAACTCGAAGAACAACTCACCGAGATTACAGGATTTGCAGGGACGTCCCTTCAACCCAATTCTGGAGCCCAAGGAGAATTTGCTGGACTGATGGTGATCAGAGCTTATCATAAATCGAGAGGCGATGCACACCGAAAAATCTGCATCATTCCATCGTCTGCACACGGAACCAATCCCGCAAGTGCTGTGATGGCAGGAATGAAAGTCGTCGTGACAAAATCATCTGAAAACGGAAATATTGATGTAGAGGATTTAAGAGAAAAAGCAACGCTTCATAAAGATAATTTAGCCGCTTTGATGGTCACGTATCCATCAACCCACGGGGTGTATGAATCTGCGATTAAAGAAATTACTCAAATCATTCACGATAATGGTGGACAGGTTTATATGGATGGTGCCAATATGAATGCGCAAGTAGGTTTGACGAATCCTGGGAATATTGGTGCCGATGTATGCCATTTGAACCTTCATAAAACCTTTGCCATTCCACATGGTGGTGGCGGTCCTGGAGTTGGTCCCATCTGTGTTGCCAAACAATTAACACCCTTTTTACCCGGAAATCCATTGATTGAAACGGGAGGAACAGACGCCATTGACTCCATTTCTGGAGCCCCCTTTGGATCGTCCTTAGCCTGTTTGATTTCTTATGGATACATCAAAATGTTAGGTGCTAAAGGATTGACCGATTCTACGGAAATTGCCATCCTAAATGCCAACTATATCAAAGAACGGCTTCAGGGACATTACGATACTTTATACTCTGGTGAACGCGGACGTGCAGCTCACGAAATGATTATTGATTGTCGTGATTTTAAAGCCAACGGTATTGAAGTGGTGGACATCGCCAAACGACTTATGGACTTCGGATTTCATGCGCCTACAGTATCTTTTCCAGTTGCTGGCACTATGATGATTGAGCCTACAGAAAGTGAAGGCAAAGCGGAAATGGATCGTTTTTGTGACGCTATGATTGCCATTAGAAAAGAGATTGAAGCAGCGAGTAAAGACCAGCCCAACAATCCCCTAAAAAATGCACCGCACACACAAGAAATGCTCACCAAGGATGTTTGGGAATTTCCTTACAGCAGAGCCGTTGCCGCATTCCCATTAAATTATATAAAAGAAGATAAATTTTGGCCGTCTGTCCGTCGTGTAGATGACGCTTATGGCGATCGAAATTTAATATGTACATGTGCGCCAATTGAGGCATATGAAGAAGCTTAATACACACCTTATGAATATCAGAATTACAGGAGTCGGGAGTTACATTCCAAAAATAGTACAGAAAAATGAGGCATTTAAAGACCATTCATTTTTAAACATTGATGGATCTGAAATCCACTCCTCTAATGAGGTCATTGTAGAGAAATTTAAAGCCATCACCGGTATTTCCGAACGCCGCTATGCAGAAGACCATCTAACGGCTTCTGACCTTGGAGCGTTGGCCGCTGAAAAAGCCATTGCAGATGCAGGCATTGACCCAGAAACCTTGGACTACATCATACTTGCGCATAATTTTGGAGATGTCAAATCGGGTTCCATTCAAAGTGATATTTTACCCTGTTTAGCGGCGCGTGTCAAAAACAGTTTAAAAATAAAAAATCCAAAATGTGTGGCTTATGATATTCTTTTTGGATGTCCGGGTTGGATTGAAGGCGTCATTCAAGCGCAAGCTTTTATCAAAGCGGGGATGGCAAAACGATGCTTGGTCATCGGCGCAGAAACACTCTCAAGAGTGGTCGATCCACACGACCGGGATTCTATGATTTATTCAGATGGCGCAGGTGCTACGATCATCGAATTAGCAGAAGAAGACGGCGGAATATTATCTCATGAATCGGCTTCTTACACACATGACGAAGTGTATCATTTATTCTTCGGTTGTTCAAATAACAAGTCCTTAGAAGATGGCAACCGTTTCATAAAAATGTACGGTCGTAAAATTTATGAATTCGCTTTATCAAATGTTCCTGCCGCCATGAAAACCTGTTTGGACAACAGTGGTATGGACATCAAGGATGTGAAGAAAATATTGATTCACCAAGCAAATGAAAAAATGGACGAGGCGATTGTAAATCGTTTCTATAGACTTTATAAAACCCCTGTTCCAGAAGGCATCATGCCGATGAGTATTCATAAATTAGGAAACAGTTCGGTCGCAACGGTGCCGACCTTATTGGACCTCATCAAAAGTGGTCAAATGGAAGGACACGAACTTAATAAAGGAGATATTGTTATATTTGCTAGCGTCGGTGCAGGAATGCACATCAACGCTATCACTTATAAATACTAATATGTACGCCAATAATTTTCCTAAGAAACGCTACAAGCACACGCTCGATTTTCTTAAACAACACATAGCACCAACAGAAACCATTTTGGATTTAGGGGTTGAAAACCCATTGTCTGAACTTCTGAAAACGGAAGGCTATACAGTGAGTAATACTTCTGGGGAAGATTTGGATGTCAATACGAACACACTCGAAACGGATACTTCCGATGTGGTGACCGCCTTTGAAATTTTTGAACATTTAGTATCGCCTTTTACAGTTTTAAAAAATATCAAGGCAGAAAAATTAGTCGCCAGTATTCCACTCCGATTGTGGTTTGCAACTGCCTACCGCAGTAAAACCGATCCGAGAGACCGTCATTTTCATGAGTTTGAATCTTGGCAGTTTGACTGGTTGTTAGAAAAAGCTGGCTGGAAAATTATCGCGACGGAAAAATGGACCAACCCCACCAAGAAAATTGGATTTCGACCTTTACTCCGTTGGTTTACACCTCGATATTATATTGTTTACGCTGAAAGAATTTGAAGTTTTACATCGTCATACCGGCCCATAATGAAGCTGATTTTATTGGTAAAACCCTCCAATCGCTTATAAACCAAAGTTTATGCCCTGCCAAAATTGTGGTGGTGGACGACAACTCAACAGATGACACAGCGGCCATTGTAACTAATTTATCCAAACAACACCCTTGGATTTCGTTGGTTTCAAACACCTCATCGGAAGCACACTTACCCGGTGAGAAAATCATCAATGCTTTTTATAAAGGGTATGACTCATTGGATTCAGAATACGATGTCATTTGTAAATTCGATGCAGATGTGATATTCCCTGAAAATTATTTAGAAACCCTCGCAAAGCATTACCAAAAAAATTCGCATTTGGGCATGGTCGCAGGGCATTGTTATATAGAACAAAATGGAATTTGGGTGTTGGAAGATCTAACTTCCAAAGATCACATTCGAGGAGGACTGAAAGCCTATAGAAAAGCGTGTTTTTCAGATATTGGAGGCCTCAAAAAATCGATGGGTTGGGACACCATTGATGAATTGTTGGCACTTTACTACAACTGGGAGTTTGAAACGGACGCCTCTTTGCACGTAAAACATCTCAAACCAACAGGAGCTAATTATAACAAAAGTGCTAAACATTTGCAGGGAACTGCTCTGTATAAAATGCGCTACGGATTTACTTTGGCGTTTTTATCCGCTCTCAAATTAGCTTACAAAAAACGACGCATCCATCTTTTTTGGGATTATATCGCAGGGTATATTAAAGCAGCTAATCAGAAAGAACCTTTTTTGATTGATGCAGATCAAGGGGCTTTTGTAAGAGGGTATCGCTGGAAAAATATCAAACGAAAGTTTAAGCTTCTACGCTAACCATCCAATTCAATTCGTCGGGGAGTGTTCCAATTCGAACGCCGTTAATCGTATCCAAAACCAATTGTCCCACAGGACTTGTATCAGACACATGAATCAAGGTATCTTTATATCCAATTTCTTGAATCATTGCAATACCAACGGCCGTGCCTGATCCAAATGCTTCTTCTAATTCACCGTTGCTAGAGGCTTCAATCACCTCATCAATCGTAATGGGACGTTCAACCACTTCATAGCCTTTATGACGTAAAAAATCAATGACACTCATACGTGTAATGCCTGCTAAAATCGAGCCATCTAAAGAAGGGGTGACAAATGCGCCATTAATCTTAAAAAAAATGTTCATGGTTCCTACTTCTTGAATGTACTTAAATTCGTTGGCATCTAACCAAAGTACTTGGTCAAATCCTTTGGATTTAGCAATTTCAGTAGGAAGCACGGCAGCGGCATAATTTCCTGCTGCTTTGGCTTCTCCTGTCCCGCCATGTGCTGCACGGATATAAGTGGTCTCCGCATACAAACGGACGCGGTTGGTGTAGATAGGCTTCGATGGGGATGCCATCACAATAAATTTATAAGAATTGGCAGCGCGCATCCCAATAAAGGCTTCATCGGCAAACATAAAAGGACGCAGATACAAGGCGCTTCCTTCGTGTGGTGGAATCCATTTTTGATCTAGATGCACCAATTGTTTCAAGGCATCTACAAACAGTGTTTCAGAAAACTCAGGCATCCCCAAACGGCGGGCACTAAAATTAAGACGTTCGGCATTTTTTTCGGGACGAAATAATAAGGGTGCTCCTGTAGTACCGAGTGTTGCTTTCATGCCTTCAAATAAGGCCTGTCCATAATGCAATGCCATACAGGCGGGATGCATTGGAATCACTTCCATTGGGGTGATTCTGGGGTTTTCCCATTGTCCGTCTTTATAGTCACACACAAACATATGATCTGTAAACGTACGCCCTAAGGCGATCGTATCAAAATCAAGCGTATCGACTTTTGACTCCTTAACTGTGGTGATTGAAATTGTATTTGACATGGATTTGATGCGTTTTAAAATGAGGTTAAACTATGAACTTATTTATACTTTTTTAATTGTGTTTTTGTAAAATCACTTAACACCAAGCGACCACTTACGGAGGCGCGTTCGTTTAATAATTCACCCCAATGTTCGGTACCTTCCCAAAAAGTTTTTTTTAATTTTTGAAGGGCCTCCGGATTGTATGCGCACAGTTGTGCTGCTAGCAAACTTACTTCGGTATCTAAAGCACCTATGGAAGGACAAACTTTCATGAACAATCCTTTTTCCTGCGCCCATTGCGCCGAGAAAAATCTAGAAGCTTCCAAACTTAATTGAGACATGGCACTCAATCCTATTTTACGGGTGACTGCGGGTTCAATCACAAATGGACCAATACCAATAGTGAGTTCACTTAGTTTTATTTCTGAATGGGTCGTTGCCATACAATAATCGGTTGCTGCTGCCAATCCAACTCCACCGCCAACTGCTTTTCCTTGCACACGACCAATTGTGATTTTAGGACAGTTACGAAGGGCATTAATCACATTGGCAAAGCCTTCAAAGAATTCCGCTCCTTGGTGGGGGTTTGAAATTGCAATCAATTCTTCAAAACTTGCACCTGCACAAAAGGTGCGATCACCTCCACTTTTAAGAACAATCACTGCAACGGATGGATCTGCACCGGCCGTTTCGATTAATTCCATAAGCCTTGCTAACATTTCTGATGGCAAAGCATTGTGAGGCGGGTTATAAAATTCAATATAACCGACTTTATTTTCGACCTTTAAGTGTACGTAAGAAGTTGACATATTCGCTGAATTTGTTTAGGCTAATATACTAGAATTTTAGGGTTTTATCTATCTCCCTAAAACTTCATAAATGGAAACCGAGACTCTAAGGCTTGCGCCTTCTTAGTTAAAGTTGATAAAAATAACTTATGCTCTGTTGCGGATGGGTTAAATGGTTTGTGAGCAAGACCTTTTTGTAGTTGATTCACGTCTTGCATTATGGGAGTTGCCTCCGCGTCTATCCAAATGGATTGAAATTTTTTCCAAATATAATTGATGGCGATAGGATTCGGATGTACCATGTCTTCTTTGTAAAAGCGGTAATCTCGAAGCTCGTCCATTAGCAACTCATAGGAAGGGAAGTAATGTGTATTTTTAGATGGGTTGATCACAGAATGAAGTGCCGCCATCAGATGAGCTTTACTTTGATTGTTTTCTACAAAACCGTCTTTGAGGTGTCGAACGGGAGAAATTGAAAACACTAATGACACATGAGGGTGAAACGATTTTAGTGTTGAAATAATAGATTCAAAAGTATCTTGAAGTTGATCGACGCTTAAAATAGATTTTTTAAATTCTTTTTGAGGTTGTTTATGACAGTTTGCTACAGTGGTTTTTGACTCAATGTGTTCATAAATCCATGCTGTTCCAAAAGTTAGAATGACATGCGACGCACTTTTTAATTGGTTTTGAGTTAATTTCAAAGCCGTATTTAATCGCTCTAAAATTTCAGCTTGAGACGTTGAATTCAATCGCGAATGCGCTCGAAAGCTTTGCCAACAGCCGTTACTAAAAAAAACATCGTTTTCAGTGTAAGGAGTATTTTGATGTGCCCTCGTAAGTAAATCTAAAATCGCAACAGGATGAAACAACACACCTAAGGGATTCACCTCATTTTGAAATTTATAATAGGAAAACTTCTCCGCTATATTTTCAGCGAAACAGGATCCCAACAAAACCAATTTTGAATGGTAATCAATGGCGGATGCTTGTTTCTCTAGAGGGAGTTGCGTTTGAAGTTTCACCTGCTTAGATTATAGGATGTAGGATTTGGCTTTTTCTAAAGCCTCAGGAAGTCCCGCTGGGTTCTTTCCTCCTGCAGTTGCATAAAACGGTTGTCCGCCGCCGCCGCCTTGAATGTATTTTCCAAGTTCGCGCACAATGGTGCCTGCATTCAGCCCTTTAGACGTTACCAATCCTTTTGAAACATAACAAGACAACAAGGCTTTTCCTTGGTTTTCTGTACCAAAAATCAAGACGCAATTATCAAACTCCTGCCCTATTTCAAATGACAAATCTTTGATGCCTGTAGCGTCTAAATCTACCAATTTCGCTAAAAACTGAATCCCATTGATCGTTTCTATTTCATCTTTTAAATTTCCTTTCATAGACGCTGCCTTGTCTTTCAAAAGGGATTCAATTTGTTTTTTGAGTTTAGAATTTTCAGATTTTAAATCGCCCAAAGATTTAACGGGATCACTCGAATTGTTAAGTGCTAATTTGATTTGATCAAAGCTTGCATTACTTCGAACATAAAATTCTTTTGCAGCATCATTAGTGATGGCTTCAATACGACGAATTCCAGAGGCTACAGCTCCTTCGGATTTGATTTTAAAATGCCATATATCTGCGGTATTTTTAACATGGGTTCCTCCACATAATTCGATCGAATTCCCAAAACGAATGGTGCGAACTACATCGCCATATTTTTCACCAAAAAGTGCCATGGCACCTTCGGAAACTGCTTGTTCCATTGGTACTGCACGACGTTCTTCTAAATCTAATTTTCCTTCAATTCGGGCATTCACAAAACTTTCAATATCTTTTAATTCCTCAGTCGTTATTTTTGCAAAATGAGAAAAATCAAATCGCAGATATTTCGAATGCACTGCCGATCCTTTTTGTTCCACATGTGTTCCTAAAACTTCTCTCAAAGCCTGGTGTAGTAAATGAGTTGCTGTATGGTTACATTCGGTACGGAATCGTTGATTTGTATCCACCACTGCCGTAAACGTATCTGTAAGGTTTTTAGGTAAATGCTTTGCGATATGAATGGCTACATTGTTTTCTTTCTTGGTATCAAGAATATAAACAACATCTCCGTTCGCGGCTTCTAAATAGCCTTTATCTCCAACCTGTCCACCACTTTCTGAGTAGAACGGCGTGAGATTAAATACTAACTGGTATTGTTCGCCATCTTTCACAGAGGTTACTTTTCTGTATTTTGTGAGTTTAACGGAGGTTTTTAATACATCATAGCCTACAAATTCTTGTACATCATCGTCTAGGAGGACGGTCCAATCTTCCGTAGAAACTTCACTCGCTGCTCTGGAACGGGTTTTTTGTTTTTGAAGTTCTTCTTCAAAACCAACCGTATCCAAGGTCCTATTTTTTTCACTCAGAATCAGTGCAGTTAAATCTACAGGAAACCCATAAGTATCGTACAATTCAAAGGCTTTATCGCCAGAAACATGCGCGCCTTTGGTGGTTTCTATAATACGGTCTAACAATACCAACCCTTGGTCAAGCGTTCTTAAAAAAGATGCTTCCTCTTCTTTAATCACGTTTTGTATTAATTGTTTTTGAGCCAAAAGTTCTGGGAAAACGGTTCCCATTTGTTTGGTTAATACGGAAACCAAACGGTACATAAATGGCTCTTTAAGGTCCAAAAATGTAAACCCATAACGGACGGCACGTCTCAAGATTCTACGAATCACATAACCTGCTCCAGTATTGCTTGGTAATTGTCCATCTGCGATTGAAAAAGCAACTGCTCTGACATGGTCAGAAATCACACGAATGGCAATATCTTGTTTGAGTTGTTTTCCGTAATCATTTCCAGAAATGGTTTCAATCTCTCGAATAATAGGAGTAAAAACATCGGTGTCATAATTGGACGTTACATTTTGAAGCACCATACAAAGGCGTTCAAAACCCATCCCTGTATCGATATGTTTATGAGGCAACGGTTCTAAACTTCCGTTTGCTTTACGGTTAAATTCCATAAAAACGAGGTTCCAAATCTCTACCACTTGAGGATGGTCTTTATTGATTAATTCTTGACCTGGAGTTTTCGCTTTTTCTTCTTTAGAACGAATGTCCACATGAATTTCGCTACAAGGTCCACAAGGCCCTTGTTCGCCCATTTCCCAAAAATTATCGTTTTTGTTTCCCATCAAAATACGATCCTCAGGAATCAATGCTTTCCATAAATCGTAGGCTTCAGAATCAAGCGTAGTGCCATCGTCTTTACTGCCTTCAAATACGGTCACGTACAGAATTTCTTTATCTATTTTATAGACCTCGGTCAATAATTCCCACGCCCATTCTATGGCTTCTTTTTTGAAATAATCTCCAAAACTCCAGTTTCCTAACATTTCAAAAAGAGTGTGGTGGTAGGTGTCATACCCCACTTCTTCCAAATCATTGTGTTTTCCTGAAACTCTTAAACATTTTTGAGTGTCGGTAATTCGATTCTTTGGTGGAGTTCCTTGCCCGAGAAAAAATGCTTTGAATGGTGCCATCCCCGAATTGACAAATAACAGAGAAGGATCGTCTTTAACGACCATTGGTGCCGATTGTAAAACCTGGTGTTTTTTGGATTCAAAAAAGGCTAAAAATTGAGATCTTATATCTTGAGATTTCATGCAAAAATGTTAAGCTTAGTGTAATAATTTGTTTTTAATTCGAAACAATTTATATATTTGTTCAAAAGGTCTTCTTTATTTAATTTAAAGACGGTCTATTATCCAACAAAAATAGAACTTTTTAGGCAATGTCTAATGTAAAATATTATTACGATCCCGAAACGCTTACGTATCGTCAGATCATTCGAAAAAAAAGAACGACTTTTAAGCGCTCAATAGTGTTTTTATTGGCGGCTAGTATTGTTGGTTTTTTATTCGTTTTAGTTGGGGCCCAATATTTTGAATCTCCGAGAGAAAAAGCGCTAAATAGAGAGTTTAAAAATCTAGATTTCCACTACAATCTTCTCAATAAAAAAATGGAAGAAGTGGAAGCTGTTTTAACAAATATTGAAGATAGGGATAACGCCATTTACCGGCTTTATTTTGAAGCCAATCCCATTCCGGAAGCCCAACGCAAGCAAGGACTCGGTGGCGTTAACCGCTACAAAAAATACGATGGCTTCAATAATTCGGAGTTAATCATCGATGCAAACAAACGTATTGACATCCTTCAAAAACGAATCATTGTTCAGTCCAAATCCCTTGATGAGATCACAGAGTTGGCAAAAGATAAAGAAAGTTTTTTGGCTAAAATTCCTGCCATTCAACCGATCAAAAATGAAGACTTGACTCGCATGGCTTCTGGCTATGGGTATCGAAGTGATCCGTTTACAAAGGTGCGTAAATTTCATTATGGAATGGATTTTACGGCCCCACGAGGGACGCCTATCTATGCGACAGGTGATGGCGTGATTAAACGTGCAGACGGCCGCTCTTCTGGCTATGGGCGTCATATCCGAATTGATCATGGCTATGGGTATCTAAGTTTGTATGCACACCTTTATAAATACAATGTCAAAAGAGGTCAGAAAGTAAAACGAGGCGACCTGATTGGTTATGTGGGAAGTACGGGGCGCTCCCAAGCACCCCACTTGCATTATGAAGTTTTTAAGGATAAGAAACGAATCAATCCTATTAATTTTTATTATGGAAATCTGAGTCCAGAAGAATTTAATACGTTACTGGCCATTGCATCGCTTGAAAATCAATCCTTAGATTAATGCATTTAGACCTTCCTACAAAACGCTATTATAGTATTGGAGAAATTGCGAAAGCATTTGACGTGAATGCTTCTTTGATTCGGTTTTGGGATAAAGAGTTTGAGGCTCTTAAACCTAAAAAGAATGCGAAAGGCAACCGTCGGTTTACGCCGGAGGATGTTCAAAATTTGAAATTAATTTTCAATTTGGTGAAAGAACGTGGCTACACGCTTGAAGGTGCTAAAACGTATCTGAAAGAACAAGATCAAAAATCACTTGATAATTTTGAGATTATCACGAAATTAGAGCACGTGAAGAATGAATTGCTAAAAATAAAAAATCAACTCTAAGAATCTACCTATTATGAAAAAATGGTTCATCCCTTTAATAATTATTGCTTTAATCGTCTATGGAATTTATAACCGGGCGGTTGGATTCAATAATACGGCCGTAGAATATGAAGCAACTGCAAAAACTGCCTGGTCTAACGTGGAAAGCTCTTACCAACGACGAAACGATTTGATTGGAAACCTTGTTAAAACAGTTCAAGGTGCTGCCGATTTTGAAAGAAATACGCTTACAGAAGTTATCGAGGCACGTGCCAAAGCTACTTCTGTTACCATTGATCCAACAAACATTACACCCGAAAATTTAGCAGCCTTTCAGCAAGCGCAAAGCGGACTTAGTGGAGCGTTGTCTAAGCTATTGGTGACTGTAGAACGCTATCCAGAATTGAAAGCGAATCAAAACTTTTTAGACTTACAAAATCAGTTGGAAGGGACGGAAAACAGAATTAATGTGGCCAGAGATCGGTTTAACGAATCTGTAAACACCTATGATATTTTCACTAAAAAATTCCCCAACTCCGTCTTAGCCGGTTGGTTCGGGTTTGATGAAATGGCACGATACAAAGCGAATGCGGGTTCTGAAAATGCACCAGATATTGACTTCGATTTTAACTAATGGCTGCTCTAGAAAATTTCTTAAGTACTGAGGAAGAAAATCAAATTGTCGAATCCATTCGCCAAGCAGAACAAAATACGTCTGGTGAGATTCGTGTGCACATCGAAAATAGCACTTCTTTATCTATTGAAGAACGTGCCAAAGAGGTGTTTCATCATTTAAAAATGGACCGCACCAAACTTCAAAATGGGGTTCTTATTTACATTGCGGTTGCGAATCATCAATTTGGGATTTTTGGAGATAAAGGTATCGATACAAAAGTAAATTCAACGTTTTGGGATGATACCCGAGATGTGATGGGTAATTTATTTAAAGACGGTCAATTTAAAGAGGGAATTGTACAAGGAATTCAGACGGCAAGTAAAGCACTTGAAGTTTACTTTCCTTGGGAATCAAACGATACTAATGAATTATCGGATTCAATTTCAAAAGGCTCAGATTTATGAACATACGATTTCAAAAAAGCAGATCGCTAGTAGTGGTGGTACTGATGTTTATCTCAGTCCTAGCACATGCACAATATAGCATTCCCGCGAAACCTACGATTCAAACGAGTGTATATGATTACAGCAACCTTTTAAGCGCGCAAGAAGCTTCTAATTTAGAGCAAAAGCTTATTCGTTATTCTGACAGTACTTCCACTCAAATTGTAGTGGCAATTATAGATTCTACTGAAGGGGAATACATCAACTATCTGGCAACCAATTGGGCACAAGAATGGGGTATTGGAGATGCAAAAAAAGATAATGGCGTTTTTATTTTATTAGCCAAAAACGATCGAAAAATAAATATCAGTACTGGTTACGGAGTGGAGCATTTGCTGACCGATAAAATGTGTAGCCGAGTCATTCAAGAATCTATCATTCCTTTTTTTAAGAAAAACGATTACTATGGCGGCTTAGAGGCTGGGAGTTCACAGGTTTTTAAAGTCTTAACAGGTGAATTTAAATCAAGTCCTCAGGTGCGTCAAAAAGGAATTAAATTTGAAACTATTCTGTTTCTAATTTTCATCTTCTTTATCGTTATAATTATCTTATCAAAATCTAAAAAAAACAACGGCAACAACAGTGGCGGCAACCATCGAACAACCAGTCTCCTGGACGTCATCCTACTGAGTAGTTTGGGTCGTGGCAGTTTCAGTGGTGGCTCTAGTTCCGGCGGCAACTTTGGAAGTGGCGGTTTTGGCGGTGGCTTCGGCGGCGGCGGTTTCGGTGGTGGTGGTGCTTCAGGAGGTTGGTAACCCTACTTCTTACGCATATAGATTGTAATCGGCACGCCCTTAAAATCATACAAAGCTCTTAGTTTATTTTCTAAAAATCGTTTGTAAGGCTCCTTTACGTATTGTGGTAAATTACAGAAAAATGCAAATTGCGGCTGCGGCGTTGGCAGCTGCATAATGTATTTTATTTTCACAAATTTACCTTTCAATGCTGGTGGTGGATTGTTTTCGATAATAGGTAACAAATCATCATTCAGCACACTTGTTTTAAGACGCTTGGTACGGTTTTTATAGACTTCCAAAGCGGTTTCCATAGCTTTGTAAATACGCTGTTTTGAGAGCGCGGATATAAACACAATAGGCACATCTGTAAAAGGTTGTATTTGTTCTCGAATGTGTGTTTCAAATGCTTTGGTGGTTTTGGTATCTTTCTCAACTAAATCCCATTTATTCACTAAAATTACAATTCCTTTATGGTTGCGTTGTGCGAGCCAAAAAATATTTTGAACTTGTCCATCAAACCCACGTTGGGCATCACAGACCAATAGACATACATCCGCATGTTCAATGGCACGGACGGAGCGCATGACCGAATAAAATTCTAAATCTTCCTTCACCTTCGCTTTTCGACGAATTCCAGCCGTATCGACTAGGTTAAACTCAAACCCAAATCGGTTGTATTTTGTATCGATTGAATCACGAGTGGTTCCAGCAATATCGGTCACAATATAACGATCTTCACCAATCAATGCATTGATAAAAGAAGATTTGCCCGCATTGGGACGTCCTACCACTGCAAAACGTGGTAAGGTGACTTCTTCTACTTCTTCTACTTCTGGCAAGGCTTTGACTAAGGCATCTAGCAAATCACCGGTACCACTTCCATTGATGCTAGCAATGGTAAAAAATTCTCCTAGTCCTAAGGCATAAAACTCAACTGCATCTTGCTCACGCATGGCGTTATCGACCTTATTGATGACTAAAAAAACTGGTTTTTTAACTTTTCTAAGCAATTTTGCAACATCTTCATCCATGCCAGTTACACCTGATTCTACATCGACCATAAAAATAATGGCATCTGCTTCTTCAATGGCTAACTCAACTTGTTTATCGATTTCGGCTTCAAATACATCGTCACTTCCAAGAACATATCCGCCCGTATCAATTAACGAAAATTCTTTCCCATTCCAATCACTCTTACCATAGTGACGGTCACGAGTGACACCACTTACGGCATCTACAATGGCTTCTCGCCTTTGGATCAACCTATTAAAAAAGGTGGATTTCCCAACATTTGGACGTCCTACTATCGCTACAATATTGCTCATATGCTTATAAAATTGCTGCAAAAATAGGAAATATCCTTTTGGTAAGCTCTTTTTTATGGAAGTTTAAAAAATATATAAATACAATTTAATATCTTTCCAATTCCCTAAAATCCGTTATGATGCAAATTAGTAACAAAATTGTCTTAAGACCGCGTTTTTCATTGGACCTCAACGCAGCAAAAAACCAAGTTTTAGAAGCGTTTGAAGAATCAAAAAAGAATCAAAATGCTATCAAAATAAACATCTTAGATGCCCATGTGTTTTTAAAAATTCATTCGGCAGAACAACACTTTTGGTCGCCCCAACTCCATTTAGAAGTTTTAGAAACCACCCAAACCTGCTGTACGGTCAAAGGTTTATTTGGCCCCAGCCCTACGGTTTGGACGCTGTTTATGTTTTTTCATTTTGTGACGGGTAGTTTGTTTTTGGGCTTTGGAGTTTGGACGTATTCCAGCTGGTCATTGGGCACTCCTTTTATAGCTCCACTGCTTTTGATGTTTCTGATGGTGGTTGTGTGGATTTCCTTATACCTTAGCGGACGCCTCGGTAAACAAAAAGGACACACACAAATGCACGAATTACATGATTTTATGAGCACCGTTTTGAAAGCGTTATAAAAACCTTTATATTTGGCATTGATTTTGACCTCAAATCTAAATCTACATAACCAATTAAACTCTTAGTATAAGCTATTATTTATTGTAAATAACATTGAACTTTTGCCCGATGTCTTTCCTTTATTGGAGATAATCAGCAATTAACTTTCAATATAACCCGTTATATAGCACATTTAAACAAATGACAACACAATTAGAAAACATTATAAGCTACATTGGAATTAGCTTGGGAGTACTTGGAGCAATCGGTGCATTGTTTTGGTTCATCAAAACAGTAACCTCTAAAAAAGTGAAACTTTTTAATTTAGAAATTGAGAGAAATTTAGTTGATGAAGAAAACTATTCCGAAATCATTGACTCCATAAAAAAAGAGGGCAGCAAGAACATTAAACCTGGGGTTGAACAACTTGTTAAATACTATATACAAATTTCAGAGCAAACAAAAATTAGTTTTTGGTTTGGTATTATTTTTGCCTTTTTCGGATTCTCTATTTTACTCATTATAATATTCTCTAATACATATATGAATCCCTCTAAAATTACTATTTTATTGATTTCTACTGCAATTATTGAAGGGGTTGCTATGTTGTTTTTTTCAAGGTCAAACAAAGCTCGAAAAGAAATGGGAACATTTTTTAGTAAGTTACGTAAAGACAGACAACAAGGTATTAGTAGGGAATTAGTAGAATCCATTGAGGGCTCAATACTTAAAGATACCTTAAAAATTCAACTCGCCTTATATTACTCGGGAATACAGAATGACACTTCTTCCATTAATGAAGCGATACAAAGTGCTATTAAAAAAACTTTAAAGAATAAATAAAATAGGAGTGACTTTTTATAAGTACTGTCTTAAGAATGCAAATCGCTTAACTCATATTTTAGACCCCAAGTCGTAATCTTCACAAGCAATAGAACCGAACGAAAGTGATTTTTTATAGTTAAGGGGGCAATTACAAGTAGTGTGAATGCTGATTTCTAATTTAGAAAAGTAAATAGTAAAAATATAGCAAACGTGAAAAAGGGATTAATTGTTTTTTTAATAGTGCCAGTGCTAATGGCTACCCAGTGTGAAGATGACATAGAATGCACTTCAGAAACACTTATAAAAACAAAACAAAACTTGCTTACTATTGAGAATTCACAAACTACTTATCAGGTTGGGGATGTACTGTGGATAAAATCCGATTTGGATAGAAATATTAATTTCGACACTCCAAATGAAACTATTGACTTATTTGATTACAGCGAATTAATTTTCAAATTTAACTTTGACAGGATATCGATATATAATTCTGAAATGTATTTGTGTGTTAATGAAGATACGATTGAAATAGTAAAAGGCGAATTGTTGAATTGCAATCAATTTAGTTATGAAAGAAGTGATACAAATTTTCAATCAAATATTGGGATAAAACTTCTAGAGGCTGGCGAATATAGAATGAAAATCTCTGAAATCTCATCAAATGAACATTCCGACTGTAGTAAAGATGGTATCGTAATACTGACTTCGTTCAGCAATAATGACAATGAATGGGTTACCTTTCTAGTGCAATAAAAATAATTTTGAAAACAGAAAAACAAAATCAAACTTATGAAATATTTAAAATACACCCTTGGAGTTTTAGCAATCTTGGTTATTGGGTTTTTACTTACAGGATTGATCAAAAATGAATTATCTTATAATTGCGAAATAATGGTCGACAGGTCATTAACTGAATCCTGGGCTGTGAGTCAGGACGAAGGTAAAATGGCAGACTGGTTAGATGGATTTCAAAAAATTGAATATGTGAGCGGATCACCTGGAACTGTAGGTGCAGTATCAGATGTATATTTTACTAATGATGGACAGGAAATGACCATTCGAGAAACCATTACTGAAATCGTTCCAAACCAATCTGTATCAATGACGTTTACATCTGACTTTATGGATATGGATTACAAACTCACGATGAAGTCTATTAATGGAAAAACAAAAATAAGCACAAGCACAACATGCATTGGAAATGGAATGTTTTCAAAGTCCTTATTAGCTGTGATGGGAAATTCCATCAAAGATCAAGAAGAAACAAACCTTTCTAATCTTAAGAAAACTATTGAAGAAAATTCAAAAAATTATTCACTTATTGAAAACTAGTTTCATCTAACTTAAGACGTATTTAGTTCTTTGAAAACGACAAAAAACAGTGGGCTAATATTGATTTTTATGGTTTTTGGATGTAAATCCGAAAGGAGTTTAAATGGAAATTATTCCCGCGTCGCTGCATAAATCCTTTCGTGTGGCAACGTTATTAAAGTTATGTTATAAACTGGAAAAACAATATGAGTAGAAATTATCAATTCTATAAACCAGAAGATTATTTTACAGTTAAGGGGGCACTAGTATAAGCAAGGCACTTATGCTAAAAGAGGAGGGGTATTGAGAAATTTCTGATTATATATAATGTAAAAAAAATCTATTTTCAATTAGCCTTTATTTAAAAACCGTTAAATTTGTGAAAATGGACGTCAAGAATCTTTACATAATTGCTGGATGTAACGGAGCAGGAAAAACAACAGCTTCATACACTATACTCCCTGAAATAATTGAATGTAAGGAGTTTGTAAATGCCGATGAAATAGCGAAGGGACTCTCGCCGTTTCAACCAGACAAAGTGTCTTTTGAGGCTGGAAGAATAATGATTAACAGAATCAATGAACTTATAAAAGAAAATCAAAGCTTTGCTTTTGAGACGACATTATCGACTAGAAGTTATAAGCACAAGGTTTTAAAAGCAAAAAAACAAGGGTACAACATTACATTATTGTTCTTTTGGTTAAACAATATAGAATTGGCAAAAGAACGTGTGAAAACAAGAGTATTGGAAGGAGGGCATAATATTCCCGAAAACGCAATTGAAAGAAGATATTTTAAAGGAATATATAATTTATTTGATATATTCATTCCTATAGTTGATGGGGTATTAATTTTCGACAATTCTTTTGGAAGACACGAATTGATTGCACAGAAATTTATAGAAGAAGACCTACTGGTTTTTGACAAAAATAAATTTAACAAACTAAAAGGTATCTATGACAGCAAAGGATAAACAAATAGAATTAAGAGACAACGTTTTAAAAGGACTTGAAAAAGTTTACGAAAAACTTCTTGAATTCAAAAAAGAAAAAAACAGTGAATTAGTAATTATGGAAGGGGATAAAATTGTGAAAATCAAGCCCAAATAATCACTATCTCTAACAACGGTAATCGTTGCACAAGTACTCAAAAGATAAAACTTAGCTAGTTTAATAAACCCTATTTTGAAACTCTTGTAAAAGTTTATACATTGAACCAAGATTTAGACCCCCAAATCGCAATCTTCACAACTAATCGTTTAGTAAGGAGGGATGTTATTTCAAAAAGCAATAGACGCAAGTAGGGATACTTGGCCAGTTGGTGGTGTTTTGTTGATCTTCTAAAAATAAGATGTTGAAAAAAATAGTATTATTTAGTCTCGCATTGACAGTGCTCAACTCTTGTGGAGCTCGAAGAATATATACAAGTGCTAGTTATGGTTCTTTAAAATCCTATACAGAAAAACCTATTAACAACGGGGAGAAAGAAACAGCAACCTACATTTCGGGATCGTTTAGCAATCCTAAACACCCACAACACAATGAGGATGCTGATAAAGTAACTGCCGGAAATTTCTCTATTTACAGAGCAACAACCGATAAACGATTGAATTATTACTATGGATTGGGAGGAGGATTCGGAAGGTATCAATTTAAAAGCGACTTAACTGACTCCGATAATTCAACACGATATATTGATAAAAATGATGCATTAAATTTTTACAACATTAATTTAAAAACAGGAATTAACTTTACAAAAACTTGGGAACGGTTTGAATATAGTATTATTGGTTTAGAATTTATTTACGTGAACGAATTTGGCCCTTACATTGATAAATTAAACGATTTACCTGAAATATCAGATGTAGTTGTACTAGGCAAGAAATCCATTTTTGCTTTTAATTTAAACACTGAAATTACGTTCAGAATAAATAAAAATAACAATATTGGGTATGGAATATTTTTTGGAAGTGTTTTGTTTTTAGATCGCCAAGAAACCCAAAATAAAAGCGCTTCCTACAATGGCTTTATTTTAAAATACAATTACAAAGATTTCACAATTAGTTTGATGAATGAACATAGTGCTGGCTCGATAAATTCAACTCAATTTGGACTTACATATAAACTATTTAGTAAATCGAAAGTGATTGAAGAGTAAAGAAGAACTTGATGATTAGAGGAATGCCAGTATCAAAACATATAAAATAAATAGAAAATCAATAAAACCCAAATCACATGAAAAAATCAATCAACACATCAGTAGTGCTTTTGCTAATGTTCAGCTTCACCATTGGACACGCACAATCTTGGTTCGGCAAAAAAGTTGTTGGCAATGGAAATGTCACCACAAAAACGGTTTCGACTGGAGATTATGATCACATCAAAAGTGTAGGTTCTGCAGACATCCATCTCATAAAAGGAACAGAAGGTTCAATCGCAGTCACAACAGATGAAAATCTACACGCGTACCTCGATATTAAAGTAGAAAACAATACTTTAATTATAAAAATAAAAGACAACATTAACCTAAAAACTAAAAAAGGGTTTCACATTAGCGTTCCCTTTGAAAAGCTTTCAAAAGTGACCTTAACAGGGTCTGGAGACATGGACTCAAAAGACCCCATTACAACCGATGAATTCAAAGTATCAATGAGTGGATCAGGCGACGTTGTTTTAGATGTGAATGCCTCTAAAGTTAAAACAGAGATCACAGGGTCTGGAACTATTTCGCTCTCTGGCACCTACGGCAACCTCAAGCTGGATTTAACAGGCAGTGGCAATTTTGTTGGAACTGGAATGACCTCACAAAGCACCGAAGTTAAGATTGCAGGCTCTGGAAATGCGAAGATTTCAGGGACCACCTCAACGTTAGAAATCGAAGTGATCGGTAGTGGAAGCTTTAAAGGCTTGGAGTTGGGTTCTAATGACACTGACGTCAAAGTTGCAGGATCCGGACAGGCAAAAGTGGTTGCGAATGAATCTTTAAAAGCGAGCGTTAACGGCTCTGGCACGATTGTTTATAAAGGCAATCCAGAAAATGTAAACAGTAAAACAAATGGTTCTGGAAAAATAAAAAGGCATTAGGATTACTAACTTAGTTAAAAGAAAAATGGGTGATGAAAAACTGAGTAATGGAATATCGTTTTAAATTAAGATCTAAAAACAGAACAGACACAAAATATACATAGCCAAAACACACAAAGTAAAATAGCTGGAGTACTACAGTTTGGGAGTATTTTACACTCGTTCTCAGCCCTAAAAACAAAACATTCATTATGAACTACAAACATTTCTATATCATGGATGATTTAAAGTTAAATAGTAATAGTTTTGACAATGAAGACAAAATAGTAAACAAAATTATTTTCCCAAAAAGAAAAACTTGTCATAAAACGGCGTTTTTTTATTGGCAATGATCCTGTTTTCACTCTCGTTTGTTACCCCTAAAAACATTCGAGGACAAAACTATAACTAATTGACAGTCATACCTAAATCATTTTTAAAAAGGCCAAGAAATGGAAGCTTGAATACTGTTTAATAGCAACTTATTCCGTAAACCCCTCTTTAACTGGTCTTTATATTTTGTTTAAACATTTTAACTATTTGTTAATTTATTGATTGTCAGGTTTTTAATTTGGTTAATTTTTTTATTATAAAATATTAATTACCTACCTACCAGGCACTTAACCTTTTTAAGTAGTTGGAATATTTATAGTTTTAGGTATTTGTTCTGAAATTTCGAGTAAACTTCAATATTTTACTATATATTTAACTAATTATGAGTCCTATATAAGAAATCACCCCATTGTAAACGCCCTAAATTTTAAATTATGAAACCTACCTCTATTCTTGTTTTTTTTGCAACAATTTTATTTACCACTAACTTATTTTGCCAAACTACATATAACTCCCAGTATATAGTTAATATGGAGAATGATCTTGATCTTGGCATAAAATATGACTTTACCACCACCAACACCCTTCAGCAATCATTCCGTTTGAATATGGATGATGTTAATGCGAATGAGGCTAGAATATCACATTTGTTCTTATATACCTATTTTTGGCCTGGTTCTGGTGTAGTGGTTACATTAAATTTTTATGAAGGAGATATAGGGAACCTTGGTCCTCTTATTCATACCCAAGATCTTATTAATGAAACATTAGACGTAAGAATAGGTTTTGTTTCTCCAGAAGGAAGTAATACGGTGCCAGGAGTATATCCTTTAACTCAAAATATTACATTGAAAACAAACAAAAGCTATGTTGTGGAATTTGTATTGCCAAATAATGGTATTAACGACTATGGTATATATACAACTGAAACTAATCTAGGAACTTGTAATGTTGGTAATAGAGATTTATGGTTTAAATTATTCGGGGAAGTAGGATCTGCTACAAATACTACAATTAATATTACCAAAGAAAGTGACTTGGGATATCAACTTGATACATATTCCAATTTTTTTGCTGATAAATTACTGAATAAATACGAACCAGAAAATTTATGGATAAAGACTCCATTAGCTGGTACCCTTACCTATATTTCATCAGATGATTCTATTGTTAAACCAACTTTAAATAGTCAACAAGTTGGCATAAAAGATAATATTGAGTTAATGGGGCTTTCTGTTGGAGAAGCAATCATTTATGTTTTGCATCAAAATGATACTATAAGCCACTTTAATGTAAAAGTAACAGATAAGAAAATTATTAACACATCCTATCAATACTTTAAATATCCAGGTGAATCTAATCATAGTTTATTATCCGTATTTGGAGGAGTTAGTGAAAAAATTAGTGAGATTTATGAATCCGTAAATGTTCATATAGAATTTACAGATCAAGGGGTTATTGAATATGAATGGGATTTAAATGGTGATGGCTATAGTTGGACACCAACTGGCATAGAAACAAACACAACGATGGATCAGACTCCAAACGCCACTAACTTTTTCACAAACTTTGTACTCTTGAGGCAAAATAAAAATGATTCTTATGTTGGAGGGAGTAATGGAGGAGGAACATCTAGAGGACTTGGTAAAAAGGATGCTCCGCCTAGGTATGGACTTGTTACCATACATTTATTTGATAATGAGTCAAACTTAGGCAATACATTGGCTCATGAGATAGGGCACAATTTTGGTTTATCCCATTATTCTCGTTATAATAGCAATAGTATTCCTGTTCCTTATGATAATTTTAATCTCATGAAAACTTCGCGTACTTATCAATTAATTTATGGTTTTCAATGGGATGTAATACACAAAACTATAAACTATAGAGAAAGCCTAGGAGAAACTTATGATACAAGAGCCAATGCTGTTTTTAATAATTTCAATGATCAAACTTTTGTCTTCGGTGAGCCAAATACTGATGCTCAAATTAACGCAAGTACAAACTCTGATTCTGAAATTACATACAAGTTAACTTCTAGTGACACAAATGTAATAAGTATTAATAATAACGGACAAATAACTGTTTTAGGAGAAGGGGAAGCTGAAGTTACTGCATATGTATATGCCACAAATAATTATTTGGCCCATTCAGAAAGCATCATCATTTCGATAGGTGGTCCAACTTATTGTTCATCACAAGGGAATAATCCCACAGAAGAATACATCTATAGAGTTCAACTAAATACAATAGATAATGCTTCAGGTACACCAAGTGGATATACTGATTATACTGCAATTTCAACTGATTTACAACAAGGTGAGCAGTATGTAATTACTATTACACCACGTTGGACTGGTTATGTATATCATGAAGCCTATGCCGCTTGGATTGACTACAATAATGACGGAGATTTTGAGGACACAGGAGAATTAGTATTCATGAAATACCCAACAGCAAGCAACATTGTTAATGGAAAATTTACAATTCCTTACTATGCGCATCTAGGTTCAACAAGAATTCGGGTTTCAATGAAATACGGATGGATACCAAATTCTTGTGAATCTTTTACTTATGGAGAAGTTGAAGACTATACAGTAAACATCATTCCGCAACAGCATTTTTGGTTTTGGTCTCGATCAAATGAAAATATTGATATCTCAAAAGAAGATGACAAAACAATAGAAGGTGACCCTTCAGATGGTATTGTTGTATATCCAAATCCAGCAGTAGATCGTTTAATAGTTAAATTTGATGGAGCGAGAATGAAGGATTATAGAATTACGAATTTAAAGGGACAAACAGTGATGTCT
Organism: Formosa sp. Hel1_33_131; assembly: GCF_001735745.1. Taxonomy (NCBI): domain Bacteria; kingdom Pseudomonadati; phylum Bacteroidota; class Flavobacteriia; order Flavobacteriales; family Flavobacteriaceae; genus Formosa; species Formosa sp. Hel1_33_131. The sequence goes on from NZ_CP017260.1 coordinate 866,930, forward strand.
GGAACTTTAGATAGTAGTCATAAGATTGATGTGAGTAAATTATCAAGTGAGCTTTATATCATTGAATTTGCAGTTGATGAAAAGATAATAACTCAAAAATTTATTAAGCTATAGTGTAACTAATCATATGATTTCAAGATCGCGATTTTGAAACTATTGTATAAGTTTATACATTGAACCAAGATTTAGACCCCCAAATCGCAATCTTCATAATCAATAGAATCGAACGAAAGCGATTATTTTAGAGTTAAGGGTGCTGGTACAAACGTAGTGTTTGCACTGAAATGAGCTGTAGATAATGACCGACGAAGATTTAAATAAATTCATTGAAAAAGTTGAACAAAATTGTTCGGAATCTGAAGCATATTTTAATTCTGAATTCAACACTGACTTTGGAATTGCTAAAGGAAATAAATTCGGACTATTACTTTACGCTAAAGAATTTTTAAAAGCGGCTAGAGAAATTGACAAAAGGAAATTTGAACAGGGAGATATGGAAGTGTACAATCCTGACTTTAAATGGATAAAGGGAATTGACAGTAATCCATTTAGGTATATAAAAATCACCAAGAAGCTGCTTAAAGAAATTAATCCTGAGAACCAATTAGAAAAGGAAAATTGGAAAAACAAACTTTATAGTATTGGATGTGGAACAGCTGTTGTTTTTGCTCTAATTTTAACATTTGTGGGGTTGGTTACTTTTTTGAAATGGATGTTTTAAAATAAAATTTTCTAAATTGTATGTTTAAAACACGTAACTAATTAAATAAAAAAATGAAGAACTTAATCATAATATTTACAATACTAGCCTTTGGAAATGTTTACCCCCAAACTGATGAAAATGGAAATCCTGTTTTTAATTCAATCATTACAAACGAACAAGCATTTGAGAAATTTAATTTAATTTCTAATTATTACACGCTTGAAAACAATATTACAAACAAGAATTCATCAGTTTATATTTCTAAAAAACCTTCTCTTAACGAAATTGAAAAATCTGCTACGGAATTACCTTCTGACTTTTTTATTATAACTAAAAATCAACAAATATCTAATATGATTTTAATAGTTAACGAACCACAAATGACTTTTGTTGTTATAAATATGACGTCTAACAAACAATCTGAATACGATTTTAGACTTAGAGGCGATATAACAGAAAACCGTGCGAATGAAATCATTAAAGCTAAATATGATCCTAATGCTAAAATCAAAAAAGGGGAACTGTATTTCAATAATAAAAAATTTAAAATCATCCCCAACGAAGATCTTAACAAAGCAGTTTTGTCATTAATAAATAGAAAGGGAATAAGTGAAACTAATCCTTCAGAAATAAAAATTCCATTTCAGGAAGAATTGAAAAATATAATATTAATTGAAACAAAAAAAGGAGGGCAACTTGATTACTTTACTGAAATAAAAGGAAAAGAGAATGACGCAATACAAATTAAACCCAGAGTATTCAGTACAAAATTAGGAATTGCTCTTTATAAATGGGGGCGTGCAACATTTGAAAATGGCGTAAATACATTGGAGGATTCTTATAAAATTTATGAAGAATTCAAAGGGCGGGATTTAAACCAAAAAGAAAAAGATTACATCAAGCTTGGGTTTAATAAAGAACTGGAGAAATAACTGATATCTTAAGACCCATTTTGAAACTACTTTAAAAATTTGTGTTTTACGTAATTAATATTTAATTTTACACGTGTAACACTATGATATGGACACCAAATTAACGCTTAACGTAGATAAAACCATCATTGAAAAGGCAAAAGTATATGCTAAATCTCATAAGGTGAGTTTGTCTCATTTGATAGAATCTTATTTAGCTGCAATAGTTTCGAAAAGCAGTAAGAGAATTGAAATCACACCCCTAGTAGAAAGTCTGAGTGGGGTGATTGATTTAGAACCAAATTTTGATTTCAAAGAAGATTACACAAATTTCTTAATTGAAAAATACAAATGAGTAAATTATTTATTGACACAAATATTGTCTTGGATTTGCTTTCAAAACGAACACCATTTTACGAGAGTGCTGCTCAGATATTCTCGTTTGCAGATAACCATAAACTGAAGTTATCCGTGAGCGCTCTTACCTTTGCAAATACAAACTACATTTTATCCAAACTTAAGTCCGTAAAGGAAGCACGAGAAATCTTAAGAAGATTTAAGGTCCTTGTTAAAGTCTTGCCTCTTAATGATAAAATTGTTGATCTTGCCTTAAATGACGAGGCATTCAAGGATTTTGAAGACGGGCTTCAGTATTACACGGCTCTAGAGGTTAAACAAAATATTATCATTACACGAGATTTAAAAGGCTTTAAAAATGCTAAAATCCCAGTGATGACTGCAGAGGAATATTTGATTTCTATCACATAGCTCGCTAGTGGGTAAAAATCTGTTTTTTAAGAATTATTATACCCAAAACGCTTCAGTTGGTTTTGGTTGGAACGCCAGTTTTTATTCACTTTCACATACAATTCTAAGTGCACTTGTTTGCCAAAAAATTTCTCTAAATCTTTTCTAGCCTCCACGCCTACACGTTTAAGAGCGATTCCCTTATGACCAATCACAATCCCTTTTTGTGTTTCGCGCTCTACCATAATCACAGAACGCATGCGGATGATGTCTTCCTCTTCAAAAAACTCTTCGGTATCCACCTCCACCGCATAAGGAATCTCTTTCTTATAATGGATCAAAATCTTTTCACGGATTTTTTCATTCACAAAAAACCGTTCGGGTTTGTCCGTCAATTGATCTTTCGGATAATAGGCGGGTGATTCTGGCAATAACTCCAAAATACGGTCAAACACATTTTTTACATTAAAACCTTCCAGTGCTGAGATCGCAATAAATTCTGCATTCGGAACTTTCTGTTGCCATAGCTGCGCTTGGGCTTCCAATTGTTCTTGGTTAGAAGTATCAATTTTATTTAACAGCAATAAAACGGGTTTCTTAGAAGCCGTAATTCTATTAAAAAAAGCTTCATCCTTTAACTCTCTTTCGCCAATTTCAACCATATAAATTAAAATATCGGCATCTTCAAAAGCAGACTTCACAAAGTCCATCATTGAACTTTGCAATTCATAGGCAGGCTTAATAATCCCAGGCGTATCCGAAAGAATCACCTGAAAATCATCGCCATTCACAATCCCTAAAATTCGGTGGCGCGTTGTTTGCGCCTTCGATGTAATAATGGATAATTTTTCGCCTACAAAGGCATTCATCAAGGTTGATTTTCCGACGTTGGGATTTCCGATGATATTAACAAAACCTGCTTTGTGCATTTACTTTTAAATTTCCACAAAGTTACAACCTTCCTTTTAGACTATCTAAGAATTAAATACTTAAGAACTTTGGGAGTCGCGCATAAAATCTTCGGCTTTGTCCACCATGGCACTGCTGCCACAAATGAACGGCACCCGTTGATGCAACTCTGTTGGAGTGATGTCCATAATTCTTGAAAATCCATCACTGGCTTTACCATTGGCTTGCTCGGCGATGAACGCCATTGGATTACACTCATAAAGCAAGCGTAATTTTCCATTGGGGTTTTTGGAACTTGTGGGGTATAAGTAAATCCCACCTTTGATCATATTTCGATGAAAATCGGACACCAACGATCCTATATACCGCGAGGTATAAGGACGGTCTCCCTCTTCCATTTGACAATATTTAAGATAATTTTTAATGCCCTGTGGAAAGTGAATATAATTCCCTTCATTAACCGAGTAAATTGTGCCATGCTCCGGAAACTGCATTCGCGGATGCGACAAATAAAACGTCCCAATTGCGGGGTTAAGAGTAAACCCATTGACCCCATCGCCCGTGGTGTACACCAACATTGTAGAAGTACCATAAATAATATAACCTGCCGCTACTTGTTCGCTTCCTTTTTGTAAAAAATCCTCTTCTTGAACAGGGGTTCCTACAGGCGTCACACGTCGGTAAATAGAGAAAATTGTTCCCACAGATACATTTACATCAATATTGGACGACCCATCTAAAGGGTCCATCAATACGATGTATTTATTTTGATGATTTTGATCGTTGCTGTTAATCGCAATAAAACTGTCTTCCTCTTCACTTGCAATGCCACACACGATGTTTCGATTGACAAGGGTTTGAATAAATTTCTCATTGGCATATACATCCAATTTTTGTTGGTCCTCTCCTTGCACATTGGTATCGCCAGCAGTGCCTAAAATATCGACTAATCCAGCTTTATTTACCTCGTAATTGACCACCTTAGCAGCCAGTCGGATGGAGTTGATCAGTCGTGATAATTCGCCAGAAGTGTATTTGAAAGAGGATTGGTGTTCTATTATAAATTCGCCTAGAGTTTGGTGTTTTTGGGACATTCGAGTCTAATGTTTTTACAAATATCTGAATTTTTAGACAACTACAACGTTTTCGTTGCTATTTTATTAGATAATTTTAAAACGCTTTTGAGTATCTTTGAATTTGCAAATACAAACAATGAACTATCACATTAGAAAAGCAGTAACAAGCGATATGAAACAAGTTTTAGACTTGATTACAGAACTCGCCATTTTTGAAAAAGAACCCGATGCCGTTGAAGTCACAGAAGCGGACTTAATCGCCAAAGGATTTGGAGACAGTCCCGAGTTTGATTGTTTTGTGGCAGAATCCGATCAAAAAGTAATTGGGATTGCGTTGGTTTATACCCGGTTTTCAACATGGAAAGGCACCGTGTTGCACTTAGAAGATTTGATTGTTTCGGAAAGCGTACGGGGTCACGGCGTTGGATCGGCTCTCTTAGATCAAGTGATTATTTATGGAAATGAAAAAGGCGTCAAGCGCGTCTGTTGGGAAGTCATTGATTGGAATACCCCAGCCATTGATTTTTATGAGCACAAGGGCGCCCGTGTGATGCGCGACTGGAATGTTGTGCAGTTAGACGCTCAAGGAATTAAAAATTATATCTCAAACATAAACTGATGCAGTTATTTAAATTTGGTGGTGCTTCCGTAAAGGATGCAGAAGGAGTCAAAAATTTAGCCCATGTCTTATCGACTGTTGGCTACAGCAATACACTGATTGTGGTTTCGGCCATGGGAAAAACGACCAATGCCATGGAAACGGTGATTGCAAATTATTTTGATGCCAAACACCAATTGCAAAGCTCCTTACAAGACATTAAAAAATTCCACAACAATATTCTCCTCGATTTATTTGAGAATGAACAACACCCCGTATTTGAAACGGTTGACAACTTATTTCAAGAAATTGTGCTATTTTTTGACCACAACAAATCGCCCAACTACAACTTCGTATATGACCAAGTTATTGGGTTTGGAGAGTTGATTTCTACCACAATTATCAGTCATTATTTAAACAAAATTGGCATCACAAATACTTGGTTGGATGTAAGGACGTTTATAAAAACCGACAATTATTATCGAAATGCCAAAGTGCATTGGAACCAAACACAAGAGTTAATTTCAACCCATGTGGACACTTCAAAATTAAACATCACTCAAGGATTTCTGGGAAGTGATTCTAACAACTTTACAACCACTCTTGGGCGTGAGGGGAGCGATTATACCGCCGCAGTGTTTGCTTATTGTTTAAATGCGAATACAGTGACCATTTGGAAAGATGTCCCAGGGGTTCTCAATGCCGATCCTCGTTATTTTGAGAATGCAGAGTTATTGCATCAGATTTCCTATACTGAAGCTATTGAGCTTTCTTATTATGGCGCGTCTGTAATTCACCCCAAAACGCTGCAACCCCTACAGCGCAAAGAGATTCCTTTGCATGTCAAGTCCTTTTTAAACCCAGAGAATGAAGGTACTACCGTTGGAAAAGATTTGACTCTGAACCCAAAAGTGCCTTGTTATATTTTAAAAAATAATCAAGTTTTAATTTCACTTTCATCACTTGATTTCTCATACATCGTCGAAGATAATATTAGCCATATCTTTAGTTTACTACACGATTACAAGATGAAAGTCAGCATGATTCAAAATTCAGCGATTAGCTTTTCAGTGTGTATAGAAAATAACTATGACAATCTGGAACGCTTGTTATTACATTTAAAGGCAAAGTATAAAGTGTCGTCGCACAAAGCGGTTAATCTCTATACTATTAGACATTACAACCAACAAGCAATCCACGACATGGAAGCCGAAAAAGAAATTCTTTTAAAGCAAATCACTCCCGAGATCGTACAGATTATAACCAAGTAAGTAACTATTTAATCCTAAAAATGATTAAATTTGTATCAGACCCCCAAAATATGAGTATCGTAACCCCCAAAGAAATTGCGAAGGCCATTAAAGTTGATACCTATGGATTTATCGGTACTTTTTTAGGCTGGATCTTGATGAAGGTATTGAAGATTTCTACGATTAACAGAATCTACAATCAGAACAAGCACAAAAGCGATCTTGAATTTTTAAACGGCCTTTTATCCGATTTTCAAATTCGATTTGAAATTCCCGAAGAAGATTTAAAACGACTCCCAAAAGACGGCGCATACATCACGGTTTCCAACCATCCCTTGGGTGGAATAGATGGCATTTTATTGTTAAAATTAATGCTTGAACAACGCAGCGATTTTAAAATCATCGCAAATTTTTTATTGCACCGCATTGAACCTTTAGTCCCGTACATCATGCCGGTAAATCCATTTGAGGATCACAAAGATGTCAAATCGAGCATCGCTGGATTTAAGAATTCCTTGTTACATTTACAAAACGGTCACCCCTTAGGAATATTTCCAGCGGGTGAAGTCTCTACCTATAAAGATGGAAAATTAGTGGTTGATAAACCTTGGGAACCTGCCGCCATGAAACTGATTCAACGTGCCGAAGTGCCTATTGTACCCATTTATTTTCATGCAAAAAACAGTCCTTTGTTTTACCGCCTCTCAAGACTGAGTGCCTCACTGAGAACTGCCAAACTTCCCTCTGAATTGTTAACCCAAAAGAAGCGTGTGATTCGAGTGAGAATCGGAAAACCGATTAGTGTCAAAGATCAAAAAGAGCACGGGACTTTAGATGCCTTTTCGGACTTTGTCAGACGAAAAACCTATATGCTTTCAAACTCTTTTGAAAAGGCTAAAATCTTAACAAATATTTCCTCGAGTTTAAAAGTGACCAAGTCTCCAAAAAAAATTGTGACGCCTGTTCCAACAGATGTTATGTGTGCTGAAGTCGCGACCTTAAAAGCCGAAGACCACCGCCTTTTAACGAGTAAAAACTACGAAGTGTATTTGGCACCTGCGGCTAAACTCCCAAACATCTTACACGAAATTGGACGCTTGCGTGAAATCACGTTTAGAGAAATTGGAGAGGGCACCAACAAGGCGATTGACTTGGACACTTTTGACAGTTATTACCACCACATGTTTTTGTGGGATGCAGAAGCAAAGTGCCTTGCAGGTGCATACCGAATGGGCTTAGGAAGTGAAATTTTTGAAGCTAAAGGCATTGATGGATTTTATCTACAAGACTTGTTCCGTTTTGAACCGGAACTCCACAGCATGATGAGCCAGTCTATTGAATTGGGTCGTGCCTTTATTATTAAAAGCTACCAACAAAAACCAATGCCGTTGTTCTTACTTTGGAAAGGAATTGTGCACAGTACACTGCGCTTTCCAGAACATAAATATTTAATTGGCGGCGTAAGTATCAGTAATCAATTTTCAAATTTCTCAAAATCCTTGATGATTGAGTTTATGAAATCGCATTACTACGATCCGTATTTGGCGCAGTACATCCACCCAAAGAAAGAGTTTAAAGTGAAGCTGAAAGATGCTGACAAAGATTTTGTATTTGATGCCACGGCAGCTGATTTGAATAAGTTTGATAAAATTATTGATGAAATTGAGCCAGGAGCGTTGCGAATGCCCGTGCTCCTCAAAAAATACATCAAACAGAATGCCCATCTGATCGCTTTTAATGAAGACCCCCTTTTTAACAATGCCGTCGATGGACTGATGTACATTCGTATTGCAGACCTTCCCGATAGTACCGTGCGTCCTGTGATGGAAGAATTTCAAGCAGAACTGGAACGCAAGTATGGACCTTCGGAAGATGAATAAATTTTCTTGTTTTTAGATTTTTATCAATTCTTTTTGTAGTTTTAGACTGCCTTAATACTTAACCTAAAATTATGAAACAAGTTTTCCCCAAGGAAATCATTGAAAGCACTGTTGAAACTCACATGTTTCGACATAGCACTAAAAGTAAAGTTATATACCTTATTATTTTACTTTCTGTTATGACTGCTTTAGCCCTACTCCCCTTTACCAATATTGATATTTATTCAACCTCCCGCGGGATTATCAAACCTGATAAAGAACGTATTACGATCACGGCACCCATTTCTGGAAAAATTAATACCTCGTATTTAAACAATAATATGTTTGTGAAAAAAGGAGATACTTTAGTGTCTTTTGATGCCTCTATAATTGTTGAAAAATTGAGTTTATCAAAGCGTCAAATTGAAGAAACGACCCTATTTATTCAAGATTTATCTTATATGGTAGGGGCTAAAAAAATAGACCTCAAACAGCTAAAATCTCCTAAATTCCAAAATGAGGCTCTTCTTTTTAAACAAAAAGAATACGAACTTCAAACGAAGTTTAAAAAATTAAAACGGGACTTTAATCGTTCTAAAAAACTATTCGACAAAGGCGTCATTGCAAAGGTGGAGCACGAAAACAAAACACTTGAGTACGACCTTATAAAAAGCAACATTCACCAATTGCACGAGCAGCAATACAATGCATGGCAAGCGGCACTTACGGACTATAAAACCAAATTAGTAGAGCTTGAAAGTAACGCCTACCAAACCCAACAAAACAGAAACTTATATACCGTGACAGCCCCTATTTCGGGGACTTTGGTAAGCAGTGTGAGTACGGGACAAAACAGCTATTTGGCTGCTGGGCAAACCATTGCCGAGCTATCTCCTGACACGGAATTGCGAATAGAATGTTATGTAAGCCCCTATGACATTGGTTTATTAAAAGTCCATTCCGATGTAAATTTCCAGATAGATGCCTATAATTACAACCAATGGGGCATGTCCAGTGGACGTATCACAGACATTGCAAAAGATATTGAATTCGTTGATAACAAAGCGGTTTTTAAAGTGTATTGCAGCATCAACGACGCCCAACTAGCTCTCAAAAATGGCTATGTAGGCCCTTTGAAAAAAGGGATGACACTGACCGCAAAATTCAAATTAGCCAACCGAAGTTTATTTGACTTATTATACGACAAAGTGGACGATTGGATCAACCCAGGACAAAATCAAACCGCTAAGCTCTAAACCCTGAAAATTATGAAAAACCTAAAAACACTGGAACGCTTACAGCAATTGCATTTAAGAATTAAAAACGAAAATACAGGGGCACCAAAACAATTAGCAGACTTAATGCAAATTAGTCAGCGCTCTGTGTATATACTAATGAATAAGCTAAAGGATTACAATGCAGAAATTAGCTACAGTAGGAATAAAGAAACCTATTACTACACGAACGCCTTTGATTTACAAGTGGCTATTTCTGTAACCGTACTAAACGGAGATGAGGTTACCGAAATTTTTGGTGGCAGTTATTTTTTAGGAGAAAATTTGCACCTTGCAAGGAAGTTGCAGTGAACACGTTTATATTTGGAATATCAAAACAATATTAGATGCATATGGTAGCGTTTTGATACGGATTGTAAAAAGTTTACAACCAAAAAAATTAATATAAACTCAAATTTTAAAAATTATGAAACAATTAGAAAATTATGGTGTTCAAGCGTTGAACACTGAAGAACTCAAATCTACTGAGGGTGGGTTTTGGCAGTATGTAGTCGCAGGGGCTTTGTATGTCATGTCAGAATGGGATGACATTTCTGCTGGATTTAATGATGGAATTAATGGTAACGACTACGATTATAATCCCTGTCCTTAAAACTTTATGAAAGTTAGAAGAAAAAATATATTATATATTTTAATTTTAATTTTTCTTTTTGGTTTTTTATCCAATTATGACAAATTAAAAGAGTCATTTATTAAAATTTTAAATTATTTATCATGGAACTAATAGAATTAAATAAGAATGAATTACTAAACATTAACGGAGGTGATGAACCAGCATATGGGATAGGATATTATATTGGAGCTGGTCTAAATGCAATTGACGAGGCTTTAGGAGAGTTTTTCTTTGGAGATCATCCTTGGTGGACTACACATCCCTAATTAAAAAAACATAAAGCGATGGCTAGAATTATCTTGTTGTCGCTTTATATTAAAAAATTAATTAAATTGAGATTACTAATTAACTTCATTTCAGTAATTGTTCTTTTACTAATATTTGAATTTGGCTTTAATCCCCTTTGGGATTACTTATATGAAATATTTGATATAAAAAAAACTTCGTTTTATGGAAACGAAAAAACTGCTTTTTTTTATTTTCTATAATAATTATAGCTCCTATCGTTGAAACACTTGTCTTTCAAGTTTTAATTAAATATTTACTAGACTTCACATCTTTACGAAGCATCCAAAATAAAATTATTTATTACTCTATTATTTCTGGAGTGTTATTTGGCTTAACTCATAACTATTCGATTGTTCACATTATAAAAGCAACAATAATGGGGGTGATTTTCATGCTTTTTTATCTTAAAACATTGAACAAAAAAAAACTTATGATAACCATTATTTATATTTCAACAACACATGCTTTTTGGAATTTGTTTGTTTGGTTTTGCAGAAATATTTAAAACATGAAAAATAAAAAAACTCTTATCATTCTAGCTGGTATTGTACTTTTAGTCATTGGATTTACTTTAGGACGGGCATTCGTTTCCTATATGTTGGATGCATTAGGGTAAACACGAAACAACAAATCATGAAGAAAAAAATATTCTCAAGTTTTTTTATTGCTTTAGGTCTAATTTACATAAAAAGTGCCTTAACACCCTTGATTTGTATTGATGAACCCAAAGACTATGAACTTTTTTTTGGTTGGAAAACCACAAAAAATATATTTATTCTTGTAAAATTAGTCATAGGAGTACCGCTCGTCATCTTCAATGTAAAAGAATTATTGAAACATAAAAACACCAAAAAAAACATCATTTATCTAGTTCTATCCCTATTCCTTTTTGGATTACTCGGGTACTATGACCGCATAAAAGAATTATTATTTTAAAAAAATATTATGAAAAAACCATACAAAAAAAACATCTTCATTATTGCATTAACGTTTCTGTTCTTTAGCTATTTATTTTCTCATTGGGACTGTTTCAAAGAAGGATTAGGAATTTAGAAATTACGCATTCTCTAGCACTGTCTTTATTTACACATTAATTACATAAACTCGTTGTGCATTTTAATGAAATTCGTCAGTTCGAGTGGATTTTACGATTGAAAATACAAGGGATAGTAGTCCCCCGTCTTTTTTAGGGGCTTTATCTATTTTTTTGAGTATGCCAACCTTAAATTTTGTACAGTTTCAATATGTAGTTTTAGACAACCCAATTATTATTGGTTTCTCTTTTTATCGGATATTATATCCGACATTTATCCGACATTTAGTATCGATATCCGACATTTAAATCAATAAATACTTTGTTCCTTTTTTCTCGCCAACCTTCTTTATAACTCTATATTCAATCAATTCATTTAAATCTCTCAAAGCGGTTCTATCTGTTATTTCAAATAGGTTTTGATATACTCCAGTTGTAATTTGGTTATTCTCTTTTAAATATTCAATTGCTTTTAATTGTCTTTCATTCAAAAATAAAGATGATAAGAACTCTGGACTGGTTCTGTTTTTATATAAAGTAATAGCAACACCACCTGTCAACTCTTCAATTTTAGGTTCAAGTAATCCTGCTTTTTCACATTCTTCAATAATTTTAATTGTTCCACGCCCCCAAGATTCTACAAAGCCTGCTCTAAAAAATGTTCTTGCAATAATTGGGTTTCTAGTCATAGATTTATGGTCTACTTTTAATTTTTCAGGAGTTAATGGATTTAATAGCTCTCCCTGATTCCAAAACATAATTCGGTCAGGATAAACACTAATTTGTATTGGAGAATTTTCATAAGTTCTATGGGTAAACGCATTTAGTAATATTTCTCGAACTGCTTCGTATGGATATTCATAGGTTTCAATTCTTTGAATTCCCTTGTAACTAATAGAGCTGTCTATAAATCTTGTAAATAGAATTTTAAGTGTTTCATCAAGTTGTTCAAAGAGATTTCCTTCTTCCACAACTTCTTGAGAAAGTAATTCTGAACTTGATTTTCCAAATTTTCCAATCTTAAGAAAGGAACTCACATAAAACCTCAAAGGTTGTATCCCAAATAGCAAGATTGCTGACCTAGTTAATTTCCCTTCATTCATTATCAATAAATTCTGAAAAATAGTTTTTGAATCAAGGTTCACTGTTTCAAGCGGTAGCCTTTTGGAAGCAATACCAGACTTAACAAATCGTTTTACCGTAGCTTCATTAATATCGTCAAAAGATGCATTTTCTTCTTCAATACTATCCCAAGTCCTCCCCGTTTTTCTTAACAAAAATTCAGTCAGTTCATTTCCTCGAAGTTCTTGATTGGTACTGCCAGAACGGTAATAATATTTTCCGTTATATGAAATACCATTATTATAGGGTTTGGTAATAATCTCTATATAGTATAAGTCGTTTTCCTCATGTAAATTAACATCACAAAGCACGCCAAGTTTACTAGAAATTTTATTCGGCAACTCGTCCATGAGTTTTGTATACTTATCGACCCCCACTACATTTCCAATATCATCTTTTCCAATATACAAGACACCTCCGTTGGAATTGGCAAATCCACTAATCCATTGCAGATATTCATCTCGCCAAGATTGTTTCCATTCTATGTTTTGTTGTTCGGGCATATTATTATATAACAAATATCTTAAAATTAAAGGTATGGTAATTAAATAAATGTAGGTTTATTTAGTTCAATAATTATTTTAATCTTGAGTGTCTTTATTTATTACCAGAGAAAACGTAAATATCATGAAAACTAAAATCTAAAATATATTATCATTCTAGTGGGACTGTTTCAAAGAAGGATTAGGAATTTAATCTCTAAAAAAACCTACAGTGCACTTTTTTTGCAGTGAAGTCGATTACTATTGCTTGTAAACGCATTTATCATGGCTTCCATAAAAATAAAACAACACGACATTACCGATTGTGGTGCCGCCTGCCTTGCCTCTATTGCTGCGCACTACCATCTAGAGCTGCCCATTGCGCGTATTCGTCAATATGCAGGCACTGACAAAAAAGGGACTAACGTTCTTGGACTCATAGAAGCCGCAGAAAAACTAGGGTTTGAGGCCAAAGGGGTCAAAGGTGTTTTAGACAGTCTTTTTAAAATTCCCAAACCAGCCATCGCTCATATTATTGTAAAAAAGAAACTGCACCATTATGTAGTCATTTATGGTGTTTCCAAAAGCCACATCACGGTTATGGATCCTGGTACTGGAAAGATAGACAAAAAAACACATGAGGCATTTCTTGAAGAATGGACAGGGGTACTCGTCATTTTACAACCTAATGAAACCTTTAAGAAAGGAAATGACAAAATCTCTGTTTACAAGCGATTTTGGTTTTTACTCAAACCTCATAAATTTGTGTTGGCACAAGCCTTTTTTGGCGCCATCGTATATACCTTATTGGGGTTTTCTACTTCTATATACATTCAAAAAATAACGGATTTTGTGCTCGTCAGTGGAAACACAAAATTACTGAATTTATTGGGTGTTATCATGTTAGGGTTACTGCTGCTCCAATTTGTTATTGGCATCTACAAAGATGTTTTTCTCATCAAAACAGGACAACAAATTGACGCCCGACTCATATTAGGTTACTACAAACACCTTCTCAAATTGCCACAGTCCTTTTTTGATACCATGCGTGTTGGAGAAATCATTTCACGGATCAATGATGCAGTGAAAATTAGAACTTTTATCAATGGCGTTTCCTTATCCCTGACCGTGAATGTTCTCATTCTCTTATTTTCATTTGGGCTGATGTTTTTCTATTATTGGAAACTAGCGCTTATCATGTTGCTCGTCATTCCTGTATATGCAATGATCTATTTTATCATCAACCGCTTAAACAAAAAAGTAGAACGGAAACTAATGGAACAGGGCGCAGAGTTAGAAAGTCAACTCGTGGAATCGCTTAATGCCGTAAGTACTATCAAGCGTTTTGGATTGGAAGACTTTGCTAATATAAAAACGGAAACCAAGTTTATCAATTTACTTAAAATTGGGTATAAATCTGCTTTGAACTCTGTGTTTTCAGGCACAAGTTCATCATTTGTAGCGCAACTATTCACTATCATTTTGTTATGGACAGGATCCTATTTTGTAATAGACAGAGAAATTACAGCTGGAGAGTTATTGTCTTTTTATGCGATAATCGGTTACTTCACAGGGCCCGCAGCAAGCCTTATTGGAGCCAATAAACAAATTCAAAACGCTCTTATTGCTGCAGATCGACTGTTTGAAATTATGGATTTGGAACGGGAAAGCTCAGAAAACAAAATTTCGCTAACGCATGAAAAAATTGGGGATATAAACTTCAACAATGTCAGTTTCAGGTATGGAACGAGAGTACAAGTTTTTGAAAATTTTAATCTCAAAATTTCAAAGGGTGAAATAACCGCGATTATAGGAGAAAGTGGTTCTGGAAAATCAACTCTTATGGCGTTACTGCAAAACGTTTATAAAATTCAAAAAGGACAAATTAGCATCGGAGGTTTAGATATCAATTATATAGACACAAACAGTTTAAGAAACATCATAAGCGTAGTACCTCAAAAAATTGATTTGTTTGCCGGAAATGTCATTGAGAATATTGCCGTTGGTGACTTTAACCCAAATATGGAACACATCTTAGGAATTTGTAAGTCAATAGGGATTTTAGATTTTGTTGAAAATCTTCCAAATGGATTTGAAACATATCTAGGCGAGAATGGGGCCTCACTTTCTGGCGGTCAAAAACAACGTATCGCTATCGCAAGAGCATTATATAAAAATCCCGAGATTTTAATCTTGGACGAAGCAACATCTTCACTAGATAGCAAATCAGAAAATTATATTCAAAAGACAATTCTATCTATGCGAGAGAAACACAAGACAGTGGTCATTATTGCGCACCGATTAAGTACAATTGTGAATGCTGACAAAATTATTGTTTTAGATAAAGGAACCGTAGTTGAAAGTGGCACACACACAGACCTGTACAAACAAAAAGGGCGGTATTATGAATTGTGGCAGGCGCAAAGCCCATTGCTTTAATACCTAATTTTTGATCAGGCTTTTATTCACACTTTAATTACAATTTATTTACATTTTAATTACATTTTATCGTACTTTCGTAAAAACACATACGGATGCCTTTTTCACCCAATTACACGATTACAGTTGCTATTGCACAAAATTTAGTGGCCATTGAAACTGGTAAAAAACAATTTGAATCGATTCCTATGAACGCGATGCTCTTAAGCTCGCTACGTAAATCCGCACGATTGGCCTCGACGCACTACTCCACTCAAATAGAAGGAAACCGTTTAACGATGGAGCAAGTTACAGATGTTGTTTCAAAAAAAGCAGAGGGATTTCCTGGACGGGAACGCGATGAAAAAGAGGTGGTCAATTATTACAAAGCGTTAGAATATCTTGAAACAAAAAATAACAAGCCATTAACCGAAACAACCATTCAAACTATACATGGATGGGTTTTAAGTGGTAGAAAGAGCGCAAGCGCGTATAGAGAAGGTCAAAACGTAATTAAAGATGGATTGTCGGGCGCTATTGTTTATATGCCCCCCGAAGCTTCAGAAGTGAGTGGTTTGATGAAAGCACTTGTTTCTTGGATTGACATCTCTTTAAAAAAGGGAAAAATTCCGGTCCCTATTATAGCTGCATTGGCACATTATCAATTTGCGAGCATACATCCCTACTATGATGGAAACGGAAGAACAGCTCGCTTGATTACCAACTATATTTTACATTATGGGGGCTATGGACTGAAGGGCATCTATTCTTTGGAAGCTTATTATGCAAAAAACTTACAGGGCTATTACGATGCTTTGGCTGTTGACGATATTCCCAATTATTATATGGGAAGAGCGGAAGCGGATCTTACAAATTTTCTGGAATATTTTATGAAAGGAATGGCGATTTCTTTTACGAACATTGTGGCATCATCAAAAGAAAATAGCAGCCCATCACTACAAGACAACAGCAAAACATTAAGAGAGTTATCTGCCAAGCAACGCATGGCTTTGGATCTATTTGTAAACCAAAAAGAAATTACGAATACTGATTTAGCACAGCACCTAGGTATTTCTAAAAGGAGTGCTGCCACTCTGCTAAAAAAATGGTTGGAAAACGAATTCCTTATAATTGGAAATCCTTCCAATAGAGCACGATCGTATCGACTCAACCACAAATGGGAACAATTATTTTAAAACCGCTCCGCTACAAATGCTTTCATATAATCCTTAATTTCGGTACGTGCTTTTAAGAATGCAGCGTGCTTTTCTTGGTCGGCACCAATCAATTTAGAAGGATCATAAAAATTATGATGCAAACGCAGAGCATTGGTGCTTGGAATGAATGGACAGTTTTCATTGGCATGGTCACAAACGGTGATGATGTAATCAAAATCAACGTCTGCATATTCATCCACATGGTTGGAGGTATGTTGCGAGATGTCTATCCCATCTTCTTTCATAATCGCCGCAGCACCCGGATTGATACCGTGTGTTTCAATGCCCGCACTGTAAATGGTGGCGCGATTGGCTGCAAATTGATTTAAGTAGCCGTGAGCCATCTGACTGCGACACGAATTTCCTGTACAAAGGACTAATATATTCTTCATTTCTTAATTTTATAAGTGTTATAGCGCACTGTCAATGGGTTCCCAGAGCTCAATTTTATTCCCCTCAGGGTCTAAGATCCAAGCAAATTTCCCATAGTCAAACGTTTGTATATCGCCTACAATAGTAACACCTTCTGATCTAAGAACCGTTATCAAATTGTTAAGATTTTCAACTCGAAAATTCACCATAAAGGGTTGTTTACTGGGCTCAAAATAGGTCGTGTCCTCCTTAAATGGGGACCACTGTGTAGATGCTTTTTTTCCTTCTTCATCCTTCCACCAAAAGGTACATCCATAATCGTCAACGGGCAATCCGAGGTGCTTGCCATACCATGCTTTTGTAGCTTTTGAATCCTTGGTTTTAAAAAATATTCCACCGAGACCTGTGACACGTTTTTTCATATCTATTTTTCTTTTTTTATTTGAGATTCATAAATAGCAATCCATTCATCAACGGATAGTTTAGTGGCGAGCTGTCCAATAAGTTCATAAGGGATGTCCTCCATTTTTTTAAAGCGAATACAGCTTTTTCCCATGTCTAGTTTTGTCTTGCAATGCTTCGGATATTCCGCTACAAACCAATCTAAAATCTCTTTTTTAGCGTACATTCCTAAGTGATACACGGCTATAAAATTTTTCTGAGAGGCGAGGTTCATAAAGGGCAACGGCAACTTGGGATTGCAATGGTAACCATCTGGATATATCGTAAATGGCACCACATATCCTAACATCCCATAGTTGATACATTCCTGAAATTTTGGGTCTAAGCGCTCCAAAATGGTTTGTCTTAATTTTTGAATCGGTGCTTTCCGATCTTCGGGCAATTGAGCGATGTATTCGGAAGGAATTAATGCTGTAGATTTCATAATTTAGAACGTTTAAAGGTCTAAATTTAATGAAAATAGTTGACAATTTTATCAACGATGGTTTGGGCTAATTTTTGGTGACTCTCTACCGTCCATCCAGCCACATGTGGCGACAACAGTACATTGTCAGCTTTTAGTAGATAATCCAACGCAGGAGGTGGGGTGTTTGAAAACAGATTTTCAAATGATGATTTCTCATATTCCAAAACATCCAATCCTGCACCTAATATGGTTTTAGACTCCAACGCAGCTACCAAGTCTTCAGTGACCACACAACTGCCGCGAGCGGAATTGAGGAGCCAAAACGGTTGCTTAAATTTGCGGATGAAATTTGCGTCGATCATTTGATATGTCAACTCGGTATGAGGAACATGAAGGCTAATGATTTGGGATTTTTCTTGAAGCGTTTCCAATGAAACTTGTTGTGCATTTTCATCACCAACAGTGGGTTTGAGATCGTAACAAAGAACCTCAACCTCAAAACCGCGCAGTTTTTTAGCAAATGCTTTGCCCATATGTCCATACCCAATAATCCCAACGGTTTTCCCATCGAGTTCAAGACCTCGATTGGCTTCGCGTTGCCATTTGCCATCTCGTACATCGCGATCTGCTGTGTGTAGTTTATTAAACAACGCCAACAACATCCCAAGCGCATGCTCTCCAACAGCATTTTGATTGCCTTCAGGGGCGGCTATTAAATGAATGCCTTTGGTTTCTGCGTAGTCTGTGTCAATATTTTCCAATCCGGCGCCTAACCGACCTATAAATTTAAGGTTGGTGGCTTTGTCTAAAAAAGGCGCATCAATTCGAAACCGGCTTCTTATAATGAGACCGTCATAGGTGTGTATTTTAGCTTCAATGGCTTCTTTTGAGCTGGAGTAATCTTCGTGATTGGTATGTCCTAAAGCGGTTAACTGTTCTATTAATAAGGGATGATTGGAGTCAAGATGTAAGATGTTCATCTTAAATATTTAGGATGAGTTTAGCGATCGAAAAGTAAATCAGTATTCCAAAAATATCATTGCTCGTTGTGATAAACGGGCCTGTTGCAATCGCAGGGTCAATTCCTTTTTTGTGAAGAAATAACGGAATAAAGGTTCCTATAATTCCAGCGACAATAATGACAACCACTAGGGATGAGGAGATTGCTAAAGCGGTGCGCACATCTTGTTTCCAAACCCATACAAAGAAAAATAAAAACAGGGCTAAAATGACCCCATTTAGGGCGGCTAAAAACATTTCTTTTATAAGACGGTGATTGACACTTCCTCTCACCTCATCATTCGCCAAACCTTGCACAATAATCGCAGACGATTGAACACCTACATTCCCTGCCATGGCGGCAATGAGGGGCGTAAATAATAAAATCAAGGGGAAATCATCAATGATGGTTTCAAATCCACCCATGATGATGGCGGCTCCAACGCCTCCCAAAAGACCTAAAAACAACCATGGCAAGCGCGCACGGGTGAGATCGAGAATACTATCTTCCGCATCCACATCTTGTATAATACCTGCAGCAAGCTGGTAATCTTTCTCCGCTTCTTCAATAATAACATCGACAATATCATCAATGGTAATACGCCCTAAAAGGACATTTTCATCGTTGATGACGGGGACGGCTTCTAAATCGTATTTGGCCATTAATTTGGCAACTTCTTCGGCATCTTCATCCAGGTGAACTGAATCTACCTTTGGAATATAAATATCTTTTATTTTGGTTTCGTTATCGGCAATCAAAAGGTCTTTGAGCGATAAGCGCCCCATCAGTTTTTCTTCTTTTGAAACCACATAAATAGAATGCACCCGCTTGACTTCTTTGGCTTGAGCTCTGATTTTACGTAAACAGCCTGCGACCGTCCAAGTTTCATAAACCTTCACCAGTTCTTTTGCCATCAGTCCACCCGCAGTATCCTCATCATAAGTCAATAATTCTTGAAGATTCGCAACCAGCTCCTTGTCGTCCATTTGGGCGATTACTTTTCGCTTACGTTCAGGAGATAAATCGGCCAATAAATCGGCGGCATCATCAGAATCTAGCTCTTGAATTTCTTCAACAATTTCTTTAATCGAAAGATTTTGAAGTACTTTTTCACGAACATCATCTTCCAATTCTGCTAAAACATCTGCAGTTGTTTCGCTGTCTAAAAGTTTAATGATATAGGTGGCTTGATCTAAATTTAGATCGTCTAGAATTTCAGCAATATCCGCATAATGTACATCTTGTAATTGCTCCAAAATGGCTTTATCATCCTTCGAATCAATGAGTCCATTAAGGACATCGATTAAGGCCTCGGTGATCTCAAAAGGGATATGTTCCTTGTTTTCTTCCAAAATTAAATGGGTTGTTGATCGGTTTCTATTGCTAATGTCAATTCTATAAACGCCTGTACACTCAGTTGTTCAGGACGCTTGTCAAAGATAGTATTTGCTTTTAAATTATCCGATAAATTATAGGTTTTTAAACTATTTCTCAAGGTTTTACGACGTTGTTGAAACGCAGATTTGACCACTCTAAAAAATAATTTCTCGTCACAAGGCAAAGAATAGTCTGCTTTTCTTGTCAATCTTAAAACTCCAGACTCCACTTTTGGTGGGGGAACAAACACCGATGGCGGCACCGTAAATAAATATTCTGCTTCGTAAAATGCCTGTACCAATACGGATAAGATGCCATATACTTTACTGCCTTCTTTTTCGCAAATGCGCTGTGCCACTTCTTTTTGAAACATCCCTGCAAATTCAGGAACTTGATCTCTATTCTCTAAAGTTTTGAACACAATTTGTGTCGAAATATTATAGGGGAAATTTCCAATAATCGCAAAAGGACGCGTTCCAAAAACACTGCTAAAATCGTACTTCAAAACATTTTCTTGAATGATTCGAGGGGCTAAATTCAAGAAATTTGCTTGTAGGTATTCTACCGATTCTGGATCAATTTCAATCGCATAGGTGGTGATTGGTTTCTTTAAAATATACTTGGTCAAGACGCCCATTCCAGGCCCTATTTCCAAAACATCTTTATACCCCTCCAACGTTAAAGCATCGGCAATTTGCTGCGCGATCATTTCATCGTTAAGAAAGTGTTGTCCTAAGTGTTTTTTTGGTTTTACGATCATTTAGTGCGTGCTTACAGTATATTCATCAATCCATTCTAATTCCGTTCTAAAGGCTAACATTTTATCTCCAAACTTCTGCAATCCTTCCGCTTGAAAATCAGCTGCATACTGTTCGTGATACGATTCCAAAGCTTCTTTTGAGTGGGCTAAATACTGAATTGAATAGGTCAATCCCCCCATAGATTCTTCGACCAAAACTTTTGTAAACGTTGCTTTTAAAAAGAATCCAGTCGCCAGTACTTTTGGAATGTGTTCCTTGATCCACAACAACCATTCTTCATGAATGCTGTCCTCAATATTGGCGGTTACGTTGTAAATTATCATTGGTTAATTTGTTGTCATTAATTGAGTGTATCCCCTCTTAGGATGCGGTACTGCTTTCGAGCTTCTACAAAATGAATACTATCTTCGTGGTTAAAGATAATGGTTTCATAATTAAGCTTTGCTTTCTCTGTTTGCAGGAGCTTCGTTCTGTATAATTCCGCAAGGAAAAAATAAGCGTCGTCCACCAGAATATCGTCTTTGTAATCTGTTATAATTCTCAAGTAATTTACCTCTGCTTTGGCAAACTCTTTTTGCGCCTCGTATAATTGCGCTTGTACTAATAAAGTTTGATCGATAATAGGATCTGTTTTATGATTCTCAAGAATGGACTCTAAAACCTCAAGGGCTTCAGTTGGTTTCTTTTGAATCCTTAACAATTCTGCTTTGGCATAGAGCTTTAAGGCGGTATGAAGCGAGTCGCTCCCTTTGTGGTCAGAAATCAAAAGTTGCAGATCCAAAGCATCGTTTGCCGTCAGTTGAGAGGTAGACGATTTTAGTACTTTTAGTTGTGTTTCTGCCCAGTCAAAATCGCCTTTATAATAACTTGTTTTAGCGGCTTTAAAACGGGCTTCCTGAGACAATATGCTGTTTTTAACCCGCATCTGAATTTGGGTATAATAAATCAGTGCTTGGTTGAATTTGTTTTGCGTCACTAAAATATCTGCGAGTTTCATTTTTAATTCTGAAGACGCCAGGTCTGTTAAATTTGCTTTTAAAGCTGTTTTTAAAAATGCGATTGCAGCCTCCGAATTTTGATCGTAAAAGGCTAAAAACTCTGCGTAAGACAATTGCAATTGGACTGTTTCAACGCCTAATTTATAGGTTTCTAACAAGGCTTCATACCCCTCTTTGATCGCCTTATAATCACTGGGTTGAGACAATTGCAATTGAAGCTCCAAACGGCTGCAATTGGCTTGAATACGCAAGCGTGTGTCTTTCGCATTTTGAATGATAAACTCAAAAATACCCAGTGCGACTTCATTTGACTGTGCTTCTTGTGCTGCAAGTGCCAAATTGATCAATCCTTGTAAAGATTCTGGCGTACGTCTATAGACGGCTTTCTCCTGAGTAAATGCTTTTTTAAAATCTTTTTGTTGTACATACAGCCAACTCAACCATTGGTTCCAAAGCGGGTTGGGTTTGGATTGTAATTTTTTAAGTAATACATTTTTAAACAGTTGATTGTAGGGCTGAGTGGCATCTTCTGAAATGTATTCTGTGAGCAAGCGCATGACTTGGTTGATGTAGGGCGGGCTTGTTTCGACATAGTCCAGATACCGCTCCATCATTTTTTCAATGTTTTGTTGGGTGGCGTATAAGCCTGCCAATTGGTAATAAAAAGCCGTATTGGGCACGTTTTTTAATCCGAGTTCATACGCCTGAATTGCATAATCAATCAATGAATGGATTTCAAAACGCTGGGCAACGACATAGACATAATTGGGTTGGATTTCAATGCTCTGCACTGCTTTTTCATAATATACTTCCGCCTCTGTCAATTGATTCTGAAGTTGATAATTGTACCCCAACTCCACAAAATACTGTGGGTTGTTAGAACGTTTTATTTGGATTTCAATCTCTTTTTGAGCGGCTGTGTACTGACTGAGTTGCTGATGGCATTCAATCACTTTAAGGGCATAATAGGAATTGGTACGTTGATTAACGAGTAGTTTTTGGTACAGCGATACTGCCTTTTCAAAGTCTCCTTTTTCAAAGTAATCTTTGGCCAATCCCGGGTCGACCTGAGCCGATGCGAGGAAGCAAAACATACTAAAAAAAAGAATTCTTATCGATTTCATCAAGGTGTTTTTGTAACTGTAATTAAATGCCCAGAACTGAATCGAGGCGGTCACTAATCAATCATCGCAAACCCTGTGTAAGGTATTAAAGCCTCAGGGATTTGAATGCCTGCATCGGTTTGGTAATTTTCCAATATACCCGCCAATACACGCGGCAATGCTAACGAACTTCCGTTCAATGTGTGTGCTAATTCCGATTTTCCTTCGCTGTTTTTGAAACGCAATTTCAATCGATTTGCCTGAAAGGTTTCAAAATTTGAGATGGAAGAAATTTCCAACCAACGGTCTTGAGCGGTTGAAAAGACTTCAAAATCATAGGTCAATGCGGCGGTAAATCCTAAATCGCCTGCACAAAGTTTCAAAATACGGTAAGGTAATTTTAATTCTTCTAAAATAGACTTGACATGTTCCACCATTCCATCAAGGGCTTCATAGGATTTAGAAGGGTGTTCCACACGAAGGATCTCTACTTTATCAAATTGGTGCAAACGATTCAATCCTCGAACGTGGGCGCCATAACTTCCTGCTTCTCTACGAAAACAAGGGGTATAGGCGGTCAATGTTTTTGGGAGATCGCTTTCTTGCAATAAAACATCTCTAAAAATATTGGTGGCTGGTACTTCGGCGGTTGGAATCAAATATAAATCATCGGCGGTCACATGGTACATTTGCCCTTCTTTATCTGGCAATTGACCGGTTCCAAAGCCAGAGGCTTCGTTGACCAAGTGCGGCACTTGAATTTCGTCATAACCAGCTGCGGTGTTTTTATCTAAAAAATAATTAATTAAAGCACGTTGTAAACGGGCGCCTTTTCCTTTATAAACAGGAAAGCCAGCCCCCGTGATTTTGTTTCCCAATTCAAAATCAATAATGTCGTATTTTTTTGCCAGTTCCCAATGGGGCACTGCATTTTCAGAGAGGGTTGGGATGGTACCTGCCTGAAATATTTCTTCGTTATCCTCCTCAGTAGTTCCCACAGGAACAATCGGATTTGGAAGGTTGGGTATTTTATATAACAGGGTTTGGAGCGCTTCGGCTGTGGTATTCAACTCCTCAGAAAGTACAACTTTGGCGTCTTTTAGTTCTGCTGTTTTCTGTTTGGACTCGTTTGCCTTTTGGGCTTGTCCAGATTTAAACAACTCCCCTATTTCTTTGGAAAGGACGTTCAGCTCCGAAGAAATTGTATCCACTTGTGTTTGAAGCCCTCTACGAGATTCGTCCAATTTGATCACTTCATCGATGAGCGACTTGGCCTCATTTGTACGTTTGCTTAAACGTTCGATGACTTCCGCTTGGTGCTCTCTTATATAGGATACTTGTAACATGGCTCATATTTTAAGAAGCAAATTTAATCATTTAGAATAAAACAAGAATTGGTTTTAGGTCTAAATTGAATTAGTTTTTTGTGAGCAGGGCGATTTTGGCAAAAGCAGCCTGTTGATCTTGTTCCAATTGTGCTTTTAAAGCCTCCAGTCCAGAGAATTTAATTTCATCTCTAATCCGATCTAGAAACTGAATGTTAAGAGATGTTCCGTAGAGGGTTTGATTGAAATTAAAAAAGAAGACTTCTACAGAAAGTTCGTTGGCATCACTGACTGTCGGGTTGGTTCCGATGTTGAGCATTCCATAGACCAATTTGGTGTCAATGATGGATTGTACGAGATACACTCCTTTTTTGGGAATGAGTTTATAGGATTCTTCTATTTTTAAATTGGCGGTCGGAAACTGAATGGTTTTCCCCAAGCCTTTTCCTTTAATCACCGTTCCGTTGAGCATGAAGTTATACCCCAAAAATTGATTGGCAACTTTAATCGCACCTTGGTCTAATGCGGTTCTTATTTTGGTGGAGCTGACTGCCACATCTCCGACTTCTTGTGCACTAATTTCGGTGACTTTGAATCCGTAAAAGGCCCCAAATTCTTTGAGGTCTTTGATATTGGCGGTGCGGTTTCGACCAAAATGATGGTCGTATCCCACAATAATGTGTTTTACATGCAGCTTATTGACCAACACATCGCGTACATATTCAAGAGAAGTTAATCTTGAAAAATCTTTTGTGAAGGCTTTGACGACTAAATGATCGACACCTAAATCTTGAATTAAATCAGCTTTCTCGTCAATCGTATTGATGAGTTTTATGGAGGTATCTTTTTGAACCACCATTCGAGGGTGCGGAAAAAAGGTCAATACCAACGCTTGCAATTGTTCGGTTTGGGCAATAGCAACGAGGCGTTTGATGATTTTTTGATGCCCAATGTGCACGCCGTCAAATGTGCCAATAGTGACAACAGAGTCTTTTATTTGATCGTAATCGGCGGCAGATTTAATTTTCAACAGCTAGTTTTTGAATTGGAAAAATAAAGTACGAAGATAAAAAAAGGACGTCATTTTAAGCGCATTCACTTTTGTTTTTTTTAAGTGTGAATTGTTTTCTGGTATTTTTCATATTCGTTAAATATTGAAAATTACTATTTTGAGAAGCTGAAACGAGTTCAGCTTGACAAGAAACAGATTTCTCATACCAATATCTATTAAACATAAAAAAGG
This sequence comes from Formosa sp. Hel1_33_131, assembly GCF_001735745.1. NCBI lineage: Bacteria > Pseudomonadati > Bacteroidota > Flavobacteriia > Flavobacteriales > Flavobacteriaceae > Formosa > Formosa sp. Hel1_33_131. The sequence continues at coordinate 892,498 of NZ_CP017260.1, forward strand.
AGCCAAATGACTCCTTTTTTTATGATGTTATTTTAAGTGATTTAGTTCTTAATAAATGGCAAAGAAATGGATGCATTGTCTGTTGCTATTTTAATGAAATACATCCCCTTACTTAGGCTAGAAGTATTCACAGCTAAATCGTTGAGTTCTCCAATAGATTGTTGAAGAACAATTTGACCTAACATATTATAAACCTTATACGTATCAGGTAAGCTGTTTGAAGCGCCTACTTTGATGTAAAGCACGTTTGTTGCTGGATTTGGATAGAGCGTAATTTTGCGGTCCAATAAATAATTTTCAGTACCCAGTGTGTTTACGGTTGTGAAGGAAACACTTTCTTGAGCTCCAAATTCTCCACCGGTCGCAATGACATTTGAATTACTGTCTGTTAGTGTGTAGCTGCCCGCTCCCCAACCACAACATATACCATCACCCTCAGAATCATAAATTGTAAAAGAGTAACATCCTCCTGTAGGGACATCAAAGGTGTGATTGTAAGTGGTTTCATTACCATATACATTTATTTCTCCTGAGTATAAAATGGTATCATTACTGTCTTTAAAATCCCACGATGTTTCGTCTCCATATTCATCGGTCAATAATGTCAGGTTCACAGTAGCCGTGTCAACAAAGACAGTGAATGCAGTAGAGACCACTGTATTATCAACTGTGTTTTCATCTGTGAATCCATTTGGACTTAATAATTCTACTACTAATGTATGACTGCCTCCAGAAACATTCATCGTAGGAAGCGTGACGGTATCACTTTGGTTTTGGAATAGAAATCCACTCCAAGACTGTGTGGCTGCAGTGTCCTCGTCTATTGCGTAACTGATCACAGCAGAGGTTAAGGTTGTAGTTCCATTATTAGTCACAACCACTGTTGGCGCAAATGTTGTTGCGCAGTCCACAAGGTTTAAATTGTCTAGTTCTATGGCCCCATCAATCTCATATACAATGGCTGGCGAACAGACTGTTGAAGCGCCGAGTTCCATACGTCTTGGCGAGTTGGCTAAAACGGCTTGAATCCTTGTTTTTTGGTCTGCCGTAAAGGTGTCCATACAAGCATCATTTGTGTAGTCCATATAGTTTTCAACCATATCAGCTCCCAAACCATCCGAAGGACAAGAGTCTACCGTTGGACATCCCCCATTAGAAGTTGTAGCATCTGGGGTATCTGCACAAAAATCGTCATTGGAACAGTTTCCAGAATCGCCCCAAATATGTCTCAAGCCGAACCAGTGCCCTAGTTCGTGTGTCAAGGTTCTTCCTAATCCATAACTACCACCTAGGGGATTTGGACTCGCAACAGAACCTACTGAGGAGGACAAAATAACTACTCCATCTGTGTTTGCTGGTTCAGGGGGGAAGTTTAGGCCTGACAACCCTGAGCTAACAGGGAATTGAGCATACCCTAAAAGAGGACTTTCTAAGTTAGCCAACCAAATATTCAAATAACGGGTTGGATCCCATTGCGTTGCTGGTTTTATTGTGTTTTCGAAATCTGACATTGAGAAAGGTCCGTCATCATAATCTGTAATTCTATTGATTCCTGGTTCAAACATGGTCACTTCGGTCTCGTTTTGTTGTGCTAAGCAAAACCGTACCTCTGTATCTGTAGCGACTGTGTAAGAACTGCCTGCACCATTGCCAAAATCTAAATTTAATTGATCTATTTGTGCTTGAATGACAGCCTCGGACAGGTTCTCATTCCCAACTTCATCGGTTAAAATATGAAATACCACTGGTAGTGTCGTTATAATAGAAACACCATTGGATCTTTGCGCTTTAACCGCTTCAACCTTTGGTGCTAACCAGCTTTCAAATTCTGCGTTTGTAGCCCGTTCTGGATATAATGCTTTAAGGTATTGTTCGTACTCAACGGATGCACATCGAATAACGCCCGATTCGTCAAGACTTTTAATGTTGGCATCGGTGAGTTCCTGACCAAATAAAGTCTGGGTGTTTGTACTTGTTTGAGCAAAAGAAATAGCGGTTGTAGACATTAAAGCCATTAAAATGACTTTTAAAGTGATTTTTTTCATTATTAATTTTGTTAAATTGGTTCTTGTAAAACTACAAAAAACAATTCAATAAAATGAAACAGGCAATAATTAACCACCTTAGTTGCTCTTAGCATCTGATTATGGAGAATTAGAAGTTAATAGCAAGTCATAAAACGGACTTAAAGATTAGGTGCCGTTAAAGGTATTCATGGCATTTTGTACACCAGCCATCACAAAACTTTTGATAAATTCGCTGCAGTGTTCCAAACGTTCTTTCAGTTTGTCAGCCTCTTCGTCCGTCCAGTTTCCAAGTACATAATCTACTTGTCTTCCCTTTGCAAATTCATCACTGATCCCAAAACGAAGTCTGTTGTACTGGGAGGTATTCAGCTTGTCTTGTAAATCTTTGAGCCCATTATGTCCGCCAGCACTGCCTTTCATTTTAAGACGAAGGGTTCCAAACGGTAAGTTTAAATCGTCTGTAATGACCAATAGGTTTTCGGGTGGAATGGATTCTTTTTCTAACCAATACTTTACGGCTTTGCCGCTTAGGTTCATATAGGTGTTTGGTTTTAGAAGTAAAAAGGTGCGGCCTTTAAATTTAAAGCTTGCCAAGTCGCCAAGTTTTTTGGTTTCAAAAATAGCGTCATTGAGCTGCGCAAATTTTTCAACAACCTTAAACCCAATGTTGTGACGGGTGTTGACATAGTCGGCACCAATATTTCCCAATCCAACAATCAAATATTTTTTTGACATCTCTGCAGCAGTGTTTGTATTGGTTTTATTTTTAAAGAACCATTTAAATACGTTCATAGTGTGTAAAAATAAAAAAAGCATTCTGAATAACAGAATGCTTTTGTAAATAATGATTTAAAAGGAAACGATTTAAGCGTCTGCTGGTGCAGCACCTTCCGCTGGAGCAGCTGCTTCCGCACCTTCTTCTCCTCCTTCTTCTTCTTCTTCTTCTTCATCGATAGAAACTCTAGAACGTTTCACTTGACAAACAACAGTGTTGTCTGGGTGTAAAAATTTATAAGCATCGTTTGCTAATTCGGCAACCGTAAGCTTTCCACCAATTTTAAGTGGCGTTATGTCGGCCTCAATAAAATCTGGCAAGTTTGTTGGCAACGCTTTCACTCTTAGTTTACGTTTGTTTCTTCGTAAAGATCCACCATTGGCAACCCCTAAAGATTTTCCTAAGATATGTACTGGAATGTCCATAGCGATTTCTTTATCGTCAAATAATTGATAAAAATCGATGTGTAAAATGCGGTCTGTTACAGGGTGAAATTGAATGTCCTGTAGCACTGCATTTAAAGTCTCACTTCCTAAAGCAATCACAACTGTATGTGCATTTGGTGTGTATACTAGTTTAGAGAATGCCAATTCTTCTGCTGAGAAGTGTACTGGGTTGTCTCCTCCGTATAATACGCAAGGCACGTGTCCAGCATTACGTAAGGCTTGAGTTGGTTTCTTGCCTACGCTTTCTCTTTTCGATCCGTTAATTGTAATTGATTTCATTTTATTTATTTGTTATTTAATTGATTACATTATAAATTTTGAGCTAATAGACTCATTTTGATGCACTTTAGTCATCACATCGGCAAATAAATCTGCACAGCTCAAGACTCTAATTTTCGGGCTCTCTTGAGACACCGGAATAGAATCTGTAACGATGAGTTCTTCTAGTTTTGAGTTTTCAAGACGTTCGTAAGCATTCCCAGATAAAATAGGGTGCGTACAAATGGCTCTTACACTCAAAGCCCCACGTTCCATCATCAGGTCGGCAGCTTTTGTGAGGGTTCCAGCAGTGTCAACCATATCATCGACCAATACTACATTTTTACCGGTCACATCGCCAATGAGTTCCATATGCGAAATGATATTGGCCTTGGCACGTTGCTTATAACAGATGACAACATCGCTTCCCAATGCTTTTGAATAGGCATAGGCACGTTTAGAACCGCCCATATCGGGAGATGCTATGGTGAGGTTGTCTAAGTTTAAATTTCTTAAGTACGGTAAAAATATGGTGGATGCAAACATATGATCGACCGGTTTTTCAAAAAATCCTTGAATTTGATCGGCATGTAGGTCCATGGTTATAATACGAGTGGCTCCGGCTGTTTCCAGCATTTTAGCGACTAATTTAGCCGCAATGGGCACTCTTGGTTTGTCTTTTCGGTCTTGTCGTGCCCATCCAAAGTACGGGATGACAGCCGTAATATGTCTGGCAGACGCGCGTTTGGCGGCATCCAGCATCAACAATAACTCCATTAAATTCTCTGGTCCTGGATTGGTAGAACCAATCAAGAACACCCGTGTTCCACGGATAGATTCTTCAAAAGAGGGTTGAAATTCACCATCACTATAGGTGGATGTAATGACATTTCCCAGAGGGATTCCGTAGGAAGCCGCTATTTTTTTACCGAGTACCATGGTATTGGTACAGGCGAATATTTTTGGTTCTGGAATGACGTTAGACATGATAGCGTTCTGTTTTTGAGAGCTTTAAACTGTTTTTTTAAACGAGCTGCAAATTTAGAAATTTATTTGAACTCTTAAAGGATATAAGTAACTATTTTTAATAGGATTAAAGAAATAATTATATTGTTCTGAAATCCATTAAAAACTAAAAAGGCAGACTAGAAGCAAGAAATAGAGAAAACTATTGGAAATCGGGTATAGGTAAAGAAAAATTACGATATTTGCGCGACTCCAAATAAATTGCTCAAGTGGTGGAATTGGTAGACACGTTGGATTCAAAATCCAATGTCGCAAGACGTGCGGGTTCGATTCCCGCCTTGAGTACAAAATTTATCCGTAATTACTTTATTTATAGAGTGTTACGGATTTTTTAGTTTAATATTTGTACGAATTTTGTACGAATTTACTATTTTATGTATTAATTTACTGTAGTTATTAGCTTATTGTTTCTTTTGATTTCAATCAATATTTAAATCGCTTCTATTCACAACCAAAGGCTTTTTTTAAAGTGAAGTTTTCGTCTAGTAAAGTTGAGTGTATTTCTGAATTACCGTTATCATCTATTACAGTTATTTCAAATTTTCTAGGCTCTTCGATTTGTTCTATTGATTTTTCGATTGATAAACGAGGTAAAGAATATTTAAGAGCCAAATCTAAAAGTTTAATTTTCTGTGATGCGTTTAGGCTCTCATAGTTTAAGTCATTTAAAATTTTATCCACTAATTCGTGCAGGCTACCACGCAATTCCACGCCAATTGCAGTCCCCCTTTTAGATATCTTGCCAGCCTCTTTACCACTTTTACTATCAAATCTCATCGTTATTTTACGTTATTTTATTATTTTAGATGCTTAACTTTTAAATCAAATATTATGACAACTAAACTAAAAGACATTTTACTCTATTCACTTGCAATAATTGGAACTGCATCGTTATTTATTTCAGCTTCAAATCAGTCAACTTCACCAAACCCCACTACCCCCGAAAGTCACGTTTGGGAAATGTTTAATGGCAATGGCACTTATTTATTTAACAAGGTAAGTGGAGAAGTTAGAAAATATGACGGTCAATTCATTGAATTAAATAAAAAAGGAGAAGTTGAAGATATAAAAGCGAAGAGTTACACAATAATGGTAGAAGTAAAATGACTTACCTAAAATATATTGGGTTAATACGCCACTTGTTCAATCGTAAATCATACGCTACTGCATTAGAGGTTAATCTTGCTACTTCGCCCTTGTAAACGTGGGTGTGCTTTTCTATTTTTTCAAGACTAACGATGAGATACTGAAACGCTTCTAAACGCTTGTTTTCTTCTTCATTCTTGGTGTATTTAATGAATTGTTCTTTATCTACTTTAGTAAAAGGAGAGCCTTCCTTATCAAATAATAATTGAGTTTTGTTCTCTTCAAACTCGACTTGAATATTATATAATTTATTGAGGTCAATCTCAAGTAAATTCAATATTTTATTTGGTGACAAATTCAGCGATTTAAGGCTTTTATTTTTATCTATTATCTTCTTAGTAGTGTAAGAGATGAAGTCCTCGCTAAACGCTTTTAAATCATCAATAGTGACGTGTTTTTTAGCCTCATCTATTGCTGTTTGTAGTAAAGTGATTTTAGCCTCTGCGACCTTTTCAGCTTGCTTTAACCCTTCGTTGCTAATCGTTATTACTTTCTTTTTAAATGCCATATTATCCTTTTATTACTTTTACTGTTGACTTCCCAGCTTTCTGATTTATTAAATTTCTAATAATCTGCGCAAATGTGTCCGATGCTCTACTATCAGTTAATTTTCTAAGTGTTATTAATTCATCTGGGGTTAGTTTAAGTTTTACCTCAATCATTTCTGGGTGTGAATTAGATAATTGTGTGTAGTAATGTTTTCTACTCATTTGAAAGATTTTTTGTTAATTCGTATCGCAAGTAAGAAGATAGTTTTAATCGGTTTTGTTTAGCCTTTTCTTGAAGTTTGGCTTTGTCCTTTGTTGACATTCTAATTGGCACTATTTCATTCATATATTAAAGTTTACATTAGTATATTAATATATAAAGAATGTAATATTATTTTGTATTTTTGAAGTATAAACCAATTTAACTATGAAAAACATACTTTACTTATTTTTAGCTTTTGCACTATTTTCTTGCAGCGATGACGATAGCTCTGATACAAATGACAATACCTCTACAAACTATGGTTTAATCCCTAAAACTATAAATCTCTATTCTAACGGTGAGTTAACATCCCAATCTAATTATTTATATAATGAGAATAACTTAATTTCTATAACTGGTTCAGATGATGAATCCAATTCTGGGGTTAATTACTCCTATAACGAAGAGGGTATGATTAATAAGATAGAGATTGATGAATATTATAATCAAGAACTAGTTGGTACATTTAAATTCGATTATATTTATAATAGTTCAAACGTGTTGGTTGAGATTATTTCGTATCAAGAAAATTACAGTGATGAAAGTTCTTCAATAGAAACATTTTCCATAGATTATCCTCAAGAAAATGAAATACATATTTTTAGTGATGATGAAAATTGCACTGACATTTTAACTGTTGATAATGGAAACATCACCTCAATAGATGACTGTAGCTCAAATCAAACTAGGATTATTAATTATGACCAAAAAAATTCAGTTTTTAAAAATATTAAGGGAAATAATATCTTCTCTAATTATTTTGTTAATCCGTTGATGAGTACAAAAAACAACAACATAGTAAGTGTTGATGGGTGGGAGCTTACCTACATTTACAATGAGCAGGATTATCCAATCAATATAACATTCAAGCAGTGTGAAACTTGTTCTATTCAAAGAATTGAAATAACATACACCAACTAAATGAAAAGAATTTTAATACTCACCACCATTCTAATCTTCGCCTGTAGTAGTGATAGCGAGGGTAATCCTTGTATTTACGAGCCTACATTAACTACACAAGCTGTTACTGATATAACAGAAACATCAGCTACTTTAAATGGCGTTATAAGTATCGTATCAGAGAATTGTGACGTTCCTAATAATACTGAACAAGGTTTTGTCTATAGAAGACACTCAAGTCAATGTTAATGGGACTAATATTTCTACAACTATTGAGGGTTTAACGCCTAACACGACTTATTATGTAAGGGCTTTCTTGACTAACACTTTAGGAGAATTTTACAGTAATGAAGTTAGTTTTTCTACTGAAGAAGAGATAACAGGAAGTTGTGATGGAGCGCCTTATCCAAGTATTGTTTACGGAACTCAAGAATGGACTGTTGAGAATGCTTGCCACACTACTTATAGAGATGGCACGCCTATACCACAAGTTACAGATAATGATGAATGGCGTTATTTAACTACAGGGGCTTGGTGTTATTATGGAAACGACCCTACCAATGAAGTGTTGTATAATTGGTATGCGGTAGCAGGTATTCACGATACAGACCCTAACACACCTAACAAAGAATTTGCACCAGAGGGCTGGCACGCACCAAGTAATCTTGAGTGGACTACCCTTGAAAACTATCTTATAGCAAATGGTTATAATTATGATGGTACAACCACAGGAAATAAAATAGCTAAGTCAATGGCATCAACAACAGGATGGTTAAGCTCAACAACACTAGGAACTCCAGGCAACAACCAAAGCACTAACAATAGTAGCGGCTTTAACGCCTTCCACACGGGCACTCGCTCATATTATGGAACAATGAGCCCGGGTGATGATTTTGAACCTGAAGAATATGTTGTATTTTGGTCTTCAACTGGTTTTAATAATAATATTGAAAATTATGGTGCTTTTAGTCGCAACTTGTACTACGACAGTAGTAGTCTCGAAACAGCTTACATAGACTATAGTGCAGCACACGGCTTCCCTGTTCGTTTAGTCAAAGACTAACAACTCTACTAATAGGTAAAGGCAAGTTAGTTGCTTCTATCAAATAGCTTCCATTGTCTGTTTTAACCGTATATTTAAGCTTATCTATTCGTTCTATACTGATAATGGTTTTGGCGTTGTTTTCAGCCAATTTAAAGGCAATATAGCGGCATTGAATGTCGTCTATTTCAGTAGCTTCTAAAAGGTGCTTAAAAAGGCTGTTTTGGTTTGTTGTTTTCATAGGTTTTTTTGTTGTTTAGACTACACGATATGGTGTAATATATACATACATCATTGTATGTACATCAAATTATTTAGGTATTAGATTTTTTGCTTGTATTTCGTCAATAAATTCACGCCACATTTTTCGATTGTGAGTAATAGTTTTTACGCCCACTTCGTTCATATTCACAATGCGTAATAAATCAGCTTTTAGATTACCTCTTGCTGAATGGTTTTTAATGTCTGGGTGGAACTCACTAACATAATATGGGATTGCTTCTTCAATATTGCATTTGACTAATTCAGCGTGTTTAAGCATTGCATAGTATTTAAATTTTTGTGACAGTGTCATTCCTTCTTTATGGCTTATTTCTCTGTATCCAGTCATATATTTTGACATTGGTCTATTAAAGACTTGAAGAAAGGCTCTATTTAATTCCAGCTTCAATAAGTCGTTTAAAGTTTTGACATTATATCCGTAAGTTTTGAAGTGTTGATTGTTTTTAATTGTTGTTTCTACACGAAGCAATCTATCATCATCAAAGAATTTATTTTGAGGATACCTATTGCCATCTAAATCAACCAGCTCGCCATTTAATTCAGCCTTTAAATATGTTTCATAAAATGCAGTACTATTGTGTTTTAGTTCTACTGCTTTTGCATAATATTTAAGAAACTGCTTTGAATAAAAAGCCTTACCAACCTTACTTCTATTACCCCACCAGATGCCACAATTATTTTCCTCTCTTTTGCTATACACATTTATGTTTTTGCTTGGGATTGTTAGGTCTTTGCAAACCTTAATAACCTTTTTAATTCTTGTGTCTTTGGTGTCTAAATGATAATCAATACAGAAATCCACATCTACCACTAAAGCGTTTAAAAACTTCTCTTTTGTTATCGTAATTAATCCCTCTCTATTTATAAAATGGAAACATTGTTTTATGGTTTGCTTGTCAATTCCCTTAAAGTAGTTTTGCTTTAGTGATTTGGATGAAAAGCCAATGTAAAGCGTATCAATGCCAAATGGTCTTTTAATAGCATAGCTACAACTTATTATCTCATTAGGATTAAAGTAAGTTGTGTTTACGTGTTCCTCTATCACTTCGCCATCATCATTTGAAGTAGTGATTGAACGCATAAAAGAGCTGTGTTCTTTGTTTACGATTACCTCGCTTAAAGGCAGATGAATTCGCAAACTATCTATTTTCGGTTTGCCTAGTGGTATCATCTATTACTGCAATAAATCTGTAATCTCGCCTCTTTTATATAGTTTCTTTGCACCAATTCGTTTGAAAGGAATTAGTCCTTTTTTTTCTTTTCGATACAAAGTAGTGTGGCTTATATTTAAAAGGTTTTGGACATCTTTTGAAGTTAGATAGTCTTCATCGGAACTTTGGCGTGCAATTGCCTCGTCAAATAATTCTCTTATTTGTAGCTTTAACAGTTCAGTGATTTGTTGTGATAATTCGGAAGGAGTTACTCCTTGTACTTGTGTGATGGTACTCATTTAATTAAATTTTAAGTTAATAATAAGAGTACTCGTGATTTTTACTATTTTTGTAGAGTATTAAGGTCTTCGAAAATTTTAATACTTACTGATTGAGCTACTTTTCACGAGTGGCTCTTTCTTTTTTACAAATCTATACTGTGTTACACTGATACACAATGCTCACTCACAAATATTACCTGTAAGTTTTTAACGTCAAGTAAGAATAACCTTACTTTCCTTCTTAAAAGTTTTCGCATTTAATATGAAATTAAACCCTCAAACTGTTTCTTGTTCTCTGTTGGCTTTTTTCTTATATCGTTTTATCTCATAATAGTTATTAACATATCTAATTTCAAAAACGCAGATTTTACGTCAAGTGTTGTTTCCACTTGCTAAAGTCTGGTCTTGCTTCCGCTACATAAGTGTAGAGCATTTCATTTGTTTTGTGTCCAGTAAACTTTCTGATTTCCTCTGGTGGCATTTTATCAATCCAATAAGTACTAAAAGTCCTTCTGAATATTTTTGTTTGGAAATACATATATTTTGGTCTTACAGCCTTAATGTTTCTTTCTACAGTCTTTAACCCATCTTTTCGTTTTACTTCAATTTGTTCGTTTAAGTAGCTATTTATTTTTGTGTCAATTTTAGCCATCTTGCCCAATGTCTTTAAAGCAATGTTTAGCTTAACATCTGAAACTTTATACGGCAATTCATCACTATCATACATTGCCTTTACTTTTGGAAGTGCTGGTATGCGATTGGCTTGACCTTGCTTATTTTGAGAAAAGTCTAACACTAAAATATCATTATCAATCTTAAACATACTCTTATTTATGCTTAATAACTCGTTAACTCTTTGACCAGTATTAATTCCGATAATCAACCATTTTCTCGCATTTATTAAGTGTGGTTTGTCAAGTTTAAGTTCCTCTATTCTTTTTATTTCATCTTCGTCTATTACGATAACTTTTGTGTCTTTGTATTTAGCAGATTTAGATTGTTTGAATTTTTGCCAATATCTAAAATCATCTGGAAACTTTGAGGTTCTTGATGCGATTGATAAAACGGATTTAATATGGTCGACATCTTTGTTAATTGTGCCAATTCCGTATTTCTCGTCTTCTCTTAAATAATTTTTAAATCTGTCCAGTTCTTTAGCAGTCAAATCTTTTAACTCTAAACCCTTATTATATCTCGTTACTTTATCCTTTAGAACCTTGTAGTTGCTTATTGTGTTTGATGAAAGACCAGTATTAATAAGGTCTTTTATTTTAACATCAATCCAATTAATAAGTAAAGTGTCTTCTTGTTCATCAATTTCAAAAAACTCGTTACATCTATTATGAAGCCATTCTTTTGTAGGAATATAGTTTTCGCCACGTTCTAAAAACTTTTCTGAGACGTAATCAATACAATTCTCAACTGCGTGTTTAATTTTGGTAGGGACAGTTTTGTTTTTATAATCTTGTTTTGAAATTAAGAATTTAGTTTTGTAGTGAAGAATAATTTCGCCATCAGTAACCCCTTTTTTGAAGTGTCGAAGTTTAATGATAGCTTGTGCTTTAGGTTTTCTGCTTCTATATGCTAAATTCAGTTTCATATAGTGCAAATATACAAATTTGTACGATTATTGTACGATTTTATGGTATATTTTGAAATAAAAAGAAATTTAAATAAATTTATACTTAATTTATATATCTGTTAAATCCAGATTATAACACCTTTAAACTATTTCATATCATAAACACGTCTTACTACCACCTTGAGTACAAAGCCCACATTCGTGGGTTTTTTTTTTTAATACCCGCAAAAGACAACCTAAAGGAAACCATTTTAAAATTCTAGACTTTTTGGCTATAATGGGCGATGAATGGCTTGCTGAGGTTTTTTATCTGGGTATGCCTTGGTATTTCTTATTGTAGTAACGTTGTTATCATCGGTTCAAGCGATTGGCCATGCTCCTATAAATCATTTGAACAAACAAAAAGAAAATCTGTTAAAAATTTCCTTTTCTTATTTGATATATTTGGTTTTTGCGTTTATTTTTTTACCTTTATAATCTACTTGTTTGGCAGTCATAGATTTTTAGGGCAATTAGTCGCTATTTTAGACTAATTTTAAACTGTAATATCCAAACAAAAACAAGAGGACACTGTTAAAGGTGTCCTTTTCTTTTGCACTAGATTTAATGGTTACTTAGTTACAGTTTTGTTTGTTATCATTTCCATTTTTGTGTACTGCTCGGATTTTGATACGACTAAGTTCCATAACGATTTAGCCTCGGCTGTGCATCCCTCAGCGGAGGCGTGTTCCTCTTTGGTGTAGGGTTCTGCTTCTGGTAAACATTCATTCCAAAATCTCATAGTCTCGGCTGTGCATCCCTTGGCTTCTGAATGTTCTTTTTTGGTGTAGGGCTCGGCATGTGGTAGGTCGATATTCCAATGTGCCATGGCTATGGCATTGCAGTGTCTGCCTTCGGAATGTTCGAGTTTAATAAATTGTTCGGCGGTTGGTAAGCTTAAATTCCAGTCAAATATTAACGAACTAGTGTTCCCTTCGTTGGTTTCGTTAAATTGTTGTTTTGTATAAGGTAATTTTTCACCCTTGGTTTGGGCTTCTTTGTTTGCCAATAACATAGTGTATGCATCTAACTCTTTGTTCATTTGAATTTATTTTTTGCTGTTGTTTATTTCGTCCTCGGTGAATGGTTCGGCATCTGGCAGGCATTCGTTCCATAACACCAATTTTGTTTCACTAAAGCCATAGGTGTTGCTGTATTCTTGCTTGGTGAATGGCTCGGCATCTGGCAAAAGCCGATTCCATAAGACCATGGCTAGAGCGTCAAAACCTTCGGAGTCGGTATATTCTTTTTTGGTGTAGGCCTCCATAGTGTTTAAAAAAAAGTTCCAATACATTATGTCTTCGGAGTCGCAACCCGCTACAGCGGCGTGTTGCTGTTTGGTGTAGGGTGCTGACAAACGGTCTTTGATGGCTTTCTGATTGGCGTCTGTAATTTGTTTGGCGGTTTGGGGTTTCATGATTTTTAGATTTGGGTTAATATTTTTATAGCATAAGTAATATATTTACACTACAAATTAAAGCATTACTATAATATTATGCAACTGAAACTAAATTTATTTTCAAAATATTACACTTAAACTATAATTTTGTATTTTTGCTTAAACATAAATACGTTATGAAGATATTAAGGCTAAAAGAAATACTAAAAGAGAAAGGTATTACAGGAAAAGAGTTCGCTCTTATGGTTAACGTTACGGAGGCTAGTGTCTCAAATCTTGTAAAGGGAGATAGTATCCCTAGAAAACAATTACTTATTGATATAGCCGCCGCCCTCGATGTCGACTTAAAAGACTTATTTATATCTACCAAACCACAGAAAAACCAGAAAGAGATTATACAGACTATAAAAAACTCCATTGAAGATTTAGAGGCACTTTACGATACGATTGATAAAAGGAGTTAAATCGTTTGTCTCTCATGCCTTGTTTGTATCTACCGTAGGTGAATGACGATGAGTTACGTCTTTGCAAGTCGTTTTTTACGACGCGGCAATCTGTTTGTTTTTAGTTTCACTCATGAGATTACTTCGGTCATACTTCCCTCGTAATGACGCTTGGATGCCTTGTATGTATCGACCGTAGGTGGAATGACGGCGAGTTACATCCCTTATGCCTTAAAGTAACCCTATGGAGTCGGTCTTAACTCGTGAATAACCACGAAATAATCGACTAAATTCACGAGTTAATGAATTTAGTCGTGAAAATAAGTATCTTTGCAACATATTAAAAGTGAACCAACTCCTGGCTGTCGGCAAAGCGGGCGGCAAGCAGGCAGGCAGGCAGGCAGGCAGGCAGAGCTAACACGTTGAAAAACAATAGATATAAATCAGATGACTCAATCTTTCCGAATTCTCAAACAGATTCAAGCGCTTAAAGAGCGGTATTGTCGGCTTGCAGTTGATAAAAGGGCCTTAATCAAACTGCTTGACGAAACCGAAGTGGCTGAACAGGTCTATAATTCTAATGCCATTGAAAATAGCACGTTGACCTTAGATGAAACAGAAAAAATTCTGATGCAGATTGACCTCGACCGTTACATTAATGAGCGAGAATTATTTGGGGCTAAAAATCTAGCGAGAGTCGTTGCATACATCAATCAAAAGGCAACAGAAAAAGAACTTACTTTAGACAACATCTTGTTTTTGCATAAAATGCTCATCAGTAATATTAGAGATGATATTGCTGGGCGGTTTAGAAACGAAAACGAATGGGTGCGTGTGGGCACTTATATGGCTCCAAATCCTACAGAAGTTTTAGGGTTGCTAAAAGAAATGATGGTACAATACCAAACGAGTGACGCTGACAACATTATTAGACGCGTTGCGAAGCTTCACCTCACTTTTGAACACATTCACCCTTTTGTGGATGGAAATGGAAGAATTGGACGTGTGATTAATAATTATGCCTTGCTGCGTGAGAATTATGTACCGATCAATATAAAATTTATCAATAGAAAAGAATATTATGATGCTTTTCAGGAATTTGACCAACGTGGCACAACTGCAATTATGCAAGACATTGTAGGGAAAGCATTGTGTCAAAGTTTTCATAAACGATTGGCGTATCTGGAAGGAAAGAAAATAATAACGCTTTCTGAATATGCCAAACAAGAAAAAATTTCTCATTCCAATTTACTCAACAAAGCGAAGCGTCAATCTATAGAAACGTTTTTAGAAAAAGGAGTGTGGAAAATTGGTGTTTAGAAACTCCTCTCTAAACCTTGCTAGTTATCCTCCCTAATTCAATCCTCCTAGGTGGAATGACGGTGAGTTACGTCTTTGCGAGTCGTTTTTTACGACGCGGCAATCTGTTTGTTTTTAGTTTCACTCATGAGATTACTTCGGTCATACTTCCCTCGTAATGACACTTGGATACCTCGTATGTATCGACCGTAGGTGGAATGACGACGAGTTACGTCTTTGCGAATCGTTTTTTACGACGCGGCAATCTGTTCGTTTTTAGTTTCACTTCATGAGATTACTTCGGTCATACTTCCCTCGTAATGACACTTGGATAACTCGTATGTATCGACCGTAGGTGGAATGACGGCGAGTTACGTCTTTGCGAGTCGTTTTTTACGACGCGGCAATCTATTCGTTTTTAGTTTCACTTCATGAGATTACTTCGGTCATACTTCCCTCGTAATGACACTTGGATACCTCGTATGTATCAACCGTAGGTGGAATGACGACATAAAAAAAGGCCTCCAAATGGAAGCCTTTTAAAAGTTAAATTGGGTTGGTTAAACCTTAGTTCACTAATAATTTCTTTGTAGAAACATTAGATCCTTGTGTCATATTTACAAAATACATTCCAGGGTTTAAGCTAGAAATATTAAGTTGAGACTGTACAGCGTTTGCACGTAATACTTGTTTTCCTAACATATCATAAACTGCAACGTCTAAAACTTCGTTTGAAGTTGAAGAAAAGTTTACAAATCCTTTAGCAGGATTAGGATACATTTTTACTGTGTTGGCAGCAAAACTTTTCGTAGAAAGTGAACTAAATACGTCAAATGTAACATTGTCAAACATAAAAACATCATCCGCTACGTCTGTACTTGCTGCAGTTGCAAAATCAAAAAATATGACAATTTTGTTATGTACCACAGATACATCACCAGCAAAATCGAAAGTAAGTTCTTGCCAAACACCTGGAGTTGTGTAAGCTGCATCTCTTTCATTATTAGCACCACCTTCAAGCTTAAATTTTATAACTGGTATAGCTCTTGGGCCTTTTACCATTATAGAAAAACCTTTATCACCAGCAGACATATCAAAACCTTCACTAACAAATAATTGTGCGTTTGAATAAGGACCTGAATTGATTCCTGAAACAAGTCCAACAGTAGCTGAAGAATTGGCTCCGGTAGTCAAATCGTTTGCAACTTGATCCGTGTAAGTAATTCCTGAATCAGCTGCAAAAGAAGTCGCTGTTTCAAAATCTACTACTAAAGAAGTTAATGGTTGTGCTACAGCAGCTCCATTAGCAGCTCCAGCAATATCATCTATCCAATATGTAGATACTCCCGTATCTGCAAAATTAGTAAACACTGAGATTTGAGCGTATTGACCAAAAACAACTGGAAGTCCAGCATTTGGATAGCCATTTGTAGCATCTGAAAAATCAATAGTGATTGTTTCCCATCCAATATTTCCGTCAGTTACGAATCCTTTTTCAATTGCGAATCCTCCGGCACCTTCTGCACCAATTTGAAGTAATCCATTCATTACAACAGCTTCAGTTGTATAATATTCGAATGTAAATGTTTTTGCAGCAGTAGTCATATCTATGTATGTGTCTAATACTAAATCCATTCTACTGTCGTATTGAGCAGCTCCACCAATAATTTGACCAACAGCATTTGTTCCATCTGCAGTGACCGAAAACACAGCACCTCCTGCGGTTGTAAAGTTTGCATCTAAAGGGTCAGAGAAATCAATTGGAAGACTTTGAGCGGTTCCTAAGGAAACGGCTAGTAAAGAAAATAATAATGTAATTTTTTTCATGTTAAAAGTTTTTAAGTTATTAATGAACTCAAATATAGTTTAAATATATTGTAAAATATTTAAACAAAGTACTACAAAATACATACACTGACAAATTTCGCGGTTAAAATCATAAATATTCATAATTATTACCTGTAAAAATTAGAAAATTCAAAACAACAAGAATACAATAAACAGTTATAAAAAAGAAAATGTATGGGGATTGTATGGTTAATTATGTTTAATGTTGTGTTATAATTATTAGTCAATTAATTACTAAAACGTTATAATTAAAGCACATCGTTAAAAAAGTAGGTTATTTCTAACAACTCCATAACAAGAAGGGAGCACTGTGATGTGATACTATAAATATATTGAATACCTCACACAACAATCGATAAAAACGTTCTGCTCCAGCAGGCACCTATAGACTGAAATTATCTCGGACTCATGTAAACAAAAAAGAAGCCCCCGTTGCTGGAAGCTTCCATAAAAAAAATGGTTAATTATATGTTTAGTTCACTAGGAGTTTCTTAGTAGAAACACGTGAACCATGTGTCATGTTTGCAAAATACACTCTAGGTTTTAAGCTAGAAATATTAAGTTGAGATTGTACGTTTTCTGAACGAAGCACTTCTTTCTCAAATAAATCGTAACTTCCAAAGCTATGTTTGAAGCGAAAGAAAAACTTACAACCTCTTTAGCAGGGTTTGGATACATTCTTACTGCGTTAGAAGCAAAATCTTTTGTTAAAGCTATCGTGTAATCATCTTCGATAAGGTAGTCAAAATAATTGATAATAGCAAATCCTACAGCAGTCAATTCAAGTTTTGTTCCATGACTAGATAGCATCTAGTTCTGTTAAGTCGGTTATGTCAAGCGTTGCAACATTGGCTGTGATGTTCAACGGACAGGTGAAATCAAAAAAAAGAAGCCTCCATTGCTGGAAGCTTCTTTGAAATTAAAGTTGGTTGGTTAGTTGCAACTTAATTTACAAGCAATTTTTTTGTAATGGAGTTTGCGCCTTGATCTATTTTCGCAAAATACATACCAGGGTTCAAGCCAGAGATATTCAACTCTGATTTTATGACCTGAGCAGGTTGTACTAACTTCCCTAATAAATCAAATATAGATACACTTAAAGTATCCCCTAACGCCGTTGAAAATTTTACGATTCCACTTGCTGGGTTCGGGTGCATTTTTACGGAGCTTAGAGAGTGGTCGTCTATGCCTGCTGTTGGGGCAGTATACAAATATAAATTATCAATATAAACATCACCTTGAGTACCACCTGTTGCACTTCCTAATAAGAGTTGAATTTGACCTAAATTAGCAGTACCAGTCAATCCGGTAAATGCAGAAAGTGGAAAATCATGACCAACCCATGTTTGACTTGCCTGTGTAGTTGAACTTTGAACTTCAGATTCAGAATCATCGACGTTGGGATATTCGTCAACGTTATCGGTACCAAAATCCTGAAACTTAATACCCACTGCGTTGGCTATTGGAGTCCATGCATCAACATGAATATGAGTGTAATTTGATAAGTTTACGGTTGACGAAAGCGTAATCGCTTGGAAATTTAGAGCAGCATATTTTTTAACAACGTCTGAACCTGCAGTGTAATCAGATACTGTACCCTGACCCCAAGACTGGGAGTAACTCGATGGCGCGGTATTAGTATAAGAATCTCCAAAGAAGGAATATACGTCAGATGCAGCAATCGACGGAGCAGCGGCCCCAGAAGTAGGAACTGCTGGTGCGGAAATCGCATCCCCAACAGCCGTTGTCACATTATCTATGTATGTTGTACTATCAAAAGCAGCAGCAGCAAAACTAGCAGAGTAGCATGGGAAAATTACCAATAATTTATACTGGTCGTTAGGGATTGGTTGGCCAGTTGCAGGAGTTGAATAATCAACAACGATTGTTTCCCAGCCATTACCTTGGTGTGAAAAACTTTTTTCAGTATTTGCACCACCACCTTTTGATTGTTCTAATTTTAAAAGAAAATTTTGAGCATTATCAGAATACACATCTAAAGTAACCGTTTTAGTTGTAGTCAAGTTCATGTAATTGCTTGTCATTAATAATTGGGCGTTTTGCCAGTTTGCACCAGAACTAGAACTTACCATCTTACCAGCGTTTACATGGTCAGGAGTATCAGATGCTAAATCCTCAACGGAAGTAGATGTCAATCCACTATCACTATACCAATTTGCATCTGCAGGTGAAATAACGGTACCCGTTTTAGCTCCTATAGTTATTCCACTTTGAAAATCAACAGGAATAGTTTGTGAAAATCCTAAAGAAGCCGATAGGAATGTCAATAATAAAGTAATTTTTTTCATGATAAATAAATTTAAGGGTTATACCCCAATATTAAGAAATACACCCCTTGATACGCTAATTTTTGACCACAACAAAAAATATACATTCCATAATTAAATGATTAAAAAGTAATATTATTCTTAATTTAACCTGTTAAAGATGAGGATAATTCAAATAACTTGCTTTTTGCAATAAAAATTTGCAAACAAAAACACAAGGCATTGTTGTAGTTTTGTATGGTTCTTATAAGTTCTTAAAACTGTGTTTTAAATGATAATTTTGATGGATTTCGGAGAATTTGAGGAATTTCGGAGAATTTTCACTAGTTTTAAAAAATATTATAAAAAACAGTCTTAAATACATAAACATGAGCAATACCTATTATGAACCCTCCGATTTACGGAAATTTGGAAACATCACGGAATGGAATGAAGAGCTAGGAAAAAAATTCTTTGACTATTACGGAAGCGTCTTTGAAGAAGGGGCTTTAACAGCCCGAGAAAAATCACTCATTGCCCTAGCCATATCACACGTGGTAAAGTGTCCGTATTGTATAGATGCCTACACACAGGACGGCTTAAAACGCGGTATTACCAAAGAAGAAATGATGGAAGCAGTCCATGCTGGTGCCGCCATTGAAAGTGGCGCAACCCTCGTACATAGTGTGCAAATGATGAATAAGTATAAAAAATTATCCATGTAACCGATGCAATTAAAGTCCCTAAAAAAACGTGAAAATGAACTTGCAAACGCCAAACGCCAATTAGAAATTTTATCTAATGGAATTTTTCAAAATGAGGAACTCCCCAAGTTTAGTACTAAATTAAAAGCTCAAAATCAATTCCCTTTAAAGCCAAAAACATTAGAAATCCTACAAATAAATGTAGGCTATATGTGCAACCAAGTGTGTGCACATTGCCATGTTGATGCCGGTCCCGATCGAAAAGAAATCATGACCCGAGAAACAATGCATCAGTGTTTGGACGTGATCAAAGAAACAGGTGCGCATACCCTAGACCTTACCGGTGGTGCCCCAGAAATGAACCCTGATTTCCGATGGTTTGTAGAAGAAGCCACAAAAGTTGGCGTCAAAGACGTGATCGTTCGGTCCAATTTAACCATCATTACAGCGAATAAAAAATACAATGATCTGCCCGAGTTTTTTAAGAAACATAAGGTGCATGTCATCTCTTCCATGCCACACTGGACGGAAGGAAAAACAGACCAACAACGTGGCGACGGTGTTTTTAATGCCTCCATTAAAGCCCTGAGAATGTTAAACGCCGTGGGTTACGGAATGCCCGGCTCTGAGCTTAAACTCGATTTGGTTTACAATCCCTCAGGGGCCTTTTTACCCGGAGATCAAACGGCCTTAGAAGCCGATTTCAAAAAAGCATTGTCATCAAATTTTGAGATTCAATTTCATGATTTATTTTCAATCACCAACCTGCCTATCAGTCGGTTTTTAGATTACCTTATAGCCTCTGAAAACTATGAGGAGTATATGTATAATTTGGTAGAAGCCTTTAATCCCGCAGCCGTGGACAACGTGATGTGTACCAACACCCTTTCTGTAAGTTGGGATGGATGGCTGTACGATTGTGATTTTAATCAAATGTTAGAATTAAAGGTGGACAGTGCCGTACAACACATTCGCGATTTTAATAAAGAAATTCTAAGCAAACGTACCATTTGTATTTCGCAACACTGCTATGGCTGTACGGCTGGCGCAGGAAGTAGTTGCCAAGGAACCGTAGCTTAATAATATGATGAGGAAATTAATTTTTATGGGGATATATCTTCTGTGTACCAATGGCTTTAGTCAAACGTCTATTAAAGACCTTTTGAATAAATACAACGATCATTCAGTACCTTATATTTATGTCGATGAACTCACAAAATTAAAAACACCACCCTTCCTTTTAGATACGCGTGAAAAAGAAGAATATGATATTAGCCATTTAGAGCATGCTATTCATATAGGATTTAAAGGGTTTAAGGTCTCAAAAACAGCAAGTCTGCCCATTGACAAAGAAACGATGATTGTAGTGTATTGCTCGGTTGGAATACGCTCTGAAATCATTGGCAAAAAACTCCTTGCTAAAGGCTATACTGCAGTTTATAACTTGTATGGCGGAATTTTTGAATGGACAAACAAAGGTGGGAAAGTGTATAGTTGTCAAGAACAACCCACATCAAAAATACATGTGAATTCAAAACAATGGGGAAGTTACTTATTAAAAGGAACGAAAGTATATGAATAAAAATCTGATCCTCGTTTTTGTGAGAAATCCTGAGTTAGGGAAAGTCAAAACACGACTTGCCAAAACCATCGGCGACAAAGATGCCTTGAAAATATATACCATCTTACTCCAACACACCGAATCCGTATTGCATAAAGTGTCTAGTGATAAAGTCGTATATTACTCTGAAGAAATTCAAAGTAATGATTTATGGGATAATGCCCTCTATCAAAAAAAGTTACAAAAAGGAGCTGATTTGGGTGCGCGGATGCAAAATGCTTTTGAGACCGCTTTTAAAGACACCTATGAAAAGGTAGTGATTGTGGGAAGCGATTTGTTTGACTTAAACCCCAATCACATCAAGGAAGCCTTCACGGCTTTAGAAAATCACGAGGTCGTATTAGGCCCATCATTGGATGGAGGGTATTATTTATTAGGGATGAAAAAAATGAATCCTACCGTATTTAAAAATAAACAATGGGGAACCGATTCTGTTTTAGAGTCCACATTAAAAAATTTGAACCAACAAAACGTTAAACTTTTGGAAGCCTTAAATGACATTGATACATTTGAAGACCTAAAAGCGCAACCAGAATTGTTAAAAAAGATAAAAAAATGATGATGAAATTTATTGAAGAAACGACTGATTATCTAAAAGAAAAAGGCTTTGAATCGCCTGAAATTGGAATTATACTAGGCACCGGATTGGGGCAACTTCTAGACCATGTGGAGATTTTAAAAGAAGTGAGTTACAACCACATCCCCAACTTCCCAACAGCAACCGTTGAGTTTCATAAAGGAAAATTAATCTATGGTATTTTAGAAGGAAAAAAAGTAATCATCATGCAAGGACGCTTTCATTTATACGAAGGTTACACACTGCAAGATGTGACCTATCCCGTCCGCATCATGAAACACTTGGGCATTTCGACGCTTTTAGTTTCCAATGCGTCAGGAGCCCTAAATTTAGATTACAAAAAAGGAGAACTGATGTTGATTGAGGATCATATCAACTTACAAGGCGGCTCTCCTTTGGCATTCAAAGGAGTGGAGCAATTAGGCGAACGTTTTGTGGACATGAGTGCCCCTTATGACACAACACTCAACAGCAAGTTTGAGACCATCGCCCTTAAAAACAATATCAAATTACACAAAGGCGTGTACGTGAGTGTTGTGGGTCCTCAACTTGAAACACGTGCCGAATATAAAATGCTGAACCTTTTGGGCGCAGATGCCGTTGGCATGAGTACCGTTCCCGAAATTATTGTGGCAAATCACCTTCAATTAAAAGTAGCAGCCGTCTCTGTTTTAACAGATGAATGTGACCCAGAACACTTAAAACCTGTCGATATTTCAGAAATTATAGCAATGGCCGCAAAAGCCGAACCCGATATGATCACCCTATTTAAAGAACTCATAAAAACCCTATAAATGAGCTACCTAGACACCACCCACGACGTTTACAAAGAAGCAGCCCTCAGCCCTGATATTGGACTTTGCTGTACGACCAATCCTATTTGGGAACTCCCAGGTCTGAAAATTCCTAAAATCATGCAAGAAATGAACTATGGTTGCGGAAGCACCGTGCATGCGCGTGACCTGACCAATACTCCGAAAATACTATATGTAGGCGTTGGTGGTGGAATGGAATTGCTACAATTCGCTTATTTCAGTCGTCAAAAAGACGGTGTGATTGGTGTGGATGTGGTGGATGAAATGCTGGAAGCCTCCGATAAAAACTTCGCCGAAGCCGAAGCTCAAAACCCTTGGTTTAACAAAGAGTTTGTAAGTCTTAAAAAAGGAGATGCGCTCAACTTACCAGTAGAGGACAACAGTATTGATGTGGCAGCACAAAATTGTTTGTTTAATATTTTTAAAGTCGAAGACCTTAAAAAAGCCATTTCAGAAATGCACCGCATACTAAAACCGCACGGGAAATTAGTAATGAGTGACCCCACTTGTGAGCAACCCATGAACGAAACTCTGCGCGAAGACGATCGTCTTAGAGCCTTGTGTTTGAGCGGAAGTATTCCGATTGCTGAATATGTGAAAATGCTCACAGATGCCGGATTTGGTACGATTGAAATAAGAGCTCGAAAACCTTACAGAATTTTAGACCCGCTTCACTATAATACGGATGAATTAATTTATATTGAATCCATTGAAGTGGCGGCGATTAAAGACCCAATGCCTGCGGACGGCCCTTGTATTTTCACAGGAAAAGCAGCCATATTTTATGGCAAAGAAGACTTTTTTGATGACAAATTAGGGCATGTGTTAGTGAAAAATCAGCCCTTAGCTATTTGCGATAAAACTGCTAAGGACTTGGCAAACTTAAACCGAAACGACATCTACATTAGCGAGTCCACCTTCCATTATGATGGTGGGGGTTGCTGTTAACCTAAAAAAAATGAAACAACTTTTAACCTACGTTTTAATCCTCTGCTTTTGCAGCGCTAGTGCACAGACCCTCGACCATTCTAAATGGACCGAAATTCTCCAAGCCTATGTGGCAGAAAATGGAGCTGTCAACTATAAAGGATTGCAAAAAAATCCAGAAACACTGAACGCATACCTGAACGAATTAACGACAAATGCTCCCAAAGACAACTGGAGCAAGACTGAGAAAATGGCCTATTGGATCAATGCGTATAATGCTTATACGGTTCAACTGATTCTGAATAATTACCCAACAGAAAGCATTAAAGACATAAGAGATCCATGGGGACAAACATTTTTTGAGATCGGTGGTAAAACGATGTCACTGAATACCATTGAACATAAAATTTTAAGACCGATGGGCGATTCTCGAATTCATTTCGCTATTGTATGTGCATCTGAATCTTGTCCAAAACTTTTGAATTGTGCTTATGAAGCCGAATCCCTAACAGATCAATTGGATCAAGCAGCGCGGGAATTTATAAATGACCCTTCAAAAAACAGCATAACAGCATCAAAAATTACAATTTCAAAAATATTCAAATGGTTTAAATCTGATTTCCCAAAAGGGGACGCTTTTATAAGCTACCTTAACAAATACAGTACTGCAAACATTTCGCCCGAAGCAAAAATTAACTTTCAAACGTATAATTGGTCTTTGAATGAATAGCATCAGTATCATTATTCCTGTACTAAACGAAGCTAAAACAATAAAGGCCTTACTGACCTATTTAGTCCTTAATAGCAGCTCAAAATTAATTTCAGAAATTCTAGTCGTGGATGGAGGTAGTACGGATGGATCTCAGGAAATAGTATCCGAATTTTCAAAAACACAACCTAAAGTTATTGCATTAAATAGCCCAAAAGGACGTGCAAAACAAATGAATTTAGGAGCCTCTCAATCCAAAGGAACAGTGCTTTATTTTTTACATGCAGATTCTGTACCGCCCAAAAACTTTGACCAATATATTTTGGATGCTATAAATCAAGGCTCAAAAACAGGCTGTTTTAAAATGAAGTTTGACAGCAACCATTGGTGGCTCAAACTGGCAGGATGGTTCACGCAATTTAATTGGAAATCGTGCCGTGGAGGCGATCAAAGTTTGTTTGTTGACAAAAAAGCCTTTGAAAATCTAGGTGGGTTTAATAAGGATTTTATCATTTATGAAGACAATGATTTGATTTATAAACTATATGAACATTACGGTTTTGAAGTGCTTCCGTATTGGCTGACCACCTCATCACGGCGCTATCTTTCCAATGGAATCTGGTCGTTACAATTTCATTTTTGGATGATTCATCTAAAAAAATTCTTTGGAGCGACCCCTAGAAAATTAGAAGCCTATTATTTAAAACATATTCATTAACTTTATGATTCTAAAACTTTAGGGTTTTATTTCAGTTTTTAAATACTAATCCCCAAAAACTTATTTAGTATGGAACACATCGCAATTATTGGAAATGGAATTTCAGGAATTACCGCAGCCCGGCATATCCGAAAATTATCCAATAAAAAAATTACCGTCATTTCTTCCGAAACGGACTATTTCTTCTCTAGAACTGCCCTTATGTATGTCTATATGGGACACATGAAATTTAAACACACACAGCCTTATGAAAATTGGTTTTGGGATAAAAATGACATCACACTCAAAAAAGGATTTGTACAACAAATAGACACGGTTCAAAAAACACTTGTTTTTTCTGATGGTGAACAACTAGCTTTTGATAAACTTATCATAGCCACGGGAAGTAAGCCTAATAAATTTGGCTGGCCTGGCCAAGACCTCAAAGGAGTTGTTAGTCTGTACCATAAACAAGACTTAGATGCCATAGAAACCCACGCTCCTAACAACACAGTTTGCAAACGCGCCGTTATTGTCGGCGGAGGATTGATCGGGATTGAGTTGGCCGAAATGTTCCATTCGCGACACATTTCCGTCACCTTTTTAGTAAGAGAAAATAGTTATTGGAGTGGTATTTTGCCGAGTGGCGAAAGTGAAATGATCAATAACGAGATTCGGAAAAATGGAATTGACCTTCGACTGGAATCGAATTTAAAACAAATAAATGCAAATGCAGACGGCACTGTAAAGTCGATTGTGATTACAGAAACGGGAGAAGAAATTGACTGCGATGTTGTGGGACTGACCGCAGGCGTCTCGCCAAATATTGGATTTTTAGAAAACTCTAACATTGAAACAAATCGCGGTATTTTGGTAAACCGGAATCTTCAGACCAATATCAAAGATATTTATGCGATTGGTGATTGTGCAGAACAACGCACCGCTGTTGAAGGCAGAAGACCTATTGAAGCCGTTTGGTACACCGGACGAATTATGGGCGAAACGGTCGCTCAAACGATTTGCAAAAAAGAAACTCTTTACACGCCTGGACATTGGTTCAATTCCGCTAAGTTTTTTGATATTGAATATCAAACCTATGGTTGGGTGAATAGCGAACAACATAAGAAACCCAATGAAGCGCATTTTCATTGGATGCATCCAGATCAAACAAAATGTTTGACCCTTGCTTTTGATAAAACCACACAAGCATTTTTAGGAATTAATACGTTTGGAATTCGAATGCGTCACGAAATTTTTAACCGTTGGTTGGATCAAAATAAAACGATTGATTATGTCCTTGAACACTTAGAAATCGCTCATTTTGACCCTGAGTTTTATAAAAATTATTACTCCAAAGTCATCGAAAAATATAACGTCGATACCAACCGAAACTTGCAATTGAAAAAGAAAAATTGGTCACAAATATTTACCCTAAAATATTGATATGAAGACAATAAGAACTCTCGGCTTAGGCCTTATACTAGCAGTATTTACACTTTTTATGAGCCTGCTATTTATGGGGCAATACAAACTTACGTCTGCTGCTTTTGAAGATTTTATAACTCAAAACAACATCACCAGCAGCGTTTTTATAAAAGACTTAAAAAACAGCAGTGTTGATAAAGAATTTTCAACCCCGTTTTATCTTGCCAATTCGATTGCGAATGCGGTAGAATCCGCCAATGCACATCACAAAGAAAACAAAGAATGGGGAAAAGTCATTTGGACAAAACCACACAGTTTAGCCTATCAAATGGTGAAATCTTCTGGGACAGGTGTTGTGGTTGAAAACAAACTAAAATTTTGGTTTTTAAGTTTTGGACTGGCAATATTGGGCGCACTTTTATTCATGCTGCCTGCTATCAATCTAAAAGGGCCTGCAGGAATTAAAAACAATCATATATTTCATAGCAGCGCTACCAACAGAGGTTGGATTGCATGGTTCGTTTTTGCGTTTTTAATTCTATTTTATTTGGTCTTATATTTTAGACCTAGTTATATGATCAATTGGATTTATCTCGTGGATCCTATCAGTGAATCGCTCAGTGGAAACCCCGCGAGTCAATGGTTTTTATACGGATTTTTATATTGTGTGATCATGTCAACGATGGCCGTCCGTATGTATATTAAATACCGTCACAATAACTACCAGATTTTAAGAACGACTTCGGTTTTATTTTTTCAAATTGTATTTGCCTTTTTAATTCCAGAAATACTCGTGCGCTTTGAAAAACCTTGGTACGATTTTAAAAATGCGTTTCCGTTGGATTATGATTTTTTCTTTCGATGGAACTTAAATGAATTGCTCGAAAACGGTGGCTTTGGATTGTTTATTTTGGTCTGGGGTGTTTTATTAACCTTGGTGGTAGTCCCCGTAATGGTTTACTTTTTTGGGAAACGTTGGTACTGCTCTTGGGTTTGTGGGTGTGGCGGACTCGCAGAAACTTTGGGCGATCCCTACCGACAATTATCTACTAAATCCTTGTTTTCTTGGAAAGTGGAACGTTGGCTTGTGCATGGCGTACTCGTATTTGCAATGCTCATGACGGGCTTGACTTTATATGGGTATTTCTCAGAAACGTACGAAGTTCTTGGTCTCAAAGTGCAGACCATACAGGATATCTATGGTTTTTTGATCGGTTCTATATTTGCTGGGGTCATTGGCACCGGGTTTTATCCCATATTCGGAAATAGAGTTTGGTGTAGATTTGGCTGTCCATTAGCAGCGTATATGGGAGTGATTCAACGTTTCAAATCACGATTTAGAATCACCACCAATGGCGGTCAGTGTATCTCCTGTGGAAATTGTTCTACCTATTGCGAACAAGGCATTGATGTTCGTGCCTATGCACAAAAAGGTGAAAATATTGTGCGTGCAAGTTGTGTGGGTTGTGGCGTTTGTAGTGCCGTGTGTCCAAGAGGGGTTCTAAAATTAGAGAATGGTCCAGAAGAGGGACGCATTGGAAGCAGTGATGTGTTGCTCGGAAATGAGATGAACTTAATGGATCAACTCCACGATAAATAAGTCCTATTTTGAACACACCCAATCGCGATCGCAGTGTTATAAAAGTTATTATTCCTGCTTACAACGAAGAAGAATCTATTGGACTTGTCATTCAGGACATCCCAGCCTCAGTGCATGAAATCATCGTCGTTAACAACAACTCAACCGATGCCACCGCAAAAAATGCAGAAGATGCTGGAGCCACTGTTTTATCAGAACCTAAACCAGGTTATGGCAATGCGTGTTTAAAGGGTATAGACTATATAAAACAACAAAAAATAGTTACCGATATCGTGGTATTTTTGGATGGAGATTACAGCGATTACCCCGAAGAACTTAGCAAAATTGTGGCTCCTATTATTGATGACCATATTGATTTTGTTCTTGGAAGCCGTGTAGAGAGATTTCGAGAAAAAGGTGCTATGCAACCTCAGCAAATTTTCGGAAATTGGCTCGCAACGTTTTTAATGCGTTTGTTTTTTAAATCAAAATTTACAGATCTCGGCCCCTTTAGGGCGATTAAGTTTGATACGTTGTTGCACTTAAAAATGGAAGACCCTACCTATGGATGGACGGTTGAAATGCAACTCAAAATATTAAAACAGAAATTTACTTACGAAGAAGTTGCCGTAAAGTACCGAAATAGAATAGGAGTTTCAAAGGTTTCTGGTACGGTAAAAGGTAGTATATTTGCAGGAATTAAGATATTAACTTGGATATTTAAATACAGTTTCAAATAATGCTTTTAGAAATCATCATAATTTGCGTTTATTCTATTGCGCTCATTCTCATATTTATGTATGCTTTGGCACAATTGAATTTGTTATTCAATTATATAAAGGCTCAAAAAAACACAGAGAACAGCCTCGAATTTAATTTCTCAAACGCTGATGAGATTCCTTATGTGACCATACAACTTCCCGTATTTAACGAGATTTATGTGATGGATCGCTTGTTAAAAAATATTGTCCTTATTGACTATCCAAAGGATAAATTAGAAATTCAGGTACTTGATGATTCCAACGACGAATCAGTGGAATCTACCGCTATTTTAATCAAAGCCTTGCAGAAGGAAGGGTTTGATATTCAACACATTCAAAGAACAAATCGTGAAGGGTTTAAAGCCGGAGCGCTCAAAGAAGGTTTGGTCAATGCGAAGGGAGAATACATCGCCATATTTGATGCTGACTTTTTACCGCAAACGGATTGGTTGAAACGTACGATTCCATTTTTTAAGGATGAAGCCGTTGGCGTGGTGCAAACACGTTGGGGTCATATCAATCGTAATTACTCTGTACTCACTAGAATACAGGCCTTTGCTTTAGATGCTCATTTTACGCTAGAACAAGTAGGGCGAAACTCAAAAGGGCACTTCATCAACTTTAATGGAACGGCTGGCGTTTGGCGTAAAACCTGTATTATTGATGCAGGAAATTGGGAAGGTGACACCTTGACTGAAGATCTTGATTTGAGTTACAGAGCACAGCTTAAAGACTGGAAATTCAAATATTTAGAGGACGTTGAAACACCTGCAGAATTACCTGTAGCTATCAGTGCTGCAAGGTCTCAACAGTTTAGATGGAACAAAGGTGGTGCAGAGAATTTTCAAAAAATGATGTGGCGCGTTTTAAAAAGTAAAAACATTTCTGCCAAAACAAAACTACACAGCTTGCTTCATTTATTGAATAGCACCATGTTTTTGAACATCTTAATCGTGGGTATTCTGAGCATTCCGATGCTGTATATAAAGAATGAATATACGCATCTGAAAATGTATTTTTATGTGATGAGCTTTTTTGTTGTTAGCACACTTATCTTCTTTATTTGCTATTGGTTTATGTACAAGAAATCACATGGTTCGAGTCTGAAAAGTTTCGTGCAGTATGTCGTTTTATTCTTTACATTTTTTTCTATAGCCATGGGCTTTTCATTACACAATTCGATTGCTGTTTTAGAAGGTCATTTTGGCAAACGCAGTGATTTTGTTCGTACCCCAAAATTTAATATTAATGCCCTTACTGATACTTGGAAAACCAATAAATATCTGAAAAAAAATATTTCAGCAAATGTCATATTTGAAGGGATATTGATGCTGTATTTTGGCTTCGGAATGTACAGTGCATTTATCGTAGGCGATCAAGGTGGCGATTTTGGATTGTTTCCTTTTCATCTGATGCTGTTCCTAGGATTTGGATTTGTGTTTTTCAAATCAATATCGTCTAAAGTTTAACCACTTACCCCCTGACTTGTGGAATTCAATAGGTCAATCTTAAATTCAAAAAATACCTTATTAATTTGGGGTGGTCTTAGCATGGTTTTATATGCACTATGGGCTTACGATTTGGCACGTTTTGAACATTTCAAACTCCTTACCGTATTCAGCGTTCTTTTTGGTTGTTATTATTTGATCTTAAAACAACTCAAAATAAAAGAGCAGCAGTTAACCTATTTAGCAATTGGTTTGCGATTGGTTTTTTTGTTGGCGATTCCAAATTTGTCTCAGGATTTCTATCGGTTTATATGGGACGGACGTCTCATCTTGTCAGGGCTCAACCCCTACTTGACAACTCCTAATGATTTAATAATTTCCGACCCCAATTTATTTCCACAAATGAAAACGCTTTTTGACGGCATGGGGGCGTTAAGCGCAGGGCATTATTCCAATTACCCACCCATACACCAACTTCCGTTTATAATCGCTGCCATCCTCTCTAAACACAGTATTTTGGGTTCGGTTGTGGTGTTGCGATTACTGTTAATTGGTGCAGATTTAGGCATCCTCTTTTATGGTAAAAAATTGTTGAGAAAATTAAAACTGCCTACAAGAAATATATACTGGTTTATACTCAACCCTTTGGTGATTATTGAACTGACGGGCAACCTTCATTTTGAAGGTCTTATGTTGTTCTTTTTTGTCATGGCGTTGTATTATGTACATACCAAAAAATGGCATTTGGCCGCCCTTACAATGGCATTGTCTATTGCTGTGAAATTAGTGCCCATATTAAGTCTCCCCTTATTTTTAAATAAATTAGGTTGGAAAAAAAGTGTTCGATTTTATCTAAGTATTGGAGGGGTGTTCCTACTGCTTTTCTTGCCCTTTTTCAGGGATGATTTCATTGAAAATTACAGCGCCACTATTGGTCTTTGGTTTTCTAAGTTTGAGTTTAATGCGAGTTTTTATTACCTTTTAGATTGGGGATTAAAAACAACTTCAAATGTGGAATTGATTCATAGTATGAGTATTGTGGTGGTGAGTGTTCTTGGGTTACAAATAAGCTACCAATTGATTCAAAATAAAACAAAGACAACGGCACTTATTCTCACCATTCTATGGGTGCTTAGTGGGTATTATTTCGTGTCCACAACCGTGCATCCTTGGTACATTATAAGCTTGTTGTTGCTCTCCATTTTTACGAACTATAAGTTTGCATGCGTATGGAGCTACACCTTGATTTTTAGCTATTTTGCGTACAAACAATTGAGCGTCGATGAAAATGGGTTGATTCTATGTTTAGAATACCTCCCCGTAATGGGTGTTTTGGTATGGGAATTATGGAATCAAAGAGTGCTTAGAAAATTAAAGCATCATTAAATTACTGATTTCTTGTTCTGTAAGATGTTTCCAATGCCCTCTTGGTAAATCTTTTTTGGAAAGAGGTCCAATAGTCACACAGTCCATTTTGACAATCTCATATTTAAAGTGATCAAAAATGAGTCTTAATATGGTATTTCCTGTATTTTTTATCTGAAGACCGAGTTCATTTTTTGGAGATCCTTCAATATAACTAATCGCCTCAACCGTAACGTGCTTTCCTTCGTATTTGAAGCCTTCTTGAATACTTTTTAAATGTTCAAACTTTAAAGGCTTGTCTAATTCCATATGGAACAAACGGGTCACACCATGTTTGGAATTGGTGAATTTTGCATGCATTTGCTCATCATTAGTAAATAAAATCAATCCAAGGGAATTTCTACCAAGACGTCCAATAGGTCTGATTTTTGCATCTGTAGCATTGGCTACTAAATCCATCACCGTTCGACCTTTGCCCTCACTTGTGGTGGTGGCAAATCCTTTAGGTTTATTTAATAGGACATAGACTTTTTTCTCAGGATTGATACGTGCACCATCAAAACGAACCTCATCTTCCAAACGGACTTTATACCCCATTTCGGTGACCACTTTCCCGTTGACCATGACACTCCCAATACTGATGTGCATATCTGCTTCACGGCGCGAGCACATTCCAGAATTTGAAATGTATTTATTTAAACGAATTTCATCCGTGTTAGAATTTGCCTTTGCATTCGACTTAGAGGGCGTTGACTTTTTCTTTGAATAAGAAGTTACAGGAGCCTTCAATTTTGAAGGTCTGGACTTCCCTACACGTCTGTCTGAATTCTTGTTCACTTTTGCCATGATTAATTTTTTGCAAATGTAACGCATTCATAAACAATGCGAGTAATTTTTTCGCTTATAATAGCTTGGACAGAATGAGCGACGGATTTAATAAAACAATGCTAAAAACACCTAATAAAATAAGGAGCCTTAACAGGTTGTGCACCCAAACAAATTGTCGTTGGCTCTTCGCTTTATAGATAAGAATAACGACTACAGAAAGTAAACTCATACTTCCATAAAAGAAATAATCCATCTTCCCTAAGTCGTATGTAGACACTAAGTATCCGGTCACTAAAATATTCATCATAACTAGAAGAGCAATCATGATTTTAGCCGTTTTTTCACCATAAACAACGGGGACTGTTTTGTAATCTAGGGTGAGATCGCCTTTCAAATTTTCTAAGTCTTTAACCAGTTCTCGCATCGCTAATATGAGAAATAAATAGAATCCAAAGACAAATATCAAACCGCTGTAGTTTTTGTAGTACAAAAAGATAGCGAAAAAGGGAGTGATGGTTAAAATTGCTGAAATCAAGTTTCCAATAATGGGTCTTTTTTTGATTTTATGAGAATAAAACCAGATGGAAAAAATATAAAATGAAAAGAATAAAACAGATCGAAATGATACATAACTGGCAATAATCACAACGATAAAATTAATTATAAAATAGAGGATTAACTTTGTGTTTTGACTAACGTATTGCTCTAAAGTGGATTTACGAGGGCGGTTGATACTGTCTTTTTCGCTGTCGTAAAAATTATTGATAATGTACCCTGAACCAATGGCTCCGACCGTTGCCAAAATCAATGCAAAAAGCGAGTGATCAAACAAAATTTCAGAAAGCGATTGAGAGGACGGTGCCATAATAAAAACAGCAGTGATGTATTGCGCAATAACGATGAGCGCCAAATTGAAACCCCTAACGACCACAAACATGCTAAATAATTTTAGTATAATTTGTTTTTGAATTGGCGTAACCATAGTGAAAGTTTAGAAGTTATAAACGACCTCTAATTTATGATCTATAAGTGCTTTTTGAGCGGCTTGAAAGTCTTCAGTAAATCCTAAAATATAGCCACCCCCACCAGAGCCGCAGAGTTTTAAATAATAGGCATTGGATTCGATTCCCGCTTTCCATATTGTGTGGAATTGCTTCGGAATCATGGGCTTGAAATGATTTAAAACAACTTTAGAAAGTTGTTTGGTATTTCTGAAAAGCGAATTAATATCTCCTTTCAAAAAATCTTCCACACAGGCATCTGTATGTTTTATGAATTGATTTTTAAGCATTGTCCTGAAACCTTCTTGTTTCATTTTCTCCATAAAAATACCAACCATCGGTGCGGTTTCACCAATGATGCCACTGTCTAAAAGAAAAACGGCTCCTTTCCCATTTGTGTTTTGAGAAGGAATACCAGTAGCTTCAATATTGTCTTTGGAATTTATGAGAATAGGAATGCTTAAATAACTATTTAACGGATCTAAACCCGATGATTTTCCGTGGAAAAAAGATTCCATTTCAGAAAAAATAGCTTTTAGTTTTAATAATTTTTCGCGAGTGAGGTTTTCTAGAACCGTGATTTTGTCTTGAGCATATTTATCATACAGAGCGGCAACCAATGCACCACTACTTCCTACGCCATAGCCTTGAGGTATGGACGAATCAAAATACATTCCAGCTTGAACATCTTGTTGTAATTGCTCTAAATCAAACGCCACTAAGTTGGTGTCTATATCGGATAAATATTTAAGAAATTTCTTTAAATTGAGATTAGAATCCACCGCTGATGGAGTTGGATTTTCATCCATTTTCAAAGCGCCATTATAAAAATTATAAGGTATAGAGAGTCCTTTAGAATCTTTGATGATTCCATATTCTCCGAAGAGTAAAATTTTTGAGTAAAAAAGTGGTCCTTTCATAGAGGTGTGTTAGACTTAAAATTTCTTACTGGTTAATGATTGCTCAAAGATACATTAAATTTTTATTGGTTGTGCACCTTGACCTAACTTGTCTTCAATAAAATGTCCGTTTTGACAGTGTACCGCCAACTCGGTTTTTATAAATTCTTGAATTTGTTTCGCTTCAGATTCAGGAAATAACACATGAACATTGGCACCAGCATCGAGAGTAAAACAGATATGAAGCCCTGTTCTTGCCCTGAATGCCCAGATCTTATTTATGATTTCTAGGGTATTGGGTTTCATTAATATAAAATACGGATCACTGCTCATCATCATAGCGTGTAATGTGAGTGCTTCACGTTCTACGATGCTAATAAATCCGTTTAAATCGCCGGATTTTAAAACCTCAATTAAGGCATCCATATTGGAATGTGCTTGTGCAAAACGCTGCTCGGCAAAGGGATGGTTGTGCATCAAATTGTGGCCAACGGTACTGCTCACTTGCTTCTCGCCTTTATCGACTAAAAGAATGGTGTCTCGGTAGTTTTTGAAATTCAGATGGACTTCATAGGGGTATTTTATCCCTACTAAATCTGAACTGCCCTCAATATTCGTATGGGCACCCCATACAATTAAATCGCCTTCGATACTTCGGCAGGCACTTCCAGATCCCAAACGGGCTAAAAAGGAGGCTTTTTTGTTGAAAGATTCTTTTGAAATATCTGGGTTTAATTGCTGTTCTACTTGCATTAAACACAATGCCAAAGCACTCATACCTGAAGCTGAAGAGGCAATGCCTGAACTGTGTGGAAAGGTGTTTGACGTTTCAATCACAAAATGATAGGCCCTTAAAAAAGGGAGATACATTTCAATCCGATTAAAAAATTGTTCGATTTTTGGCTTAAAATCTTCCTCTAAAATACCTTCCAAAAACACGTCAAATGAAAACCCTTCGGATGTCTTTTTTTTAAACTTAAGGGTGGTAGTGGTTTTACAGTTGTCTAGCGTAAAACTGATGGACGGATTGGCTGGAATTTGATGTGCTTTTTTGCCCCAATATTTCACCAAAGCAATATTACTCGGAGCGCTGTAAGCAGCGGCACCGCTCTCTAAAAGTTGTTTATACGGTTTTGGAATGAATTCGTTTACAATCATAAAATTGGTGTGAGGGACAAAGATACTAACTTCGCTTTATTTATTTGTTATTTAGACAACTGTTGTGACGCAATAAAAGCACTTGTCCACGCATTTTGAAAATTAAAACCGCCAGTCACTGCATCAATATTTAAGACTTCTCCAGCAAAATACAGGTTTTTAAAGTACTTACTTTCAAAGGTTTTGAAATTTACGCCTTTCAATTCCACGCCGCCTGCTGTGACAAATTCTTCTTTGAACGTGCTTTTGCCATCTACATTGAACACTGCTTCGGTAAGTTGACTTGCAATTTTTTGTAATTGTTGTTTGTTGACCTCAGCCCAACGAAGGTCGCTCGGAATTCCTGAAGCAATTACTAACTGTTCCCACAAACGTTTCGGAAGGTCAAACTGAGAAGATTTTAAAATTGTTTTTTTAGGAAACATCGTTTTGAATTCTAACAAGGCCTCCAAACATTCTAAAAAATCGTATTTAACAAAATTAACTTTGATTTGAAATTTATACTGTCTTTCAGCCAATTCCAAAGCACCATAGGCAGAAAGTTTTAGAATGGAAGGCGCACTCAGTCCCGTGTGCGTTACGAGCAACGGCCCTTCGGATTCCAAATGGCTATTCAGTACAGAAATACGGACATCTGTAGCCACCACTCCAGGGATGGTTTTAAGACGCGAATCTTTAATGTTAAAGGTAAACAAAGAAGGAACTGGAGCAATCACTTGGTGACCAAGAGATTCTAATAGTTTCCAGATTTTAGGGTTACTTCCTGTAGCGATTAACAGTTTGGGGGCTCCAAAAACGCCTTTGGTGGTTTCTAATTCCCAAGTATCATTTTCATACTTAATCCCTTGTACAGAATGATTTAATAAGACCTCAATTTGATGTGTTTTAATTTCCTCTAAAAAACAATCTATGATCGTTTGTGACGAATTGGAAACAGGAAAAACGCGTCCGTCTTCTTCTATTTTTAAGGGCACACCACGGTCTTCAAACCATTGCATGGTATCGCCTGTCATGTAGTTATGAAAGGGACCTCGTAATTCTTTTTTACCTCGGGGATAATTTAAAACCAGTTCATCAGGGATAAATTCGGCATGAGTTACATTACAGCGGCCGCCTCCAGAAATTTTAACTTTGGAAAGTACATTAGAACCACGTTCTAAAATAGCTATTTTGAGATTTGGATTTTGAGTTGCTGTATTGATTGCTGCAAAAAAACCTGCTGCACCTCCACCCACAATTAAAACGTCGTAATTATTCACACTGCAAAAGTATAAAAAAAGGAATCTGGATTGAGACGTTTTTAAATTTAGTTTTGGAGTCCTATTTTAAATCGGAAAAATTCCAATAACTGGGTTTCATCATTGACTTTTGTTTTAGAATTAAAAGCCAAAGCTGTTAACAGGGGAAAATTAAACCAATCTAATTGGGTTAAACTAAAACGGGATTTCCGTTATGGAAATCCCGTTTAATATTAACTTAACAAATACTAATTAAACATTATTAAAGTCACCGAAGTTTATGGTAGAGAAAAAGTGAATGATTCAGATGTACCAAATTCAGCTCCTTGACCTAAAGTAGTTAAACAAGCGGGTAGTCCTAATACATACGAACCGACCCCATAACTACAACATATTCCGTCTCCATAAGCATCCGATATTGTAAATGTGTAATCACCATCAGGAAGTGTGTAATATCCATTAAATGCTGTTTCTCCTGGATAGGGTCCTCCAGATTCAACAACTGAATTTGCGGAATCTGTGATCTCCCAGCTTGTCTCATCTGGATAATCATCAAAATTTATTGCTAATTCTACATCATTAGAAACACATATCTTTGTATATGTAATGGTGATCTCTTCAGATGTAGACACTAACCTAAGAATTAGATTTTTGGTAACACCTGGTGGTATATTAACTAAATCAAATCCAATAATGGTTGAACCTTTGAGTTCGCCTGCTCTAATACCTACATTTCCACTAAAGCTATATTCCAGTGCGCTCCCTGTTGACTCACTGCTTACTTCAATTGGAACAGAGCGGTCTGCGGTATGTGCTTCTGAAGCTGTAACAACAATTTCAAACGTATTAGAGAGAGGATTAATAATTACTGATCCCGATGATGTTTCAAAAGAATCCGATGGCGATACAGTTTGGAATTCTTCAGTATTCGTATCGCATGAATTAAATACTAAGACTATTGTTAATAAGGCTAATAAATAGGTTTTATTATTTTTCATAATTTTTGTTTTTAAAAATTTTTAATTTAGGTTTTGTTTATTAAAATACGGATTCAGCTGCAACTTTTGTAGTCTTATATGTAACATCTCCCGTTCCAGCATCAGTAACTTTTTCAAACTTAACAAAGTAATAAAAGGCTTGTGTAGTTTCTCCTGACACAGAATCATTGAAAATTTCAATAGTTCCATTTGGATGTATTATATACATTTTAACATCAACTGTCGCATCGACTGCAGACCATACTCTAGGTAAAATATTATAAGTTCCATCAGGTTGTGTATTATCAAAGGTAAGACTTTCTGAAGGTGTACCAGTTTGGCTTGTGACAATACTAGTCGTTGGTGGCTCGTTTGTTAACCACAAGTCCAAATCATTTTCTACTGCATTACTCCAAGTCATTAATATTTCTAATCCATTTGAATTAATTGCTGGCACGCTAATGAATGTAACTGAAGTGTTTGTAGAACCCACTAATACAGCATCATTGTTAAGTGCAAAGGCGCCTGTAAGAACAATCGAATTTGATTCTCCTACAACATTTGGTATTGCAAGACTAACCGATTGTTGTCCCTGAATTAAATCAATTGATTTCTCAACTCCATTTAAGGTGTAAGTAAACTGAGTAGATTCCGCTAGCGTTCTTGACAAAACAAAGCCTACTGAGATTTCGTCTCCATCAAAAGCATATATTTCTCCTGTCTTGTCTAATGAGGCCGTTACTGCCTCTCCCATTGGTATGACCGCTGGATCGTTGTCAATAGCACAAGACGAAACTATTAACGTAAGTGCTATTAAGAATAAGGGTATAAATTTTATATTTTTCATAATTTTTGTTTTTTATTTTAAATTAATACTTAATCTCGCAAAAAGGAATCTCCCATTGGTTCCAAACTGCTGTGCTCTACGTGAGAAGATAAACCTTCCATCGCTCGTGTTTCCTTCTGAATTTTTATCTGGATACATATCCAATAAATTATTGGCTCCAACGGTGAACGTTACACTGTCATTATAGTCATAAGAAGCAGATAAATCCGTGACAATTTTGGATGCAAATTCTTGTCCTGTTGTACTTGTAACTTCTCCGAAATATACATTTCTTAAAAATAGATTCCACTTATCAAAAGAAATTGTATGTGATAAATTCACTTTTTGGTTGACAGTTGCGTCTTCTAAAAAGATTCTAGAACTTTCACTAAAATAGCGATCCAATTGACCTCCATTTACTAAAATTTGGGAGGCGTGAATATCATCAACTTGTCTTGTTTGAGAGAAAGACCCAGACAAATCTGTTTTAATTCTGGTGTTATTTATAGTCCCTTTGTGTGTAATCACAACATCCAAGCCCTTAGTTTCCGTATCAATGGCATTGGCAAAAAATGCAGCTTTACCAGCTCCGGCGTCCTTAAAAGCTTTCACTAATTCTGTAGAAATAGGATTTCCATCGCTATCATAAGCTGAGAATGTATCTGTTAATGTAACTCTGTCTTCGACAGCTATAAAGTAGCCATCTACAGCAATTTTAATATTTGCTTCTGATAAGTTTGCTGTAAATCCAACACTTGCACTTGCAGACTCTTCTTGTTTAAGTTGCGGAATTCCTAATCCATCTTCTTCATCTGCAACTCTACTATCATTAGTAAACACTCCAACCTCTTCAGCTTTACCCTTGTTATTAAACTGTGTGGCTGTGGCATTGTAGTATATTTGGTGTAAAGAAGGTGCTCTAAAACCTGTACTTACTGCACCACGTAAATTAAAGCTATCACTTAATTTGTAACGAGAGGCTATTTTGAAATTTAACGTAGAACCAAAATCACTGTAACTTTCAAATCTTAAGGCTCCCGTCAGTAGAAATTTAGAAGTAATATCGGCTTCTATATCTAGGTAAGCAGCGGCACTGTTTCTATATCCTGACAAGGCGTTTTCTGGTCTAAAGCCTGGGAAACCTTGTGAACCTCTTTGGTACGATCTTCCAAAAAAGTCGGGTGCATGGTCATAGTTGGCATGAGAGGCTTCTTCCCCTTCTAGAATTTGATAGTTTTCTAATCTGTACTCTGCTCCAAAAGCAACATTTAAACCTTCCAATGTGTTTTCAAAGAATTTAGAAACATCTAAGTTGGTGGTGTTTTGAGAGAACGCAAATCCACCTGCAGTAAATGTTGAAGAAGATGCTATACCTTGTGAGGCATTAAATGAATTAGAGACGGTGAAGTCAAAACTATTTTTTCCCCAAGTGTTACTGAAATCTATATCCCAATCGCCTGCTTTTCCTTTAATTCCTACGGCTAAAGACTTGTCTTTAATATCCGAATTAATATTTGGTAAAAAACCATTTAGATTGATATTTGAGTATGACCTTGATTGATTTGGTAATCTATAGAAGGCCCCTGCATTCCCTTTTCTGTAGCTTAGACCTCCAAATGCATAAAACTCAGTCCCATTATCTCCAATCGGCAACGAAATGTTTGCCATAAAGCGTCCGGATCTTAAATTGGATTGACCAACTCTCATGTTATAGTCTTCACGTTTTTGCCCTCTTGCTGTAAGTTCTGCTTCGGTAAAATCAATTGGACCATTACTATCAGATAATAATGCTACCAAATCTGCTTGTGATGTTGCAGCCCCTATAGCACTTTGAAGTTCTGGCGTAAAATAATCGACGCCTTGCGCAAAAAACTGCATTTGATCAAAAGATAAATTATCTACATTTGCTCCACTTGCTGCGGCGACTCTTTGTATGGCATTGTATCCATGAAATATATCTCCCGTGAAACGCTCCATTCTATTGGTTGATTTGCGAGTTTCAATATCTCCAGTAAAGTTAATATACCCTCCATTGTCTCCTAAATCAATTCCGTAATTAATACTTGCATTGACTGTTTCTCCATCTACGCCTCCTGTGAGACTGTTAGCATTTGAAGAAAAATTTGCTCCTGAAGTTACATTTACTGCAAGTTCGTTGGTGTTCTTTTTTAATACAATATTAATAACACCGGCAATAGCGTCTGAACCATATTGAGCAGAAGCACCATCACGTAGTATTTCAACGCGACTGATCGCTGCTGAGGGAATTGCGTTTAAATCCGTTCCTACAGAACCTCTACCCACCGTACCATTCACATTTACTAATGATGTGGTGTGTCTTCTTTTTCCGTTAATCAGTACCAATACTTGATCCGGTCCAAGCCCCCTTAAAGAGGCTGGATTGATGTGATCCGTTCCATCAGAAATTGTTTGTGTGTTAGATGCGAAAGAAGGCGCAACATAATTCAGGATTTGATTTATGTTTACTTGTGGCCCTAGTGTTGTCAATTCCGAAATATCAATAACATCAACAGGCACTGGTGTGTCCACTGCTGTTCTGTTGGCATTTCTTGATCCAACAACAACTTCATCCAAAGAAACTCCTGATGATAAAACAACATTAACAGTTGATCCACCATCCATGGTCATCTCTTTTGAATTAAACCCTATATAAGAGTAAACCAAAACATCTCCTTGAGAAACACTCAAAGAGTAGGAGCCATCAAGATCGGAAGATGTTCCGTTTGTAGTCCCTCTAACACTTACAGAAACTCCAGCTAAGGGGTCATTGTAGTCATCTGTAACAATTCCACTAACCTCATAAGTTTGAGCTAGTGCTGAAAATGACACAAGAAATAGTGTCAAAAAAAAGTAATTTTTTAATTTCATAATCATTTGGGGTTAAGTTTATAATTTGAGGACAATATATAATTTTTTATTTAAAAAAATAAATGATTCTTATTTAAAGTGAGTTTAAATTACATAATTCATTGTTAAAAGCAAGTTATACTGGTGATTTCATTTTACAATTAAATTAGAGCCATAAACTGAAAGTATGATCTTAATGGCACAATAAATAGGGTGAAAATCAGAAACTGAAATTAATAAATTATAATAAAGTTCATCTATACTTAATGGTCATTCACCTAAAGAAGTCTCATGTTAGTCAAACCTAAAACAATTATTATATGTAAATAAATTATTTTTATAGAATAAATACTTGTTTTAAATTTTGAATAACATACTAAATATTTTACTGATAGAAGATAATTCTATTGAGATCATGAAAATGAAAAGAACTGTTTCCTTTTTAAAATTAGAGCATACTATAAATGAAGCCGAAAATGTAGATGAAGCTCTTGAGTTTTTAAAAGATCGAAGTAGAATTCCTGATAT
The DNA here is from genome assembly GCF_001735745.1 of Formosa sp. Hel1_33_131. Lineage (NCBI taxonomy): Bacteria > Pseudomonadati > Bacteroidota > Flavobacteriia > Flavobacteriales > Flavobacteriaceae > Formosa > Formosa sp. Hel1_33_131. The sequence goes on from NZ_CP017260.1 coordinate 934,410, forward strand.
TATTTTATTAGATTTAAACATGCCAAAGATAAGTGGAATAGAATTTTTATCAATTTTAAAGAATGATGAAAACTTAAAATACATACCCACAGTCATTTTAACAACATCTAACAATCAAAAAGATATCATAGAATGTTATACAATTGGTATATCAGGCTATATTCTAAAACCTTTAAAATATGAGGATTACGTTAAAAAAATTGAGAGAACTTTGGCTTATTGGAGTATAAACGAATTAAGAAGAACTTAAAAAATGGAACATCCTCAATACAAGTCAAAAAATCTTTAAGAAATAACTAAAAGGAGGTAACATACTTGCAGTGAGCCTGCCTACCGCAGTTAGGCGCAGTTGAAATGTGACTGTTAAAATTAATATATATAAACATATGAAAGGGATCGTTTTTACAGAGTTTTTAGATTTAGTAGAAATTAAATTTGGTTTAGGAATGGTTGATAAAATCATCAATCAATCAAAATTAGAATCTGAAGGAATCTATACATCTATTGGCACCTATAGTTTTTCCGAAATGTTGCAATTATTACAACATTTGAGTGCACAAACAGACATTTCAATAGATGGATTGTTATTGACTTACGGAGAACATTTTTTTAGTGTTATAAAAAAAACCTACCCAGGTCTTTTAGCGACTTATAAAGACCCCATAGAAATGCTGTCATCCATAGAAAACCATATTCATATAGAAGTTCGAAAAATATATCCTGATGCAGAATTCCCTACGTTTATAGTTGAAGAGAAAACAGAAAACTCTCTTATTATGATTTATAAATCTGGTAGGGCAATGCATCATTTTGGGTTGGGTTTAATGAACAAAACATTCGAACATTTTAATTCTACAGCTTCTATTGTTTTAGAAAAAATAAAAGAAGATGGCACCGAGGTAAAATTTATCATTACCAAGAATTAATGAGTCTAGAAAAAGTTGAAATATTAGACCGTGCGCTCAAAAGAGAAAAAGCTGCCCGAAAAGCTGCGGAAAGGATATTAGAAGAAAAATCTAGAGATTTATACTTTATATCGGAAGAACTAAAAGACGCCAACCTTCAATTCGAAAATCTTTTAGTCGAAAAATCGTCTCAACTTCAGGGGGTTTTTGAAAACATAAATGATGCCTATTTAGTAATTGATTTAGAAGGGGAGGTTCTAAAAATGAACGATGTAGCCACAGAATTTTTTGGATACAACATTGATAATGAAAAAGTAAATGCCACCTGCTTAATCTATCCTAAAGATAAAGATTACGCCTTTAATTCTTTTAAGAAATTAAAAAAACAAGGGTTTTTCACAAACTATGTAGCAAGGATACTCACTAAACAAAAAGAAATTAAATGGGTACAGATTAATGCAACCATTATTTTTAATAAAGAAAAAAAAGCTATTGGAGCGCAGGGGATTGTAAGAAATATTACATCCAATAAAGAAGCAGAAGACTTACTGATACAATCAGAAAAAAGACTGTCATCTCTCATTTTAAACTTAGATAGTGGAATCCTTTTAGAGGATGAAAAAAGACAAATCGTATTGACAAATACTAAGTTTTGTGCACTTTTTAAAATCCCAGTATCTCCAGAATTATTGATTGGAGAAGATTGTTCTAATGCATCAGAACAAAGCAAAGTATTGTTTAAAGATCCAGAACAGTTTGTAACCAGAATTAATGAGATACTTAAAAACAAAAAACAAGTTTTAGCAGATGAAGTCATAATGACAGATGGTACAATTTTAGAACGCGATTTTATTCCTATTGTAATTGGTCCTAAATATCAGGGTCATTTATGGGCTTATAGAAATGTCACGCTCAAAAGGCAGTACAGCCAAAGTCTAGAAAGTCAAAAAGAAAAATACAGTAGCATTATAGCCAATATGAATTTGGGATTGATGGAGGTCAATAACAATAATGAGATACTGACGGTAAACCAAAGTTTTGTAGAGATGTCTGGTTATTCCGAGAAAGAGTTGCTTGGCGAGATTGGTGAAAATGTTTTTATAAAAAATAAAGACTTCGAAATCCTCCCCGATCAAAGTAAGAATCGTTCAAAAGGCAAATCGTATTCTCGCGAAATTACAATACAAGATAAAAAAGGAGTTAACAAAAGTTGGCTTAGTAGTGAGGCTCCAAATTATAATCTGAATGGAGAGATCGTTGGTTTTATAGGGATACATCTAGATATTACAGAATTTAAATTACTAGAAAAGCAGAACGCAAAAATATTGATAGAATTAGAAAAAAGGAATAACGAATTACATGAATATGCACATATCGTTTCTCATGATCTTAAAGCGCCTTTAAGAAGTATTGATGCCTTAGTCTCTTGGATTAAATCAGATAATAAAGGTAAACTGGATGAAGTCACAGTTCAAAACTTTGAATTGATTGAGGAAACATTGGAAACAATGGAGAGTTTAATTTTTAATGTTTTAGAATACTCAAGTGCAGGGGTCGCTATAGAAACCATAAATGAGGTAGACTTAAATTTGATTCTTGAAGATCTAAGGAAAATTATACTTATCCCAGAAAACATCTCTGTAATTATTTTAAAAAAACTACCTATTGTTAAAGGAGATATCACTAAATTTAAACAAATTTTTCAAAATTTAGTGAGTAATGCTGTAAAATTTTCTGATAAAGAAAAAGGAATCATTGAAGTTGATTTTAATGAAGAAGGATCCTTTTATCTGTTTTCTGTAAAAGACAATGGAATTGGTATTGATGAAAAACACCATGATAAAATTTTTAAAATTTTTCAGTCATTAAATAAAAGTAAAGAGTCCACAGGCATTGGTTTATCGATCGTGAAGAAAGTCGTTGAGTTATACGAAGGAGATATTTGGCTAGAAAGTGAAGAAGGCAAAGGAACTACTTTTTATTTTACTATAAAAAAATAGCTATGGAACAACCTAATTTAATCTATATTGACAAGCTGGCTAATGGTGATGAATCTGTTAAAAAAAGACTTATCGAGATCATTAAAACTGAATTTCCTAAAGAGAAAAAAGAGTACCTCCTAAGTTTAGAAAATCTTGATTATAAAAAAATTGAAGAAAATGTTCATAAACTTAAACATAAAATTAGTATACTAGGACTTGAAAAAAGTTATGAAATAGCAAATAAATTTGAACATAAACTTAGAGATCAACGTTTAATTGATTCTAAAAGTTTTGAGGGAATTTTAATAAAAATTTCAGAATATTTAAAAACGATTTAAATTCTATGAATTGTATTATTATTGATGATGAAGAAACTGCAAGAGTGATCATTAGAACGCTTTGTGATGAAATAGGAAATTTAACTATTATTGACGAATTCCCTAACGCCATTCAAGCTATTAAATTCCTTAACGAAAATGAGATAGATCTTATTTTTTTAGATATTCACATGCCCGATTTTAGTGGATTAGATTTTATTAAAGCATTAAAAAATCCACCTAAAATAATTTTAACAACATCCGATACAAAATTTGCAATTGAAGCTTTTGAATATGATTGTATTATAGATTATTTATTAAAGCCAATCGAAAGACCAAGATTTGAAAAAGCGATTTTAAAAACCAAAAAACACCAAGCTGTAAATACTTCAAATACGAGCATTGCAGATTTAAATCACAAAAACGATTTTTATGTGAATATCGATAGACGTCTGATAAAAATTGATTTGCCTGAAATTTATCTTATAGAGGCAAAAGGAGACTATATTCATATAAAAACAGAAGACAAAAATTATGTGGTACATTCTACATTGAAAAAAATAGAAGAGAAACTGCCAGAATCATTATTCCTAAAGGTGCATCGCTCCTACATAATCAACGTTAAAAAAATTATTGATATCGAAGATAATAGTGTTTTAATCAAAAAAGATGTCATCCCTGTGAGTCGTTCTAACCGACCTGAATTGATGAAACGATTGGATTTGTTATAATGATTTCATCTATATAAGCATAGCCGTTGACCTACAGTATTTGGGAGGCCTAGAGGTTTCGTCTATTTTTTGAATAAAGGTTTCTTGAAAAGGTACCATTTAAACCTCAAACCAATTTCCGTAAATTTAAAACCTGCAGCAGACGCAGAAGCTATGTTACTCTGCAGCCCGTAAATGTTTAGAGCACTTCTTTCCTTAAATTTATATCCTAATTTTCCTTGAATTCTATAGGTACTTTGTTTTTGATCATCTTCTATAAATTGATACCCAGTTGCTGCCGTTAATTCATAAAACCATTCATTATTTTTTGCAATATTTTCATCTTTTATTAGATTCACAAAAACTTCAACGGCATTAAATTTACGAGGACTAAAATAAATGGTAGGCACTGTCTTTTTAAAAGATATATTCTGGTAATTAAATCCTGCTTTTAATGACGGCTTATCTAAAATGCTGTAGTACAATGATGTAAATAGTAGGTTTCGTGTATTGTCATCATTTTGAAACGTGTAATAATATTGGGTAAACCATCCCAACCTAAAGTTAGTGTTTAAGCTGTAATTCACTAAAAAATTATTCTGTACAATTTCTCTATCTAACAGCTCCGCATTAAAATTTTGCAATTCTCTTTTATATCCCAATTCTAAATTCTGAAGTTTAAACGGCTTAATCTTCAAAGAAAAATCGGCTAATAGTTGGCTGTAATTTATTGTTTCTGTGTTTGATGAAGTGATGCCTAAACACCCTTTAAACGTCAAATTATTTAAGATTTGATAGAATATTCCCGCTAAAAAATTATTAGATTTAGCACTCATATTCGTAACCGAATTAGCGGTTGTTCTGTAATTATAGCTTGCTAATAGCTTAAGTTTAGTTGTAAAGGAAAATTCAGAATTAGCAGTATAAGAATAGGCTTCATTATTGCCATTATCAAAAGAGTACGAGGCTTTAGTTTCTATAAAAGGCGTGAAATGTCTATCTAAACTTTTAATGAAATTAGTCGCATCTTTTTGATTCTTATAAAAATTTAAGGTGTTTTTTGCACTCTTATAAGCCGCATCATAATAGCCAGAAGCTTTAAGTGCATTCGCTTTACCAAGGTTTCCATCAAAAGAAGTACTGTCGTTTTTTAAGATTAAATTATAATCAGAAATACTTTTTTTAAAATCGCTTTTGTAAATGTTCAATGTCGCTCTTAACGCTAAAATCCAATTTTCTAAGTTTTTATTTTTCAACACTAAGTCATCAATCTCCTTTTCTGCCAAGGAATACTTCTTGTTCCAAATCAATGCTTGAATGTATCTTTCTGTCGTTTGGTTTTTTAAAGAAACATCCGTTTGCTCTGTGAGACTGTCAAACGCCGTTTGACTCACAACTAAAGCGGCTTTGTCATTACTTTTTAAATGTTCGGCGAGTGCAATTCCGTTTAACGATATGAATCGATTTGCGGGCGTGTCTCCTATAATTTCATAAATCTCTTTTGCCCTATCCATTTGATTTGAGATTAAATACAGATTTGCAAGATTCAATAACGTTTCTTTATCATTTGTAAAGTCCTCAAAATTTTCTTTCAATAGGGTTTCTGCTTCCAAATAATTTTGAAGCTTCATTTTATCGTTTGCCAATCCTAAACGCATATATTTTTTGGAAATCAAAGCATTTTTGTTTTTGGGCAACACAATTAGTGCTTTATCAACATAAATAATAGCATTCTCAAACTCTTTAAGATTAGACAACGTATTTGCATACCCTAAAAGCGCAGGGAAACTTGTGTCGTTTTCTTTTAGTAAATTTTGATAATAGCCTTTTGCGGAAGTATAATCTTTATTCCAAAGCAGCGCTTCTGCATAATTTAATTTGACTTCAAAATCTGTTGGAAAATCATCTAAAAGAGCAGTGAATAAACGTACAGCTTTTTTTGAATCGCCATTTAAGCCAATCGCTCTCCCATAACAAAGACGTGCTGTTTTGTTGCTCGGATAGGTCTGTAATACTGTTTCAAAAAAGGTTTCTGCTAGTTTGAACTTACCGGTTTCTAAATAAGCGAAGCCCGTTTTCATTTCTTGAGAAACGCCACAAAAACTAATAAAGAAAGCGATTAGTAATGTACTATATTTTAATTTCATTTGTAATTTTTTATCTACAGTAAGTTAAGCATTAGCTATTAATGATTGACCGAAACAAAACGACCTTTCAACGATAATAGAGCTCTATTGGAAGTTATTAAGAAGATATTTACGCCACTATTAATGATGAATAAATTAATTATGACGTTACAAATTTTTGAAAAAAATGAGATATTTTATTTAAACGGAAGATTAAACAGGTCAACGTTAAAATCTTTCATCTCTTATTTTGAATACAATTTATCTCGAAATAAAAATGTAATCATAAATATTGATAACGTCATTGAAATTGATAAAAGTGGTCTAGAAGCCATGCGCAATTTTGCAAAGGTTGCAATCTTAAAACAAAAAGTATTTTCTATTGTTGGAAATGGTTGTAAAGAAATCTATGACGATTTTAAACAAACCAACCTTGCAGAATTAGCGCGTTGAAAATCTAAATTATGATTGCAAAACCCATCCCCTTTAAAGATAAATTCTCTACGGAGCAACTATTTATGATGAGTGCAATGCTTGTCAATGGGGGTAATTATTTATATAATTTAGTGTTAGGCAGATTTCTAGGTCCCGAGAAATTTGCAGATGCGGCAATTCTAATCACCTTACTATTAGTGTTGTCTTTTGCTGCAATGACATTTCAATTGGTCACTGCAAAATTTTCAGTGATTTTTGAGAATTCAGTGCTTCAATCGTTTATAGCAACTATTTACAAAAGTGCTACTGTTGTTGGCGTTGTTTTAGGAATCACAATTGTTTTGGTATCCTCAGAGTTACAAGAATTTTTCAAAACAACATCATCTAGTATGTTTGTTGTTTTTGGAATTGGCATTCCTTTTTACTTCTTAATGAGTGTGAATCGGGGCGTTTTTCAAGGTCAAAAAGAATGGATTCCTTTATCTGCGACCTATCAATTAGAAATGATGAGTCGGTTAGCAATTACTTTTGGATTGCTATGCCTTTTTGAAGTGGATTCGTCACTATTAATTGCCATTGGAATTATATGCTCATTTATCGTTGGTCTACTTCCATTTGAGTTTAACCCCCCCCCCTTTTTTAATCGTATCAAATTAAAGAAATCAGAAACCAAAATGGTACGTAATTTTTTTATAATTACGGCGTTTTATGAGGTCACACTTATTGTCATTAACAACAGTGACATCTTATTAGTGAAACATTATTTCGAACCTTATGAAGCAGGCTTATATGCATCCTTAGCATTGATTGGTAGAGTCGTGTATTTTATAGCTTGGATGTTTGTCATGTTGTTATTACCAACCGTCGTGCAACTAAAAAAACAGGGCATATCTACAAGACCTATTTTATTTAAATACGTTATTTATATTATTATAATTGCAGCCTCTATTGTTTTAGCGTGCTACTTGTTTCCGAATCAAATTATCAATATCTTATTTGGAAACGAGTATGTAGGGATTGCTTCTTTATTGTGGAAGTATGCTTTCGCAACAGGTGTTTTTGCGGTCTCAAATATTTTCGCCTACTATTATTTATCTCTAGACAAGTATATTCCCGTAATCTTTTCGGGGGTTTTTGGTGTGTTACAGATAGCTTTAATCATACAATTTCATGCGTCTTTAGAGCAAATTGTTCATCTTCAAATTTTTGCGATGATTTTACTGTTAGGAGTACAGATAACCTTCTTTATTTTAAACGATATGATCTCTAAAAATAAGAGCCTGAAGAATCTTTCTCACCATTAAGCAATAGAGACACATGAATCATCTATAACTAAATCTCGACACCAAAAAAAATGAAACTAGCAATCGTCACTGCATATCCCCCAAGTAAAGTCACATTAAACGAATATGCATTTCATTTAGTAAAAAGCTTTAGACAAAACAAAAAAGTAACTGAATTAATTTTACTAACCGATGAAACTCCAGGGAAAAAAGAAATTTATTTCACAGAAGATGGATGTGAAGTTACGGTAAAAGAGTGTTGGAAATTTAATAGCTATTCGATTGTTTATAATGTGGCCAAAGCCATCCATAACACAAAACCAGACGCCGTATTATTTAACTTACAATTCATGAAGTTCGGCGATAAAAAAATTGCAGCAGCACTAGGCTTAACCCTCCCTTTAATTTGTAGAATAAAACACGTTCCAACAATCGTATTACTTCACAATATTTTAGAACAAACAGACTTAGAAAATGCTGGTTTTGCCTCAAACAAACTTTTGCAAATAGTCTATACGTTTATAGGAACGTGTTTAACAAAACTAATTTTAAAAGCCGATCTCGTTGTGGTTACTATGGAGAAGTACGCGGCCAATTTAAAAGAAAAATATAAAGTAACTAATGTAAAAATGATCCCTCATGGTACCTTTGAAACTCCAAGGAAACCATCACATAAACTTCAAAATGGCACTCTAAAAGTAATGACTTTTGGGAAATTCGGAACCTACAAAAAAGTGGAATCACTGATTGAAGCTGTGGAAAAGGTTAGAGACTATTCTGGATTGGATTTAGAAGTTGTAATTGCGGGTACAGACAACCCAAATGTGGTGGGCTATTTGGCTAACGTAAAAGAAAAATACAAACATATCTCTCAAATCACTTTTACGGGCTATGTGGAGGAAAACCAAGTAGAAAGATTATTTAATGAAAGTGCAGTCGTAGTGTTTCCCTATACCTCTACCTCCGGAAGTTCGGGTGTTTTACACCAAGCTGGAAGTTATGGCAAAGCTGTAATCATGCCCAATTTGGGTGATTTAGCAACTCTAATCGAAGAGGAGGGTTACAGAGGTGAATTTTTTAAACCAGAAAGTGTAGATAGTTTAGCAACTGCAATTGAAACCGTTGTAACAAATGATGCGTACAGAGTCGCGTTGGGGAATGCAAACTACAAGGCCGCTACGGCGTTTCCAATGGAAAGAATTACGAATCTTTATATAAATGAATTTCAAACTATCATCGATGAAAAACACATTTCATAACCCTTCCTTTATTTAGAAATATACTCGAAAGCAGGTTTTTTAACTCCTTTGCTATTGATAAACCCAAACTCTTTTTGGGGGTTGACTCGCCACGGGAGCACCCCAACAACTTCTTTTGGGATTGTATCAAAATCATACAAGGTCCAAGACATAAAAGAGAGGTTCTTTTTTGTAAGGATTTTTTGCATTTCTTTATAATAGCCTGCTTGAATTTTTTCAGAATTACCGAAAGGTTTCCATGCACCGCTATAAGAAGAAACCCCAAACTCCCCTAAAACAATAGGTTTGTTGGGAATTAATTTTTTTAAAAATTCGTATTTTTCTTCAAACTCATGGACATCCTCATAATAATGAAAGGACACAAAATCTAAGTTATCTTTTAAAATTTCTGCACTCTTAATATTAGACCACCCAATTGTAACTGCATGGTTTTTATCAATAGATTTTATAAGAATAATAAGATGTTCTAACCAAGAAATAACCAGTTCCTTCCCTCTAGACTCAAAGTCTAAATTGGGTTCGTTTTTAACGTCCCAAGCGAGGATGGCCTTGTGATCTTTAAATTTGGATACAATAATTTCTGCGTGTCTGTGATTTAAAGTCCAATCTAAAACATCATAATCTCCATAAAAATCAAACAAGGTGACGACAACTTTTAAGTTGCTTTTTTCAGCAGCATCTAAGACTTGTTTTAGTTTGTTCAACTTTGGCTCTTTGACCTTCGCTTTTCCAAAATCTTTATAAGGAACAAAGATTCTAATCGTGTTTAGGCCCGCTTTCATAATAATTTCAAAATCTTTCTCGATGATAGTAAGATCGAAATTTTCACCAAACATATCCCAAGGAGTGGCTTGTGGATAGTAATTAATCCCTTTAATGTTCGAGGAACCTAAAAGAGATGGAAGAGTCGTTTTATCAAATTCCGAGGTACGTTCTTTTACCAAATGTCTGATCCGCCAAAAACCGTCCTCTAACAAAAAGAGGCCTTTATAGTCAGATGTTTCTGTAGTTTCAATGACGAATGCATTGTCTTTAATAAACTTCTTGTATTCAATAACATTTTTGTCTTCCAAAACAAGCAACTGTCCATCTTCACTAAAAAATAATATATCTGGATTGTGTGCTAAGGTGGTACTCTCTATCGCTATGTTTTCCTCTTTATTATGTTCTATAAAATTGAATAGATTTTTTCTAGCACTTTTGGTATAAAAATCATCAATCCCATTTTTTAAATTGGTTTTGTTGGCAATATGTTTTACATACCATGCATCTAAATAATCATTTTCAATGCTGCTTAATGTTTGTGGATCCATATATCGACCTTCATTACCGTCATCTTTCCAACTGATTTTTGGTGTATATTGATCTATTTTTTTTACTTCTGTATGCAACATTGAACTTCGATCTGCACCCGTATTAAAGTAACTAAACAGAGAGCTTATTAAGAAAATTAATATAGAAATTATCACAAGATATGAGATAATTAACACACTTCTCAAAATAATTTTGTTTGTATTTACCATAGTTTTTTAGTTTTAAATGTTTGTGTAATTCCTGCCGCTGTAACTTCTAAATTGTAGTTGCCATTTTCATAAATATTAGGGTCTAAATCAAAAGTTACAAACCCATCATTTGTCGTTTTAAAAATGTTATTTACAAACGCCCCTTCTTTATAGATTGATAACGTAACGCGCAGGCCGTCAGGAATCCTTTGATTCATAAAACTTTTTAAGGGACCTACCTTTAGTACTCTATTTGTGTCTGAAAAATGCACGTCAAATGTTTCGATTACTTTTGTGTAACTAATTTCCAGGGGATTGCTTTCAGAGATGCCCGCTATATAGGCTTTGATTCTCCAATTTTCTTGATGATCTGGGTGAATCATTTTTGCGTTTGCAATACCGTTTATGGTAGTTCCAGATGTTTTTAGAATATTTCCTTTTTTGTTTGTGATAAAAAAGGTGACAAAAGTCCCATCGCTTACAATATTATTATTCTTGTCTTTTATAATTGAGGTAGTAAACGTTGTGATTTGATTTCCATCTGCATACGCGTGGTTACGTTTTGAAAAAATATCAAAATTTGTGCCAATTGCGGGCATTATATTTACGTCGTATTCTTTTGAATTTAATCCTAAAGATTCCGCAGAAAGGATCATTCTTCCACTTTTTAGGGGAGAAAAAATAGTTTGGTATGCTATTAAATTGTTGGTAAAAATGTTGGTTTCTTTTTCTGATGTCATAAATTGATGTTTGATACCAACTTTTGTGTATTGTTTTAGAGGGTTGTCAAAATCATCTGTAGGAATCACAACGAGCATCGTAAAATCGGTTCCACCAGCTTCAATACTCGGAGGCCCAATATAGGATTCTAATAAAACTGGTTTCGCTTTGGGTACAATTTTAAATTTACCAGAAATTGATTCTTTTAAACCTACAATTTTCCACCCCACAACACCTGTTTTATCACTAATATATTTTGGAATTTTGAAAACTAACGTGTCCTTATTAATTTCAGAATTAAGCAATGTACTTCCATAGCTATTTGTACAATACAATTGATACTTTCTAGCATTGCGAGTCTTAAATTCCAACAGGATTGTACTTCCAGCCACAAATTGTTTTTCTTGAGTTAAAAGTGCCAACGCATTTTGAGCGTTCATAGAATGCATTGCTAACAAGTAAATAAGAAGAAAAAAGTTGTTTTTTATATTCATTATTTTGGGTTTCCTATATAACTATTCATTTCAATTTTTACAAAAGAATAAAGTGGGTGCGCTATTTTCTGTAATTCAGTATTTGTGTGATTTGCTATTCTGTTAGGGACTATTTTATTAGAAATAGCGGCATTTGGCAACCCATTCACATAACAATTACTCATGTCTTCATTTACAATCGTGAGTTGTTTATGAGTTGTGAAATTATATTCAAAATAGTGTTTGCGCTGTTGTCTTATTCCGTGTTCTAAAAACAGATGGTCCACCCAAACCATTTTTTTGTTTTGGTCATAATAAGTAATCAGTAATTGTGGAACTGTAATTTCGTGTAAGCCACTATTAAAAAGCGTTCCTTTAATCGTTTCAGGATGGACTTTAACATCACTTAAAACACTGTATTTATATAAATCAGAATTGGACACATTCCCTGCGGCTTGTAAATTAAATTTAGTGGGGTGTTCTTCAAATTCTACAGGCGTGAATTCTTCAGGGTTGAATGTTTTAGGGATAGAATCTTTTGTTTTGGACCATGCAATTCCTTCAAAATTAATTCTAAAAGAGCTGACTTCTTTAGGCATTAATTTATGTTTTACATGAAACTTGGCATTATAGGTTGCTAACTCTTTGTTTTGGTCATTGTAAAGGGTCCCTTTTAGAACAACATCTGCTGGTACATTGTCTATGTTTTGCACCTCCCCAATAATGGCATAATGGGAATTAAACTTTACTAGTTTTGCTGAAATAATCTCTAATACGGGTTGCTTCAAAACATCTTCGTGATGTGTTTGTTCTGTGGTAATTCTTCTTCTTCCTTGATTAAAATAACCTGTTACATTATGAGAATACAATTGATCTGGTGGTAAATCAGAATCGACCTTGTCTAGTTTTAAAAACCATTTACGGTTTCTCTTTACAATAGTTTTAAAATCGGTTTTACTAATTTTCTCCAAAGGAGTAATCCAATTTGTATGCACTTTTAAAGTCACTAAACTATCCGTTTCTGTAATGGTTTCTGTGCGAATGGCATCTAACTTTGCATACGAGCTCAACAAGCCATCCGTCACAGAAACTTCGAGCATAAATTGAGAAATAGAGATCTTACTTTCCGGGTCTATGAATTGATAGCTTTTTTCAAATTCATTGAAATCCAACGCATCATAATACGCCGTTACGAGGTTTTCTGGCGAAATTTGAGATTCATTTTTGACATAAAACATATACAACCAAAACCCTAAAGTGACTCCTAGAATTACAACCCAAATATGAAGCGATTTTAAAACGCCGCTTGAGAATTGGGTGTGCGTATATTTATTATTTAAATAGGCGGGGATTATCTCTGGTTTATTTTTTAACCTCCTAAAAAAAAGACTTTGAATATTTATTATAATCGCAAAAATAACGGTTAGAAAAGGAATAATGCCCCACACTATTTTTTGCCAAGTAGCGACATCCTCTTTTGGTAAGATTGAAGAAAGAGGAGCAACGTTTAATTTTTCCCAAACCATAATTCCGTTTTCTAAATGTGATAAACGTTGCCATCCGCAGAAGTATAAAATAGGATCGTAAAATTTATCATTAGAAAATATATACTTTAAATTGTATTTTTCTGGAGTCGTTAAAAACTGTTGTAAAGAACCAATCCCTGCAACCCCTTTAAATTTTGAGTTTTCTAAACGTTCAATAGGCCGTGTCGTTAGTTCAGGCAAACGTCTTGCAGAATGGTAATTCCCATCAACAGTCATCGCATTTGTTTTGGCGGCCAACCACGCCATTTGATCTCCAAAACCTAATGTTAAATACCGCCATTGATCATGCTGGTCTTGGTTTAGAAAATTAACAATGGGTAACATTTTAATCTTTTGGGGTTGAGCGGGTCGAAAACGCTGTAAGTTTGTAGTAAAAATGGTTATTGATAAAAATAAACCTACCAATATCCCCCCAATTAAACGATGATAAAGTATTCCGAATTTTTGTTGAATTAGTTGTTTTAAATCGCCTTCTACAAAACGGTATGCTAGCTCCCCAAACAGTGGCAAAGACATAATAGAAGCCCAAAGTGAAAACCGATCTAAAGTGAGTATACTAAATGCATTTTCGCCTAAAATAATCTTTGGAATTGGGGTGGTTCCTCCAGTTCCTAAAATTAATAACAATGTAAAAGAAAGTCCGAAAAACAAATAACGTTTGCTGAAATATCTGTAAAAAAAATACGGCATGAGAAATAATAAGACCCCCCAAGGAATCAAAAAGAATACAAATCCAGAAGATGTGATTTCTAAAAAATTATCTCGGGAACCATGAGGTATAGGAACTTGTGTGATTGGATTGTTTTTAGAATTTATCCAATACGGCAAGATGCAGCCAATAATTACAACTAATGAAAGCATCCCAAAAGTTAGGTTTCTTTTAAACTGTGTTCTGAAGTTTTTTATAAATAATTTAAACGTGATTTCTTTGTTTGAGTTTACTTCTTCTCTAGAAATATCTAAGATCACCATCCCTATTATTGGAAAAATAAAGAAGATCATTCCAAAAATTGGAGTCACATGATGGGAGGTCACCGTGACCGCAATTAATGAAAGGGAGGTCAATAAATACCTATATTTTCCAGTTTTAAGCCATGAATAAGTTTCAGGCAATGCATGCATTAAAACAGCGATTCCTATAATGCTTGGCAGTTGCCCAAAAACATGAAGGGTTTCTACAAATGATGATGAAAAAACAGCTAAAAGAGCGGCATAGCTAGCAACAGTTTTGTTGGAACTCATCAACAAAGAAAAACGATATACACCCGTTATAAATAAAATGACACTAAGTATAGAAACCGTGAAAAGTCCAAATTTTAATCCCCCAATCAAAGAGAATGCGGCCATAGATTGGTGAACTAAAGGTGGATAACTCATCACCGAAAAACCTGTGTACCATTTAAAATTCCAAGGCTCAAACCAATTATTGGCATAATGTTCTGCAAAAAACAAATGTATGAGCGCATCATAAGTCGTCTCTAAAGTAAGAAACATAGCACCCCCATGAAAAGCAATCCCTAAAAGTATCGCTAAAATTAAATATTTATGAGAAGTCTTTTTCATATTTATGGAGGGCTCATTTTCATTATTGTAAATGTAAATCTTAAAAATGTCTCCTGAAATTTTTTCAACTTAGGCAAACTTCCATTCGCCTAAACAAAAGCTACTTTAGAACTTTACGACCCCTATTTATTAGGAAACAAAACTACTTTTGAAGTCATTTAAGTAATGATAATTATGAAAGATCCATAACTAAATCTTGATTCCTAATGGAATGATCAAATGGATGTAACATGTAATCATTAAAAATCAATAAAAAATAACACATGAAAGTACTAGCGATTGATGACCAAAAATTAGTTCTGATTCCTTTAGAAAATAGACTGAAGGAGTTAGGCTATGAAGTACGTACTGCAACAAACGCTTTAGATGCGATAGATCTATATGACTCTTTTCATCCAGATTTAATCATTGTGGATATTAACATTCCATTTATGTCAGGTATGGAAGTGGTGAAATATATTCGTAAGACAAAAAATTCATCTACACCAATTATGATTTTATCAGGCAATACAGAGGATGCTATCATCCTAGAAGGTTTTGATCTCGGCATCAATGACTATATGAAAAAGCCCCTAAGCTTAATTGAAGTTTGTGCAAGAGTGAAAAAATTAATTGGAGCTCCTAAAACTAATAATAAAACGATCCTAAATAAAGGGATCATCATTCAACAACGCTGTGTTGGGGTGGTCATCCCTTGTTATAATGAAGAAAAAAGATTGATACATAAAGAATTTACAGATTTCATTGATAAAAATTCAGGATATTATTTGTGTTTTGTAAATGATGGCAGTACCGATAACACACTAGAAATTTTAAACGGTTTAAGAAACGAAAGGGAAGACTTTATTACGGTCTTTAATTGCAAAAAAAACGTTGGTAAAGCCGAAGCTGTAAGACAAGGAATGCTGTTGATGTCTAAAAAAGAAGATTTAGATTATATCGGCTTTTTAGATGCCGATTTATCTACAGACCTAACCGATTTTGACGATTTAGTGTCAACTATAGAAAATTCTGAATACATGATCGTAAGTGGCTCTAGAATAAGCAGAATGGGAGCAAACATTACCAAAAGATCTGTTAGGTCTGTAATAAGCTTGGCCATAAACTTTATGATCAGAAAAATTCTTTCTATGGATTTTCAAGACACCCAGTGTGGCGCAAAAATCTTTCATAAAGAAGTCATTGGAATTTCATTCGATAAAAAATTTGTAACTAAATGGATTTTTGACGTTGAAATATTTAGAAGAATCACTTTACATTTTGGCTTAAAAAAAACAAAAAAAATACTTTGTGAGCAACCCCTAAAACGATGGATTCATGTGGATAACTCAAGGTTGTCAATGAAAGATTCTATCAAAATTGTGGGGCAATTGGGACAAATTGCTTGGTCTTATAGACGCAAAAACAAAACACTGTCAAAACTAAGAGATCTTCATAAGAATAAGCCCGTTTCTATCTCAGAAATACAATAAAAATGAGCATGAAAAAAGGAATCATAATCGTATTTTCTAACAATGAAAAAGAGATTAAAGAAACCCAATTTGATAAGCTTTTAGATAAAGATGTTGCGGAATTTTGTTTTGTGAATAACGCAAGTAATGATCATACTTTAGACAAACTAAAAGACATTAAAACTAAAACCTTTAACAATATATCTATTGTAGATGTAAAAAAAAATAAAGGCACAAAAGCAGCTATTAAAGCAGGCGTCAGGTATCTGGTTAATAATAAAGAGTTGAAGTTAATTATCTATTTAGTGTTTTATAAAAATACTGACTTTTTAAATTTAGAATATACGCTCAATATTATGATGAATAGAAATAAAAAAATAATCAACCTAAACACAAACAATCGAAATATTTTACAAAATGTGTTTTCACTAGAACAGCTCATTAAAAAAATATAAAGATAATTTTGTCCGAAATAAAAATAAATACTATTTTTGTACTCATTAATAATATAAAATGTTTTCAAAAAGTTGTAAATACGGAATTAAAGCCACACTCTACATCGCTCAAAGGTCGCAGTATGAAGAGAGAGTCAGCTTAAAAGAAATTGCTGCTGCGATTAACTCTCCTATTGCGTTTACAGCAAAAATACTACAAGTCCTTGCCAAAGCAAACATCATCAATTCAACTAAGGGCCCAAATGGTGGTTTTGAAATAGATAAAGCGCGTTTAGCTAAAATCAGTATTCATCAGATTGTAAAAGCTATCGATGGGAATCGTTTATTTGACGGCTGCGTATTAGGCCTTAACGTTTGTAATGCGGATGAACCCTGTCCTATGCACAATGAATTTGTAATCATAAGAAAACAACTTAGCGAAACACTCGCCTCCTCTAACTTACTCAATGTAGCATTGGATCTCAATCTTGGACTAACGGTATTAAAACGATAAAAAAAAATAATCTTAATAAAGATAAAAAGGTCTTTATATCTGTATATGAAAATCCATCAACTATCCCTCATAAAACCCTTAGAAGTAATATCTGAAAACTGGCTAACAAGTCCAGGAGTTATTGGCACCATTGTACTGGTGTTTATCATCCTATTTTTAGGCGTTTATATTTTCTTGAAACGATTAAATCGGTATGTAGATTTTCTAGAAAAAAACACAACAGACCTAACAGAAAAAGAATTTGAAAGAAAACTCATCAACCTTGAAGAGCAGGAAGTTGATGACATCTTAGAACTTCGACAACAAGGATTTAAAACCAAAATAAAGCCAAGCGATACTTCTGAAATTTCATCGAAACACAGCGGGTTTATCAAAAAAATTATAAACCCCAAAAATCCATTATTTGATGAGAAGTCAACCTCTACCACAAAAATAAAAATCTCCGAAAAACTTAAAGAAATTATTATTTGGTACTTGAGTGCCGCAGTCTTTTGGTTGATCTTTGGAACACTCGTGGGTCAGTATATTGGGATGAAATTTATTTGGCCCGAAATGGATTCTATAAGCTGGCTCTCCTTTGGTAGGTTACGCCCCGTACATACCAATACTGTGTTTTGGGGATGGGCTTCTATGGCAATGATAGCTCTAGGACATTATGTAGTCTCAAGAACTTCAAACCGAGAAATTTTTAGTTACAAACGATCAAAAATTGCTTTTTGGTTTATGAACGCAAGTGTGCTTATTGGAAACCTCTTTTTAATGGGTGGCATCAATAATGGTGGAGGAGAGTATCGGGAATACATCTGGCCTGTTATGGCTTTATTTGCCGTGGGGCTTATTTTAACTTTTCTTAACTTCTATAAGACAGTCGCCACTCGCAAAATTTCAGAAATCTATATTTCTAACTGGTTTATTTTGGCTTCACTCATTTGGACGATTGTACTCACCTTTATTGGCTACTTTCCAGACTATCAAGAAGGGTTGGGAGAGACGGTCATTCAAGGCTATTATATGCACCAAGGTGTAGGGATGTGGTTTATGACGTTTACATTAGGACTTGTGTATTATTTTTTACCATCAACTCTTAACAAACCTATTTATTCTTACTCTTTAGGAGTCTTAGCGTTCTGGACACAGATGATATTTTACACCTTAATAGGAACGCATCATTTTGTGTTTAGTCCTTTACCGTG
Organism: Formosa sp. Hel1_33_131; assembly: GCF_001735745.1. Lineage (NCBI taxonomy): Bacteria > Pseudomonadati > Bacteroidota > Flavobacteriia > Flavobacteriales > Flavobacteriaceae > Formosa > Formosa sp. Hel1_33_131. Next base: position 952,824 of record NZ_CP017260.1, read on the forward strand.
GTGGCTACAAACCGTAGCCATTGTTTTTAGTGCTGGAATGTTTATTCCCGTACTAGCAGGAAGTACTAATTTTTTTATGACAATGCGTGGTAGTTGGAACCATATATCAAAAAGTTATGTGCTTCCGTTTTTTCTGGTAGGTGTTGTATTCTATTTTGTAGGATCTGTTCAAGGAAGTTTTCAGGCCTTTCGATTCACAAACTATTTATGGCATTTTACCGATTTTAATGTCGCACACTCTCACATGACCATGTACGGAATCATCACCTTTTTGATGTGGGCTTGTATATACGCTTTACTCCCAAAAATAACAGGAAAAGAGCCTCCTCAAAACTTAGTAGGAAGTCATTTTTGGCTGGCGTTTATTGGTCTAATTGCCTACATGATTTCTCTAATGACTGGAGGAACTCTTAAGGGCCTCAGTTGGATTGAAGGTAATCCATTTATCGAATCTGTAATTCTAATGGAAAACTTTTGGATTTGGCGTGCGATAGGAGGCTCCCTTATGTTTGTGTCTCATCTAATTTTTGGTTATAACTTCTATTTGATGGTTCGCAAGAAAAAAGAAATTACTATTTCGCGAAAGGAAACATTTCAACAACAAATTAAAATTAATTCATAACAAATGTTAAATTTCCATAAAGACCATAGAAATCTTGTCATAGTTGCCTTCAGCGTTTTTGCAATATTAAGTATCGGCGTTGCTATTATTCCTGCCTACCAAATGGAGACCTATGAACCGATACCAGGACAAAAAAAACTTAGTATTTCCGAAAGGAATGGCCTCCATATTTATATCGCTGAAGGTTGTGTCGCCTGTCACACCCAACAAGTTAGAAATATTGAGATGGATAAAACTTGGGGAGAAAGACCTTCATTAGCTTCTGATTACTACTATAGTAAACAGCGCATGGATTTCTGGAGGCAATCCCCTTCTCTATTAGGAAGTGAACGTACAGGGCCAGACCTTACGGATATTGGAAATCGACAACCTAGCGACCAGTGGCATTTACTGCATTTGTATAATCCTCGGTTGGTTGTAGAAGCTTCTATAATGCCCCGATATTCTTGGTTATTCACAAAAATAGACACTACCAATGTTCAACAGGAGGATGTGACTTTACCGCGTGGAATTACAAAAATGATGGGTAGTGACATTATAGTGGCAAAAAAAAATGCACTAGACCTTGTCTCCTATTTAAAAAGTTTACAACAATATTCGTTTGAGAGTGCGACACCTTCAAGTTTTATACCTGCACTTCCCAAAGAGGAAAATGGCAATGCTAGTAGCGTTCCATCAAAAAAGTCCTCTGGCGGAGCAGATCTATATCAAAAAAATTGTGCTGCTTGCCACCAAGGGACAGGGCGCGGCGTAAAAGGCGCTTTCCCTCCACTAACGGGCAGTTTGATTGTCAACGATAAAAATCCAGAAACACTCATCAAAATTATATTAATGGGCTACGATGCTCGCCAGCAGTACGGCGTTATGCCCCCTTTTGCTGACAAACTTTCTGATGAAGACATCAAAGCGATTGCAGATCATGAGCGATCAAGCTGGGGAAATAGTGCACCAGAAGTTCCGTTAGAAACCATTACAAGACTAAGAGATTCAATTTTAAAACTATAATATTATTATTATGAAAATAGACTATTTAGAAAGCTTACAATGTAAAACTCCTGCAGAAGGCAGGCTGCTCGCCTTTACCCTTGCTAGAAAAACAATCGCTGCAATTCAAACGAATCCTGAAGTTCGTGAAAAGCTCAGGTCTCAATATTCAGAAGATACCGCCCAATTAATAGCCTCCTCTCAAGTGGTCGCTATTGAATTTCAAACCATTGCCATGGCAAACAACTACTGGAAAGATGAAAAATAAACTTATAATAATTATCGCACTAGTAATGAGCAATGCAGGCTTCGCATGTGAGGTGTGTAAAGCCAAACAGCCAAAAGGGTTTGAAAACCTTACTCATGGTGAAGGCCCTCAAGGAAATATAGACTATTTCATAATGTACAGTGCTGCTGTAATTGTCGGATACACGCTAATAATGAGTGTGAAATATTTGGTCAAACCAAAAGAAAACAATCGAGACCACATCAAAAACCTCATTTTAAATGATTCTAATTTTTCTGAATAATGATAAATAAAAGAAAAGTAAGTGTCCTTCTCGATAATGAGAAAATACCCTTTGGAGTGTTTGAACCTCCCGTAAAACTCGTGCTTGACACTACGAAAATACCAGATGGCAAGCACGAACTAAAAATCAACGCCATTTCGTCAAGTGGAATTCAAAGTGTAAGGATCATTCCTTTTGAAGTACGCAATGGTCCTGAAATAGCCGTCGTAGGACTGAAAGATCATGAAATCATAGAATCAAATACAGCCATTCTAATTAATGCCTATGGCAGTGAGACTTCCGAATCCTTTATAATTAGAGGTTCAGAAACACCAAAAGCCATTCCTTCATGGGTTTGGGCGTGTATCATTGTATTTGTCAGTTTTGCTGTATTTTACTTTATAACACACTGGAATATGAACACTTATAAATCATTTTTTTAATGAACGATATTATTAACAGAAAAGACATAGAATTAATGGTAGACACCTTCTACGGAGAAGTACGAAAAGATAACCTTTTAGGCCCCATTTTCAATGGCGTCATTAAAGATAATTGGACGAAACACTTAGACACCATGTACCGTTTTTGGCAAACTGTTCTTTTACACGAAATCGCTTACAAGGGATCTCCATTTGTGCCGCACAGAAAACTACCCATAGAAGCACAGCATTTTGAGCGTTGGGTATTTCACTTCAACAATTCAATGGATAAAAATTTTGAAGGCAAGCTTGCTGAGGAAGCAAAATGGAGAGCTTCTAAAATGGCCGAAATGTTCATGTATAAATTGAGTCGTCACAGTTTTTAAACATCAACACATCAATAGAAATTAAATCTTCTAGAAACATTAGAAATGACACTAAGCAATAAACTAACGATCTCAATCCCGCTTCTATGGCTAGGTTTTGTACTTTCCATCTCGTTTATGGAAGCATGGCTAAAATTTCAAGCAGAAGGGGTGACGCTAGCAATTGGTTTGAGCGTTGGTAAACTCATCTTTTTTGCATTAAATAAAGTTGAATTATTATTTTTACTAGTTATCGGCATTTTAACATTCCGAAAACAGTCACTACAAAGAAAACACCTTGTAAACATACTTGTATGGCTGATGGTGATTTTACTCATTCAAACATTTTATTTGCTACCAGCCCTTAATCAACGTGCTGAAATGATTATAAGTGGGAACCCTCCAACCACTTCCTTTTTTCATATTTATTATATTTTTTTAGAAGTATTAAAAGTAATTGCACTCCTCATTTTCTCACACTTAACCTTAAAAAAACACAATGGATAACACAAAAATTTATCAATCACTAGAAGACAAATACACAAATCTAGGAGAGAATTCTTCTACGTATTTAAAAGGGATTCTGCACACCAAGGAAACAGACTACTGGAGTTATATCCAGCTGGATACGCTTCTATCGTTGCAAAATCCTAAAACACATTTTGAAGATGAAGAAGTCTTCATCATCTATCATCAACTAACGGAACTTATGTTAAAACTCGTACTCAATGAGATAAAAAAGTTGACAGAAAACAATGAGGTTGATGAAGAACTCTTTATTTCAAAATTACAGAGAATCAACCGTTACACACAAATGCTCATCAATTCGTTTGCTATAATGCGACATGGTATGGACTATGATGATTATAACACTTTTAGAAGTGCTCTCGCTCCTGCCAGTGGTTTTCAAAGTGCTCAATTTAGATACATTGAACTGCGTAGTACCTCTCTAGAAAATTTAATTCCACAGAAAAATAAGATTACCAAAGAAAGTCGTATTGAAGACTTAATGGAACTGCAATACTGGAAAGCAGCAGGCACCAACCCTAGGACTGGAAATAAAACGCTCACCCTTCGTCAGTTCGAAGAAAAGTATGGCGCTAAACTTTTACAACTCGCTAAGGATTTCAGAAATAAAACACTCAAGGATCGGTTTGAAAGTATCAAATCCCCATCAGAAGAACTCATTAATCTAATGCGAACTTTTGATTATTTATATAATATAAAATGGCCTATCGTTCATTTGGAAACCGCTTCTTATTATCTAGATTCCAAAGGAGAAAGGAAAGAAGCCACAGGGGGTTCAGAATGGAAAAAATACTTACACCCTAAAAATCAACGTCGCATCTTCTTTCCATCGGTCTGGTCAACAGATGAATTAAAAAATTGGGGAGACCCATGTTTCTTTCGTGATGAAGATTTTAAAGGGCACTAAAATGATCGTAAACGTTATAGATTTAGATAATAAAATACATGCTTTAAAATATAAACGATTGGAATATCCTAGTTTAATGGAACTGATAACCAACTCCTATTATTCAGAAATTGGTGAATGTAAAGGAAAAGGATTGTGCGGAACTTGTATTGTTGAAGTGATAAAAGGCTTTGAAAAACAGCCTATAAGCACACAAGAAAAGCACACCCTTAAGGTTCATAATGCAACCACAAAAAACAGATTGGCCTGTCAAATTATCCTAGATCATAAAACGAATGGCGCCGTCTTTAAAGAAATCATATAACTAAGTAAAAAGGGGAGAAATGGAAAACTTAGAAAAAGAAAATCAAATCATCGATCAACTAAAAATGGTATATGACCCCGAAATCCCAGTCAACGTCTATGACTTAGGTCTTATTTATGATTGCAAAATTTTAGCAGAAGATCGCGTTGAAATTTTGATGACACTCACCTCACCTTCTTGTGCCATGGCAGGAATGATTGTGGACGAAGTAAGAGAGCGTGTCTCAGAACTTGATTTTATAAAAAAAACGACTGTGGAACTCACTTGGGACCCCCCTTGGGATAAAATACTAATGAGTGACGAAGCATTACTCTTACTCGGATTTATGTAAAACTAAAAAACAATAACTTAAAAAACCCAAATTATGAAGATCACATCAAAAAGTATCGTCGGCGATATCGTTGCCGACAATTACAAAACAGCAGAAATTTTTAAAAAACACAACATTGATTTCTGTTGTGGCGGACAACAAACTATAGAGGAGGCTTGTGACAAAGAACACCTTTCTAGTGCCGATTCTGAAACACTCCTACAATCCGTGAATGCGTTTTTTGAACAAAACGAAAGGGAGCAACACGCCTCAGACTATCGGAATTGGCCTCTCGATGAGCTTGCAGATCACGTGGAGACAAAACACCACGGATACGTTGAAGCAAAAATTCCCGTAATAAAAGAATACTTAGACAAAATTGAATCTGCTCACGGAAAAAAACATCCAGAGCTCTCAAAAATCAATACAATATTCAAAGATGCTACTGGACAATTGGTCATGCATATGAAAAAAGAAGAACTCATATTATTTCCATACATTAGAAAAATGGCCAAGGCAAAACGGAAAAATATCCAATTAGCAACTCCTACTTTTGAAACAATAAAAAACCCCATTAGTAAAATGGATGAAGAACATGATTTTGAAGGGGAAGCCTTCAGAGAAATTGCAGCCTTAGCAAATAATTACAACGTACCAGCAGATGGCTGTAATACATACCGTGTTGCTTTTGGCATGCTTAAAGAATTTGATGAAGACCTTCACTTACACATCCATAAAGAGAACAATGTTTTGTTTCAAAGAGCGATTGCACTTGAAGAAGAATTACTACAAGCTTAAACTTAAAGTACTTATTAAACAAAAAAGCTTCTCAAAATGAGAAGCTTTTTTGTTGTTTAGTGCGGGCGGGGAGACTCGAACTCCCACACCTTGCGGCACTAGATCCTAAGTCTAGCGTGTCTACCAATTCCACCACGCCCGCTAAACATGCCTTATAATAGGGCGCAAATATAAACAATAGTTTATAAATACAAATAGTAGATAGAAATATTTATTTGAGAGGATTTTCGTAGATTTACATTCACAAATTTAAAAACTATGAACTCACTACAATCTTATCTCAACTCAAATAAAGATCGCTTCGTTCAAGAGCTTTTCGAACTTCTTAGAATCCCATCGGTGAGTGCAGATTCTGCCTTCAGTAAAGATGTGTTTAAAGCAGCCGATTTTGTAGCTGACAGTCTAAAAAAAGCTGGTTGCGATACCATAGAAATTTGTCAAACCAAAGGATTTCCTATTGTTTATGGCGAAAAACTGATAGACCCTAAGCTTCCAACGATTTTGGTATATGGTCATTATGATGTGCAACCCGCAGATCCGATTGAATTATGGGATGCCCCCGCTTTTGAACCCATCATTAAAAAAACCAAACTCCATCCCGAAGGTGCCATTTTTGCACGGGGTGCGTGTGACGATAAAGGTCAAATGTATATGCACGTCAAAGCCCTTGAATTTATGACCTCAACAGATCAATTGCCGTGTAACGTTAAGTTTATGATTGAAGGCGAAGAAGAAGTTGGCAGTGAAAATCTAGCTGAGTTTGTTAAAAACAACACCACCAAACTAAAAAATGATGTCATCCTAATTTCGGACACCGGAATGATTGCGAAAGACACACCCTCCATCACAACAGGGCTGCGAGGCTTGAGCTATGTAGAAGTTGAAGTCACAGGTCCAAATAGAGACTTACACTCTGGGATTTACGGAGGAGCCGTCGCAAACCCAATCAATGTATTGGCAAAAATGATCGCCTCTTTACACGATGAAAACAATCATATTACCATTCCTGGTTTTTATGATAAAGTCGAAGATTTATCAGACGAAGAACGCGCAGAAATGGCAAAGGCACCGTTTTCATTAGAGGCCTATAAAGATTCTTTAAAAATCAATGCCGTCTATGGCGAAAAAGGCTATTCAACCAACGAACGCAACTCCATTCGTCCCACACTAGATGTGAATGGAATTTGGGGTGGCTATACCGGTGAAGGCGCCAAAACCGTTATTGCGAGCAAAGCTTATGCAAAAATATCAATGCGCTTAGTTCCTAATCAGGATTGTGAGGAAATTACACTGCTTTTTAAATCCCATTTTGAAAGCATTGCTCCAGAAGGGGTGACTGTAAAAGTAACTCCACATCATGGTGGTCAGGGCTATGTAACTCCTATCGATACGATTGGATACAAAGCCGCTGCGATGGCTTATAAAGACACTTTTGGCACTGCACCCATCCCACAACGTGGCGGGGGAAGTATTCCTATTGTGGCCTTATTTGAAAAAGAATTAAAGAGTAAAACCATTTTGATGGGATTTGGATTGGACAGTGATGCCATCCACTCCCCTAACGAACATTTTGGACTTTTCAATTACTTTAAAGGGATCGAAACAATTCCGCTGTTTTATAAATATTTTACCGAGCTTCAGTCATAAATTTTTAAACAGATTGTAAGCTACTTACCAATCACTATTTTTTGTGAGAACACTTTTTTGTCTTGAGTAATACGTACAAAATACGCCCCTAGGGTAAATTGACTCATATTCACTTTTGTGCGTTTTTCTGTTAAAATTGTTTCGAGTACTTTTTTGCCTTCTATCGAGAATAACTCAAACGCCAAATCGTCATTCAAAGAATGTTCAATATGGAGTATTGACGAAGTAGGATTTGAATAGATTTTAATCATATTTAATTTGAAAGTATCCGCATCTAAGGATGTGAAATCAACACAAGAACTTAATTCCGTACAAGACCCTACAGTCACTTCAACAGCGTAACTACCACTTGCAGTAGGCGAAAAGGATTGACTCACCTCGGAAGTTAGTGGAAGATTCGTGCTACAATCAAACCATCGATAACTGGCATTGCCCATATTTGAGGTTAAAGTCGTAGAACTCATCGTGAGTGAATTGTCAACAGACACCAAACTCCCTTTGGTGACCATATAAGACATAATCAGTTTTGCAATCTCGTGAAAATAGGGCAAATCCAACGTACTATATCGATCGCCAGAAGAATGGTAGTGAGGCGTTTGATCGTTATTTTCCCAAGACTCCCCAACCAGCACCGCAGAAAATCCTTGATCCCAAAAACGTGCATGATCACTAGCTGGCGTTCCAGGGTTCACCACATTAACGTTTAAATTAAAACCATAGGTGGCTAACAAACCTACCAAGTCATCTTTCATTGCTAGAGAATTTGCAATAGGACGCACATCAATATCAAAATCATCGTCGTTATCACCATCATACCCCATCATATCAATGTTTAAAACACCCAATATGTTATCTCCATTGGTATTTGCTTGCGTGGCATAAAAACTAGCTCCTCTAAGTCCTATTTCTTCTTCATCCCACAAGGCATAAATGATCGTATTGTCCATACATTGAGTCGATAAAATACGTGCAATTTCTAAGACGGTTGCCGTTCCAGAAGCATTGTCATCGGCACAATAGTCTGCCACCGAATCGTAATGTGCACAGATAATGTAAATATCATTTGGATTGGTTTTCCCTAACTGCGTCGCAATGATATTACGTCCGTTGGTATTAAAAGCCTGATCATTTACAGTGAGATTGTCCATCGCATTGAATTTGTCAACCAAAAAATCACCCGCAAGGTCATTATTGGCTTGCCCTCTATTCAATATCGTAACACTATTACCCCCAACATTCGTTGCGATTTCACCCGTAAATTCCTGAACCGTTTGGCTAAGAGAATCTAAACTAACGGAATTAATGAGGTCTAATTCTGTTTGTGCAGACAGCGTACTGATCACACAAATACTAAGACTTAAAAGTAACTGCTTCATAAAGTTATAATATTGGTTTTTTTCAAAACTACATAAAGTTTAGTAAAAAACTATATTTTGTCAGCTATTAAAATCTCCTGTTAGGATGGTAAGGACTTAGCTCTAAGGATGTTTTTTTATTGAGGATGAGTTCCGAAACTAATTTCCCCGTACCAGGACCTAAGGTCCAACCCAACATGGCGTGCCCTGTCGCAATAGTCATATTCTCGCAAGACTGTGGCTTCCCTAAATACGGCAATCCATCTGGAGAAAGCGGACGAAGTCCACATGTGGCCGCCTCAATTTCTTGGACTGATAATTGAATGGATGGATAATAGTGAGTCGCAGCTTTCGCAATGACTTCCACCCTTTTTCTGTTTATAGTCTGATTGATGCCCGCGATTTCCATCGTCCCTGCAAAACGTGTAAAACCATCCATAGGCGTCACGGCAATCTTCGCTTCCGCTAAAATAGTAGGGATGCTAATTCCGGTTGAAAGTTGCGTATTCATGCTATACCCCTTCCCTGCTTGAAGCAGTAATTTTAAACCTAATTTCTTACATAAATCTGCCGACCAAGAGCCCGAAGCCATCACAAATTCATCGGAATGAAGTGTTTGTTTGTCCGTGACTACACTGTCTATATTACCCTGTTTCATCTTAAAATCAACAACCGTTTCATTGGTAAACATACGGACGCCTTTGGACTTTAAATGAGCTTTCAGTTGCTGCATAAAAACACTCGGTGTGGTATGATGATCATTTTTAAAATAAACCCCTCCAACGCCGTTAATCTCAATAGATGGTTCTAGAATTTTAAGTTCGTCTTTGGAAATTTCCTTCGCGTGAACGTTGAGACTCTTTGCTAGGGTGAGAATCTCCAATTCTTTTTCCAATTGCCGCTCCGTTTGACACAACATCAACAGTCCTTTTTTATCGTACTGAAATGAAAATTGTTCCTCTTTTTTGATACTCTGAAATAATTCTTGGCTGAACACTGTAAAATCTCGAAGGTGAATGGCATTTTTTTGGACGTGACTTGAAGTCGCCGATTTATTGAAAGCCCACACCCATTTTAAAAAATCACTGTTCAAACTTGGTTTTATATATAAGGGACTGGAAGCATCCAACATCCAACGCAGTCCACTGCGCACAACGCCTGGAGCTGCTAAAGGAATAAAATGACTTGGGCATATATAACCCGCATTGGTATAAGAAGCACCGCTATCCATATTAGAGCGATCGATAATGGTAACCTCACAGCCTTCCTTTTGAAGAAAATACGCCGTACTCAACCCTATGATGCCTCCTCCAATAATTGTGACTTTTTTTTGCATCGCTATAAAACTTGAAATCCATGTGCATACGGATCGTCGGAATCAATACTAATCGTATTATATCCATAAATCCGTGCCCAACCTTGAATACTTGGCACAATCGCCTTGTAATCTCCAACAGAAGTGACTGCCTCTATACAGCCCGTAAATGTACTTCCTATATAACTTTCATGAATGAATTTTTCTCCCAATCTTAATTGTCCTTTGGCATACAGCTGCGCCATCCGTGCAGAAGTTCCAGTCCCACAAGGGCTTCTATCAATCGCTTTATCACCATAAAATACCGCATTGCGCCCCGATGAATTTGGGTTCAAAGGCGTTCCTGTCCAAAGCAGATGAGACACCCCATTGATCGTAGAGTTCTCGGAGTGTATAAATTCATTTGGAAATTTTAAATTGATCTGTTTTCGTAATTTTTGAGAAATTCCAATCAGTTCTGAAGCCGTAAAATCTTGAACGCCCGAAAAATTTTCTTGAGGGTCCACAATGGCATAAAAATTCCCCCCATACGCCACATCAAAAGCCAAAAGGCCTAAATTTGGATCTTCGATACTCAAGGCCTCTTTTGCTAAATAACTTTTAACATTTGTGATTTTTACCCACTCTACTTTCGTTCCTACTTGTGAGTACTCAATATCCACGAGTCCCGCGGGAGCTTCCATTTTTACCTTCCCAGGAATTTTTGGAGTGATGAGTCCTGCTTCAATAGCGACTGTTATGGAACCAATCGTTCCATGACCGCACATTGGCAAACATCCCGAAGTTTCAATAAATAAGATTGCAACATCGTTGGAAGGGTCCTGTGGTGGATACAAAAAACTACCACTCATAACATCATGACCTCTGGGTTCAAACATCAAGCCTTTTCGGATCCAGTCAAATTCATTGAGAAAATGCTGACGTTTTTCACTCATATTGGCGCCTACCAAAGGAGGATGACCTGTGGTCACCACCCGAACGGGGTTTCCACAAGTATGGGCATCAATACATTTGAATTCAGCTTTGCTCATTGAAATTTAAAATTAAATACGTGTTTGCTTGATATCCAATGGATTTTGTTCTTTTAAGGCTTCCGGAAGTAAACTGTCTGGAAAATTCTGAAAGCTAAAAGGACGCACCCATCGCTTAATGGCGTGGACTCCAACGGCAGAAAAACGACTGTCTGTGGACGCTGGATAAGGCCCGCCATGCACCATCGAATTACAAACTTCTACTCCTGTTGGAACACCGTTAAAAGCTAGACGCCCCACACGGTTTTGAAGTGCTTCAATGATTTCAAAATTGGCTTTTGCTTCTGCTTCGGTCGCAATTAATGAGGCCGTCAACTGCCCTTCTAAATTTGTGATGATTGTTTGCATTTGTGCCAAAGATTCGCACTCTACAAGAAGCGTGTAAGGCCCAAAGACTTCTTGATGTAAAATATGGTTCTTTAAAAACGCATCGCCATCAATGCGTGAAAGACTTGATCCTGCAAAATTAGGAGTCTCCGAAGAGCTGTCATCTGTCAAAACCTCAAGTCCTGATTGTGATTGAGATGTGTTTTTGTTCGATTGAAATCCTTCAAAAATAGCAGGATGCAACATACAATTGGCGTCTATTTTTTCAATTTCAGCTACTAAATGATTCGTGAAGTTTGTAAACACTTCCCCTTTTAAACTTAAAATTAACCCCGGTTGCGTACAAAATTGCCCTGCTGCTAAGGAGATCGATTGTGCGTAGGCTTCTGCCCAAGAGGCTGTGTTTTTTTCGAGTTCTTCATGCAGCATGACAACAGGATTGATACTTCCCATTTCAGCAAATACAGGAATCGGTTCTGGACGTTGTGCCGCCAAATCAAGCAAGGCACGTCCCCCACGAATACTGCCCGTAAATCCTACCGCTTTCACTTTGGGGTGTGACACCAATTGCTGTCCTACTTCGATACCGCTGCTGTTTAAATTTGAAAACACGCCGTCTGGCATGCCTGTTTTTTTGGCTGCCTTAATAATGGCTTCCGCCACCAAGCTTCCAGTTCCTGCATGCATTGGATGGGATTTTACAATGACCGGACAGCCTGCGGCGAGCGCAGACGCTGTGTCGCCTCCAGCCGTGGAATAGGCTAACGGGAAATTACTCGCTCCAAACACAACAACAGGTCCCAAAGGAATATCCAGTCTTCGGATGTCTAATTTTGGAAAGGGCGTACGCTCTGGATTGGCAACATCAATAGTGGCATCTACCCAAGACCCTTCGGACACTAAATTCGCAAAGCTTTGCAATTGAAATATAGTACGTCCGCGTTCGCCTTTTGCACGGCCTTCTGGAAGTCCTGTTTCTTGACAATACATCTGAATTAAAGTGTCGTCAAGAGCTAAAATTTCCTCTGCAATAGCATTTAAAAATTGAGCCCTTTCTTTGCTTGAAGTATTTTTATAAGCGTCGAAAGCTACGGCTGCGAGTGCAACAGCGACATCTATTTCTTCAGAGGTCGCTTCCGTAAAAGTAAGGTCGTTGGCCTGATTTAATTTTGGGTTGAATGTGGTGAATGTTTTACCGCCTGTGGCAGTATATGTAAATCCAATATGATTTTTTCCTAATTCCATAAATCTAATTTTAGACGTTAATAATTTGGCAGCGTTGGTCTTGATTTTAAAGCCGTCTCTATAATGTGTTGAACTTTGGTGCGTTCCGCACCAAATAAAGGGAGGCGTGGAGGTCTTACAAATTCGGTACCGATTTCAGTATATACTTCTGCTAACTTTATATTTTGCACTAATTTAGCATTAATATCCAACTCTAACAAGGGCATAAACCAACGGTACAAGGCGATGGCTTCTTGAATTCTCCCAGCTTTTTGAAGTTCATAAATGGCGACCGTTTCTTTGGGGAATGCACACACAAGTCCTGCAATCCAGCCGTTCGCTCCCATGATTAAACTCTCTAGAGCGAGGGTATCCACGCCCGTCATGATTTTGAGACGGTCCCCAAATTGGTTGATCATGCGGGTCACGTTTGTAATGTCTCGAGTCGATTCTTTCACTGCTTGAATGTTGTCATGTTTAAGTAGCTCGTCAAACATCTCTAAGGTAATTTCAATTTTATAATCGACAGGGTTGTTATATATTAAGAGAGGTAAAGACGTGCTTTTAGCAACTTCAGAAATATACGCCACCGTTTCTTTTGAACAAGCCGTATAGCGCATGGGTGGCAATAGCATCAATCCATTGGCGCCTTGTTGTTCTGCCGCTTCCGCTGCAAGAATCGCCGCTTTGGTAGATTGCTCCGCGACATTCATTAATACAGGTACCTTATTATTTACCAATTCAACAGTGGTTTCAATCAAGGTCTTTTTTTCTGATTTCAAAAGCGTACTGGCTTCACCTAAAGTACCGCCTAATACAATTCCGTGTACCCCGGCGTCCAATTGTGCTTTGATATTGGTTGCGAACATCGATAGATCCAACGCATCATCTTTAGTGAATTTGGTAGTCACCGCAGGCATTACGCCTTCCCATTTTATAGTCTTCATACTATTTTGTTTATTAATTTGAGAAGATAAAATTAATTCCTTTTTTAAAAAAAATATGAACCATTTTAATCAATTAGTAATACTATATTATCCATATTTAATAAATACTTTCTATATTAGAATATTATTTAGTTACTTTGAAGCATGAACATTGTTTCTTTTATCATTCCCAAAACAAAAGAATCAACCCTCATCTACCAACAAGATCAAGGGCCATTTTTCTATGAAAAATTGCACCAACACGAAGAAATTCAAATATGTCATATCCTCCGTGGTGAAGGCACACTTGTGGTTGGAGATTCCATAAACCACTATAAAAAAGGCGATGTGATTGTGATTGGAGGTTTTATGCCCCATGTTTTTAAATCCGATGTGGGGGCGTCGTCCATCTCAAAAATGCGATCCCTTTTTTTTACCAAAAATTCTTTTGGAACTGATTTTTTTGACTTGGAAGTATCCCAAGAATTGCGTTCCTTTTTTGAGAAATCAAGCTATGGGTTTAAACTCATCGCGTCCACAAATATCGCATCAAAATTATTTTCTAAAATTCATAAAGCCACCAAACTCCAGCGGTTTATGGTGTTTTTGGAACTTCTGAAAATACTATCCACCGCAGAACACCAACGTTTATCCTCTCTTATTTATGACAGAAAATACAGCCCTACTGAAGGAAAAAGAATGACCGATGTGTTGGAATATACCTTTGAAAATTACGACAAAGAGGTGTCTCTTGAAGCCGTGGCGCAAGTGGCCGCCATGACTAAAAATTCGTTTTGTAAATATTTTAAAAAAGTAACCAATAAAACCTATTTTGAATTTTTAAAAGAAATCCGTGTGGAGCATGCCTGTAAACTGATCCGAAAACACAAGGACCTACGAATTTTTGATGTGGCCTATCAGTGTGGATTTAAAAATATTTCAAATTTTAACAAGCAATTCAAAACCGTCACAACGCTGAGTCCTTCAGACTTTAAGAAGTTGATTTGAGTTGACTGCTTAATTTTTTGGGCATATTTTTAACCACCATGGCATAGCTATGGTCAATCAGTTCAAAAAGAAACTCAGGGGAAAAACTGCAGTTACTCAAATAAATGGTGTTCCAATGTCTTTTATTGGTGTGAAACCCAGAGTGAATGGAATCGTAATCGTTGCGGAGTTCGTCGGCATAGTCGGGGTCGCATTTCAAGGTAATAGAGGGCTTGCCTTGCTCCCACGCTTCCAATGGGCACAGTGCAAATATTTTTCCTAAAACCTTATACACCAAGGTGCTTTCATCAAAAGGAAATTCTTCGGTGGATTGTTCTTTTTTTAAACAAAAGGATTGGATGGCATCAATGGGTATCATCAGGGTTTTGGGGTTTCTTTATCGTATAATTTGTATAGAATTGGCTTGCTGGGCGAGGCATCATTTTCAAAGGGTGCAATTAAAATATTTAAAATATACTTCCCATCCAACACTGAATTCGGGACATAAATCAGCTCCGTGATCGTTGCATCCATGCGCATTTCGCCGTCAACATTCCAAAAGGCTTTATGCGCCAAAAGCTGTCCATCGTCCTTTTCTTTATCCACACTTGGGGTATCTACTAATAAGTGCTTCACCCCCTTTTCACGAAGGTAAATAGCCGCGGCTTCCGTAAGGTAAGGCGGATTTGTATGCGCGTATTGTCGGTTCAGTTTATCCGTTGTATTGGGAAGTGTTCGGATCACCACCGCTTCTCTTTTTTTGTTGCCTATCGCATAGCGCAGTTGTTTTTCGGAAATAATAAAATCGCCATCTAAAGATTCTGGAACCACGGTTATGACTTCCGCCACAAACAAAAATTGAGTCAAACAGGCATTAATTGTGTGAACTTCCTCAGTGATATGTCCCACACATTCGGTGTGCGTTCCATGCGCATGCGGATTAAATTCGATGGTATTAAAATTAACCGCAGCACCTTCTTTGACACTTCCAGTCCATTCCTTCACTTTGGCTGGATATATTTTAGGCGGTGGCAAATACCATGCATTTACATTCTCTTTAGACGCACGAAATGGAATAGAAATATCCAAAGGCTGATCGATATAAATGGTGTAAGTACGGCTGTTGGCTTGAATAATTGCTTTCATAAAAAAATTATGCTTTACGTAAATTTAATAAATTTAATTACACTAAAAACAAATCGGAGGCAATGCCGTCCGAAAGAAATTTCCCAGTTCTTGTGATTTTTAAATGATTCTCTTCTAAAATAAGGGTTTTTGAGGCTCTGAATTTTTTTGAGTTCTCAAGCAATTGAGTTTTAATTTTTACCCCAAAATCAGTTTCAATTTTTTCAAGAGAAACGCCCCAGATGGTTCGCAAACCGGTCATGATGTATTCGTTGAATCTATTTTCAACAGATAAAACTTCCGACTCATACGGCCGCAGATCGGCTTCCAATGATTTTATGTATTTGGAATTGTTAGAAATATTCCAACTTCTTTGGACACCATCAAACGAATGTGCCGACGGCCCCACACCCATATAGGTTTTCCCCAACCAATAACTTGTATTGTGTCTTGAAAAATAGTCAAGATGTCCAAAACTACAGGTTTCATAATGGGTCAATCCTTGTGTGGCAGTTTCTTGTAGCAAAACCTCAAAATGTTTGGCTGCCAACTCATCATCCATTGGGGGATGACTTCCTTTATTGATAAAATGCTCCAAGGCAGTCTTTGGCTCTACGGTGAGGGCGTAACAAGACAGGTGTTTGATTCCAAATCCAAAAGCAGTTTGTAAATTTTGGCGCCACAGTGCAACTGACATTGTGGGCATTCCAAACATTAAATCGATGGTGATATTATCAAAATAGGTTGTGGCAATTTCTAAACATTTTTTAGCCTCGTCAGCGTTGTGCGCTCTGTTCATAGCTGTTAAATCAGACTCATGAAAGGATTGAATGCCGATGCTCAATCGGTTGATTTTTGTTTGTGAAAGTGCTTTTATTTTTTCTGTACCCAGATCATCTGGGTTGGCTTCAAGGGTGATTTCAGGCGTATCAGACACGTTGTAATGTTCGTAAACCGTCTGAAGAATTGCGTCAAGCTCCGAAACTTCTAACACGGTTGGAGTGCCACCTCCGAAGTAAATGGATTGAATTTCTTCGGATGCGTATTCCGATTTGCGGAGCATCAGCTCTTTACAAACCGCTTTGATAAATGCCGATTTGGAATTTTGATTCGTCGAAAAATGAAAGTTACAATAGTGACAGGCTTTTTTACAAAACGGAATGTGGATATAAATACCAGACACTAAAGTGAAATTTTTAAATTAATATTTGAATGCTTTCGCATTGACAATGTGTTGTAAATGATGATTGCAATGCCAAGCGTAAATTGCTAAGCCTTCTTCCAAAGTAACCAGTTCATTCCCCTCAGGATGGAGATAGGCTCTTTTTAGCTGTGCGGTCTCTAATTGTTCTAATAAAAACACCCACCGCTGATGGATTCCAGCCAAAAGTGTGGTTGCGCTTTTAACACTAAAATTTAAGGTGTCAGACAGCTCTGCCCACGGAGCCTCGTCATAAGGTTTAATGGTGGGGTTGTCTTCGGTCAATGCCAATTTAAAACGGATGATGCTGTTCATGTGGCTATCGATACAATGTCCAACCACTTGTTGAATGGTCCAACCCTCTGGGCGGTATTTATAACAAAGTTCGGTGTCTGTAAGCTGCATCACTTCTTTAGTCAGCAACGAAGGAAACTGTTGGATCGTCAATATCCAGTCTTGGATATGCGCGGGTTCAATTTTGGCGGGAATCTTCGGTTTTCCAATAGGATATTTGAGGGCTTCTATGTCCATAATAGGGGGTTTATTTTTTAACTCTGCTTTCGTTTTGCTTCACAAAGGCACTCCAACCGGTGTAACTTTTACCACCAGTGACTTTTCCTTGGTTATAAAAATGACAAACCGCCGCCGCCAATCCATCGGTTGAATCGAGGTTTTTAGGCAATTCTTTTAAACTTAAAAGGCTTTGCAGCATTTTAGCAACTTGTTCTTTACTGGCATTTCCGTTTCCAGTAATAGCCATTTTGATTTTTTTAGGAGAATACTCCGTAATCGGAATTTCTCTCGAAAGTCCGGCAGCCATGGCAACGCCTTGCGCTCTTCCGAGCTTTAACATACTTTGAACATTTTTACCAAAAAAGGGAGCTTCAATCGCAATTTCGTCGGGATGGAATGTATCAATCAATTCAATGGTACGCTCAAAAATAAGTTTGAGTTTCAAATAATGATCGTCGTACTTTTGAAGTAGTAACTCGTTCAATTGTAAAAACTCCATGGTTTTTCCCTTGACTTTAATCAATCCAAATCCCATAATCGTGGTTCCGGGGTCAATCCCTAATATAATTTTTTCTTCTGGCATTAATCTACTCTAAGAATTATTGGCAATTGAAATGCCGTTTGCACTTGTTGACTTCGTTTAATCGCGGGGTGTAATTTTGGGAGTCCTTTTAAACTCCGACCTAAAATGGAATCCAAACCTGGGATTTGTTGTGTGGTCAATTCTTGTGATTGAATTTGAGAGATTTGAATCTCACCGCTATTGGATACCAACAAATCGATGGTAATTGTATCGCTCACTGTTTGCGTTACGATGATGTTTTGGGTGCTAAAATATTCAGAAATGTGGGTTGTAATGGTTTGTTCAAAACATTTTTTGTTGTCCTGAAAATCAATCGAATCCGTACAGTTTTCAAAATTCGGGTAGCGATCGACTTCATTCCAATTGAACGTTTTTAATTCTTCCATTAAAATCGTATCAGAATCGAGTCTCTTTTTTTCATAATAATTACATGAATAAAAAGAACAGAAAAGTAAGACAAAAACTAAATATCTCATTGGTTCATTGTGAACCCTAAAATTACAATTTTTTATTTTTTAAATAGATAAAAACCAAATTAGATTAGACTTTTGGTCCTCCAGCCATGATTTCATCATTGGCATAGCTTTCAAATTTTTTGAAATTCGTTTTAAAAGAGGCTGCTAATTTATGAGCCGTTTTATAAAATCCTTCGTCATTCTTCCATGTTTTTCGAGGGCTCAACACTTCTGTTGGTACATTGGGGCACACTCTAGGCTGAAGCACTCCAAAAACGGAATGGATGTGATAATTATCTTTGTTTGCGGCTTCTAAAGAGCCATCCATCGCTGCATTGATCATGGCACGGGTGAATGATAATTTCATGCGCGTTCCAATACCATAAGGGCCGCCAGTCCATCCAGTGTTTACCAACCAAACATTGACGCCGGTTGCTTTCATTTTGGCACTCAACATTTCAGCGTATTTAGTGGGATGTAAAGGCATAAAAGGCGCTCCAAAACAGGCAGAAAAACTAGGAACAGGTTCCGTAATCCCCGCCTCGGTGCCTGCTACTTTAGCGGTATAACCCGATATAAAGTGATAAGCCGCTTGACCAGGCGTCAATTTAGAGATGGGAGGCAACACGCCAAACGCATCGGCGGTAAGGAAAAATATGTTTTTAGGATTTTTGCCAATCGAATTGGGCTGAATATTATCGATAAAATCAAGCGGATAACTTACCCGTGTATTTTGAGTAATGGTGGTGTCTGAATAATCAACCTTGCCGTTCGCATCCATCACAACATTTTCTAAAATGGCACCCTTTTTAATCGCATCGAAAATTTCAGGTTCATTATCTCTAGAGAGATTTATGACCTTAGCATAACAACCGCCTTCAAAGTTAAAAATGGTGTTTTCACTGGTCCAGCCATGTTCGTCATCGCCAATTAAATGACGGTGATGGTCGGTAGAAAGTGTTGTTTTTCCCGTTCCTGAAAGTCCAAAAAAGATGGAGGTATCGCCGTCTTTCCCAACATTGGCACTGCAATGCATGGGCAGTGTGTTTTTGAATACTGGAAGTATAAAATTTAAAGCCGAAAAAATACCTTTTTTGATTTCGCCTGTATATCCAGTACCGCCAATAAGGGCTATTTTTTTTGTAAAATTTAATATGGCAAAATTATGCTGACGGGTTCTGTCCTTGTTGGGATCCGCCATAAAACCAGGGGAATTGATGACCGTCCACTCCGGATCAAAATCTTTCAATTCAGAATCCGTCGGTCTTAAAAACATATTATAGGCAAAATAATTACTCCAAGGATATTCGTTAATCACTCGAATATTGGTGCGGTATGCAGGGTCCGAGCAAGCGTAACTATCACGTACAAAAATTTCTTTTCCAGAAAGATAACTGGTCACTTTAGCATAGAGGGCGTCAAAGTCATCTGGTGCGAATGGAATATTTACATCTCCCCACCAAATGCGCTCTTTGGTAATGGCATCTTTAACAATGAATCGGTCTTTTGGGGAGCGTCCTGTAAACTCGCCCGTTTGGATTGCCAAGGCGCCTGAACTGGATTCAAGGCCTTGTTTTTTTGCAATTGTAAGAGCGTGAAGTTGATTTGGGGATAGTTGGTAATGTGCTTTTGAGGACGTTATACCGTAGGGGTTTAACGAAATCGTTTTCGTAGCAGGTGGTGGTTGTGTCATGAATATCAAAATTATTTAATCCTACAAAAGTATTGAATAATATTAAATGACTGTCAAAGAAGTGTTAAAATTATAAAATTGTAACATAAAGCAATTTAAAGTATATTGGATAATATTATACTATTATAAGGCAATATACTATTGATGTGATGCTTAATTTAACATTAGATTTGCATGTTGACACTAGCTAAGTAATTAATCATGAGGATGCTAGACCTTCATGATTGGCGTATTAAACACCGCTTAATTTACAGACCCAAATCAATTATACTTTAAAATTGATTTAATTATCATAAGTCTACAGTTGTACTTTAAATTGTTAGGTAATTGTGATAATATTAAAAAAACCGACCTAAAATCGACTATACATCGATTTAATTATTATGCAATAACGCAACGTATTTACTTTAAATTGTTGGGCAACCATAATAATTTGAGGAAAATGAAAATTAGACCTTAATAATTTTCTTCCTATTATTTCAACTAATATTTAAAAACATTACTTATGAAACCACAAATTTCAATTAAGAGATTAGTTTTAGTAGCATTAATTTTTGGTGTGACTGGACTAATCAATGCCCAAAGAGAATCTGTAGAAGGACCTGGGGGCGAAACCACGACTTCTTTCACAGAATGTCAATTTGACTACCCTATTAATGATAGTCCTCCAATTAGCAGTTTAAACAGTGCTTCCCAAGGATTAACAAGGAGCTCTAATGTCAATTCCGCAAGTAGTTGTGGGTTTAACATCCTATCCGTTTACCTGTATACTTCCAATTCGCTATATAATCAAATAATTAAATCACAGGATGAGAGTTGTTTTTATAGAGCTGATTTAAGTAGTGGCTATGATTATGCTAAGCGCTCATTTTACAAAGCTAAAAACATGTATTATATAGCGGATAGACTAAAAACTTTGGCAACTGGCTGGACACCGGGGGAAACAGCCAAGTTAAAAAAAATGCTTAGTTTGGTCTATTATTTGAGGGCTGGTAGTTATATCAATTTTTATGACTCCTATTCTTTTTACAATGATGAGGTTACCTCTCCGAATGAGGTAACTCTAAAAACCAAGTTATCTTCTTTACTTTATAAAACTTTAGCTGACAACTATTATAGCTTCATAAATTGGGATTTCAACACAACAACTGCATTGGCAGAACCTAGTAATGATCTTTTGACCTTCTTAGCCGAATTTATAGAGTTAAACAATGGTGGTTTTACAAATAGATTCTCAAACTTGAATAACAATCAACATGCATATATTGGTAAAACTGTAGCAAAAATCGTTTATAAACTGTCAAAACTATCCAACTACACATCCTCTACTAAAAGTAATAAAGCTCAACTCTTGTTATTAAAAACACAAACATGGCATTATGAACATTATAAGAAACTTATTTTAGCAGAAAGTTACGTTGACAACACTAATAATCTTTGTAGTGCATTTGAATTTTTCATTAACCAAAATATATATCAATATAGCCAAGCTGAATATATAGGAAATAAACTAAAGGGTGGTATTTATTTGCTCAATGCGATATCAGAAGTAGGACGTTATTTGAAAGATAAAAACAACAAATTTTATACGAAGGCAAAAACTATGCTAATGAATTTGAATAGAATATACAACGCTAGTTCATATCTAACTATTTATGGTAAGTCATCCAGTGTTATTGATTATCAAAGTGACCTTGACATTGGTGACTGGAAAGATAATATCGAGCGCTCTCTCTATTATAGAACACGAGAATTTACCATCTATAATAATCAAATAACCATAAAACTATTAGGCAACGTCTCATCTGCACAATTGGTACAGGTAGAAACAGAATTGTTAAAGACTTGGGGGATATTTAAAGAAATCTTTGGGGCGGAAAACCAATTAACCCCTGCTACAGGTGACAGAACCACAAGACTTAATGTATGGGTACACAAAAGCAAAGCCGATTATAGTGAACATGCTGGTATTCTTTTTGGAATCAGCACAAAAAATGGAGGGCTTTTCCTAGAAGGCGATCCTAGTGTTGTAAATAATACCGCCAATTTATTCTTTTATGGATTTGATCTTGATGGGCAATGGGCAACTTGGAATGCAGGACATGAATTTTGGCATTTTTTGGATGGTAAATTCATAAAAGCTGGAGGGTATCATCCAGATGTTTCTATCGCTTGGATTGAGGGAACTGCAGATTTAGTTCAAAAGGGGTTGATATATTCTTCCTTAGACAACCGAAAGAGTCATTTTCAAACTTCGATAAACGGTTTTAAATCAAATCGTAAAACTCCATCACAAATAATTGATATTCCTGAGCAATCTTTTAAAAACTGGGTATATCAAGACATCTATAATAATCCGAGTGTTTTGTGGGCTTTTTTCTTTGATGAAGATAAATCAAAACTACGCTCTATAGGAGAAACTTTAAAAGGGCTCACTGCTGAACAGCTAAGAACATCCTCCGTCTCAATTTTAAAAGCAAAAGTAAACCCTTACGCTAAGTATTTTAGCCATTGGGCTTCAGGATCACATTTTGCCGTAAACGGCTCATATTATATAAAATGTATGGATGACTATAGATACTTTGATGTTTTTGGAGGTTCGTGGAGTGATGAAGCTCCAATTATTACATATAGTTGGCATGGAGGTAGTAATCAAAAATTTGATCTAGAGCCTATAAATAATTATAAAACCCATACTTATAATCTTAGGCAATATGGTGTGTATTTTGAAAATGAGTTCTATATCAAATCACAGAGATCAAAAAAATATCTAAAAATCAACGCTGCAGACAATACTAAATATCTAAAACAGGGCCCTATTACAGATAATAAAGAAAAAACTTTTTCAATTTTCCCAAAGAGCAATGGTTACTATATGCTAACTATAAATCCAGATGGAAACAACCGATATGCAATTTCAAAATCTGTGTCAAACTACAAGAGTGGGTATTCTTTAATGGATGCTATTTCTCGAGACTACACGAGCTGGAAACAAACCTTCTATGTTAACGGGTTAACAGCTACTGTTGGTGAAAGATCAAGTTCTAGTTCAAATAGAGGTGCTTATTCCTTAGAAAATTTATCTAATAAATCGCCTGAAGGTGAATTTGATAGTGAATTTTCATATCGATTCTTTCCAAACCCGACATCAAGTACGATTGTTAATTTTACTTATCCTAAAGGAATTGGAGATTTAAAAATTGAAGCTTATACCATAACTGGGCAAAAAACGAACCTTTCTAAAGTCATTACTGATAATTCAGGGAAAGGTACACTTGAATTGAATTTAGCCACTGGTATTTATACCATGAGGTTCATCGCTCTTGAAGATGATAATAAAACCGTGACGAAGAAGTTAGTTGTTCTGTAGAAGCAATCCTATATTTATTTTTATTAAAAGGCTGTCCGAAAAGGCAGCCTTTTTTTTGTATTTGTTTTTAAACAAAATTTCGTGAACTGTATAATTTTAAAAGGACTACTAATAATTCTCACAAACTATTTTTTTTTAAAAAATAGTTGAATAAAAGCACCCATGAAGTGATCAAAAACAATCCTCCAACAGGCGTGATGAATCCAATAACTTTAAAATTAAAGGAAGTCAAATCATTGGTCGCTAATAAATATATAGAACCCGAAAACAACAAAACACCAATGAGAATGAGTTTAAACAAAATCGATTTTTGTTTGGGTTTGATCTGCGTGGTGATGCCAATAAAAAACAACAAAAAAGCATGGTACATTTGATAGCGAATGCCTGTATTAAGGCTCTCAAATGCTGAAATACTAAGCAAGGGTTTCAAACCATGCGTGGCAAAAGCACCTAAAACAACGCCAAGTCCTCCTGTAGCACACGCTAATAAAAATATTTTTCTGTCCATTTTGTTTTATAAAGTATTATATTTTCTACTTTAGTCGTCAAACTAATCACAAAAGTAAGAATCTATCATCAATATGCGAAACATTTTAATCATCGGAGCAGGCAAGTCTGCATCTTACCTTATAAAATATTTTTTAGATAAATCGATTTCAGAAAATTTAAACATCACCATTGGTGATTTAGTAATCTCAAATGCTGATAAATTGATTGGAAACCACGCCAATGCAAACGCACTTAAGCTTGATATTTTTGACAAAGCCGCGCGCGAAAAGGCGGTTCAAAATGCAGATATCGTGGTATCTATGTTGCCTGCTAGATTTCATATAGAGGTCGCAAAAGATTGCTTAGCATTCGGGAAACATCTGGTAACAGCATCTTATGTCAGTGAAGAAATGAAGGCATTGGATACAGAAGCAAAAGCTAAAAATTTAATATTTCTAAATGAGATTGGATTGGACCCTGGGGTTGATCACATGAGTGCAATGCAGGTGATCGATCGCATTAGAGCGGCTGGTGGAAAGATGCTTCTTTTTGAATCTTTTACAGGAGGCTTGATGGCCCCTGAAAGTGACACAAACCTTTGGAATTATAAATTTACTTGGAATCCTCGCAATGTGGTATTGGCGGGACAAGGCGGTGCTGCAAAGTTCCTTCAAGAAGGAAAGTTTAAATACATCCCTTACCACCGCTTGTTTAGGCGTACGGAGTTTTTGGAAGTAGAAGGTTACGGACGCTTTGAGGCCTATGCCAATAGAGATTCGCTTAAATATCAAGAGGTATATGGATTGGAAGACATCAAGACATTGTACAGAGGAACGGTTCGACGGGTTGGTTTTAGCAGGGCTTGGCAAATTTTTGTAGTTCTTGGAATGACGGATGACAGCTATACGATTGCAGATAGCGAAAACATGAGCTACCGAAGTTTTGTGAATTCGTTTTTGCCTTACAGTCCTACAGATTCTGTAGAATTAAAATTAAGGTATCAATTAAAAATTGATCAGGATGATATTGTATGGGAGAAACTAGAAGAACTGGATGTCTTTAATGCCAATAAAAAAGTGGTATTGAAAAATGCCACGCCCGCACAAATTCTTCAAAAAATACTTTTAGACAGTTGGACGTTGAGTCCAGAAGACAAAGACATGATTGTGATGTATCACAAGTTTGGTTATGAATTGGATGGTAAAAAACATCAAATTGATGCAACAATGGTCTGTACTGGCGAAGACCAAACATTTACTGCGATGGCAAAAACCGTAGGATTGCCCGTTGCAATAGCTACTTTAGCTATATTAAACAACAAAATACAAAGCTATGGCGTTCAAATACCTACTAAAAAAGAATTCTACACCCCTGTATTAAATGAGTTAAAAGAATTTGGTGTCATATTTAACGAAAAAGAGAGTGAATACCTAGGATATAACCCCTTAAATGAATAATTTAGTTATAAATTGAAATAATTTGAATACTTTTGGTTTATAAAATAGTAATTCGAGTAAAAAATGAATAAAACCCTAGAAATTGACGGTATTGACAAAACAATTCTAAGAGCACTGATGAAAGATGCAAGAACTCCTGTGCTAGAAATTTCACGTTCTATTGGGATTTCAGGTGCTGCCATTCACCAACGGCTGCGGAAATTAGAAAGCTCTGGACTTATTGCAGGTTCTAAGTTTGTGTTGAATCCAAAAGTTTTAGGCTATACAACCATGGCATTTGTGGGTGTGTTTTTAGACAAAGCCAAAAATAACTCAGACGCTGTCAAGCAGCTCAAAAGAATTTCTGAAGTCATAGAATGCCATTACACCACTGGAAATTGGAGTGTATTAATCAAAATTCTATGTAAAGACAATGAGCACCTAATGTCAGTTTTAAACAAACAAATTCAACCGATTTCAGGAGTTTCAAGAACAGAAACCTTTATTTCGTTAGATCAACAAATTGATCGCCAAATTAAAATATAACTAGTCGCTTCCAAAAATTTGTAAACCCCAATACACTAAAGTTGCAAGCGACCCCAATGCTGCTACTAAATAGGTTCGTGCCGCCCACTTGAGTGCATCTTCGGCGCCCTTAAATTCTTCTTGAGACAACATGTGT
Organism: Formosa sp. Hel1_33_131; assembly: GCF_001735745.1. Taxonomy (NCBI): domain Bacteria; kingdom Pseudomonadati; phylum Bacteroidota; class Flavobacteriia; order Flavobacteriales; family Flavobacteriaceae; genus Formosa; species Formosa sp. Hel1_33_131. The sequence continues at coordinate 978,932 of NZ_CP017260.1, forward strand.
TTATTTTTCAACCATGCCAATGCACGGTTACTCGCATCGTATTCTACGGGTAAGGTAACAAAACTAAACGCTGTGGCAACCGCCATCAACACAAAGCCCAAAACAACCACCCAATAGCCCAAGCCAACACCCGCTCCAAAGCCTAAAATTAGACCTCCGATAATCAACCACATGGATAATTTTGAGGAAATATTCACAGCAGGCACAAGAGTTGAGCGCAATTGTAACCAACTGTAGGCTTGAGCATGTTGTACTGCATGACCACATTCGTGAGCAGCAACTGCGGCAGCGGCAGCATTTCGTTCGTTATAAACGGCTTCACTTAGGTTGACTGTTTTATCTCTGGGGTTGTAATGATCTGTGAGGCGACCCGCTGTTGAGACGACTTTTACATCTTTAATACCATGATCTAAAAGCATTTTTTCAGCAATTTCAGCACCACTCATCCCGTTGCGTAAATGGATTTTTGAATAGGTTGCAAATTTGCGTTTTAAGGTTGAACTCACAAGCCAGCTCACTAAAGCAATGGCTCCAAGAATAAGATAGTAGGTTCCCATAATATTTGTTTTAGGTTTATTTTTATTAAGTCCTCAAAAATAATACCAATTTTTAAAACTGAAAAATTGACAATATATTTTAACGTTTTCTGAATTTATAAATAAAAACCAACAGGGTAAATGACGACACCAAAGTAATCGTATTTGCCAATATCATTGACAGGCTGTCTTTTAAAACCCCATACACCAACCAAAATACAATGCCTATAAAAAACAAAGAAAAGGTAGGCAATGAAAAGCCTGATACATCTTTTGTTTTCCACGTTTTATAAACTTGAGGCAAAAACGCGTAGGTGGTCAAGCAAGCTGCGATGAGCCCTATGACTTCGATAGAATCTATATTATCCAACAATGTTTACAATTTTACCGGGTACAACAATCACTTTTTTCGGAACGCGCCCATCTAATTGTACGAGGGTTTTCTCGTCCCCCATCACAGCCGTTTCTATGTCCTCTTTGCTTAAATCCAATGACAATTCGATCGTAAATCGCATTTTACCATTGAAGGAAATGGGATAGGCTTTAGTGCTTTCCACTAGGTGACTGGCGTCAAATTCTGGAAACTCAGCCGTTGTGATCGATTCTGAATGTCCCAACTGCGCCCATAATTCTTCTGCAATATGTGGTGCATACGGCGCGATCAATACCAATAGCGGTTCCAAAATTTCTTTGGATACACAGCCTTGAGCGGTGAGCTCATTCACGGCAATCATAAAGGTTGAGACCGAGGTGTTAAACGAGAAGTTCTCGATGTCTTCGGTGACTTTTTTAATGGTTTTATGAAGGGTTTTTAAATCCTCCTTTGAAGGCTCCATCTCTGTGATTTTAAGTCCTTCTTGACTAATATATAGTTTCCATAATTTTTTTAGAAAATTATGAACGCCTGTTATTCCAGACGTATTCCACGGTTTGTATTGTTCTAATGGCCCTAAAAACATTTCGTATAAACGGAGGGAGTCGGCGCCATACTGTTCGCAAATCGCATCGGGGTTGACGACATTGTATTTGGATTTAGACATTTTTTCGACCTCTCTTTTTACTTTAAAAAGGCCTTCACTGTCCGAGATAAACTCTGCATTTTTAAACTCTTCTCTCCAAGATTTAAACGCCTCTATATCTAATTCATCCGATGCATTTACAAAAGATACATCTGCATGAATCCACTGAATAGATTCGGTGGTAATTTGATCTACAGACATAAACGTATTGGTTCCTTCGACTCTTCCTACAAACGCACTCGTTCCCAAAATCATTCCCTGATTGATCAGTTTTTTAGCAAACTCATCCACAGGCACAACGCCTAAATCAAACAGGAATTTTTGCCAAAAACGCGCATAGAGCAAATGTCCGGTTGCATGCTCGCTACCTCCTATATACAAATCCACTTCTTTCCAGTAATTCAAAGCTTTAGAGCTTGCGAATTCGTTGGAATTATGCGCGTCCATATACCTGTTGAAATACCAAGAACTTCCCGCCCATCCAGGCATTGTGTTGAGTTCTAATGGAAAGATGGTTTGATGGTCTATTTGACTGTTTGCTACAACACTGTTCAGAGTGGTGTCCCACGCCCAAACATCGGCACGACCTAATGGCGGCTCGCCTTCTTCGGTTGGTAAATATTTTTCAACTTCTGGCAAACTGATTGGCAAATGTTCTGCAGCAATCATTTGTGGCAATCCATTCACGTAATACACAGGAAAGGGTTCGCCCCAATACCGCTGTCTGGAAAATACCGCATCTCGGAGTCTGTAATTTGTTTTTCCTAAACCATGTTGTTTTGCTTCTAAGGTTTCAATGGCTTTTTTAGAGGCATCTTTATATTCGAGTCCATTTAGAAAATCGCTGTTAGCAATAATCGCCTTGGCTTTATCGGTATAGGCTTCTTCACTGATGTCAACGCCTTCAAAAATATTTGGAATTTCTATGTTGAAATGTTTCGCGAAATCATAATCGCGCTGGTCTCCACAGGGCACTGACATCACAGCACCTGTTCCGTAGCCTGCCAAAACATAATCGCCTACCCAAACAGGAACGGGTTTTTTTGTCAAGGGATGCTCGGCATAAGCTCCTGTAAATACACCTGAAATGGTTTTTACATCTGCCATTCGATCGCGTTCGCTGCGTTTGGCAGTTGCCAACACATAGGCGTCCACTGCTGATTTTTGAGCGGGGGTGGTAATCTGATTCACCAATTCGTGCTCAGGCGCAAGCGTCATAAACGACACGCCATAAATGGTGTCGGGTCGTGTGGTAAACACTTCAATCGTTGAAGCGTGTTCTTTAAGGTTAAACACCACAGAAGCACCTACTGATTTTCCAATCCAATTTCGCTGACTTTCTTTCAAAGCATCCGTCCAATCGATGGTGTTAAGACCCTGTAAAAGACGCTCGGCATAGGCTGAAATTCGCATGCTCCATTGGGTCATTTTTTTTCGGATGACAGGGTAGCCACCACGTTCGGAAACGCCGTTGACGATTTCGTCATTCGCTAAAACGGTTCCCAATTCTGGACACCAGTTCACTTCTGTTTCTGCTAAATATGTTAATCTGTATTGTAATAAAATTTGTTGTTGACGTTCCGACGAAAAGGCATTCCACTCTTCAGCCTTAAACGCTTCGATCCCTTCATCACAGACGGCGTCCACTGTTGCATTTCCTTGAGTAGAAAATAACGTTTCTAGTGTCTCAATAGATTGTGCTTTATTGGATGAATTATCATACCAAGAATTAAACAATTGGATAAAAATCCATTGGGTCCATTTGTAATAATCTGGTGAAGATGTTCGCACTTCTCTTGACCAATCAAACGAAAAGCCCATTTGATCGAGTTGTCTTCGGTAGGTTTTTATATTTGATTCGGTAGTCACCGCTGGGTGTTGCCCCGTTTGGATGGCATACTGTTCTGCGGGCAACCCGAAACTATCATACCCTTGCGGATGCAATACATTGAACCCTTTATGGCGTTTGTAGCGCGCGTAAATATCAGACGCAATATAACCAAGGGGATGCCCCACATGAAGCCCTGCACCACTAGGGTAAGGAAACATGTCTAAGACATAATATTTGGGTTTCGTGGAATGGTTATCGGCTTGAAAAGTTTTATTTTCTGCCCAGTATTTTTGCCATTTGGCCTCAATTTCATTGAAATTGTACATCATATAAACGTCATTAATAGGCGCAAATTTACGGTTTATTTGGCAAGTAAAAAACTATGCTTCCCGAAACACCTCTGCAGGCAAATGTTAATTTGTTTTCAGGGAATTACTAGCCATTTAAGTAAGTTTTTTTATACTTTTACATTCGTAAGACATTTGCTATGAGTTCATCTTTTGAAAAACATCAGAAACGCCGTTTAATTTCGTCCTATTTTTCGGTCGTGCTTAGCATTGCTTTGGTCCTATTTTTATTGGGAATCCTAGGGTTGTTGGTGATCAACGCAAAATCGGTTTCTGATAATTTTAAAGAACAGGTCATTTTGACCATCTACTTAGAAGACTCTTCTAAAGAAGTTGAAATAAAACAGCTCGAAAAAAGTTTGGCATTTTCAGACTACGTAAAACAGACAAAATTTATTTCAAAAGAGTCTGCAGCGGATTTTATGAAATTAGAATATGGGGAAGATTTTTTAGACGATGTTGGTTACAATCCTTTGAAAAATTCGATTGAAGTGAACCTCAAAGCCGACTTTGTGACCGCCCGTCGCTTGGACAGCATCACAGAAAGCACAATGAAAAAAAACTTTGTCGAAGATATTAAATATGACAAAGACCTTGTGTCTTTAATGAATAGCAATGTAAAACGTTTGAGTTTATGGATTTTAATCATCAGCGGAATTTTTACGGGAATTGCAGTACTCTTAATAAGTAGCTCCATTCGTTTGGCAGTGAATTCCAAACGCTTTTCAATCAAGACCATGCAAATGGTGGGCGCGACCAAAAAATTTATCCGCCGACCTTTTATTTGGCGCAGTATTCGGCTTGGAGTTATCGGCTCACTTTTAGCTCTTATTGGTATGGGAGCAGTCGTCTATTATGTGGATAAATCATTTCCTGAATTTGATTTGATTCAAAATCAATTGTTTATTGGTGCTTTGTTTGGCTCCATCTTTATAGTTGGAATTTTAATTACTTGGTGGAGCACCTTTTTCGCAACACAACGTTTTTTAAATCTAAAAACCGATCAACTTTATTATTAATAGACCCCACTGTCAAAAACAATTTAAACTACTTTTTTTAGTTTTAATGAACACTAGTACATTCACAAAATTTAATTAATTATGGGAGAACAAAAACGAAAAGAAACCACAAAGAAGAATTTTATTTTTGAAAGACAAAATTACAAATGGATGTTTATTGGTCTTGGGTTTATCGCTTTGGGATTTATCCTGATGGCGGGCGGCGGTTCCGATGATCCAAATGTGTTTAATCCTGAAATCTTTAACTCTCAAAGAATACGAGTGGCACCAACGCTTATTTTAATAGGATTTGGAATCCAGATTTATGCCATCCTTAAAAATTTCAAAAAATAAATGGATCTTTTTGACAGTATTTTATTAGGAATTATACAAGGACTTACCGAGTTTTTACCAGTATCCTCTAGTGGGCATTTAGAAATTGGAAAAGCCCTATTGGGCGATGACTCCATCCCCGAAGACAGTTTAATTTTTACGGTAGTACTCCACTTTGCAACGGCGTTGAGTACCTTAATTATATTTAGAAAAGACATTGTTACCATGCTTGTGGCTTTGTTCAAGTTTGAATGGAATGAGGAGACGCAGTTTATTGTAAAAATAATGATTTCCATGCTGCCTGCTGGATTCGTCGGCATCCTGTTTGAAGAGGAGTTAGAAGCGCTTTTTGGGAGTAATATCCTACTTGTTGGGGTCATGCTGATCGTGACGGCTTTGTTATTATTTATGGCAGATCGAGCTAAAACAACCGATAAAAAAGTAGGGTTTTGGGATGCTTTTATCATTGGAATTTCACAAGCCATTGCGATGCTTCCAGGGATTTCACGCTCGGGGGCAACCATTTCAACTTCAGTATTGCTGGGGAATGACAAATCAAAAGCGGCACGCTTTTCATTTCTAATGGTGATACCACTTATTTTTGGGAAAATAGCAAAAGACCTTATCAGTGGTGATTTGAGTTATAATGCTGATAATTTTGGCAGCCTGTCCGCAGGGTTTATAGCGGCCTTTGTCGCAGGACTTTTTGCCTGTACCTTAATGATTCTTTTGGTTAAAAATAGTCAATTAAAATACTTTGCGTATTACTGTTGCATCGTCGGTATTTTAGCCATTATCATAACACTTTAATTCAAAATGAAAACGGTTCAAGATTATTTAGACGGACAACTATTGTTGATCGACAAACCCTTAGAATGGACGTCCTTTCAAGTGGTTAATAAATTACGTTGGCACATTCGTCAAGCTTTCAATTTAAAAAAAATTAAAGTAGGCCATGCAGGGACTTTAGATCCGTTAGCAACCGGACTCTTAGTGATTTGTACTGGCAAAATGACAAAGCAAATCGACACTTTTCAAGGGCAAATCAAAACCTATACGGGCACATTTGTTTTGGGCAGTACTACGCCTTCCTATGATCTTGAAACAGCAATCGATCAGGAGTTTCCAACAGCACATATTACGCCTGAATTAATTCATGAAACCACCAAAAAATTTATAGGGGAGATTGATCAATTTCCACCTGTTTTTTCTGCCTTAAAAAAAGAAGGCAAACGTTTGTACGAATTTGCGCGCGCTGGAGAAGCTGTGAAAATTGACTCTCGAAAAGTTATGATTAATGCGTTTGAAATTACAAAAATAGAGGGCCTAACAGTGGACTTTAGCGTCAGCTGTAGCAAAGGAACTTACATCCGTTCATTGGCCTATGACTTTGGGAAAGCACTGGAATCAGGGGCACATTTATCTGCACTTCGTCGTACTAAAATCGGAGACTTCTCCGTAGAAAAAGCCATTTCAATTGATGAATTTATTTCAGAATTGAGTTAAAACTACAAAGGTTCGGATTTAGAGAAAAATTAAATTTAATTCGTTTTTCATTCTTTTTAGAAATGAGTTTTTTATAACTTTAGGGCATGTTAAAGCAAAAACAACGTTGTGGATGGTGTATGGGAGACCCGCTCTATGAAGCCTATCACGATGAGGAATGGGGTGTTCCTGTGTATGATGATCTAAAGTTGTTTGAGTTTTTGATTTTAGAAACTTTTCAAGCGGGTTTAAGCTGGATTACCATTCTACGAAAACGCGAAAATTTTAGAGCTGTTTTTGATGCATTTGACTATACGAAAGTAGCAAACTACGATGCTGCTAAGTTTGATGCCTTAATAATAGACAAAGGCATTATTCGAAATAAATTAAAAATAAAAGCGGCGATTTCTAATGCTCAAGCCTTTATTGAAATTCAAAAAGAGTTTGGGAGTTTTAGCAACTATATCTGGAAATTCACAGATGGTAAACCAATAAAAAATGCGGTCGTAGATTATAAAAAAGCACCCCCAAATACGCCTTTGAGTGACCAAATAAGTAAAGATCTAAAAAGTCGTGGATTTAAGTTTGTAGGCAGCACCGTTGTGTACGCCCACATGCAAGCCACGGGAATGGTCAACGATCATGAAACAACTTGTTTCCGATATAATGAGGTTTAATTATTATAAGGAATCAGTTCTAAAAGCTTCTCGATAACCTCAACTCTCGCTCTACTTTTTCTATTGGCTCTAATGATAATCCAAGGAGCTATTTCAGTATCTGTTTCCTCAAACATTCTGGCTTTATACGACGTATAATCGTCCCAAAGTTCTAGAGCCGATTCATCCACTTTACTGAATTTCCATTTTTTAACAGGGCTCGATTTGATATCTTCAAAACGTCTTGATTGCTCATCTTTAGAAATAGAGAAATAAAATTTTACAACCCGAATTCCAGAATCGATAATCATTTTTTCGAATTGGTTCACCTGATTCATAAATACCTCATATTCCTTTTGTGTACAAAATCCATTGACGGGTTCTACCACTGCACGGTTGTACCAACTTCTATCAAAGAAAGTGATTTGACCATTACGGGGTAAGTTTTTGATATAACGTTGAAAATACCATTGACTTTTTTCTTCATCGGTTGGCTTTGAAAGGGCGACTACATTTAATTCTCTAGGATTTAAATGTTGAGTGATCCGTCGAATTGCGCCGCCTTTTCCAGCAGCATCTCGACCTTCAAAAATAACAACTAATTTTTCGCCTTCAGCCTCCACCCATTGTTGGAGTTTGATCAATTCTTCTTGGAGTCGTTCTAATTTGGATTCGTGATTCAAAATCCGTAACGCTTTGGGAATCGTCATATCATCCTCACTCAGAAACAATTGAAGTCCCCGTTTACTATTCAGTCTTTTTAAATTTCTTGGTGTTAACTCTTCCATAACTAATCGATTTGAGTGATCATTCTGTGATAGCGTTGCACAACATTTGGATCGGGAAGTACCGTGGTATGTGAGATTCCTTTTCGGTCGTAATCAAAATGAGATAAGACGTGTCGTATACTTTCCAAGCGCGCTTGTTTTTTGTTGTTCGTTTTTATAATAATCCAGGGACTAATTGAGGTGTGTGTTTTACTGAACATCTGTTCTTTGTAAAAGGTGTATTTGTCCCATCTGTTCTGTCCTTCTTTATCAACGGGGCTAAATTTCCACTGCTTTAAAGGGTTTTTTAATCTAGAATTGAAGCGTCTTTCTTGCTCTTCTTTTGAAATTGAAAACCAAAATTTGATGATAATCACGCCATCTTCATAAAGCATGTGTTCAAATTCAGGCACTTGCAACATGAATTTTTTATATTGTTCTTCTCCACAAAAATCCATCACAGGTTCCACCACCGCACGGTTGTACCAGCTTCGGTCAAAAAACACCAACTCTCCAGGGTCTGGCAATTCTTTTATATAGCGTCTAAAGTACCATTGTCCTTTTTCAATTTTTGTTGGCTTGGTAAGTGCTACAACGCGCATGGATCGGGGGTTTAGGTGTTCGGTAAAACGACGTATGGCACCTCCTTTTCCAGCAGCATCCCGTCCTTCAAATAGCACACAAACACGTTTTTTGTGCTTGGCAGTCCATTGTTGTAATTCAACCAATTCGGCTTGAAGCTTTAACAGTTCTGACTCGTAGTCGATGGTTTCAATAAGCGACCCATAGTTTGATTTCGTAATTTTAGACTTTATGGTCTTTTTAAACGATTTTATTCCCGAATATGATTCAAAATCTTTTTGAGTGAGCATAAGCAAATTAATTTTAATTATTTATTTAATAGTATTTGAGGTTTTAAATACTTCATAAATTCTATTCTTGAAATAGACTCTGCACCTAAACTTTCAAGATGATTGGTATGCAACTGGCAGTCAATAAGTTTATACTTTGAGTTTTGAACAAAGCTTGTAAACCCAATTTTACTAGCATTACTCACATAACTAAACATACTTTCTCCACAAAAAATTGTGTCATTCAATTCAACACCATACAACCCGCCTACCAATTTTTTGTTTTGCCACACCTCCACAGATTTCGCAATCCCTCTTTGGTGTAATTCACAATAAGTCTCAATCATTTTATCTGTAATCCATGTGCCGGATTGCGCTTCTCGTTTTACTTTGGCACAAGCTTGGATAACTTCTTTAAAATTACGGTTTACAGTAATTTCAAAAGATTGATTTTTCAAAATTTGTTTCGTGCTTTTCGAAACCTTCAGCTTATGAGGGTATAGCACAAAACGAGGATCTGGCGCCCACCACAATATGGGTTGATCCGATTCATACCAAGGAAAAATTCCATTTTGATAAGCGAACAGGACGCGTTCTGGAGACAAATCACCACCAACTGCCAAAAGCCCTTCTGAATTTGCTTCTGTCAATGGTGGAAATTCTATGGTTTCATTTAGCCACTTCATACATTTTTATATTGAAGTGTTCCTTGTTTTAACGTTTGTTAAAACGGCAAATCGTTTGGCTCGTCTGCTGTCAAATCTGTTGCAGGCTCAAAAGCTTGTGCAGGTGCTACAGCTGCGGCATTGGCAGGAGCAGCTTGCTGTAAATTATCAATACGCCATCCTTGAATCGCATTAAAATACTTTGCTTCGCCTTGTGGGTTGATCCACTCTCTTCCACGTAAGTTGATCCCTACTTTTATTTGCTGTCCAACTTGGTAGCTATCTAAAAGATCTGTTTTGTCTTGAACAAATTCCACCATAATGTGTTGTGGATATTGTTCTTCTGTAGTGACAACCAATTCACGTTTTCTAAATCCATTAGAACCAATAGATTGTGTTTCTCCGATAAGTTTGATTTTTCCTTGTATTTCCATTTTTATTTTTAAAATTGACGATTAATGTAAAGAATTTTTTAAATATATACAAATTTAACAAATTATGAGTCTAACTAAAAGTAGAAAGCGATAATATAAAACAATAAATTCACGATAAATACATTATATTTAGAATTGAAAAAAATATACCAATGAAAATTTCATCAAAACAACATGTTTTACGCTGGGTAACGATTGCCATTTCATTCCTAATTATTTCATTGATTTTATGGAATACCTATCGCTTTTTTCAAAAATTCAAGGAAGAAGAGCGCATCAAAATGGAGAATTTTTCTGAAGCACAAAACGAGCTTGGAAAGATTATTGACCTCAACGGAAATATAAGTGATTTTCCTTTAAAAATAATTCAAAGCAATACCACGACTCCGATGATTATTGAAAATTCTGAGGGTAGTTTTCAATCTAAAAATATTCAACAACTGTCTGATAATAATCAAGAATATCTCAAAAGTTTAAGCTTAAAATTTAGCAACGAAAACACTCCTATTGAATTTATTTATGAAGGCGAAACACTCTCGACGATCTACTATGGGAATTCTGATTTACTGAACAAACTGAAGTATTATCCCTTTGCACTTGTCTTGATTTTTTTGTTATTTAGTGGGATTGTCTATTTTTATTATAAGAGTTCAAGAACGGCTTCTCAAAATAAACTTTGGACGGGAATGGCTAAGGAAACCGCCCATCAAATTGGAACGCCGTTGTCTTCGCTTATAGGCTGGACCGAACTTTTAAAATCAGAAGCTGTGAATCCGGCTTACATTGCTGAGATTGAAAAAGATATTCATCGTTTAGAAACCATTACTGAACGCTTTAGTAAAATTGGGTCAATTCCTCTATTAAAGACTACCAATATTGTAACGGCAACACAAGAGTCTTTTGACTATTTGGAATCTCGAAGTAGCAAGTTGATCACCTTTAAAATGAATGCTCCAGAGGAAGACATTTTAGTCGCTTTGAACCCCGAACTTTACAGTTGGACCATTGAAAATTTGGTTAAGAATGGAATCGATGCCATGAAAGGTGAGGGCCATATTGAGGTTTCTATACAGGCTACAGAAGCGTTGGTTTTAATAGATGTTAGTGACACTGGAAAAGGGCTTTCTAAAAAATTATTTAGTAAGGTTTTTGAAACAGGATATACGTCTAAAAAACGCGGCTGGGGATTAGGATTGTCTCTTTCCAAACGAATTATTGAGGAATATCACAAAGGAAAAATTAGAGTATTTCAATCTGAGGCTGGGGAAGGCACGACACTTCGAATTAGTTTAAAACGCTTATAAGAAAGAGGTGATTTTTTTTGCTAGAGCTTCAAATTCTGCTGGAAGCAATATTTCTTTTTTGATGAATTGCGCATCCTCCATGCTATTTAAAGGAATCAAATGTACGTGCACGTGGGGCACTTCTAGTCCAATCACAGTCATCCCAACACGTTTGCAGTCGACTGCTTTTTCTATGGCGAGGGCAACGGTTCTTGAAAAATCCATCAATTCTAAGTAGTCCGAAGAATCTAAATCAAAAATCTTATTGACTTCTTTTTTTGGAATACAAAGCGTATGACCTTTGGCATTGGGATTAACATCCAAGAATGCTAAAAATTTGGCCGTTTCAGCGACCTTATAACAGGGTATTTCTTTGTTAACTATTTTGGTGAAAATCGAACTCATGGGCTACTTATAAGAATTAATTTATCTTGAAATATTCATGATTTCAAATTTCAAAATACCATTAGGGACCTGTATTTCAGCAATATCTCCAACGCTTTTTCCTAACAATCCTTTTCCGATTGGTGAATTTACAGAGATTTTTCCTGCAGCCAAATCTGCTTCACCGTCCGCCACAAGAAGGTAGTCTAATTCCATTCCGTTAGACTGATTTTTTATTTTCACTTTAGACAGCACCAATGCTTTGGAAGCATCGAGTTGAGATTCATCTATCAAACGGGCGCCAGCCATGGTGTCTTCAAGTTTTGCAATGCGCATTTCTAGCATGCCTTGTGCTTCTTTGGCAGCATCGTATTCTGCATTTTCACTCAAATCGCCTTTATCTCTTGCTTCCGCAATCGCTCTTGAGGCTTTGATGCGTTCCACATCTTTGAGTTGCTTTAACTCGTCTCTTAATCTTTTTAATCCTTCGGCCGTGTAGTAAGATACATTGCTCATAACTGATAATTTTTAAAGTAGTCGTTCATTTAGGTTTTTGAATAGTCTAATCTTTATTTAGAACTAAACGCAAAAATCTCGTTTCCACGAGATTGCACTACAAATATACAAAATATTTATCTTACTGTGGTTTTTGTCGTAAATTGAGCCCTTAATTTACATGAATCTTAGACTTCGTCAAATGTCATATCAATCTAAAAAAATGAAGCTTAAAACATTGAAACTGTATGCTATGTTGCTCTTTCTTTGCATGTGCTGTTCAAAAGATAATAATACCGATGCAAATTGTAATTTTTTAGTCAATTTCAATGTATCCGCTTCATTAAACCTCAGCCTTTCGCAGTACAATCAACTGACGTTTCCTAACAACCCTGTGTATGTTCCTAACGAAGGAAATGGCGGAATCATTGTAAATAATACAGGCACGGGCTATGTGGCCTTTGATGCCGCAGACCCCAACCATATTTTCAGCGATTGTTCGGTGCTTTCTATCAATGGACTTAAGGGGACTTGTGGGTGTAGCGATGCCAATAAATACAGTCTAATTACAGGGCAATCTTTAGAGAATACAGCCTTGCGTTGTGTGCTTAAAGCCTATTTTGTAGAAAAAAACGGCAATACACTTTATATTTCCAACTAAAAAAATAGCGCACCGAAGTACGCTATTTATCTTCTTTAGTTTAATTTTTTAAAACTTCAAAGTAAGCCCTACCAAGAAATTTCGTGTGGCTTGAGGGTAATAGCCCGCTCCTTCAATCGTGGTTACTTGACCAGGAACTGACCAGTCGTCATCGTAAGTGTAATAATAGCCATTGGACACATATTCTTCATTAAGAATGTTATTTATTAAAGCTGACACAACTACAGATTTAAATACTGATTTTGGATTCCAACGATAAGAAATATTAAAATCATTTACCAAATAGCTTTCAAGTCTTGAAGCTTTAGTATCTGTATTCCCCATATATTGTTCTCCAACAAATTTGGTTAAAAGGTTTAAACTTAGATTTTTCACAGGACTGTAAACAAACATATTTGAGGCTACAATTTCAGGTGAAAAAGAAATGTTTGTGGTTCCAAAGTCTTTAAGAGCACCATCCACTTGAGAAAAGGTTTGTTTGTTTTTATTAGAGCTCAACGTGATGTTTGGTTGCACCCTAAGTTTATCAGAAAACGCATAAACAGCCTCCACTTCTAAACCAAGTCTATAGCTATCTCCACTGTTCGTTCGGACAGGCGAGCCCACATCATCCAATGCGCCTGTAAGGATCAGCTGTTCGTTGTATTGCATGTAATAGGAGTTGACATTTAACAGCAGCGCTCCCTTTTTGTAACGCCATCCAATTTCAAAATCATTTAACTGTTCTGATTTGACGTCTGGGTTGCTTTCAAAATCACTTCGACTTGGCTCTCTGTTGGCTCTTGCATACGATGCATATACATTAGAGTGCGCTGCTAATTGATAAGTGACCCCAACCTTCGGGTTAAAGAAACGGTAGGTTTCATCAATCAACATATTGACCAAATCAGAAGTAAGCCCCGATGTCTTATAGCCTACATTTCTGAATTGTAAATCTCCAAAAACATCTATTTTAGAATTCAAAGTATAGGTCGCTTTTGCAAAGGCACTAAAATCTGTTTTCTTTCCATTTCCAAAATAATATTGATCTCGAAGCGAAGCGTTTTCAGCAAATTGTTTTGCCCAAATCACTTCTCCAAAATGATCGCCATCATAGGTGCTATAAGACCCTCCAAATGTAAGGTCTAATTTAGTATCGCTATAGTTTGCGGTCGCATTCATCACATAATAATCGTTGTCTAACCAACGTCTTCTAATAAGGTCAGTGACTGGCGTTCCATAGGAGTCAACTCCCGTAGCTTCAACAATTCCGCCGTAGGTACTCACCTCATCGTCCGTCCTGAACTGCTCAAAATAGCCACGACCAAATGTGTAATTCAGCCCTAAGTTAGTGGACCAATTTTGATCGATTTTTTGATTCCAATGGAGCTGATAATGGTCTTGCTTATAGTTGTCAATTTCATTGTCATAGGTATATGGATTTTGTCGACGGTTCTGATCTATTTCTTCTTTTGTCAACCCAAACCAAGACTGGTATGTTTTTTCATGCCCTCCAAAAACCAAGGCCTTAATGAGTGTCCCATTCTGATTGTAGGTTCCTTGTAAAAAATAGGATTTAAGGTCCGAAAAAGCTCTGTCAACATAGCCGTCCGATTTAATCTGTGACAAACGCCCTGCAACTTCAAAAACGTCATTAATCTTGCCTGTACTGAATTTAACGGTATGCTTTCGTGTGTTATAACTTCCAAAAGTATTTGAAATTTCAGCAGACGATTTTTCTGAGACAGCATCTGTTAGTATATTGATACTCGCTCCAAAAGCACCCGATCCATTAGTGGATGTCCCTACGCCTCTTTGGAGTTGTAAGCTTTCTACGGAGGATGAGAAATCTGGTAAATTTACCCAAAACGTTCCTAGTGATTCCGCGTCGGTATAAGGAATCCCATTGATGGTAATGTTGGTTGACAAAGGACTGACGCCACGAACTCTAATTCCCGTGTAGCCAATACCCGCGCCAGCATCGCTTGTAGTGACGACTGATGGCAAATAATTTAATAAAACTGGGAGGTCTTGACCTAGGTTTCGAGGCTCTAATTGGGCCTTGGTCACATTGGAATGCGTAATTGGTGCATTTGGTTTTACTCTAATAGATTGAACCAAAACCTCCTCTAAAGTTTGTGTTTTGGTGGAATCGTTTTTTACTTGATTTTGTTGTGCAGTCATTACGGATGTTGCCAATGACAGTGCAACTAAAAGGACAGATTTTTTCATACGATAAAAATAATATCGAATAAAAAGAGGTCATTATTCTTTACAAATTAATTACAAAATTTTTGAAGCAAATGCTTCGTCAAAACTTCAATTAAACTAATTAGTTAATTGAAACTCACATCCCTAAACAGCATTATCTGTTCTAGGTTCAATGGGTATGATCTCAGCCGATATCGGCACCCCTTTATTGAGAACGGTGCAAATATAGTTTAGATTTTGAAATTGAAAAGAATTTTTAAAATTATTTTACTTGATGTGTAAACTTTAAAAGATCATTCACTGTTTTAACAGGGTTGAATGTGATAATTGGAACTTCCACAAAAATTGTATTCCAATCGGCCATGCTGCCATTCCATAAACCGGGCCTCTCTAAGGTTTTGAGTTTTTGACCGTATTTTGTTTTTGTCGTCACAAAGTAAGTATTAGAATCTATAAATTGCTCTAAATCATAGGCTTCCCCTTTGTAATTTTTGACACCACAAATAATATCAACAGGATTAAAGTGCGTGGCATTTGTCAAAATAGCTTTCTGATTTTTTAGATTTATATCCACTTGACTCGCTTCTACTATTTGCAACGATACTTCTCCATTGTCATGCCTTACCCAAAAAGGGCCACCTCCAGGTTCACTTTCATTTTTTACCATCCCACAAACCCGCATTGGGCGGTTAATTTTGGACTGTAAATATTCGATTTTATGCTTATTTGCATATTTGCTGAATTGAGAGCTAATTACAATATTTAGGTTTTGGGTTAAAAATCCTGCAATTTCTTCTATATCAACTTTAGATATGCCTTTAGACTCCAAGGCTTTTGCATAGGAAAATACCTGACTTTGCGTCTTCAATAATATGCCCGCAAGTGCTTTTTTATAGCGCACTATTTCATCTAGATAGTTGTTAACCACAACATTATCTACATTTTTAATAAAAATAATATCGGCATTAATTTGATTTAAATTTTTTATTAAGGCACCATGTCCCGACGGTCTGAACAGTAGTTTGTTTTTTAACCTAAAAGGGGTGTTTTTTAAATCTACTGCCAAAACATCTGTATTCGGTTCTTGATTTGAGAACGTGATTTTGAATGTGGTATTGGTTTTGGTTTCAACCTGTTCTTGTATAGATGCTAATTTTGTCTGGAATTGTTTCAAATGCGTTTTAGTAATCGTAAAATGCAATACAGCTTTGCCATTTACAGAAGCATATTTTGCCGCTTCGAATAAATGTTCTTCAAAAGCGGTTGAAATATGATTTTTGTACTTGTGAAAAGGCAATAATCCTTTGGGGATGTTTGAATAATTTAAATACGTTTCTTCTAAGATGGTCTTCACAAACAAGAGGCGTCTTTGATCTAAAGTGAGCAAGTCATAATCCGGGATCATTGCCCGCATTTTAGCAACTGCTTCATCATGAAATGGAAGTTTTTCGATGGTTACAAAAAACAAAAACAATTCAGTGATTTTATTTTTATTTATATAAGAATTGATCGATTCTTTTTGAGGGTCGTAATCCGCCAAAAATTCATGCAACATCTTAAACATTCGCGAAGCTGCCCCAGAAGCTGGTGTAAATTTAACTACGGCAAGACAGGTTTTCTGTTCTTCATAATATTCAATGAACTCATTAATTTCTAAGTCTGAAAGTTTTATGATGCCTTTGCCTATAGTTGCCGAGGCTTTTAAATTCACAAAACCTAGAGGTGACTTATAGTGCTCTAATTGCTTGGCAACATCTGTCAAGCTAAGCCCTAAGCTTTCAAAATGCTCTATGTCTGAAGGGGTATAATTCAAATCGTTGGTATTAAAAGTTGGTTTATGTGGTTGACCGCATTTTTCAATCGGTTCGTTTTAGAACCGCTTAAAATCACATAAGGGAGCTCCTGTTTTTGTAAAGCCGCTTCAAATGCTGAAAACATTTTTTTTCGTTCATAGGGCTTGTCTCTCAAATCGTCTGCCACCCAAGGAACATCAATGTCACATAAAAAGTACAAGTTATAACAATTTTTTTTAGCATAGTCCTTAATTACAGGATCACAGTACCCATCATAGTAAACTTCAGAGTATACTTTTGTTTCCAGCAGGTTGGTATCGCAAAATAAGAGTTCGTCTGTTTTGGCTGCAGCCGCATTTTCTAATTGCATTTGACCGATCGCAATTGGCAATAAATCAGACCGCTCACAGGTTTTTTGTTCAATGTCCCATTTATTTTGAAGATAGTCTCGCGCATATTCAGCAACCCAATGTGTGCCGTAATGTTCTGCCAACGCTTTAGATAAGGTTGTCTTTCCTGTAGATTCTGGACCAAATAAAACTACTTTTATGCAGTTTGAATGTTGTTGTTCAAGTGTTTTTTCCATGCTAAAAATCCAAATATAGCTATAATTGTAAAACCTAAATATTGTAAACTAGAAAATGTAAACCCTTTGTAAAAATATAGGGGCACTGATATTATATCTGCCACAATCCAAAAAATCCAATTTTCTATTTTCCGTTTTGCCATCAACCACATCCCTACAAAAAATAAAGCTGTTGTGAGTGTATCTACATAAGCAACCCAGCCCTTCCACATATCAAAAATCTGATAGACCACAAACACAAATAATAAGGTCGATATAAAAATAATTACCCCTGTGAACTGTTCTCTTTTGGTCATTCTAGATATTGGAGTGACGTGTTCGGAATCTACTTTTCGGGTCCAAATATACCATCCATATAAACTCATTATAAAATAATAGCCGTTAATCATCATATCGCCGATAAGCTGCCATTTAAATAATAAATACACAAATATAGAGGTGCTTACCAATCCCGTTGGAAAGACCAGAATATTGTTTTGTTTGGAGTACCAAACAGAGGCAAACCCAAAGATGACGGCGGTTATTTCTAGCACAATATCCGTAAGTGCATAGCCGCTGTATTGTTCAAATAAAAAATTAAAAATGTGGCTCATAATCGCTGCGATCGCTTTTTACAATTTTCATGTTCAAAACGACGTTTTCAATATCGTTAAAGGACGTTTTGATCGTTGCTGTCAAAAATAACATTAAGGCATCGTACTCTCCATAGATTTGTGTGCTTAATGGATTTTCGAGGACTCTAAACTCAGAGTCACGCAATGCTTTTATGAAGTCTATAATTGGAGGCTCAAAATCCGTTTGTAGTGGCATGAGTGTAAATTCTACTGAAATGTTCATTTAAAAATACTATTAAAAATTAGGGCCTACAATGGCACATCCAAATCCTTCAAATTCCATGAAAATGGCTTTATACTTAGACCTCTGATTGTCTTCAATAACCCAAGCTGTTGTACTGTTAGCCTCTGTTCCAAAAGGCAGAACCAAAAAATGTTTTTTAAACACCATTCCTGAGATTGCATATAATTTATAAAGCGATTCTTTTATACACCAGATCCAAGTCAATTTTTGAATCAGTTTAGGATCCTTTTCAGTTAAGTAAGAATCTTCATAGCCAATAAATTTCGAAGCAATTTTAATTATTTTTTCGCGTTGTTTTTCAATGTCAACCCCTACTGGTCTTGAACTCACCACCACCGCTGAAAATGTATAAGAATGCGTAATAGAAATGTGTTTTCCATCTTTCAAATGAGGTTTCCCAAATGCATCATATACCAAATCTTCATCTACATAGCCAAATTCAGCAAGTAACATTCGAACACTTAAAAATCCACGTTGATGCAATTCACTTTTCATCCCATTGACGCGCTCTAAACTTTCAGCTTTCAACACGAGTTGCCCAGTGAAAAAATCTTTGGATTCAGAGATCTTCCAGATTTTAACAATAGTTTGTGAATTTAAAACAAGTGATTTATAAAGTGGCATTTAATTTTTAAATAGTTAATAGTTATCTTTGCAAGGTATAATAATTAAAAAACGAAAATACACTAATTTATAGGTTAAAACCAAACTAGTGCATTTAAAAAACTGCCTTATGACCGTAAAAACAATTCCCTACACACCTTTCAAAGTAAAAGATATGTCTCTTGCAGACTGGGGTCGCAAAGAAATTGAACTCGCTGAAGCTGAAATGCCAGGCTTAATGAGCCTTCGAGAAGAGTATAAAGACAGCCAACCGCTGAAAGGTGCTAGAATCGCTGGGTGTTTACACATGACCATTCAAACGGCTGTTCTTATTGAGACGCTTGTAGCACTCGGAGCAGATGTGACTTGGAGTTCATGTAATATATTTTCAACACAAGATCAAGCAGCCGCAGCAATTGCAGCCGCTGGAATTCCTGTATATGCATGGAAAGGTCTTAGTGAAGAAGAATTTGATTGGTGTATCGAACAAACACTGTTTTTCGGAGAAGATCGCCAACCTTTAAATATGATTTTAGATGATGGTGGTGATTTAACCAACTTAGTATTTGATCATTATCCAGAACTAATGGAAGGCATCAATGGCTTAAGTGAAGAAACAACTACGGGCGTACACCGTTTGTATGAGCGTATGAAAAACGGAACTTTATCAATGCCTGCAATCAATGTGAATGATTCGGTAACGAAAAGTAAATTTGACAATAAATATGGCTGTAAAGAAAGTGCAGTAGATGCTGTACGTCGTGCAACAGACCTAATGCTTGCTGGAAAAAGAGTTGTTGTTTGTGGTTATGGTGATGTAGGTAAAGGAACTGCTGCTTCTTTTCAAGGTGCTGGAAGTATCGTAACTGTAACAGAAGTGGATCCTATTTGTGCGTTACAAGCTGCAATGGACGGGTTTGAAGTAAAGAAACTGGAAACAGTATTGCCTACTGCTGATATTGTAGTGACGGCAACTGGAAATAAAGACATCGTTCAGAGCATTCATTTTGAAGCAATGAAAGACAAAACAATTGTTTGTAACATTGGTCACTTTGACAATGAAATTGACATGACTTGGCTAAATGATACACATGGAGCCAGTAAAGTTGAAATCAAAGCACAGGTAGACAAATATACTATTGATGGCAATGATATTATTGTATTGGCAGAAGGGCGTTTGGTGAATTTAGGATGTGCTACGGGACACCCTAGTTTTGTGATGAGTAACTCATTTACAAACCAAGTATTAGCTCAAATCGAACTCTGGACAAATAGAGACGCATACGGAAACGAAGTTTATATGTTACCAAAACATTTAGATGAAAAAGTAGCCAAACTGCACCTTGCTAAAATTGGTGTGGAGCTTACAGAACTCCGTGAGGAACAAGCAAGTTATATTGGCGTAGAAGTTCAAGGGCCTTATAAGCCAGAGTATTACCGCTACTAATAATAAGACTTATACAAAAGCCAAAGCATTCGCTTTGGCTTTTTTTTTGATTAAAATTCATCTGATAATTAAAGAAAAATGATGAAATTTCTACCCTCTAAAAAAGAATATATCTCTCTAATAATGCAACTCATTGGGGAAGCGCAAGCGTATTTGGCTGCGCAAGATATAGAGCAGTGGCAAAATGGATATCCCAACGAGCAAGCAATCTTAAAAGACATACTTAATAACGAAAGTTATGTTGTAAAGCTAGAAGACTCTAACCTCCTAGCTACGGCGATGTTTACCACCAAAAACGAACCAACTTACAAAAGTATTGAAGGCCATTGGATTACCGAATCCGATGCTACATACGGGGTGATTCACCGCATGGCAGTTGGAGAAAAATTTAGAGGCACTGGCGTTGCAAAATTTATTTTTAACCACTGTGAGCAGACCTTAAAACAGACTTCCATTCAATCGATGCGAATTGATACTCACGAAGACAACCTTGGAATGCAAGCATTACTCAAAAGATTAGGCTATGTGTTTTGTGGAGTGATTTACTTAGAGAACAACGATAAGCGTTTGGCTTATGAAAAACTAATCTCCTAGAATTTTGACATAAAAAAAAGCCTCGCAATGCGAAGCTTTTTTATAAAAGTTAATTGAAATTATGCCTCAAAAGGAACAATAGACACATAGGACTTATTGTTTCTCTTTTTTGCAAATTTCACTAGACCGTCCACTTTAGCATGAAGGGTATGATCTTTTCCAGCATACACATTCTCACCAGGATTGTGTGCAGTACCACGTTGTCTTACGATAATGTTACCAGCAATTGCTGCTTGTCCACCAAAGATCTTTACGCCTAGACGTTTTGATTCTGATTCTCTACCGTTTTTCGAACTTCCGACTCCTTTTTTATGCGCCATTTTATTTCGATTTTAATATGTTATAAATTCTAACTTAAAGCTGAAATTAAATCTGATTTTTTCATTGCTGAAATTCCAGAAATTCCTTTAGCTTTTGCTAATTCTTTTAATTGTGCAACAGTCATTGCAGATAAATCTTGAGCAGCTTCTGCTTTTGGAGCAGCAGCTTTTGCAGCTGGCTTAGAAACTTCTTTCTTTACCGCTGGTTTCGCTTTTGGCGCAGCAGCTTTCGCTGGTGCAGCTTTTTTAGCTCCTGAAGCAGCAATGCTTTCGATTTGAATTTCAGTCAAAGCTTGGCGGTGGCCATTCTTAACTCTATATCCTTTACGTCGTTTCTTTTTGAATACGATCACTTTATCACCTTTAAGGTGCTTTAAGACTTTGGCTCCTACTTGAGCGCCGTCTATAGCTGGGGCGCCAACAGTCACTTTGCTACCATCTGCTAAAAGAAGTACATTGTCAAAAGTGACTTGTTTTCCTTCTTCTGTTTGCAAACGATTAACAAAGACTTTTTGGTCTTTTTCAACTTTGAATTGATGCCCTGCTATTTCTACAATTGCGTACATAGCGTAACGTTTTTTATTAAATTAGTTTAAATTAAATTCACTACACCAAAAAGTATAGCGGCTGCAAATATAATTCTATTATCTTAATCTGCAAATAATTTTCAACTTATCCTCTTATTTACTTGGTTTGAGGGTTGACTTTAAAAAAAAATGTTACATTTGATGTCATAAAATGTAACTTAGTAAGACATCCTGCGTCTTATTGAATAATTATAAATTAAAAATTAAATCATGAAAAAATGCTTATGTTCTTTAGCTGCTTTGCTTTTGATGACTTTAACAATCTCAGCGCAAGAAGTTAAATTTGAAGAGTACGATTTAAGTAACGGTATGCACGTTATTTTACATCAAGACAACACAGCGCCTGTTGTAACAACTTCGGTTATGTACCATGTTGGTGCAAAAGATGAAAATCCAGAACGTACTGGATTTGCACACTTTTTTGAACACCTGTTGTTTGAAGGGACTAAAAATATTCCTAAAGGTGAATGGTTTACAATTGTATCTTCTAACGGAGGAAGCAACAACGCTAATACTACCGATGACCGAACTTACTACTATGAAGTATTTCCTTCAAACAATGTAGAGCTAGGGCTGTGGATGGAATCTGAACGTTTATTACATCCTGTTATTAACCAAGATGGTGTTGACACTCAAAACGAAGTTGTAAAAGAGGAAAAAAGATTAAGAGTTGACAACAGCCCTTATGGAAAATTTCTTGAGATGATCAAAGTTAACATGTTTAAAAAGCATCCTTATAAAGGAACTACGATTGGAAAAATGGCGCATTTAGATGCTGCAACTCTAGAAGAGTTTCAAGCATTTAATAAAAAATTCTATGTGCCTAACAATGCTGTTTTAGTAGTTGCTGGTGACATTGATGTTGCAGCGGTTAAAGTAATGATAGAAAATTATTTTGGACCGATTCCAAGAGGTGAAGACATTGTTAGAGATTTTCCAAAAGAAGATCCAATTACTGAGCCTATGCGAGCGAAAGCTTACGACTCAAATATTCAAATTCCAGCAGTGATGGCCGCCTACAGAACGCCTTCATTTAAAGACAGAGACGCTTATGTGTTAAGTATGGTCTCAACCTATTTGAGTGATGGAAAAACTTCTAAGCTATATAAAAAGATGGTGGATGATAAAAAAATGGCGCTACAAGTTGGTGCTCTTGATTTTAGTCAAGAAGACTATGGAACCTATATACTATATGCATTGCCTTTAGGAGATGTTTCATTGGACGATCTTGTTGCTGAAATGGATGAAGAAATTGTAAAACTACAAAACGAACTTATTTCTGAAAGAGACTACCAGAAAATTCAAAATAAATTTGAAAACAACTTTGTAAGTTCAAACTCAAGTTTTGAAGGAATCGCAAATTCATTGGCACGTTACTATATGTTATATGGCGATGTTAATTTAATCAACAATGAAATTGAAATCTACCGTTCTATAACACGTGAAGAAATCAAAGCGGTTGCTAACAAATATCTGAATGCAGACCAACGATTGATATTAGAATACTTACCAGAATCCGATAAGGAATAATAACTAAAAGATCTAAAAATGAAAACTAAATTATACATATTAATTGCCGTGTTTTTCATGTCTCTGGGAGTGAATGCTCAGATTGACCGCTCACAGCAACCAAAACCAGGGCCTGCTCCAGTAATTTCACTAGAGAAGCCACAAGAATTTGAATTAAAAAACGGCCTCAAAGTATTGGTTGTTGAAAACCATAAACTGCCAAGAGTGTCCTTTAACTTAGCTTTTGACAGAGACCCTGTATTAGAAGGTGAAAAAGCTGGTGTTACATCGCTTTTAGGAGCCATGTTAGCAAACGGTACTACCACGATCTCTAAAGACGATTTTAATGAAGAAATTGACTTTTTAGGTGCGCGATTGAGTTTTGGTTTTAGCGGAGGTTCTGCAAATTCACTAACAAAATACAGCAATCGTATGTTGGAATTGTTAGCAGATGCAGCTATGAATCCTCTACTTACTGAAGAAGAATTTCAAAAAGAAAAAGAAAAACTTATTGAAGGGATCAAGTCAGATGCTAAAAGTGTTGATGCAATTGCAGGACGTGCTGGTGGTGCATTGGCTTACGGCAAACAACACCCTTATGGTGAGTTTGTCACTGAAGAATCGGTTGAAGCAGTGACTCTTGAAGACGTGAATGCTTATTATCAAAAATACTTTACACCCAACAATACGTATTTAGTGATTATTGGAGATGTCAACACAAAAGCCGTTGTTAAGCTTGTAAAAAAGTATTTCAAAAAATGGGAAAAAGCAGCGACTGCAACAACGGTTGTTGTAGAACCAAATGCGAATCCTGAGTCTTTAGAAATCAATTTTATTGACATGCCAAATGCGGTGCAGTCCAATATTTCTTTGACAAGCACTGTAAAGCTAAAAATGAGTGATCCTGATTACCATGCAGTTCTTATTGCAAATAAAATACTAGGTGGTGGGTTTAATAGTTACTTAAACATGAACCTTCGTGAAGAGCATGGCTATACGTATGGTGCACGTTCTTCTGTTGGAACAGACAAATACATCTCTCGTTTCAGAGCTGGAGCTGCCGTAAGAAATGCAGTGACTGACAGTGCTGTAGTTCAAACCATCAAAGAAATCAAACGCTTTCAAGCGGAGCCTGTAGAAGCGGATGCTTTATCAAATGCCAAAGCAAAGTATGTAGGTGATTTTGTATTAGCACTTGAAAGACCAAGTACGATTGCTCAATATGCAATCAATACAAAAATTAATGAATTACCAGAAGATTTCTATGCGACTTATTTAGAGAAAATAAACGCAGTCTCTATTGAAGATGTAAACCGTGTTGCAAACCTGTATTTTACAGCAGACAATGCACGCATCATCGTCGTTGGTAAAGGAAGTGAAGTGATCGGAAATCTCGAAAAAACAGGCATTCCAATCAACTACTTTGACACCTTTGCAAACCCAGTTGAAAAGCCTGAGTTTACAAAGCCAATCCCCGCAGGCGTGACTGCTGCAACGGTGCTTGACTCTTACATTACCGCCATTGGAGGTCTTGAAGCTGTCAATGCAGTAAGCTCTGTAATGACATCAGCTAATGTTACTATTGAAGGAATGCCCTTTAAACCAACCGCGGTATCGAAAGTTATGACACCTAACATGTCATCAATGGAAATGTCTATTGAGGGAATGGGAACGGTTATGAAGCAAAAGTTTGATGGTACTGAAGGCTATGCCGAACAACAAGGAATGAAACAACCAATGTCTGAAGACGAGCTTGCTGAAAAAGCAAAAGAAAAAGGCTTATTTCCAGAAACTTATTTAGATGCAAGCACATTAACCTTGGTTAGCTTATCTGCTATTGACGGCGTTGATGTTTACAAACTAAAAGTTGAAGAAGATGCTTATCGTTATTATGACGCTGCTACTGGACTTTTGGTGAGAACTGAAAAATCACAAGAAGCACAAGGTCAAACAATAACCTCTGTTCAAGATTTATCTGATTACAGAGAAGTGAATGGTGTCTTGTTTCCATTCGTACAGAAAATAACTGCAGGCCCTCAAGTCATTGGGATGGCTGCAAGCGAGATTGTCGTTAATGACGGCGTCTCTGCAGAAGATTTTAAATAATCTAACTTTACAAATTCTAAAAGAACCGAGGCATTAGCTTCGGTTTTTTTTTGCTTTTTTATTGGCTAAATAGATGCCACACAATATAAGTAAAGAGGCCAATCCTTGGTCCAATCCAAAAAGCTCGCCATCGGCCAATCCCCAAAGGAGTGCCACTAGTGGCATTAAATAAGTCACAGAAGATGCAAACACAGGACTTGAAATCTGTATGAGATTATTGAAAATAATTTTCGCCATCACGGTTCCAAATACCGCTAAGATCGCCACATACCCTATCGAAACAAAAACTGCCTCATGCTCATAGGTTTGAGACGAGAAAAAATCTGAGAAAATTAAGACCAAAAAAGCAGGAATGAATATCGCTATAAAATTCCCCGTAGCTATGGCAAGTGGTTTCACATCCTGAAGGTAGTGTTTGATTATATTGACATTAAACCCATACATAACTGTTGCCAAAACAACAAAACCAGCGTACAAATAATTTTGATCGGGATTGAGTTCCATGCTGTTAAAGATGAGCATTGAGGCCCCAATAAACCCAAGCATCACGCCTAGCATTTGAATTTTAGTGGACGCAATCTTAAAAACAGCCAAACCTATTAAGGTCGCATTCAATGGTACCAAGGCATTTAAAATAGAGACAATTCCACTATCCACTTCCGTTTCTGCAAATGCAAATAAAAAGGCCGGTAGGAAAGTGCCAATAAATCCAGATAGAATAATCCACTTCCATTGATGGTTGAGAATCGTTTTGACGGATTTATATCCAATCATAAAAATAAAAAGAGACGAAATAACCGTTCGTAAACTCCCCAATTGCAAGGGCGTTAGAGCGACTAAACCCTTCTTAATAAGAATAAAAGAACTCCCCCACACGATCGCTAATACAAACAGATACGTCCACTTTTTTTGTTCTTGATTCATTTTGATGACGGATAATTTTTTACAAAATTGAGTAATAAAATTAGAATAACACTGAATTATTTTTACATTTGTTTAAACACCTAAATAAAATACTATGAAATATTTCAAAATTATCTTAACCTCAACATTTCTATTCGTTTTCTTTTTAGCTTGTAAGAACGAGCCAAAATCGGAAATCAAAACGGTAGAAATGAGTGAGGAATCAACAAAAAAACTCGACCCTAATGCGACCTATTCTAAAGCAGAATTTAGTATTAAAGGAATGACTTGCGAAATAGGTTGTGCTAAAACCATTCAGAAAAAACTTGCCAGCATGGAAGGTGTGAAATCTGCAACCGTAGATTTTAAAAACGAAATGGCGATGGTCGAGTACGACGTTGCCAAAGCCAACCCAATGAGCATCACTAAAACAGTGACTTCTGTTTCAGACACCTATTCAGTAGAAAACATGAAAACCGTAGCTGAATTTTCAGGCTCTAAAATGGCCTGTAAGAAAGACTGCAAAAAAGCGTGCTGCAAAGACAAAATGGACGCACACAAAAAAGCCTGCGCTAAAGAGTGTAAAAAAGAATGCTGCGCTAAAAAAGCTTAACGCGACTGCATCAAGGTTTCTATTTCTTCAACTTCAATAGGAATATCTTGCATTAAATTTAAAGGTGGGCCTTCAGCTTGAATGACAACATCGTCTTCGAGTCGGACGCCCATTTTTTCGTTAGGGATATAAATCCCTGGCTCTACCGTAAATACCATATTTGCCGTCATAGGTGTTTCTAAAGCACCAAAATCGTGGGTATCTAAGCCCATGTGGTGCGAAGTTCCATGCATGAAATATTTTTTATAAGCAGGCCATTTTGGATCCTCATTCTGAACATCTGCTTTGTCTATCAACCCTAAATTCAAAAGCTCAGAGGTCATCATTTTTCCAACTTCCACATGGTAGTCTTTCCAAATAGTGCCTGGAACAAGGAGTGCAGTCGCCTCGTTTTTAACATCTAAAACCGCTTGATAAACAGCTTTTTGACGCGCTGTAAAACGACCATTCACTGGGATGGTTCGCGTCATGTCACTGGCGTAGTTCGCGTATTCTGCGCCTACGTCCATAAGCAACATATCTCCATCCTTACAGGCTTGGTTATTTTCTATATAATGCAACACACAAGCGTTGTATCCCGATCCGATGATGGGCGTGTAAGCAAATCCTTTGGAGCGATTATTAAGAAACTCATGCATAAATTCTGCCTCAATTTCGTACTCCATAACACCAGGCTTTATAAAGCCCAACGCTCTTCTAAACCCTTTTTCTGTAATGTCGCACGCTGTTTGCATCAATGCAATTTCTTCTGGTTCTTTCACGCCTCGAATCAATTCCATGATTGGAAAATTAGGCACAATCTCGTGATTCGGATAGGTAGATTTGATCATTTTTAAAAAACGATCGTCTCGAGTTTCCATTTCAACCGCTTGACGGTAATGGTTATTATTGTTAAAATAAAAACTGCTGGCTTCTGCCATCAATGTTGGAAAAATCGAATCAAATTCTTTTAACCAATACACCGTTTGAACTCCAGATGTAGCGGTTGCCTGAGACTTACTAAGTTTGGCACCTTCCCACACCGCAATGTGGTCATTGGTTTCTTTTAAAAATAAAATCTCCCTGTGTGCGGCTTCAGTTGAGCTTGGGAATAAAACTAAAATACTCTCTTCTTGATCCACTCCACTGAGGTAAAAAATATTTCGGTGTTGTTCAAACGGAAGTGTGCTGTCTGCACCCGTAGAAAAAACATCATTAGAGTTAAACACAGCAATCGATTTAGGTTGCATCTGCTGTAAAAATTTAAATCTATTTTTTGTAAATAATTGAGAACTAATCGGTAGGTATTTCATATTTGTTTATTTTTAATGATCAACTGCGACATCTATGATGTCATTTTTACTGAATATCAAGTTTTAGATAGGGATGGTTCACAATCTTATGTATTTAGTCCAAATTTAGAAAAAAAATTATAATAATAGGTAAAATTTAAAATGTTAAAATACCTAAGAAGGAATCTGTTAATTTAAAATAATTATAAATAAGAAAATTAACACGAATGTTATTGTCTAAAACGTTGTCGTGGATTACCTTTGCAAGGTTAAAAAATAGCATATAATTATGAGTGGATTTTTAAAGTCTTCAATCGGAAAAAAGATAGCCATGGCGCTCTCAGCATTTTTCCTCATGTTTTTCATTTTACAACATTTTGCCATCAATATTCTATCTGTCATCAATCCAGACACTTTTAATGAGGTGTCTCATTTTATGGGGACAAATTCTTTGGTTCAATTTGTCATGCAGCCGATTCTTATTTTTGGAGTTGTATTTCATTTTGCAATGGGCTTTGTGTTAGAATATAAAAATTATATGTCGCGATCTGTGAGCTATGCCAAAAATAATGGCAACGCAAATTCTACTTGGATGAGTAGAAACATGATTTATAGCGGCGGATTTATCTTGGTGTTTCTTGTGATCCATTTTATTGATTTCTGGATTCCAGAACTAAACATCAAATACGTTGTTGGAGACTCTTCAGGGCTTTTAGCTGATGGATCAGACTATCGCTATTTTGAAGAACTTCAGCATAAATTTGTACCCCTTTGGCGCGTCGTTCTTTACTGCGTTGGGTTTATCTTTCTCGCATTGCATTTACTACACGGATTCAACTCTGCGTTTCAATCGGTTGGAGCAAATAATAAATATACCAAATCACTAAAAGGTTTTGGAAACGCATACGCAATACTGATCCCCCTAGGATTTATTGTCATCGCACTCTTCCACTTTTTTAATAATACACACTAAAACATAGGATTATGGCTTTAGATTCAAAAATACCAGATGGCCCTTTAGCAGACAAATGGACCAATCATAAAAATAACATTGACCTTGTAAATCCTGCCAACAAGCGTCACATCGACGTTATTATTGTTGGAACTGGACTTGCTGGTGGATCCGCTGCAGCGACCCTTGCTGAACTTGGCTACAACGTGAAAGCGTTTTGTTTTCAAGATTCTCCACGTCGAGCGCACTCTATCGCTGCACAAGGAGGCATCAACGCCGCTAAGAATTATCAAGGCGATGGCGATTCTACATACCGCTTATTTTACGATACGGTTAAAGGGGGCGATTACCGCTCACGTGAAGCAAACGTACACCGTTTAGCAGAAGTATCCACCAACATCATTGACCAATGTGTTGCACAAGGCGTGCCTTTTGCAAGAGATTATGGAGGACTTTTAGACAACCGTTCTTTTGGAGGGGTTTTAGTTTCTAGAACGTTTTATGCCAAAGGGCAAACAGGTCAACAACTATTATTAGGAGCCTACTCTGCAATGAACCGACAGATTGGGCGTGGAAAAATAAAAATGTACAACCGTCACGAAATGTTAGACGTGGTCATCGTAGGTGGAAAAGCCCGTGGGATTATCACTCGAAACTTAGTGACTGGCGAAATTGAACGCCACTCCGCTCATGCAGTCGTGATAGGAACTGGAGGTTACGGAAACGTATTTTACCTTTCTACAAATGCGATGGGAAGTAATGCAACCGCTGCTTGGAAAGCCCACAAACGTGGTGCTTATTTTGCAAACCCTTGCTACACACAAATTCACCCAACCTGTATTCCGGTTTCGGGAGACCACCAATCAAAATTAACCCTGATGTCTGAATCCTTAAGGAATGATGGACGTATATGGGTACCAAAAAAATTAGAGGATGCCAAAGCGATTCAAAATCGTGAATTAAAACCTACAGACCTTGCTGAAGATCAACGTGATTATTTCTTAGAACGACGCTATCCGGCATTCGGAAACTTAGTCCCTAGAGATGTAGCTTCTCGAGCTGCTAAAGAACGTTGTGACGAAGGTTTTGGCGTGAATAAAACAGGGGAAGCTGTCTTTTTAGACTTTGCTGCCGCCATTATCAGATACGGTAAAGAAAAAGCACACGTTAAAGGATTGAATGAAGACGATACTTCACTGATCCAAACCTTAGGAAAAGAAGTCGTTAAAAGTAAATACGGCAACTTATTCCAGATGTACGAGAAGATTGTGGATGAAAATCCATACGAAACACCGATGATGATTTATCCAGCCGTACACTACACAATGGGTGGCGTTTGGGTTGATTATAATTTACAAACAACCATTCCAGGGCTTTATGCAATTGGAGAAGCTAATTTCTCTGATCATGGTGCCAACCGTTTAGGAGCTTCGGCATTGATGCAAGGATTGGCAGATGGCTATTTTGTATTGCCATACACTATTGGGAACTATTTGTCTAAAGACATTAGAACAGGACCAATTCCAACAGATACTGTAGAATTTGAAGAAGCAGAAGCTAAGGTGACTTCGGAAATTAAGCACTTTATCAATAATAAAGGAACCAAGCCTGTGGATTATTTTCACAAACGTCTTGGTAAAATTATGTGGAACAAATGTGGAATGGCTCGAAATGAAAAAGAGTTAAAAGAAGCGATTGAAGAAATAGCTGCACTTCGTGAGGAGTTTTATAAAGATGTACTAGTCCCAGGTTCTGCTGATGAATTTAATGAAGAATTAGCAAAAGCAGGTCGAGTGGCAGATTTCCTTGAATTAGGAGAATTGTTCGCAAAAGATGCCTTGGTACGTGAAGAATCTGCTGGAGGACACTTTAGAGAAGAACACCAAACTCCAGAAGGAGAAGCACAACGAAAAAAAGAGTTTCAGTTTGTATCTGCATGGGAATACAAAGGAGC
Organism: Formosa sp. Hel1_33_131; assembly: GCF_001735745.1. Lineage (NCBI taxonomy): Bacteria > Pseudomonadati > Bacteroidota > Flavobacteriia > Flavobacteriales > Flavobacteriaceae > Formosa > Formosa sp. Hel1_33_131. The sequence continues at coordinate 1,009,963 of NZ_CP017260.1, forward strand.
CCCTAAGGATGCAGAATTGCATAAAGAAGCATTAGTTTACGATAATATTGAAGTTAAAGAACGCTCATACAAATAAGAACTGCTATGAATTTAACATTACAAATATGGCGACAAAAAAACGCCACTACTGAAGGAAAAATTGTAGAATACCCTATTGAAGATATTTCTCCAGACATGTCATTTCTTGAAATGCTGGATGTTTTAAACATGCAACTTATCACCAATGGCGATTCGCCTGTAGCATTTGACCACGATTGTAGAGAAGGCATTTGCGGATCTTGTTCCCTATATATTAATGGAGAAGCACATGGACCCGATCGACTTGTGACCACCTGTCAATTGCACATGCGTAAATTTAAAGATGGGGACACCATTTTTATTGAGCCCTTTAGAGCAGATGCATTTCCAGTCATAAAAGATTTAATTGTGGACCGTTCAGCATTTGATAGAATTCAACATTCTGGTGGTTTTATTTCAGTCAATACTTCTGGGAATACACAAGATGGAAATTCAATTCCAATTTCAAAACACGATGCAGACGAGGCGATGGATGCTGCGACTTGTATAGGCTGTGGTGCTTGTGTCGCGACGTGTAAAAACTCATCCGCAATGCTTTTTGTGGGGGCTAAAGTATCACAATACGCATTACTACCACAAGGTCAAATTGAAGCCACAGACCGTGTTCAAAACATGGTAGCTCAAATGGATTTAGAAGGGTTTGGAAACTGTACCAATACGGGGGCTTGTGAAGTAGAATGTCCGAAAGGAATATCGTTGGAAAACATTGCACGTATGAATCGCGAATTGATCAAAGCAAGTTTGAAGTCTTAATCTTCTAAGATAAATTCTTCAATCGTATCCCATCCTGCGCGAACCTCAACAGGTTCTAGAGCATAGCTCACACGTTCCGGTTGGATTTTCTTTAAATAATCACCGGAGTCATAGACTCCGTTTTTATTGGTATCAAAAATCACTCTTAGAAAATAGATGCCTGGCGTCACCTCATTAAAATCTACTGGCGAGGCTTCTTCCGATAGAGATGTTTCGACCACCGCACCTTTATCATCTGTAAGCTGTACAATCAAAGGATAGACTCCGTTACGAATTTCAATACGAACATCGCCATAAGTTGACTGTAATTTAGTCGTCACTTTAAAATTTAGAGTATCATTTTGAGCCCCATAAAAATCGGTAAAAGCCCCTGGAAGCATTTCTATCGCATAGCTGTTTTCTTCTGTTTTATCAAAATTGAATTCAACCGTATTTGTAAAGGGGTCCAAGGCCATTGTGGGGTTCTGAAACACAGAATCCTTATCCCTAACACGCACTTTGGTGGCATCCATAGAATCTAAGGGAATCGTTGCACTTAGCTTATAAGACTCCTTTAATTTGAGCGAAGAACTAATGGACTTAAATACCAAAGAATCCGATTTAAAATCCTTTATCTTCACCACCGTTGTATCAATAGTTTGTTTGTGTGTCATTTCAAAAATCAACGAATCCACTTCCAATTTTGGACGGAACCAATAGTTGAGCGTGTCTTTGTCCGCCTCTTTGGTGACGACTGAAGCATAGCCCTCAGGAACGTCAGAAAGCAACTTAATGTCCATTATTTCGCCAGCGCCTTCATACCCAAAAGCAAGCTTAGTGGACGACACTTGTCTGGCTCTTTTAAATTTATAATCGATGGATTCTTTAAACATTTTTAACACATAAGCCGTATCTGACGGCACCGTTATAAACTGTTTTCTATACCCTATTATATCTGATTTCGGTTGGTAGGTATAATTAGGATTTTCTTCTTTGAGTGCTGCTAAAAGATAGGTGCCCTCTTTGATGTTTTCTAAACTAAACCCAGAAACACTGTCCGTATTTGTGATGTATTTTGGTTTCTGTTTATAAACAATAGAATCTGTAAAAGTGGAGTCCACTTCATATAATAAGACGGCGATGCGATCGTCCACTTCTTTGTTCAAAGCATCTGTAACGATCCCAGAAACCGAAAGCGAATCAATATAACTCCCCGTAGAAAACACGTATTTATAATATGGAAATAAATTCCCTTCATTGTTATCGGCGATACTTTCACCAAAGTTAAACGCATAAGTGGTATTTGCTTGAAGCGTATCCAGTATTTTAATCTTAATATACTTACTAGCACTTCCAACCGGGGTAATTTCTGGTTCAGGATCCATGAATGGAGAAATGATCAGTTGCTTTTGCAAATCTTTCATTTTGATGTATTCATCAAAATAAATAATGATTTCTTTTGAGTCAAAATTTAGAGAAAAATTCTCTGGAATCGATTTTATAATCACTGGTGGCTCTTCATCTTTTGGCCCACCAGATGCAGTCCCTTTGTTGGCACACTGAGTGAAAATAAAACTTACAACCACTAAAAACCCTAAATTCGCTAACTTCTTACCCATTAATACTGCATTTTACGCAAAGTAACAACATATTTTAGTACTAACGAAAAATGGAATGTGTAATTGCAATGGTTGCAACGCTTAATCGACTCTTGTTTGCTGAATTTAGAACCAATGCACAAGCTTCAATCGTTGCCCCTGTTGTGATGATATCATCCACTAATAGTATATGTTTATGTTCAATCGTGTTTATATTTCGGGCATAAAAACTATGAACCACGGATTGGAAACGCGCTTCTCGAGACTGAAACACTTGGGTTTTGGTGTTGACCGATTTTAGAAGCACATCATCAACGTACGAAGCATTCAACACTTTGGCGATTTGTTGTCCAAAAAGAGCCGATTGATTATACCCTCTTTGTTTTAATTTTTTAGAATGTATTGGCACAGGAATTACAACATCAATGGATTTAAAATACGGAGAATCAAGTAATTCAGCACCCAACCAGTTGCCAAAAATACGCCCAATGTCTTCTTTGCCTTTGTATTTTAGATGATGCAATAGCTGTTGTGCCTTTCCGCTTTTATGAAAATAGAAAAGCGCCGTTGCCGCTTCTAAGTGTATCCGACCATAAAAGATTTTCTTCACTGTTTCAGGACGTTCAAAATGGTAATTGGTTAACGGCAACTCGTGCCGACACTCCACACAAATATCCGGTTCGTTGTCAATTAAAATCGCATCGCAAGCGTGGCATGTTTTCGGAAAAAATAGGTTTACGAGACTTGAGAGCATACAAAGTACATTTAGGTGGGAATAAAATTAAAATAATATTTTATATTTCATCCTCACTTTAAGTTTAATTTAAAAAGTGTTTTCTATTTTTGTAACATGACAAATCAAGGGGAAAGTTTCAAGAAAGTTATTTCGCATGCCAAAGAATACGGATTTGTATTTCAGAGTAGTGAAATTTACGATGGCCTAAGTGCTATTTACGATTATGCACAAAATGGTGTAGAGTTAAAGAAAAATATTCGTGAGTATTGGTGGAAAGCCATGGTTCAAATGAATGAGAACATCGTAGGTTTAGATGCGGCTATTTTCATGCATCCTACTACTTGGAAAGCGTCTGGTCACGTCGATGCTTTTAACGATCCTTTGATTGACAATAAAGATTCTAAAAAACGCTACAGAGCCGATGTTCTTGTGGAAGATTATTGTGCTAAAATTGAAGGCAAGATTGAGAAAGAAGTCAAGAAAGCTGAAAAACGTTTTGGAGACAGTTTTGATAAAAGCGAGTTCATCTCAACAAACGGAAGAGTCGTTGGCTATCAAACCAAAATAAACAGCATTTTATCGCGACTGGCCAAATCTTTAGAAAATGAAGATTTAGCCGATGTGAAAGCACTTATTGAAGAACTTGAAATTGCAGACCCTTTAACCGGTAGTAAAAACTGGACCGATGTAAAGCAATTCAACCTGATGTTTGGCACCAAACTAGGCGCTTCCGCCGAAAGTGCGATGGATTTATATTTACGTCCTGAAACAGCCCAAGGTATTTTTGTAAATTTTTTAAACGTTCAAAAATCGGGGCGCATGAAAATCCCTTTTGGAATTGCACAAACAGGAAAAGCTTTTAGAAATGAAATTGTAGCACGTCAGTTTATTTTTAGAATGCGTGAATTTGAACAAATGGAAATGCAATATTTCATCAAACCAGGAACTCAAAAACAATGGTACGAGCATTGGAAAGAAGCCCGTATGAAATGGCATTTATCATTAGGGATGGGCGCCGACAATTACCGATTCCACGATCATGAAAAATTAGCACACTATGCAGATGCTGCTTCCGATATCGAATTTAAATTCCCTTTTGGATTCAAAGAATTAGAAGGCATTCACTCACGTACCGACTTTGATTTAAGTCAACACGAAAAACATTCTGGCAAAAAACTTCAATATTTTGACCACGAAGAAAATAAAAATTACACACCTTACGTTCTAGAAACGTCCATCGGATTGGACCGTATGTTTTTGGCCGTATTTTCAAATGCATTGACCGAAGAAACTTTAGAAAATAATACCACTCGAACCGTGTTGAAACTGCCCGCAGTCTTAGCACCTATCAAAGCAGCGATTTTACCCCTGGTAAAAAAGGATGGATTGCCTGAAGTTGCAAAAACTATTTTAAGTGATTTGAAATGGGATTTCAATGTGGTATATGATGAAAAAGATGCGGTTGGAAGACGTTACCGTCGCCAGGATGCACTAGGAACACCCTTTTGTATTACCGTGGATCATGATACTTTGGAAGATCATTGTGTCACCATCAGACATCGGGATTCAATGCAACAACAACGAGTAAAAATAGAAGATTTAAAAACGATTATTGAAAATGAAGTCGCCATGAAACACTGGCTAAAGAAAATTAACTAGAGATTAAATTTAACCAATTTTGATATTAAACATAAAACACCTTTTTTATATACTGGTATTTTTAAATACGAGTACTTTTTTTGGTCAAATAAATGACCCTCCAACAGTGACCGCTGTTGGCGATCAAATCTATTGTCCTCAAAGTCAACAGCGGATTGTGACTTATTTTAACGTCACCGACCCAGATGATACGCTTATAGCAGCCAATTGGAATGCAAGGGAAACCGTTTTGCATTACTGTAGATCATGACACTTTAGAAGACCATTGCGCCACCATCAGACATCGAGACTCCGTGGAGCAACAACGTGTGAAAATAGAAATTTTAAAAACAATAATTGAAAATGAAGTCGCCATGAAATAGTGGCTAAAGAAAATTAACCAGAGATTAAATTTAACCAATTTTGATATTAAACATAAGACACCTTTTTTATATACTGGTATTTTTAAATACGAGTACTTTTTTTGGTCAAATAAATGACCCTCCAACAGTGACCGCTGTTGGCGATCAAATCTATTGTCCTCAAAGTCAACAGCGGATTGTGACTTCTTTTAACATCACCGATCCAGATGATACGCTCATACCTGCCTTTTACATTCAAATTTCTTCAGGCTATGTTTTAGGACAAGACCAACTCCTTTTATCGGGATCACACCCTACTATAGCAGCCAATTGGGATGCAAACCAAGCCAAATTAACATTGACGGGGCTTAGTGGCGGTTCTGCCAGTTACACCGATATTATTGCAGCGGTTTATGATGTTGTTTTTAACAGTAGCACTATAAATGTGGGAGCCAAAACCTTTTCATTAACTGCGGGTTCTGCTAATTATTTAGCTTCAACAGATCATTACTATGACTATGTGCCTTCCAATTTAATTACGTGGACCAATGCCAAAGCGACTGCTGAAACGATGAATTATTTTGGATTACAAGGCTATTTAGCCACCTTAACCATCCCTGACGAAGGACAAATATCTGGGGAGTTATCGCCTGGAACAGGCTGGATTGGCGCCTCAGATGTAGCAAGTGAAGGCGTCTGGAAATGGATGACAGGTCCAGAAGCTGGCGATAACTTAGCCTATACCAATTGGAATTCCGGTGAACCTAATGATTACGGGAGCGGCGAAGATTATGCACACATTACTTATAATACAGGAATTCCAGGGTCTTGGAACGATTTACCAAACAACACTACTGGACAACCCTATGATTATCAAGCCAAAGGCTTTGTTATTGAATACGGAGGAACACCCGGAGATCCTGTCTTAAATATATCTGCGTCCACAACTTTCAGTCCGCCTCAAATATTGTCAACCAGCCCATCTGTAAGTTGTGGGAATGACCCTGCAAACCTGTCGGCAACCTCAAACACCAACGATATTTTATGGTATGACAGTCAAAACGGAGGTGCCCTTTTACATACTGGAGACACCTACAATCCTGTTTTAACCACAAGCACCACCTTTTGGGTTTTAGCGTCTAATAATGGCTGTACCACTGGAACCAGAACTGCCGTGACTGCCACGGTTAATTCCGCTCCAACAGTGGACACCCCAGCAAATGTGTCTTCTTGTGATAGCTATACCTTGGCAGCACTCTCCAATGGAGATTATTTCACAGCAACCAATGGCGGAGGAACCCCTGTCAATGCAGGCGATGTCATCTCTGCTTCTACCACCTTATTTGTGTATGCAGAAACAGCCACAACGCCTAACTGTACTAGTGAACACGCTTTTGATATTACAATCAATACAACGCCAGTGGTAGATACGCCAGCAGATGTTTCTGTTTGTGATAACTATACATTACCGGTACTGACCAATGGAAATTATTTTACAGCTTCCAATGGCGGCGGAACAACGCTCAATGCAGGAGACGTGATCTCAGCTTCCACGACCTTATTTGTGTATGCAGAATCCGCAACCACCCCTAACTGTAGCAATGAGCATTCTTTTGACATCACCATTAATATCACTTCAAATACGACGTTTACACAACTAGGACCTATTTGTGAAGGAGGCTCATTAACACTCCCTACAACATCCATTGAAGGGATTACAGGAACATGGTCGCCCATTTTTGACAATACAGTTTCAGATACTTATACCTTTGCGCCCGATTCGAATCCCTGTGCCAATAGCACTACAATGACCATCATGGTGAACCCTATTTTCACCCCCACCTTTACGCAAGTACCCACCATTTGTGTTGGGGATGTTTTACTGGATTTACCAACGGTTTCAAATGAAGGCATTAGTGGCACTTGGTCGCCAGCCATAAATAATACCATCACAACAGAATACACTTTTACACCTACGCCTGTAACAGGAAGTTGTTTTGCAGAAACCAAAATGACCATCTCAGTCTTGACGCAAACAATCCCTTTATTTACACAAGTTGACCCCATTTGTATCGGCAGTGTGCTGGCCCCTTTACCTACCACTTCCAATGGGGGTATTACAGGCGATTGGAGTCCTGCTTTAGATAATTTAGCAACAACGCTTTATACTTTCACACCAGACCCTGGGCAATGTGCAGACGTCACCACCATGACCATTGTGGTGAATCCCATCAGTGTTTTAACAATCGACGCGACAAAGCTGTCGGAAGATTTTGATGCGAATCAAGTTATTTCAGTGTCTGCTACGGGCGGAAGTGGGACTTATGAATACCAATTGAATGGCGGTGTTTGGCAAAGCAATGCAACCTTTGAATATGTAATTGGATGTCAAGAACATACGGTGGCTGTACGTGATGCACTTGGGTGTAGCACAATCCCTGAAACAACAGTAATGATTATGGAATTTCCAAAATTCTTTACGCCAAATGGCGATGGGTATAACGACACTTGGAACATCAAATGTTTGAGAGATGACCCCACTGCGTTGATCTCTATTTTTGACCGTTTTGGAAAACTGCTGTTTCAATTTAGTCCCAATCGCAGTGCATGGAATGGCACCTTTAATGGCTCCATGTTAACAGGAACCGATTATTGGTTTGGAGTGAATTACCTAAACAGTAAGGGAGTGGAAACGCAATTTAAATCCCACTTTTCGTTGAGGTATTGAAAGCACTGTACTTCCCAAAAAAATAGTTTTTAAAACATAGTACAGAAAAACATTAAAAATAACCATGTAATAAAATATTCGTTTTTTTTCTTTATCTTGATTGTTGAACCTAGTGAATCTAAACATTGATGCTCTTACGTAAGACCTCAACGCATATAGCGTTATTTATTTTAATCTTGATATGCTTTCAAACGGCTTCTCATGCACAGTTAAATGCAGTTACTATTGGCAGTGCTTCAGACTTAGGGAGCAATTGTTTTCGAATCACTCCTGATCAATTCGATCTATCTGGTGGAGCTTGGTATGACAACCCCATAAATTTTTCAAATGATTTTACAATCTTTTACGAAAATAATTTTGGAACTAAAGACGGAAATGGTGCAGATGGAATGGCACTTGTTTTTAAAACGAATGCGACAGCTGTGATCGGTGGTACTGGAGGGGGGATTGGTTATGCAGGAATTTCAAATTCACTGATTGTAGAGTTTGACACCTTTAAAAATGGCGACCTAGGAGATGCGACTGTAGATCACATCGGAATCATGTCTAACGGCGTTCCAAATCACTCATCAAGTTCAAGTCTTGCAGGACCTATTCAGGCGAGTTCAACGAGCGGAAATATAGAAGACGGCATTGATCATAATATCAAAATCGTTTGGACTGCTAGCTCTAAAACTTTGGAGGTGTTTTTTGATTGTATTTTAAGACTTTCTGTAACCAAGGATGTGAAAACGGATATTTTTAATGGAGATGATTCTGTGTTTTTTGGCTTTGTGGGTTCCACTGGAGGATTCTCTAACTTACATCAAGTTTGTTTTAACAGAATCTCATTTGTAGATAATTTTAATTTAGTAGATACGGCCATTTGTTCGGGTGAAACAGTTCAATTAGATGCTACAATCCCGAGTGGAGTTACCTATTCTTGGAGTCCAACAACGGGTGTTAGCAATCCTTCTATTGCAAACCCAATTTTATCTCCGACAAGCACAACAACTTACACCGTTACAATTAATGATGTTTGTGGCGACTCTATTACTGAAGATGTTTTAATCACTATTAATCCGAGCGGAACTTCTGATTTTGCTCAAATCGATCCCATTTGCGAAGGAAGTGGCAACCCATTAACAAGCACTTCAATCAATGGAATTACAGGTGCTTGGTCACCAGCCTTTAATTCTACAGCCACAACAACCTATACCTTCACCCCAGATGCTGGGCAATGTGCCAGTACAGCAACCATGACCATCACAGTCAATCCGATCATTGCACCAACGTTCAATCTTATAAACTCCATTTGTATTGGAGATACTTTAGCCGCTTTACCAACCACTTCTAACGAGGGCGTTATTGGAATTTGGAGTCCAGCTCTTGATTCCACAACAACAACAACCTATACCTTTATGCCGAGTGCAAATCAATGCGCAAATACAATCACAACAACCATCACGGTCAATCCAATCATTACGCCCTCGTTCAATCCAATAAACTCTATTTGTGATGGGGATACTTTAGCGCCTTTACCAACCACTTCTAACGAAGGAATTACTGGCAGCTGGAGTCCTGCTCTTGATAACACAATAACAACGACTTATGCGTTTACACCAGATATAGGGCAGTGTGCAATTCCTTCAAATCTAACGATTGTTGTAGTGCCAAACAGTCTTTCTACTTTTACACAAATACCGCCTATTTGTGAAGGAGATGCACTAACACTCCCTACGACTTCCATTGAAGGTTTTACAGGAACATGGTCGCCTGCTTTTGACAACACAACTCCAGACACTTATACGTTCACCCCTGATGCTGGGCAATGTGCCAGTACAACTACAATGAACATTGTTGTGATTCCCATTATGACTCCAACATTTACGCAAGTAGCCACCATTTGTGTTGGTGACGTTTTAATGACTTTACCAACGGTTTCAAATAATGGCTTTAGTGGCACTTGGTCGCCTGCCATAAATAATACCATCACAACGGAATATACTTTTACAGCTACTCCTGTTACAGGAAGTTGTTTTGCAGAAACCAAAATGACCATTACGGTCTTAACACAAACAACGCCGTTTTTTACGCAAGTTGACCCCATTTGTATCGGGAGTGTGCTGGCACCTTTGCCCACCACTTCCAATGGTGGCATTACAGGCGATTGGAGTCCTGCTTTAGATAATTTAGCAACAACGCTTTATACTTTCACACCAGACGCTGGACAATGTGCAGACGTCACCACCATGACCATTGTGGTGAATCCCATCAGTGTTTTAACAATCGACGCTACAAAGCTGTCGGAAGATTTTGATGCGAATCAAGTTATTTCAGTGTCTGCTACGGGCGGAAGTGGGACTTATGAATACCAATTAGATGGCGGTGTTTGGCAAAGCAATGCAACCTTTGAATATGTAATTGGATGTCAAGAACATACGGTGGCTGTACGTGATGCACTTGGGTGTAGCACAATCCCTGAAACAACAGTAATGATTATGGAATTTCCAAAATTCTTTACGCCAAATGGCGATGGGTATAACGACACTTGGAACATCAAATGTTTGAGAGATGACCCCACTGCGTTGATCTCTATTTTTGACCGTTTTGGAAAACTACTGTTTCAATTTAAACCCAGTCAAAATGCATGGAATGGTGTGTTTAATGGATTGATGTTACCAGCGACTGATTATTGGTTTGTGGTAAATTACTTGAAAAGTAATGACGTACAAACGGAGTTCAGATCCCATTTTTCATTACGCCATTGAAAACGACTAAAAAATAGGGGGTATTTCTTCAACTCAAAAATTAAAAACCAATCTTCCTTAATTCTGTTTGATTTATTGTTTTTTAAAAGTAATATGAGGGTTTAAATACTTTGTATTTGGATTATTTTTCATTTCTTTGAAGGATTAACCAATTTTAAGCTTACATATTGATATTAAACCCTAGTGCTTCGACCCGTATAGCGTTGTTTATTTTAACCATTATCTGTTTTCAAACAGCTTCCCACACACAAACCTTAAATACAATTCGAAATGGTACACCAGGCTCAGGAGTATGGATGGGAAATAATGGATTAGCCCCATGGGTTTTGGGTAAGGGCGACGATTGTTATCGAATAACCACTTCAGACCAAGGTCAAGGTGGAGCAGTATGGTATAATCACCCGATCAATTTTAATAATCCTTTCACGATTAGTTATCAAGCTTATTTTGGACTTAATCAAAGTGGTGGAGATGGTATGGCCCTTGTTTTTAAGAGTAATAACAATAATGAGTTAGGATCAACAGGTGAAGGTATAGGATATGGAGGAATTAGTCCTTCAATGATTTTTGAGTTTGACACCTATTGGAACAGCGGAAAAGGGGATCCTCGTCCTGAACCTAATGAAGATCACGTCGCATTCAACTGGTGGGGAAATCCAAATCACAACACATCTGCAATATCAAGTGTTCAGTCTGTTCCAAATATTGAAGACGACGCCTTCCATGAAGTTAAAGTGACGTGGGAACCAGCGCCTGTTAGTCGACTTAGGCTTTATTTAGATTGTGACCTAAAATTAAGTATTAATGGGTTGTATATTCAAACTGGCGTTATGGGTGGAGATTATACCAATTATTATTTTGGTTTTACAGGCTCCACAGGGGCAAACACAAACGCACAATTTGTTTGCTTTAACAGTATTTCATTTGTTGATGGCCTTAATATACCAGATACCACCATTTGCGAGGGACAAACAGTAACATGGATAAACGCTTTAATCCCCTCTGGGACCTCCTACAGTTGGAGTCCAACAACGGGCGTTAGCAACCCTAACATTTCAAATCCAACATTCACACCCACTACCACAACAACCTATACCGTTAGTATTAGCGATGTGTGTGGGGACGTCACAACTGAAGATGTTACAATCAACGTCAACCCAAATATAGTTCCTAGTTTTCTAGTTGATGTTGATCTTTTCTGTGTAGGAGATGCCAACCCATTAAACAACACCTCTTTAGAAGGAATTACAGGCAGCTGGTCGCCTGCCTTTGACAATACAACTTCTGGAACCTATACATTTACACCAACTGCAGGACAATGCGCAACTACAGCAACAAAAACCATCACAGTCAATCCGTTTATTGACTCTAACTTTAATACTGTTGCCGACATTTGTGATGGCGACCCTTTAGCACAACTGCCAACCACTTCTAACAATGGTATTACGGGAACTTGGAGTCCTGCTCTTGACAATACGATCACGACAGAGTATACATTTACACCTGATGGAGGGCAATGTGCAAACCCAGCGAACCTCACCATCACAGTGATCCAAAAAACAGACCCTACATTTACAGCAGTTGCCGACATTTGTGATGGCGACCCATTAGCACAACTGCCAATTGTCTCTAACAATGGGGTTACGGGTATTTGGGCACCAGCGCTTGACAATACGCTCACAACTATTTATACCTTCACACCCGATGCAGGACAATGTGCAGATACAGCTACCCTAACGATTACAGTCAATCAAAAAACAGAGCCTGTGTTTACCGCTGTTGCTGATATTTGTAATGGCGACGTTTTAAATCCTTTACCAACCACTTCTAATGATGGTTTTACGGGAACTTGGACACCGGTTCTTGACAACACACTGACGACGGTTTATACCTTTACTCCGGATGCAGGCGAGTGTGCAGATCCAACAACGCTCACAATCAATGTGAATCAAAAAGTAGATCCTGATTTTAATATAGTAAATGATGTTTGTAATGGAGCTATTTTAGCACCCTTACCGACACTCTCAAACGACGGCTTCAACGGAACCTGGAGCCCAGCGCTTGACACCACCACAACAACGACTTATACCTTTACTCCTGACTTAGGCGATTGTGCAAATCCAGTAACCTCCACCATTACGGTCAATCCGATTGTTGATCCAACTTTTGACCCTGTTGATGACATCTGTGACGGCTCTGTTTTAGCTCCCCTACCGACCATTTCTAACGAGGGAGTTAACGGAACTTGGAGTCCTGCGCTTGACGCTACAGCAACAACGACTTATACATTTACACCTGATGTGGGAGAATGTGCCAACCCAACAACGCTCACCATTACCTATGTTGAAAAAATAAATTCTTTCTTTACGCCTGTTAATGACATTTGTAATGGAGACGTTTTAACACCGCTTCCGACCACTTCCAACAATGGGGTTATCGGAACTTGGACGCCTGCACTGGACGCTACAGCAACAACGACTTATACATTTACACCTGGTGTGGGAGAATGTGCGTTTCCAACTACCCTCACTATTGTGGTGAACCAGAAGGTAAATCCTGATTTTACCCCTGTAAACGACATCTGTGACGGCGATTTATTACTGCCACTGCCTATCACCTCTAACGATGGGATTACGGGGAGTTGGAGTCCAACGATTGATAATACGATTACAACCACTTATACATTTACACCCAACACTTGGGAGTGTGCAAATCCAATAACCCTTACTATTACGGTTGAGCAGAAAACAGACCCTGTGTTTACAGCTGTTGACGACATTTGTAATGGTGACGTTTTAGCAGCACTGCCAATCACGTCTAACAATGGTGTGACTGGAACTTGGAGTCCTGCGCTTGACAATACCCTGACGACTTTTTACACATTTACGCCTACTGCAGGACTCTGTGCAAACCCAGCAACGCTCTCGATTGTGGTGGAACAAAAAGTAGATCCTGTTTTTATCCCTGTTGACGACATTTGTGATGGCGATATTTTAGTGCCACTGCCAACCACTTCTAACGACGGGATCAACGGAACTTGGACGCCTGCACTTGACAATACACTGACGACTGTTTATACATTCACACCTGATACAGGAGAATGTGCAAACCCAGCAACGCTCACCATCTCTGTAAATCAAAAAGTAGATCCTGTTTTTACCGCTGTTGATGACATTTGTGATGGCGATGTTTTAGCAGCACTGCCAACAACTTCGAACAATGGGATTGTTGGTACTTGGAGTGCCGCAATGGACAATAGGCTGACAACCACTTATACATTTACGCCTGATGTAGGAGAATGTGCAAACCCAACAACGCTCACGATTGTGGTGAACCAAAAAGTAGATCCTGACTTCACCCCTGTGAACGACATTTGTGATGGGGATCTTATAATGCCGCTACCAATTACCTCTAACGATGGAATTACAGGAAGCTGGAGTCCAGCACTAGACAATACGCTCACAACCACTTATACCTTTACACCCGAGCTATGGGAATGTGCAAATCCAGCAACACTCACCATTACGGTGGAACAGAAAACAAATCCTGATTTTACGGCTGTGGATGACATCTGTAACGGAGATGTTCTAACGCCACTGCCAACGACTTCGAACAATGGGATTACGGGGACTTGGACGCCTGCGCTTGACAATACAACGACGTCTGTTTATACGTTTACTCCGGATGCAGGACTTTGTGCGAATCCAGCAACGCTTACCATTGCAGTGATTCAAAAAGTGGACCCAATCTTCACTCCTGTGGATGGCATTTGTGAAAATGATGTTTTAGCTCCTTTGCCGACGACTTCTAACGACGGGATCACAGGAACTTGGACGCCTGCGCTTGATAACACCATAACAACGCTATATACGTTTACGCCAGATGTAGGAGAATGTGCAAATACTGCAACGCTCACCATTCTTGTTGAACAAAGATTAAATTCAGTGTTTACGCCCGTTGATGCGATCTGTAATGGAGAGGCTTTGACAACTTTACCAACGACTTCTAATAATGGGATTACGGGAACGTGGAGTCCTATTCTTAACAATAGGCTGACGACGACTTATACCTTTACTCCGAATTGGTGGGAGTGTGCTCGTACAGAAATACTCACTATTGAAGTGAACCAAAAGGTGGATCCAGACTTTACCCCTGTGGATGCTATTTGTGACGGCGATTTTTTAACCGCCTTACCGACCACATCCAACGAGGGAATTACAGGAAGTTGGAGTCCGATACTTGACAATACACAGACAACGACGTATCGATTTGCGCCCAATCCGTGGGAGTGTGCCATTCCTACAACGCTTACCATTGTAGTGGCTCAAAAAGCAGATCCTGTTTTCACGCCTGTAAATGACATTTGTGACGGGGATCTTTTAACGCCTTTACCAACGGTTTCTAATGATGGTTTTTCAGGGGTTTGGAGTCCAGCGATGGACAATACCACCACGACGCTTTACACATTTATGCCTGACATTGGCGAGTGTGCAAATCCAACTACGCTTACCATTGTGGTGATTCCAAACAGTATTTCTACGTTTACTCAGATTGATCCTATTTGCGATGGCGACACGGTGGTGTTGCCGACGGTCACTAACGAAGGGTTTAGAGGATCTTGGACGCCTGCCTTCAACAACAATGCAACAACGACTTATACGTTTACCGCAGATCCCGGTGAATGTGCTGAACCCACCACTATGACGGTGGTTGTGAATCCGATCAATGTGTTAACGATCAGTGCCATTAATCAGTCGGAAGATTTTGATGCGAATCAAATGATTTCAGTTTCCGTAACGGGAGGAAGTGGTTCTTATGAATATCAGCTAGATGGTGGAAATTGGCAACTCAGCTCTGTTTTTGAATATGTGATTGGTTGTCAGGAACATACATTTAAGGTCAGAGATGTAATTGATGTCTGTAATACACAACCGGAAGCAACCCTCACTATTTTGGAGTTCCCAAAGTTTTTTACACCAAATGGCGATGGCTATAACGATACTTGGAACATCAAATGTTTGAGAGATGACGCTTCAGCTTCGGTCACTATTTTTGACCGTTTGGGAAAATTGTTGTTTCAATTTAGTCCCAATCGCAGTGCTTGGAATGGAACTTTTAATGGATCGATGTTGCCAGGAACTGATTATTGGTTTGTGGTGACTTACTTAAAAAGTGATGGCGTACAAACGCAGTTTAGATCCCATTTTTCATTGCGTCATTAGAAGTCGTGACGACACTTGAAATTAACTTTTAAAATAGCATCAAAAGAAGAGGGCGATTTTCAACACATAAATTGAAAAACAACCCCCTTAACTTCATGTAATTTATTGCAGTTTAAAAGCAATTCAACCTCCTAATTGCTTAGTAATTAGATTATTTTTCATTTCTTTGGGGGATTAACCAATTTTAAGCTTACATATTGATATTAAATCCTAGTACCTCGACCCGTATAGCGTTGTTTATTTTAACCGTTATCTGTTTTCAAACAGCTTCCCACACACAAACCTTAAATACAATTCGAAATGGTACACCAGGCTCAGGAGTATGGATGGGAAATAATGGATTAGCCCCATGGGTTTTGGGTAAGGGCGACGATTGTTATCGAATAACCACTTCAGACCAAGGTCAAGGTGGAGCAGTATGGTATAATCACCCGATCAATTTTAATAATCCTTTCACGATTAGTTATCAAGCTTATTTTGGACTTAATCAAAGTGGTGGAGATGGTATGGCCCTTGTTTTTAAGAGTAATAACAATAATGAGTTAGGATCAACAGGTGAAGGTATAGGATATGGAGGAATTAGTCCTTCAATGATTTTTGAGTTTGACACCTATGGAACAGCGGAAAAGGGGATCCTCGTCCTGAACCTAATGAAGATCACGTCGCATTCAACTGGTGGGGAAATCCAAATCACAACACATCTGCAATATCAAGTGTTCAGTCTGTTCCAAATATTGAAGACGACGCCTTCCATGAAGTTAAAGTGACGTGGGAACCAGCGCCTGTTAGTCGACTTAGGCTTTATTTAGATTGTGACCTAAAATTAAGTATTAATGGGTTGTATATTCAAACTGGCGTTATGGGTGGAGATTATACCAATTATTATTTTGGTTTTACAGGCTCCACAGGGGCAAACACAAACGCACAATTTGTTTGCTTTAACAGTATTTCATTTGTTGATGGCCTTAATATACCAGATACCACCATTTGCGAGGGACAAACAGTAACATGGATAAACGCTTTAATCCCCTCTGGGACCTCCTACAGTTGGAGTCCAACAACGGGCGTTAGCAACCCTAACATTTCAAATCCAACATTCACACCCACTACCACAACAACCTATACCGTTAGTATTAGCGATGTGTGTGGGGACGTCACAACTGAAGATGTTACAATCAACGTCAACCCAAATATAGTTCCTAGTTTTCTAGTTGATGTTGATCTTTTCTGTGTAGGAGATGCCAACCCATTAAACAACACCTCTTTAGAAGGAATTACAGGCAGCTGGTCGCCTGCCTTTGACAATACAACTTCTGGAACCTATACATTTACACCAACTGCAGGACAATGCGCAACTACAGCAACAAAAACCATCACAGTCAATCCGTTTATTGACTCTAACTTTAATACTGTTGCCGACATTTGTGATGGCGACCCTTTAGCACAACTGCCAACCACTTCTAACAATGGTATTACGGGAACTTGGAGTCCTGCTCTTGACAATACGATCACGACAGAGTATACATTTACACCTGATGGAGGGCAATGTGCAAACCCAGCGAACCTCACCATCACAGTGATCCAAAAAACAGACCCTACATTTACAGCAGTTGCCGACATTTGTGATGGCGACCCATTAGCACAACTGCCAATTGTCTCTAACAATGGGGTTACGGGTATTTGGGCACCAGCGCTTGACAATACAATTACGACACTTTATACATTTACACCTACTGCAGGACTCTGTGCCAATCCAACAACGCTCACCATCACAGTGATCCAAAAAACAGACCCTACATTTACAGCTGTGAATGACATTTGTAACGGGGATGTTTTAAATCCTTTACCAACCACATCTAACAATGGAGTGAATGGAACTTGGACACCAGCACTGAACAATACACTCACGACACAGTATACTTTTACGCCTGATGCAGGCGAGTGTGCAAATACGGCTACGCTCGTGATTTTAGTGAATCAAAAAACAGACCCTACCTTTGCAGCCATCAACGATATCTGTAATGGGGCTGCTTTAGACCCCTTGCCAACGATCTCAAACAATGGAGTGAACGGAACTTGGACCCCTGCACTTGACAATACGTTAACGACGACTTATACATTTACACCAACTGCAGGACTCTGTGCAAATCCAACAACGCTTACCATCACAGTAAACGATCAAGTAGATCCCTTATTTACGGCTGTTGCGGATATTTGTAATGGCGACATTATAGCACCCTTAGCAACCACGTCTAACAATGGCATTACAGGAAGTTGGAATCCAGCTCTTGATAACACACTCACAACGACTTATACGTTTACGCCCAGTCCAACCGAATGTGCAAATCCAACAACACTCACTATTGTAGTCAACCAAAAAGTGAATCCACTATTTACGCCTGTTAATGACATTTGTAATGGCGACGTTTTAGTGCCTTTACCAACCACGTCTAACGATGGTATTACAGGGACTTGGAGTCCAACACTTGACAATACAATCACGACGACTTATACTTTTACCCCAGATGTAGGGGAATGTGCAAACCCAGCAACGCTCACGATTACAGTGATTCAAAAAGTGGACTCGATATTTAACCCCATAGGTGACATCTGTAGTGGCGGTCCTCTAGTGCCACACCCAACGACCTCTAATAATGGGATCACAGGAACTTGGAGTCCTGCGCTTGACAATACAATCACAACCTTATATACGTTTACCCCTGATGCAGGCGAATGTGCAAACCCAGCAACGCTTACCATATTAGTGAATCAAAGAGTTGACCCGACCTTTATGGCTGTTGGCGGTATCTGTAACGGTGCAGTTTTAGCGCCTTTACCAACTACCTCTAATGAGGGTATTAACGGAACTTGGAGTCCTGCACTGGACAATACAATCACGACCTTATATACCTTTACGCCTGATCCAGGAGAATGTGCAAACCCAACAACGCTTACTATTACGGTAGGTGAACCAGTAGATCCCCTATTTACGCCTATAAACGACATCTGTAACGGAGAAGCTTTAGCACCCTTGCCTCCAACATCTAACAATGGGATTACCGGAACTTGGAATCAAGCACCTAGCAATACGGCTACTGCTGTTTACATATTTACGCCTAATGCGTGGGAGTGTGCAAACCCAACAACACTCTCCATTACGGTAAATCAGAAAGTAGATCCTGACTTCACGCCTGTGAATGACATTTGTAATGGCGACGTTTTAGCACCCTTACCAACCACGTCTAACGATGGCATTATTGGTACTTGGACGCCTGCTGTTGACAATACGCTGACAACCACCTATACGTTTACACCAGATCCAAACGAATGTGCCAACCCAGCAACCCTTACGATTGTAGTGAATCAAAAAGTAAACCCTGATTTCACCCCTGTGGATGATATCTGTACTGGAACTGTTTTAGCGCCTTTACCAACGACGGCTAACAATGGTGTAACCGGAACTTGGAGTCCAGCACTTGATAATACAATAACTACCTTATATACATTTACACCTGATGCAGGCTTGTGTGCAAACCCAGCAACGCTGACCATTTTAGTGATCCAAAAATTAGATCCTATTTTTGACCCTATAAACCTCATTTGTGAAGGCGATTTATTAGCACCCTTACCAACAAATTCCAATCAAGGAATTGCGGGAACTTGGAGTCCTGCACTGGACAATACTGCAACTGGCATTTATACATTTACACCCAATGCAGGCGAATGTGCAAATCCTACAAACCTAACCGTTACAGTCATTCCTAACAGCATTTCTACGTTCACACAAATAGACCCTATTTGTGCCGGCGAGACGATCACATTACTAACACAATCGAATCAAGGATTTAATGGAACTTGGAGTCCTGCTGTTGATAATACCACAACGACGACTTACACCTTTACAGCAGATCCAGGCGAATGTGCAGACCCAACCACAATGACGGTAGTGGTCATTCCTGTAAATGTTTTAACGATTAGTGCTATAAATCTTTCAGAGGAATTTGATGCGAATCAAGTTATTTCCGTAACGGCATCAGGCGGAAGTGGTTCTTATGAGTATCAATTAGATGGCGGAGATTGGCAGTTCAGTTCTATTTTCGAATATGTAATTGGATGTGATGAGCATACGGTGGCGGTAAGAGATGCCGTTGATAGCTGTAACATCCAGCCAGAAACCACAGTTGCGATTATGGAGTTCCCTAAATTCTTTACACCTAATGGTGATGGTTATAACGATACTTGGAACATCAAATGTTTTCTTGACGACCCTTTTGCAATGGTGCGTTTATCCGATCGTTACGGGAAGTTATTGTATGAATTTAAACCAAGTCTAGACTCATGGGATGGCTCATTCAATGGCGAGATGTTGCCCAGTACGGACTATTGGTTTGTGGTAACCTATATAAACAGTAATGGAGTGGAAACGATTTACAGATCTCACTTTTCTTTGAGACGTTAAGAGACGTCAATTTTTAAGCTAAATAACAGACAGTCACATTCTTTTGTGAAACTAAAATAATTGCTTTTTAAAATATTTTTTTGTACTTAATTACATATTTCTTAAATAAATCGTAAATTTATGAGAATAATTCAATTTTATTCACTAAATTAGGCAGTAACCAAACTTTTAAGTAATATATAGATGTTTTATCGTAATAACACAGCACTTGTAGCGTTGTTTGTTTTTGCCGCTATAAGCTTTCAGACTTTATCCCATGCACAGTTAAATACCGTAACTGCTGGCAGTGCCTCAGACTTAGGAGGCAATTGTTATGAAATCACTCCTGATCAGGTTTACCTCTCTGTTGTAAATTCAATATTTTCTCCTACAATCACAACAACCTTTACAGTTAGCATTACCGACATTTGTGAAGACGTCACAACCGAGTGTGTTTTAATCACCGTCAATCCAACTATTACTCCAACATTTACACCAATAAACCCTATTTGTGAAGGAACTATTTTATTGAATTTACCAACCATATCAAATAATGGCTTTAGGGACACCTGATCTCCTGCCGCAAATAATAAAGTACCTACAGATTACTCCTTTACCCCCCAACCCCAATTCCGGGTGTTTGCTGTAATGATGGTAAAATGACCATTACAGTTTTTACAAAAGCAATCCTACTATTTACCCAAGTTGACCCCTTTTTTGCCTACGATTTCCAATGGTGGGATTATTGGTGTTTGTAGTCCTTCATTAAATAATTTAGAAAATACATTGAGGAAATTTCACTTAAAAAGTGGAGAGAATGCGTAAAGGGTAAGAAAACAAAATACGCTAAATCTAGAGTTACAAATAATCAATTTAAACTAAAAATTAAAAAACTAAGCTATGAAAAACCTAATCCACATTATTATTTTTATGTTTGGAATTTCCATGTTAGGACAAACATTTATTCTACAAGAACGCGATAAACAATTACATTTTGCAGCTGGGAGTTTTGCTGGAGTGTTAGGTTACAGTTGGTCATATCATAGGTACCATAATAAAACTAAAGCTATAATTACAGGTTTATGTACTTCACTTGTAGCTGGCGTTGCTAAAGAAGTATATGATAACTATCAAGGAGGCATTTTTGATAAAAGAGATATATTAGCAACTGGAATGGGTGGAGTATTTGTAACATTTACAATACCACTATTTCAAAATAAAAAGAATAGGTCACAGTAGGAATTACATGTTCTAGTTTCGATCTATTTTATGCAGTTCATGTTAAGATTCTGTAAGAGGCAAAACAACAATAACTAAATCATTATTATAAATACAATCCATCAAAATTAGCGATACAAACCTATCGGAAGAATTAATGTCAATAAAACTATTTCAGCAATGGCATCGAGTAGATGTGGTACTTATGAATATCAATTAGATGGAGTAGATTGCCAAACGAGTTCAGTATTTGAAAATGTGATTGGATGTGATGATCATAGGATGGAAATAGGGATTTGTTCATTAATGTATAAATTTAGATTGCACCAATTTTGACAAAAATCACACCAAAATAATCAGAAATATGCTTTTAACTGCACAGTCCCCGTATGGATGGTGCGACTGGTTTCACTCTTTCTGCCAAAATAATTGATATTCAGATCTAAGAACTTCGTCAGTTTTTTTTGCGCAATTAAAGACCACGTAAAGTTAGTGCCAGGCTGTAAGCCTTCCATCATTTGGTAGGCAACCGGCGTATTGGCATTTCCAGAAAAATCATTTGAAAAATAATTAAACTCTCCTGTAATGGCGGCTTTCTGATTTTGGGTTAGCGTAAACGATACTCCATATTTCTCTTGTGTGAGTTGTTCCAAACCTCCAATAGAATTGTCTTTCTTTTGATGTTGATAATACACATCAAAGCGTTTGTTATCATCCAGTAAATAGGACAGTTTGGGATTCAAAAGCGTTTCATTAAGTTGATAATTTTTAGATGAAAAGTTTTGGCTTGCACTTTTATTTTTATCTAAGTTCGTTTGTAAATTGAGCAACCACTGCTCTTGAATTATATGTGAAAAATTAAGCTGATGACTAAACGTTTCCTGTTCCACATACCCAAATGACAACACATTCCGAGCGTTGGATTCCGAATAACTGTAGGAAACCGTATAATGTTGCTTCCCTCTGTTGTAAAACAACTGATTTCTAAAATTCGATTGCAATGCCAACTGATCTTCCGACGTTGAATGAAACGGATTTAGACGGATGGATGCACTGTTATTTTTATCCTTTCGATCGATTAAAAAAGAGGTTTGGTTATAAAAATGAGACCAAAACCGTTTGGAGGCTTGGGTCGAATTGGCCCACTGAATTGGGTTTAAAGTCAGGGATTGACTCAGTTTATTTTGATGCGTTGGAATGTAAACTTGGTTGGGCAACAACACACGAACATAAGTCGCTAGATCTTGAAATTGAGCGATTTCAAATTCTTCTAATTCCTGAATACCGTTCTCATTATAATCGAACCAGACAAAACTTCCCTGACCAGGTTCTACTTCTACATACGTAAAATCTTGTTGTGGCAAACGCCCTGCATTGGTTTCAAACAGTGTATTCCAATGGATCAAATTATTGACTAACTTTTGACTGTATTGCAATCGAGAATTGATTGATTTCTGAGTGGCCGTGGATGCGTTTGTAGATTTAAAAACCCTGTAATTTGCATATAAACTCAAATTCGTGTTTTGAGTTTGAATCCATTTGGAATCCAAATAATAGGTGTCTGATGCGTTCACTTTGGCAAGGCGGTTATTCTGAATACTGTCATTCACCCTGTGAATATACCCTAGTTTCACAAACACCTTTGTTGAATCACCAATACCCGTAAACACTTCATAGGCTTGAAATTTCTGACTGATGGGGTCTAACTGATTTAATACAACATCCTTTTTTTCGTTGTGTTCCGTAGAAAATTTTACTCCCGACCAGCCTTTTTGATAACTGTATTTCAAGCGGTTATCAGACCTATAAAACATAGAATTCGAGTTGAATCCATCCGTTTCTAAGATGCTTGAATTCGTGTAAAACTGAAAGCGTTTCAAGTTGAGTTTTGTAAAGAGCACATGACGTCTCCCTTCGTAATTATCTTTGTAGTTCAAATGTTGAAATTGATAATTGAACGTTCCTTTTTGGGCATGTGAAAATTTGGCACCTGCAACTGCAAAAACTTGATCGCCTAGATTAGGTACACTTTGATTTCCAGTTAGGGGTTCAACATTCCAATCCCGATTGAATTCGGGTCTGTAGAGTCTTTGGATTGTTCTGAAATCACTTTGTACATAATCGATGTCGGAAGTGACATCTAACGTCCAGTCTCCAGCCGTTTTAAGTAGTTGATGGTCTATAGACAGTTGACCCGCCACCCCTGTGTCATTCTCATCATCGAGCGATGAGTATAAATTTAAGTCATTTTTACTGGCGGCAAATTCAAACTCAATAGCTGTTTTTTCATTGGGTTTAAAAGCCCCATTCACCACCGCCACTTGTAATTTTACAGGAGCAACGAGTTGCACAATCGGTTCAAAATCCCCTTGTTTGATCCCAGCTATGGGTGCGACATACTCGTAAATATTTGAAATGGCATTAGAGCTTGTTATCTTATAATTACCTTGCATTGACCCTACCGCCGTGAAATTGACAAGGTACAATTCATCCTCAGCATTGTTTGAAAACTCAAATACTTCCACCCCGTTATCAATAACTTTCTGATATAAAATTCGATTTTCGTTATACGCTTCAGGAGTGGCTGAAGGCGCCGTCATTAGGGTTTGGTCATCTCCTGCATTGGACAAAATCGCTACTTGTTCCGAATTAAGAGATTGCTGAAGCGGTTGGTTTTTTAGATCATTTTCATTGTAAACAGAAACGCCCAGCGTCCATTTTTTATTTTTATAACGACTGCCCGCATACCCTATAAATCGAGAATAATTCCGCTCACTGTATTGATAATCGACCGTAATTCGCATTTCTGAATTGATGGGATAGGTGGCATTAAAAATTAGTTCCCCCGCATTATAATCAATAATATAATCCTCTGTGGCGCCACGTTGCAAAGGAATTCCATTCACATACACGGTTTCGCTTCCAGAAACCACTAAAACATACAACTCATTATTTGGCCCAACAAGCTTATAAGGTCCTTGATTTCCTTCTTGCCCTACAAATTGACTTGATGAAAATTGACCACGCACCAAAGCTCCTGAGGCAAAAGCGGTAAACTCTGAATCTTCATTTTTAAAATTAGTGGTCAATGAAAGCCCTTGAACCCGTTTAGAAAATTTTGAGAAATAAGACTGCGTATCTTCTAAATCAATATCCCCCGCTCTGATTCCCCAACGCTCACTAAAAACTTCAATAAACACCTGATCAAATTCATCCAACTGTTGTGAGTAACCGCTTTCCTGTAAGGGAATGTTTGAATCTTGAATGGACGCCCGCAAGGTCACTTTATCATTTAACTTGCCGCTAATTTGCAAATCAAGTTCACTGTTCAATACCGAATTTTGATTGTTTCCAATAGTCACCCCTCTTGAGATACTTCCAGAAGACACCAAACCATCAAATGGCAGCACCACCCGTTTTGAGCTGGGTTGGGATAACTGGTATAGTTTTTGAAGATTTCCAGTACTATTCACAATAATGCCTTCATCCAATTCTTGATACGTTTTGGTGATGAAACTCGGATAGCTTAAATAAGTGACTACAATGGAATCTGTCTCCAAAGTATTAGGAAAGGTGAGCAGCGCATTTTCAAAATCTATCGTGTATAATGAGGGTGAAATAGTCTCATTTTTTAAATTTGATACAGAAAAATTAGAAGGATTAATGCTTACACTGTCAATTTGAAGGATACCGCTTACCGCTAGTTTTTTTGTCCTATAGAGAGACGACACCTCTTGAGACCAAGAATGTGTAAAAGATATAAGGAGTAAAATTGTAAAACAGTACTTCATCATGACTCTTAAACTAAAAACAACCTAAAATATTTTGTTGATAGTTTTCATTAAAACAAGACTAAATATTTAGGGTAAAAGTACTCTATTAATTATTTTAGCTGAAATTATTATCAGAATAGATGAAAATTATTTCTTACAACGTTAACGGGATTCGAGCTGCGCTCAAAAAAGGGTTTATAGATTGGCTAAAAAGTGCCGATCCAGACGTGATCTGTTTACAGGAAATAAAAGCCCAAGAAGACCAACTCGATTTGAGTGTTTTTGAAGCGGCTGGTTATGCTTACAATTATTGGTTCAGTGCACAAAAAAAAGGATACAGCGGCGTGGCTATTTTATCTAAAACCAAACCAACCAATGTGGTGTTTGGAACAGGCATTGAGTCGATGGATTTTGAAGGACGTAACATTCGTGCGGATTTTGATGGCGTTTCAGTGATGAGTTTATACCTGCCCTCCGGAACAAACTTAGCGCGTTTAGAGCACAAACTCGAGTATATGGATTTGTTTCAAGGTTATATAAACACGCTTAAAAAAGAAGTTCCTAATCTTGTTGTTTGTGGCGATTACAATATTTGTCATGAGGCCATTGACATTCATGATCCTGTGAGAAATAAAAATGTATCTGGGTTCCTGCCTGAAGAACGCGCTTGGATGACTCAATTTTTAAACAATGGTTTTGTAGATGCGTTTCGCGAATTTAATACAGAACCTGATAATTATAGTTGGTGGAGCTACCGTGCAAATTCGCGTGCCAATAACAAAGGCTGGCGTTTGGATTATACATTAGTTTCGCAACCATTACAAGAAAAATTAAAACGCGCCGTTATCTTATCTGAAGCGGTGCACAGTGACCACTGTCCTGTTTTAGTTGAATTACAATAAACATAATTTTATAAATTACATACAATGATTAAAAGACTTTTAATTTTAACCCTCGTTATTTTTACCTCAACCTCTTGTGTATCTTCCAAACTATACAAGGAACTAGAAGGCAAATACTCGAATCTTAAAAATGATTATGACACCTTAAATGCTGATAGCGAAAGTGTTTTAAGTGATAAAAATGCACTTCAAAATCAATTTGATCAATTGCAAAGTGAATATGATGCGACGGTTTTAGAACGCAATCAACTGCAACAAGATGTGACTGCGCTTCAGAAAAAATACGATGCACTGAATGATTCTTATACCGCCCTAGAGCAAAATAGTTCCAAAGCCATCGCTGATAATGTGCAAAAAAACAGAGAACTTTTAGCACAGTTAGACGCCAAAGAAACGGCCTTGGCAGCAGAAAATAATCGTCTTTTGAAATTAGAAGCCGACATGCAAGAACGCTCGCAACGCATTGCAGAATTAGAAGCGCTCATCGCTTCCAAAGACCAAGCGATGCGCGACTTGAAAGATGCGATTTCAAATGCACTGACCGCTTTTGAAGGCAAAGGACTGACGGTTGAGCAACGCGATGGAAAAGTCTATGTGTCCATGGAAAATAAGTTACTTTTCAAATCGGGGAGTTGGGCTATTGGATCTGATGGACGTACTGCTATTGAACAGCTCGGAACTGTTTTAGCTGATAACCCTGATATTGCGGTACTCATTGAAGGACATACGGATAATGATCCTTTTTCAAGTGGGGGACAAATTGCTAATAACTGGGATTTATCAACGAAACGTGCCACAGCAATCGTTCAAATTTTAAATGAAAATGAGGCGATCAACCCCGAAAGCTTAACCGCTGCTGGACGTGGTGAATTTGCACCAATTGCTACCAACGAAACGAACGAAGGTAAAGCCAGAAACAGACGTATTGAAGTAGTGTTGACACCAAAATTAGATGAAATATCAAAGCTTTTAAATAACGATTAATGAACTACACCAAACTTCCAAGTACCGATATTAAAGTAAGTAAAATATGCCTCGGTTCTATGACCTGGGGAAATCAAAATACAGAAGCTGAAGGCCATGCACAAATGGATTATGCGTTAGATCACGGGGTCAATTTTATTGACACTGCAGAGCTATATCCTGTGCCTGCTACCGCTGAAACTCAAGGACGAACCAGTGAATATATTGGAACTTGGCTCAAGAAAAATAAAACTAGAGATAAGGTTATAATAGCCAGTAAAATTGCGGGAACAGGCGATTATACAGCACATATCAGAACCAAAGGATTTAGTGCAGACACAATTAAGGAAGCTTTGGAATTAGAACTGGCACGCTTACAAACAGATTATATTGACTTGTATCAACTCCACTGGCCAGAACGTCACACCAATACATTTGGCGTGCGCGATTTTAAACCCAGTCCAAACGATCCGTGGGTTGATAATTTTAATGAAGTCCTACACGCTTTAAAATCCTTTGTGGATGCCGGTAAAATTAGAGCAATTGGTTTATCGAATGAAAAAGCCTGGGGCGCCATGCGCTGTGCAGAAGAAGTTCGAAAAGATAATTTAATCTCGATTAGCACCACTCAAAATGCCTATTCAATGTTGAATAGAGTGTTTGAAGGGGATTTGGCAGAAGTATCTTTAAGAGAAAATATGGGGCTTCTAGCCTACTCTCCTTTAGCATTTGGAGTGCTTTCTGGAAAATACATTGAGGGCACTGCTGCAGACAATGCACGTCTGAAGTTGTTCCCCCGTTTTGCGCGTTATAGCAGTGAACAATCCACCGAAGCAGCCAAACAGTATTTACAACTCGCAAAAGAGTTGGGCATCAGTCTTACAACGCTTTCTTTGGCATTTGTGAACCAAAGACCTTTTGTGACAAGTAATATTATTGGGGCTACAAATTTAGAGCAGCTAAAAGAAAACATAGCGAGTATTGATACGGAATTGTCGCAGGAAACTTTAGATCGTATCGATGCGATTCATGCAACGATTCCGAATCCAGCACCATAATAATTTTTAGAAATTAACTTAAGCCTTATTAGCGAGTTGTCCGCAGGCAGCGTCAATATCTTTTCCGCGTGAACGTCTAACGGTCACGGTGATGTTTTTGGCTTCTAGCATGGACACATACAAATCGATCGCCGTATCGTTGGCTTGTTGAAATTCGCCATCATCAATGGGGTTATATTCAATAAGATTGACTTTACTCGGGGCAAATTGACAAAACTTTATCAATGCCTCAATATCTGTTTTGGTATCGTTAATCCCTTCCCAAACTACATACTCATAGGTGATGATTCGGTTGGTCGCCGCATACCAATGTTGAAGCGCTTCACGTAAATCTTTCAAAGGAAAGGTTTCGTTGAATGGCATAATAGAAGTACGAACGCTGTCAATGGCTGAATGGAGTGAAACGGCTAAGTTAAACTTCACCTGATCGTCTGCCATTTTTCTAATCATTTTTGGAACTCCAGAAGTGGACACAACAATACGTTTTGGTGACATGCCCAATCCTTCTTTGGAAGTGATTTTATCAATCGCTTTAAGCACGTTATTGTAATTCATTAACGGTTCCCCCATCCCCATAAAAACAATATTAGAAAGTGGACGGTTGTGGTATAATTTACTTTGTTTATCAATGGCTACCACTTGGTCGTAAATCTCATCGGGGTTGAGATTTCGCATGCGTTTAAGACGCGAAGTTGCGCAAAATTTACAGTCAAGACTACAACCAACTTGAGAAGATACACAAGCGGTAGAACGTTTGGCAGTTGGAATCAGTACGGATTCTACAATCATTCCATCGTGGAGACGAATGCCATTTTTGATGGTTCCATCTGAGCTTCGCTGCATAGAATCCACCTCGATATGGTTGATGCTGAAATTTTCATCCAACATCTGACGGGTGGCTTTAGACAAATTGGTCATATCTTCAAAGTGATGCGCGCCCTTTTGCCAAAGCCACTCATAAACCTGAGTACCTCTAAAAGCTTGATCTCCATGCGTAGCAAAAAAGGTTCTTAACTCCTCTTTTGATAATGCGCGTATGTCTTTTTTGGTGGAATTCATATTGGACAAAACAATTGATACCTAAAAAGAGGCTGTCTGGAAAGACTTTGTTTTGTCAATCTGAACTTGTTTCAGATTCTAAAAAAAATTGATTTCCAATACTCTGAGATTCTGAAACAAGTTCAGAATGACAAGTTTATTTACTTTCCAGACAGCCTCATAATTTTTAATTAAATGATCAGCATGGCATCACCATAGCTATAGAATTTATATTTTTCTTTCACTGCTTCTTCGTAGGCTCTCTTTATAAAATCATGACCTCCAAAAGCGGCCGTCATCATTAAAAGTGTTGATTTTGGTGTATGAAAATTTGTGATCATACAGTTCGCAATTGAAAACTCAAAAGGAGGAAAGATGAATTTATTCGTCCATCCTGCAAATTCATTTAAGTTGCCTTTAGAAGATACCGAACTTTCAATCGTACGCATGGCAGTGGTTCCAACAGCGCAAATGCGACGTTTTTCAACCAATGCTTTATTGATGGTCGTTGCGGTTGAAGCTGGTATAATAATTTCTTCACTGTCCATTTTATGCTTGGATAGATCTTCTACTTCAACAGAATTAAAAGTTCCCAATCCAACATGTAAAGTGACTTCTGCAAAGTTAATTCCTTTGATTTCTAAACGCTTCAATAGATGCTTAGAAAAATGGAGTCCTGCGGTTGGCGCCGCAACTGCACCTTCATTTTTAGCATAAATTGTTTGGTAACGCTCTTCGTCTTCTGGCTCAACTTCTCTGTTGATGTATTTTGGCAAAGGTGTTTGACCAAGCTCTGTTAATTTTTTTCTGAATTCTTCATAAGACCCGTCATATAAAAAACGAAGGGTACGTCCTCTTGAAGTTGTGTTATCAATGACCTCAGCAACTAGGGATTCATCTTCTCCAAAATAGAGTTTATTCCCAATTCTGATTTTTCGAGCTGGATCAACTAATACATCCCACAAACGTTGTTCTGCATTCAGTTCTCTAAGAAGAAAAACCTCAATTCGAGCCCCTGTTTTTTCTTTATTTCCAAACAAACGTGCTGGGAATACTTTGGTGTCATTAAGAATCATAACATCATCCTCATCGAAATAATCAATAATATCTTTAAACATTTTATGTTCGATGGTTTGCTCTTTCCGATTTAAGACCATGAGTCGCGACTCATCTCTGTTTTCGGCAGGATATTCTGCTAATAATTCGTCTGGTAATTCAAAGTTAAAATGCGATAATTTCATGCTTGGTTTTTAATGTCGAGCTGCGAATATACAACCTCAAAATAGGCGTTGTCAAGTATTTGAACCTTTATTTTTCGGATACGGAGGTATTGAAACCTAATTCTGCTAAATTGTTCCAAAAATCAGGGAAGGATTTTGAAACCACTTCTGCTTCTTTTATAGAGAATTCTGTTCTAAGTGCTAAGGGTGCAAAGGCCATTGCCATGCGGTGATCGTTATAGGTTTCTACAACGGGCCCCGATGTTAAGAGCTTGGAATCCGAAAGATGTAAACTGTCATCCGTAATATCAATTGAAGTTCCGAATTTATAGATCTCATTTTTCAACGCTTCCAAACGGTCGGTTTCTTTAATTTTGAGGGTATGCAAGCCTGTGAGATTGCACTTCACCTGAAGCCCTAAACATGTTACGACAATCGTTTGTGCGATGTCAGGCGCATTGGCTAAATCTAAATCCAAGCTGTCTGGCACATTGGTGTTGATTTTTTTTAAGTTGATTTTAGAGCCTTCAAAAGTTGTTTGAACGCCCAAATGCGTGTAAATTTCCTGCAATACCGCATCGCCTTGTAAACTGTCTTTTTTGTAAGTACTTAAATTTATTTGAGTCCCTACTGGACTCAAGGCAACAATGCTATAAAAATAGGAGGCCGACGACCAGTCGGACTCTACAGTAAATGTTTTTGAAACGGTGTCTAAATAGGGTTTTACTCGGATCACTTGACCTTCAAAACTGGTTTCAACTCCGAGTTGATCCAATAATGAAAGGGTCATTTTAATGTAAGGAACCGAAGTGATTTTCCCCTCAAGGTGTAATGTCAATCCATTTTTAAGCTTGGTAGCCATCAGCAATAATGCGGAGATGTACTGACTGCTGACATTCGCTTTCATTCGGACTTCGTCCTTGAGCAAGGTTTTTCCTGTGATTCGCAAGGGTGGAAATCCTTCTTCTTTGTCATACTCAATGTCTGCACCCAATGCTCTTAAAGTATCGACTAGAATTTTGATCGGACGTTCTTGCATTCTTTGAGAACCCGTTAGCAAAGTCGTTTTACCGTCTAAAGTCGCAAAATAGGCGGTCAAAAAACGCATGGCTGTACCCGCATGATGAATGTCAACAATGGGATTATCAGAATCCAATGCTTTGAGCATGTACTGACTGTCATCAGAATTGGAGACATTCTGAATTTCTAAATTTTTAAAAAGTGCTTTTAATAATAACAGTCGGTTCGACTCACTTTTGGACCCTGTAATCGTAATATCGGTACTTGGGTTGATGCTTGAATTTTGAAGGAAAAGATGCAAAATCTATTTTAGTTTTTCGTTGCTATGATGACGGTTATGATCCCGTTTGGTTTTTATCTCTAGCTTTTTATCAAAAGCTTCTTGCAAATTTACACCAGTTTGATTGGCTAAACAAAGAACAACGAATAAAACATCTGCTAATTCTTCACCCAAATCTTTATTTTTATCACTTTCTTTTTCGCTTTGCTCGCCGTAACGTCTTGAGATGATGCGCGCCACTTCGCCCACTTCTTCAGTGAGTTGTGCCATATTAGTGAGTTCGTTAAAATAGCGAACACCGTGTGCTTTGATCCAAGTATCGACTGTTTTTTGTGCGTGTTGAAGGTCCATTTATTTTTTCGTTAAAACTATTTGTTCGTTTTCTTTTTCTATTAGCTTGTTAAAATACGCTTTTAATGTGTCATAATGCATAGAAGATATAATTGGGGTGTTTATTTTAGACTCTATTACTAATTGTATTGCTGATTCGTTGTGAGATAAATTATATTTAAATAACCCAAAGTTTTCAGGCAAAGCAAAAGCTTCTGCTTTTGGTAATGACTCTACTTTATAACCTTCTGGCAAACTGATAGTCAATCTATATAAGCTAGTAGATGGATACCCGAAATCTACTGGGAATTCTCTTTTTTCTAATTTAAATGGATTTTCTTTCGATTTTAAAAAGAATAAAGGAGAAAAATATATTTTATCGCCTATAATATCCGCTTGATTATCTATAGCAAATTTATAAATTTCTATAATAGGTTTTGTCAAATCAACTAAGTTATTTACTTTAAAATCTGAACCTTCTAAACCATCATACTTGTTTTCTAACTTCTCTAGAAAATCGTTTTCATCTGTATTATTATATCTGTTTCTGTAAGATAGGGCTGAGTGATTTGTTTTCACGCTTCGGATGCTTCCCTTTATACTTCCATCTTCAGATAAATTGACAAGCATTAAAGTGGTTCTTTTTGAGTTTTCTTTAGGATATAAATTAATTAAACTCGATGTTCCATTTTTTTTAATAATTCTTCCTTCCCAATTTAAAGCTGTATAAGGTAAAATGTTTGGAGAACCATATTTATTAGTCGCATCTAATAAAACCTTACCCGTTGGCAACTCCACGCACGAAATAACATAATTATAGCCTTCTCTCGTTGGAAATAGTGGAATTCCATTATCTCTAGTGCTTACCAAAACGGGGTTTGCGTCTAATCCTGCATAACGTAGCATTGAGGTTAACATTAAATTAATTTCGGCCACATTACCTACCTGTTCTTTGTATGCTTTTTTAACACCATCGCTGGTGTATTTACCATAATATTCATTCCATTTTACTTTGGATTTGACAAAATCGAAAATTAATGCTATTTTTTTACTAGGATCTGAAACCGTGCTTATAAGCGCATCTATATCATTTTTATAATACCCAGATTTATTTAATTCTGCGCCAAAATTAGAACTTTTATATATGGTTTGAACCACATCTTCCCATGTTGTAGAGTAATGTTTTATTGGGGAGTTGGGTAATTTCACATAGGATAGTTCATATTTAACTGAAGATCTGTAATTATCAATATTGTTTACGTGAGGCTCTTCTTTTAAAGCAGGAATGTTTTCTAGATTATATGTGGATACTGTTTTTGTAAACTCTAAATCAGAATAGCTATAAGTTGTTGATGTATGTGGAGTTACAGATCCCTTAGCTTCAGATCTGTGTTTATTTCTAAATGAAATTTTATCACTTCGTTTTTCTGTTTTAGGAGTGATTGGCAAAAAGCCTTTCAAGTTCATTTTAAAATTATAATACTCTGGAGCTTGAAACTCAGCTTCTAATTTTTTTATTGGGATGGCGTGCTGAAATTGAAATTCATCTATATTTTGATAAAAAGGAGATCGTATTTTGTATTCATACTCCACAATCGAACCTTCTTTAATATTGGGCATTGTGAATTTTGTTTCTTTACGGAATTTTGATTTTTCTGTTTTAAAAATACCGCTTTTTTTGAGTTTAACACCTTCCATTTTACCGTCAGTTAAATTGTAGGTGTAGGCTTTTAAACCCGTTACTTTCTCTTGACTTGAACTGCTTTTGTAAAGACTTATGGCTTTTGTAGCATAATTAAATCCTTCTTGGTTGTAGATTTTGACACGTTCGTGCACTTCTGTTACTAGCTCAAAACCGGTACTTTGATTATACTCGAAAAATGTTTTTCGATATTTATATAAATAAGTGGCGCTTGCCGACGAATCTAATGGATTAAATTTTTCTTGGAGTTCTTCTTTTGAAATTTTTCCAAATTTATAATTTTGTGAAGTTGTTATTTGACATACAAATAACACAACTAATAGGATGGCTGGGGTTTTCATTTATTATTCTTTTTTAATTAATGCTATTTTTGAGGTATCTTGTTTTGAAACTTCTTTATAAAAATCTCTAAAACTACTATAGTCTTCTTTAGGGAATTCGCCATCGCTCACAACAAATTCTCTTTTATAAATTAACGTATTTTCGTCTTTAGCGATTACTTCTGATTTATAACTGCCAAATTTGTTTTCAATTATTTTTTTATTTGGCAACGATTCTACTTTGTAGTTTTGTGGCAATGTAATTTCTACCTCATCAATATCTTTAAAGCCTCTTTTAATTTTTAGCGGCAGTTTCCTGTTTCTGTAGCGGTCAGGTATATGTGTGTTTCTGTTTAAGGCATTAACTGTTAAAAGCATTCTATTCGCAATTATTTTAGAATAGTTTATAGCTTTAAATCTTACCGTTTCGTTAAACACAATACTCTCTTTGTCATTAACAATAGATATTTCATTGATAGAAATATCATTAATATACCCCCAGCGATTCTTGTAATGCTTATCTAAATCTCTCTCGGTTTCAGTTTCTAACCAATATTTATCATCGTACTGAATTCCTTTAGATTTAAGGGTTGCATTTACATCAATAGTACCATCATCAAATACTTTGTAATTCGCTTTTATAAGCTGAGTGTTTTCCTCTGTCGTATATTTTTTGGTGTGTTTTATCTGACCCCCTTGTGGAGTAATTACTAACACATCTCTATTGTCAGTAAAGTCGCCAATAAAACCAAATGGTAGTTTTTGATTGGTACATTCTAACCAGATATCTTCTTTGTTTTTTTGGGGAATTGATAATATTGCATGATTCGCTTGCATTATTGTAAAGTCTTTTTCAATATCTCTCTGAGAGTTCCCTGCAAAAAGTAAAGTGAAATTTGAATTAACTCCAACAGCTTTTAATAGTGACATAGTATAATTAGTTAATCCTTTACAATCCCCATAACCTAACCGATCTACTTCTGATGCATTAAAAGGTTTCCAGCCACCAATACCAACTTGGACACTTATATACCTAACCTTATCTTGAACGTATTGATATATTTTTTTCGCCTTACCTATATCAGTTTTCTCATCTTTTACTAAATCTTGAATATAAACAGCTGTACTTTCAGGTAAATCAATAGTACTTTCTATTAAATCAAAATATACCCATTTCCCAAAATCATTCCAGTTTTCAGCTTCAGCATAAACCCCCTCATAAGTAAATTCATTTGCTGCTACCAAAATTTTTGGAGCAAAATCTACCATTGATGGACTGTACTCTTCTGGTTTAAGAGCATTCATGTTTTTAGTTTTATAAAATATTCTGCCCGCGACCGCCTCTATTTCAATATCTCTATTTTCAATATTTTTCTCTTTCTTTCTAATGGTAATATTTGTGGGGTAATTTAACGCATAAGTGCTTACTTCTGTACTTACAAAGTAATCATCAATTGGTACAAATGAAGGAATAAAAGCAGTATTGCCTGTGGTAGTTTCGCAGGTGAATTGTATTGTATAAGGATAGTCAATTGGAGTGTATTCTAAATATTTTACTCTTGAATCAGAATATAGAGTGCCTCCATCTACAGCACTCACATCTTTAAAATCATTCTTTTTTATTTTTTTTATTTGATTTCCTAAAGCATCAAAAGCTAAAACTTGAAGGGTTTTAATTTTAACATTTCTATCATAATACACAAAGGCGTCTATGTTTTCGTTTCCTTTTTTATTTAATATGGTTATAATTCGTTTTTCTTTAACAGACATCTGGCTGGAAGATTTCAACGATACAATAACCTCATTGAGTCTTACAACCGCATTTGCGTTATCCATCATCGCTTCATCTATATGAGATACGGATAATTCTGGACGGTCTTGAGAATAAACTAAAAACGCATTAAGTAAAAGGCAAAAGCCTATGAGCTTTCTGAAGGACATAATAAAGTAGGTTTACGGGTGAAAAAGGGTATGATTTCAACTGAAATATTTTGATAGGTTGGGGTATAAAAATATTATTTGCAATAAATATAAAAAAAAATTATAGATCCCGCGCTTTTGAATCCATAATAATTGTGACAGGACCATCATTCAGAAGAGCGACTTTCATGTCTGCACCAAACGCGCCTGTTTGGACGGTCTGTCCTAAATCTGTTTCAAATTGACGAACAAATTGCTCGTAAAGGGGTTTTGCAATTTCGGGTTTGGCAGCTTTGATATAACTGGGGCGGTTGCCTTTTTTGGTTTGTGCGTACAGTGTAAACTGACTCACCACAATCGCCGATCCGTTGCTGTCTTTTAGAGAAGTATTCATCACGCCTTCGGCATCATTAAAAATACGGAGATTTGTCAATTTGTTGCTCAACCATTGAATGTCTTCTGTAGTATCGGCATCCATAATTCCTAAAAGCACTAATAATCCAGAAGCGATATTCGCCACTTTGGTTCCGTCAATGGTCACACTGGCTTCCGTCACTCTTTGAATGACTGCTCTCATTTTGGCTCGTAATTATCCGTTCGGTAATGTTCGTCGTCGCCTTCCAAAATTTGGGTATAACTTTTATAGCGGGAAGCTGAGACTTCGCCGTTTTCGAGTGCTAATTTGACCGCACATTGAGGTTCGTGTAAATGCAGACAGTTATGAAATTTACAAGATTGTTTTAAGGCAAATAACTCAGGAAAATAATGATCCACTTCAGCAGGTTCCATATCCACGACGCCAAATCCTTTGATGCCGGGCGTGTCTATAATTCGAGCGTCAAAACTCAAATCAAACATTTCAGCAAAGGTTGTGGTGTGTTGTCCTTGCTTGTGTTGCTCTGAAATTTCTTTGGTTTTGATATTTAAACCGGGCTCAATCGCATTTACTAAGGTCGATTTTCCAACCCCTGAATGTCCCGCAAACATGCTTGACTTTCCAGTCATCAAGGTTTTAACCGCTTCGATATTCTCGCCTGTTAAAGCAGAAATACTTAAACATGGATAGCCAATATTCTCGTAGAGTTCAGATAATTCGTGTACAATGTTTTGAGTGGCTTCGTCATTCACATCTGCTTTATTAAAAAGTAAAACGGCTTTAATGGCATAGGCTTCGGTAGTCGCTAAAAAACGATCAATAAAACTTGTGAACGTCGGAGGGCTATCGATGGTAATTAACAAAAACACTTGGTCAATATTACTCGCAATGATGTGGGTTTGCTTAGAAAGGTTGACCGATTTCCGAACGATGTAGTTGGTGCGCGGATGAATTGTTGTGATGACCCCTGTTTGGGTATTGTTACTTGTTTCTAAATCAAAATCCACACGATCGCCAACCGCAAGTGGATTGGTGCTTTTAATTCCCTGAATTCGGAATTTCCCTTTGATACGGCACTCGTAGAAATCCCCTTCCAGAGATTTAATAGAGTACCAACTCCCTGTAGACTTATATACAATTCCTGTCATTCTTGATTTTAAATATCTTAACAAAGAAACACATTTCTTTTTAATATATTTTGTTCTACCTTTGAAATCCAATTTAACTTTAGATATGAAAAAAACAACACTATTTGTTTTGCTACTTACAGTCGCATTACAATTCGCTAATGCGCAAGAGGTTATCACCAATGCCTCGATCATTCAAATGAAAGAATTAGGTTTTGATGAAACCATTATTTTAAGCAAAATTAACTCTTCGGATGTTGATTTTGATTCTTCTATTACGGCACTGTCAAAACTAAAAGAGTCTGGAGTATCTTCTGAGGTGATCGCCTTAGTGATGCAAAAAGCTGAGTTTAGCACAAAATCCAAAACAGGGATTTATTATTTAGCGGCAGACGATTCTCTAAAACCTATTTTAGCTTCTGTATTTTCAGGAACGAATCAAAATGCGGTTGCACAACAGTTAGTTTCTGGTTTGATCAACGCGAAAGTAAAATCGCAATTACCAAAAAGAACATCTAACAATGTGATTAAATCAAGATCTCCAGAGTTTACATTTATCTTTGACCCCGCAACAGGCGGTGATAATATGCAAAATTTCCAAGGAGAAAGCCAAAGTTTGTTTAACTGGTGGTTTAGAGTTGCAACCTCTCCAAATGAGTTTGTACTGGTAAAAATGAGAGTGAAAAAGTCTAAAAACTTAAGAGAAGTAATTACTTCAAAATCCAATATGTTTACAAGCAGTAATGGGATCGATCCAAAAGCATCCATTGCTTTTAAGATTGAAACGATTGGAAACAATAAATTTACAGTGGTTCCTGAAGGTTTAGAGCCAGGAGAGTATTGCTTTATTTACCAAGGAAATGTACCTAACGGACGTGAAAATCAGTCTGTATTTGATTTCTCTATTAAATAACAATTCAGAGCCTAGAATGTAGGTTATACGTATTATTATAAAATAAATCAAACCCCCGTGGAGTGCGCTTCGCGGGGTTTTTTTGTGCGAAATTTTGAAGGTTTTCTACCTCTATAATTTATTTGTTTTAAAATGCAAGTAATTATCTGTCAGCTATTTAAATTAAGATTTGTCAGCTGTTTTTTTGGGAGATTTAAATATATGTTATAAGTTTGAGTGATGAAGACCCCAAATCTAAATCTTCAAAAGTAATTTGACCGAAGTTTTAGATATTGTTTTATTTGAATTACAAAATACACTTGGGAACTAGAGTGGTACAATACACGCCGATTTGGGATGCATTGAACCACTCCAAACAAGATATAATGATAAGCACCACTAGTGGTTTATATACAGTAGTTATGCATTAATAAAAAAGCGAATGATAAAAAAATTAACAATACCAAAAATAATATTACTATTTCTTTTTTTTGGATGTAGTTCCATGAAAATAAAAGAGAATGTTGAACGAAAACTACAAGCACTTCCACTAACAGAAAGTATAGTAATCATTGAAGAAAATGAAAATATAGTTATAGGCAATGATGATGTTAAAATAGGGTTGTTTGAGATAAATGATGGTGGACTAACTTTTGATTGTAGTTATGATAAAGTAAAAAATTTAGCAAAGCAAAAAGCGAGAATATTTGGTGGAAATTCTGTTAAAATTATTGAACATAAATTACCTAACACTTGGTCAACTTGTCATCGTATAAAATTTATAGTTTATAAATTAAAAAATATAGAAAATTATCAGACAGAATTTGTATGGAGTAAAAAAAACAAACTAGAATGGGAATTGTTTAGAGGCACACCGAAAATTGACAAATCTTCTTTCTTTTGCGGTTACATAGATGTCGATTTTAATGAAATGAATTTCCCTAAAGGTAAAGGTAAAGTCGATATTACTCCTGTTTTTTTATTTGATTGCTCATATATTCAGCCTTTAAAAAAGAATAAATATCTTCTTGAATATAATCAAGTGAAGTTTGATTTATTAGAGTTTTATTCTAGAAAAATGAGAAGTGAATTTCAAAAAGCAGATATTAATTCAGAAGACAAATGGCTGAAATTTGCTAAAAAAATATATGATAACATTTATAAAGAATTTGAAACAGATTTATTCAATTTAGAAACTGAAACAGACTTTGGAGAAAATTATTCTGGTTTATTAAGCTGGAAATTTAAATCAGATGAAAATTTGAAGACTTTGAAAGAGTTTTCCGCTGAAAATTACTAATGCCAACTCCGTGTATCATTAATGACTAGTTTTATCATACTTACGAAATCCTAGCAGATTTTCTATTCGGTTTGTATTTGCTAAATTAGTTGCTGAAACACACAACGAAATCATACACAAACACGTTAGGCACAAGCTGAGAAAAAAGCCAACCGCACATTCAAGTACATTTTATTTTGCTCCTACCTCACAAAATCAAAAGAGCTTTCACTTTCCTACCCACTCCAATAATAATATTCTACATAAATTAGGTAGTTGTCCCAAATAATTACTAAATTTGGGACATAAATAAGCGAACAATGACTAAATCAGTTCAAACTAGAATTGAAAACGAAATAAAATCAATGAAAAAAGGGCGTATTCTATTCCCATCTAACTTTGATGATATAGGAAATGTTGAAGTTGTGAAAAAATCATTATTAAGACTTGAAAACAAAAAATTCTTAGTAAGACTAGCTCATGGAATATATTTATATCCAAAACAAGACAAACTTTTAGGAGTTTTATGTCCTACAATAGAAGAAATTGCAGTTGCAATTGCAGAACGAGATAAAGCACGAATTATCCCAACAGGAACAACAGCTCTTAATAAATTAGGATTATCAACTCAAATTCCAATGAATATTGTTTTCTTAACTGACGGAGCTCCAAGAAGTATATTGGTTGGTAAAAGAACAATAAAGCTCAAGCGAACATCTCCAAAAAACTTAGCTGTAAAAGGAGAAATTACAAGTTTAATTATTCAAGCTCTTAAGGAAATTGGAAAAGACAATGTAACAGCAGCCCAATTAGAAAAAATTAAAATACATCTTGAAAAAGAAAAACAAGAAATTATAAAACATGATGCTAAACTAGCTCCTGTTTGGATATCAAAAATCATGAAGAATTAAATATGAAAGCGTTTATACAACTTAATAATAAAGATAAACTAAACATATTCAATCAAGTCAGTGAAAAAACTGGACTTCCATCCTCTGCAGTTGAAAAGGATTGGTGGGTAACTTTATCATTGAATATTATATTTTCATTGTCTTATTCAAAACACATTGTTTTTAAAGGTGGTACATCTTTAAGTAAAGCATGGAATTTAATTGAACGTTTTTCAGAAGATATTGACTTGGTAATTGACAGAAAACATTTAGGTTTTGAAGGCCAATTGAGTAAAACTCAAGTTAAAAAATTACGCAAAGTATCCTGTTCCTTTATTGGGAATGAATTCTATAATGACATTAATCATGCTTTAATTAAACTAGGTGTTACAGATTATGAATTAGTTATTCAAGAAACAAAAGATACAGACACCGATCCCTTAGTTATTGAATTACGATATAAATCTTTAACAGAAACATCTGACTATTTAAGACCTAGAGTGTTGATAGAAGTTGGCGCACGTTCCTTAATGGAACCTGTAGAAAATAAAGCCATTATTTCTATGGTATCTGAAGGATTTAGAGAACTCCCATTTGCTGAAACAGAAATAACAATACCTGTTGTTTCTCCTAAGCGAACCTTTTTGGAGAAAATATTCCTATTGCATGAGGAATTCCAAAAGGACACTAAGTTTATAAGAGTAGAAAGAATGAGTCGTCATTTGTATGATTTAGAAAAACTAATGGATACAATTCACGGTACAGATGCTTTGAAAGCTATTGAATTATACGATACAATTATAGAACACAGAAAGAATTTCAATGCAATAAGAGGAATTGAGTACGCAAACCACAGCCCTCAATTAATTAACATTCTACCACCAGAAAAAACAGTTAAAGATTGGGAAAAAGACTATAGAACCATGCAAGAAAGTATGTTTTATGGGACTACTTTATCTTTCGGCAAATTAATGGAACGCATAGCTGAATTAAACGACAGAATTAAAACAATTTCATCATCATTACCACGATTTTAATTTAAGGTTATTTCTGTTTTGCTAATCTAAAGGCTACCGCACGAATCCATTCGTGTGCTAACACATCCCAACCACGCTATAGCGTGGTGGCAACATTATTACCAGCTGCAAAGTCCTGACTTAGCAGAACATAAAAAAAGGCCCGCATCGCGAGCCTTTTTTGTTTTATTTATTCAAGATCAATTCTTGATGGTTGATCGATTCTTGGTGTACTGCTTTAAACAGTTTGAGAATAAACTCTTCACTCAAATTGTGTTGTTCTCCTTCAAGAACCATCTTCCCTAAAATCTCATTCCAACGTTTGCTTTGTAACACCGCCACGTTTTCTTGTTTTTTAAGAGCGCCAATACTTTCAGAAACTTTCATTCGCTTTCCTAAGGTTTCAAGCAATTGGTTGTCCATCACATCTATTTGAGCCCGTAAATTTTTAAGCTGATCGTTGTAAGCCACTTCTGGGGTCGATTCTTTTCTGATTTTTAAATCTTTCATAATTTGAACCAATGATGCTGGCGTTACTTGTTGTGCCGCATCACTCCAGGCGTTGTCAGGATCAAAATGGGTTTCGATCATCAGACCATCAAAATTCAAGTCCAATGCCGTTTGAGATACATCAAAAATCATATCGCGATTTCCTGTAATATGAGAAGGATCGTTGATCAATGGAAGGTCTGGAAACTTTGTTTGCAGTTCAATCGCCATTTGCCATTCTGGCGTGTTTCTGTATTTTGTTTTTTCATACGATGAAAATCCTCTATGAATCACTCCTAAATTTTTAATATCCGCTGTTGCCAAACGCTCCACGGCACCTAACCACAAAGCTAAATCTGGATTCACTGGATTTTTAACCAGTACAATTTTGTCCGTACCCTGTAAGGCATCCGCAATTTCTTGTACAATAAATGGGCTCACTGTAGAGCGAGCGCCAATCCATAGCAAATCGATGTCGTGTTCCAAAGCCAATTCTACATGGGCTCTGTTGGCAACTTCCGTTGCTGTTTTTAAACCCGTTTCCGCCTTTACTTTTTGAAGCCATTTGAGACCCAATGCGCCCACACCTTCAAAATTTCCTGGACGGGTTCTCGGTTTCCAAATTCCTGCACGGTAATAGCTTACATCGGTATCTTTAAGCTCATGCGCAATTCGCAATACTTGTTCTTCTGTCTCGGCACTACAAGGGCCAGCGATTACTAAAGGGTGGTCGAGATTTAACTCATTTAACCAATTTCCTAGTTCTTTTTTGTTTTCCATTTTTTGTTATTATTAAGCAATTCCTTTTAATATTTGTTTTATATGATTTGTGTTTTTCATTTCGTTGTGTACAGCTTCAAAATTGTCTTGCTCCATATAAGCTTTAAATTGATTTAAATTCTGAATGTACTCTGTAAGCGTCTCTATAACATTGGCTTTATTTTGTTCAAAAATAGGCGTCCACATATCGGGTGAACTTTTAGCCAATCGCACGGTAGATTCAAATCCACTGCCTGCCATATCAAAAATATCGCGTTCGTTTTTTTCTTTATCAATCACCGTTTTCCCCAGCATAAATGAACTGATGTGTGACAAATGCGACACATACGCAATGTGTTTATCATGGTCTTTCGCCGGCATAAAACGCAGATGCATTCCCATATTTTTAAACAGTGTTAAAACCACTTCTCCTAAAGCTGGCAAGGTTTTTTCGACCTCACAAATGATGTTGGTCTTATTCTCAAACAAGCCTTTGATCGCTGCGGAAGGCCCTGAGAATTCAGTTCCCGCAATGGGGTGTGTTGCTAAAAATTGAGTCCGTTTTGGATGTGTGGACACCGCCTTGCAAATCGCTTCTTTGGTAGAACCCATATCAATCACGACTGCTTGGTCTGAGATTAAATTTAAAACCTCAGGCAATACTTCTAGTGCTGCATTTACGGGAATTGCCAACACCACGAGATCTGCGTCCACAAGGCTGTTTAAATCCCCTATTTGGTCAATGATCTCAAGTTCTAAAGCTTCTGATAAATGCGTTTCATTTTGATCAATTCCTGTGATGCGAACTCCTGAAATATAGTGTTTTAAATCCAACGCAAAACTGCCACCAATCAATCCAATCCCTATGATGCTTACCTGTTTCATAAGACGCGTTTTATGGCAGATTGAATACTCTCTTTTGGCGCACACAATGAGAACCGAACGTAGCCTTCGCCATTGCTGCCAAAAATGGTCCCTGGCGCAATAAATACATGATGCTCTTGTAATAGAGTGTCGATAAATGTTTCTGATTTCAAACCCGATGGTAATTTGGCCCATACAAACATTCCTGAAGTTGAAGTTTCAAACGTACAGTTGAGAGCGGTGGCTAATTCCCACACAAGCTGACGACGTTCCGCATAGATTTTATTTAAATCCGTAAACCAATTTTTTGAACTGTTGAGGGCTTCAATCGCGCCTTTTTGAATCCCGTAAAACATTCCCGAATCCATATTACTTTTAACTTTAATGACATTCTGTAAATGTGCTGCTGAACCTGTTAACATTCCCACACGCCAGCCGGCCATATTGAACGTTTTACTTAAAGAATTTAGTTCTAAACAGACGTCTTTTGCACCTTCAATATTGAAAATACTAGAAGGATGTTCATTTAAAATAAAACTATAAGGGTTGTCATTGAT
The DNA here is from genome assembly GCF_001735745.1 of Formosa sp. Hel1_33_131. Lineage (NCBI taxonomy): Bacteria > Pseudomonadati > Bacteroidota > Flavobacteriia > Flavobacteriales > Flavobacteriaceae > Formosa > Formosa sp. Hel1_33_131. The sequence goes on from NZ_CP017260.1 coordinate 1,054,238, forward strand.
GAGTAAAATAGAATGTTTTTGAGCGAAATCAACCAATGCTTTTAATACGGTTTGATCGCCTAAAGTCCCTGTCGGCATGTGTGGATAATTGACCCACATGATTTTTACCTTGGACAAATCCATCGCTTCTAAAGCTGCTAAATCTGGTTGCCAATTGGAGCTTGCTTTTAAATCATAAAAAACAGGGTCCGCACCTACTAATTTCGTGACCGAAGTGTAGGTTGGATAGCCTGGATTTGGAATTAAAACGGCATCGCCTTCATTGAGGTACGCCATTGAAATATGCATAATTCCTTCTTTACTCCCTATGAGAGGTAAAATTTCATTTTCAGAATTTAGACTTACGTTGTAATGGGTTTGATAAAAATCTGCCATGGCCGATCGAAGTTCTGGAAGTCCTTGATAACTTTGATATTTATGAGCTGAGGCGTCCGTCAGACTGTCTGTAATGGCAGAAATGACGGCTTTTGGTGGCGCCAAATCAGGACTTCCGATGCCTAAATTGATGATGGGAGCACCGGCAGCCTTCATGGCATTGACCTCTCTTAATTTTTTAGAAAAGTAGTATTCTTCAACGGTATGTAATCGATTGGCAGTAACCATTATTTTTTTGCGTTTTTATATTCCCCTAAAATTTTAAATTCTTCCGCCATGAGTTTCATAATGGCTTTGCCCTTTTCATAATCGGAGAACTTCTCAAAAGTGATGTCCACAAAAAAGGCATATTTCCAAGGGGTATCAATTTTTGGTAAGGATTGTATTTTTGTTAAATTCAAATTACAATCACTCATCACATTCAGCATTGCTGCCAAGCTTCCACGTTTGTGATCCAATAGGAATTTGACAGAGGCTTTATTTGTTGTTGCTGTATTTTGTTCAATTTGGTTTCTTTCTACAATGACAAATCGAGTTTCGTTGTGCTTTATCGTTTGAATGCTTTTTGCGAGAATCTCCAACCCAAATAGTTGAGCGGCTTGTACACTCGCAATGGCGGCAACGCCTTGAAGTTGACCCTCTGAAATTCGTTTGGCAACCTCGGCAGTATCGGTGTCTTCAATTAATTTTATATGGGGGTATTGTTTGAAAAATTCTTTACATTGTAACAACGCCATGGGATGCGAAAAAACTTCTTTGATGTCTTGAATCGATTGTCCTTTGAGTGCCATTAGATTGTGTTGTATTTCTAAAAAACACTCTCCTGTAATGTGTAAATCCTGATCGTTGATGTATGCATAATTCGGAATGATGGAGCCCGCAATGGAATTCTCTAACGCCATGATAGCCACGTCCGAGGTTTTGGAAATTAAACTCTCCACAACTTCACTAAATGAAAGATAGGGTTGTACCTCAACGGATTCCTCAAAATATGTTTGAGAAACAATGTGATGGAACGACCCTTCAACTCCTTGTATGGCTACTTTTTTTGTCATAAAAAAAAATCCCGATGTTTACATCGAGACTTATATTTAAAATTTATATTGATAAATTACATACACAGTGCTTCGATTTCTTTTCTGAAAAAGAAATAATAAAAGCTATAAAAAATGTAATTTACTGTTGTCATCATTTTGTAATTGGAAGCTAAAGTATATATATTTTCTACATAAAAAAACTTAATTTCTTTTTTTTGTGACTTGTTTAGAAAATTTATTGATAATTCAATGAAAATAGGCCTGAAATCGATAAAATATATTTTTAAGACCTTTTTTTGGAGAATTGATTTTAGGTGTTTTTGGACGACTCCGCTTAGAACAACTTCAAAATGTGCTATTTAGTGAATCTAATCAATCCAAAAACAGCAAGCGACCGGTGTAATACTCCTGAACTTCAACCACGGGCGGGGTATGAATACTAATGACATCCCCTGTACTTCTGATATCGACGTTTAAAGATTGTTGAGGATTTACAATGATATCGTGGCTACTTCTTTGGAATATAGTGACGTCTTGTGCAATGAGGTCCGCGCCCTTAAACTCACAGAGTCCAGCCGCAAAAAATACAGACAGCGTTTCTGTATCTCCTGAAATTGTGAATGTTGATAAATTATTAGCAACGACTCTGATGCTTTGTGTATCTACAGTCATATTAAAATCCCCAATACTTAGATAACTCGAATTATAATCCTCAGAAACAAGAGATAGACTTTCAAAGCTTAAGACTCCATCTGAGGATGTCAAATACTGAGTGTTACTCCTTATTGCTTTCAGAACAGGGGTGGTTACGATCATTTTGGTAATTCCATAGTCTCTGACGTAGTTACAACTGTTAGGATCTGTTAATTGTAGTTCATTATCTACAACGATGACTTCCATCGTACCAAGCAGATTTTCCCCTGTTTGAATTTCAACTTTATAATCTGCTCCTTGTTTAATCACCAATTCAATATCTCTATTGACAAGTATTTTTTCAAAAGGATCAACAATCAGTTCTTGAGTTACTGGCGCTCCTGAAGTTTGAATGCACCCCCAAGCATCTTCTTTATCGCAAGAAAAAAAGACCAATAACACTAGTGTATAAAATAATCTGTTCATATTACAATCGTATTCCTATTCCAAATTCAAGGGTTTCTGCTTTCGCTAAATGGGATTTGACAGAAAAAGCCCCAAACCATTTTTCATTAAAATAATATTTTAAACCGATTCTATTATAGATACGTCCTTCAAATTCATAGGGGTAATACAGGTAATATCCCGCCTGAGTGACAAGCGACCAGTTATTTATAAATAATTCATAACCCAAAAATCCACCAATGCGTTTATAGTCGGCATCCGGGTCTGATGGTTGTTCAGGAAATGCAACACTTCGGTAGTGGATTTCTTCTTGTAAAGCCTTTGAAAAGAACGCTTCTACCCCCACTTGAAATGCACTGAAAAAATTAATACGCTTGTCCACATAGGCTGAAAGTGTATAAAATGGAAATTGTTCACTTCCTACCACATCTGTTTGACTGAGACCAGAGCGCAGGACAAAATTGTATTTGAACGCTGTGGAGACCGCTGGGTGTTCTACGGACTCTTCGTAGACGATTTCCTTTGTATCTAAATCATAATTCAAGCCAATATTTAATGAGATGGTATTTACACTTGTGTTGGGAGATTTAAAACTTCCATTGGAGGCGTGAAAGAACACCAATCCTGTTTGAAGTCCGATAGGACCTAATAGGTTTGGTTTTTTATAGTTTAACATCAGATAGGGACTGCCTAATAATTTGGATCCAAATGCAACGTTTTTTGGGTTTGAATTTTTATCATACGGGTTTGACGCAACTACAATCCCTTGCCCAACGCGCAGCATCAATCGGCGTTTGAAGAAGTAAAAATTAAAATGACCGTAAAACCCAAATGTATTTCCGAGTACCTCATTTTTTAGATCTTGATACATAAAAGAGGCTCCATAATCTGGGTAATTATAGCGTTGCTGCCACTCCTTTTTTCCATCTGTTCGGTGGTTCCATCCCAGTATAATTCCTTCTGGATGGCCTTTAATAAGATGTAATATATTGGTATTATGAACCGGAATGTTTCCTTTGAAATAATTAACATCTACAAAGCTGCTGCTTTGATTTTCCTGCGAAAAACCAAAGAAGACCATACATCCAAAAAAACAACCTAGAAACCGATTCATTTCAAAATAATAAGACCGTAAAAGTAAAGTAAATATTTAAATACCTATTGTAGAGATGTGGAATATAACTTTTTTATTCATCCAATATTTAGTAAGTTTGTGGCTTAATACCGAGGACAAATTTGATCTGATTGCAACCTCATTAAAAAAAGCTAAAGCAGTACGTACTACTCCATTAGCCCGCAATCCTATTTTTTGTTCTCATAAAACACTGTTTATGAGTTATTTATTTACATCCGAAAGCGTTTCAGAAGGCCACCCAGACAAGGTTGCCGACCAAATTAGTGATGCTTTAATCGATCATTTTTTAGCGTTTGACCCAGACTCAAAAGTAGCTTGTGAAACTTTGGTGACCACTGGTCAAGTATTTTTAGCTGGAGAAGTTAAATCTAACACCTATCTGGATGTGCAAAAAATTGCACGCGATACCATCAACAAAATTGGTTATACCAAAGGAGAATATATGTTTGATGGCAACTCTTGTGGAGTGCTTTCAGCAATTCATGAGCAATCCGAAGACATCAACAGAGGGGTGGACAGAGGCGCTGAAGAACAGGGTGCTGGCGATCAAGGAATGATGTTTGGATATGCCACAAATGAAACCGAAAACTATATGCCGTTGGCATTGGATTTATCGCACCGTATCTTAATTGAACTCGCAGCCATGCGCCGCGAAGGCACCGATATCACTTATATAAGACCCGATTCTAAAAGTCAGGTGACCATTGAATATGATGATGATAATACACCAAATAGAATTGATGCGATTGTGATTTCTACCCAACACGATGATTTTGACGAAGAGACGGCTATGTTGGCAAAAATTCGAGAGGATTTAAAAACAAAATTAATCCCTAGAGTGGTTGCAAAACTGCCTTCGCATATTCAAGATTTATTTAATGACCAGATTACGTATCACATCAACCCAACAGGTAAGTTTGTGATTGGAGGGCCTCATGGCGATACAGGTCTTACGGGTCGAAAAATTATCGTTGATACTTATGGCGGTAAAGGCGCGCATGGTGGCGGTGCATTCTCTGGAAAAGACCCAAGTAAGGTGGACCGTAGTGCGGCTTATGCCACGCGTCACATTGCTAAAAATATGGTAGCAGCAGGACTTTGTTCGGAAGTCTTGGTGCAAGTGAGTTATGCCATTGGCGTTGCAGAACCTATGGGTGTTTTTGTGGATACTTATGGCACCAGCCCTTTTAATTTAACGGATGGTGAAATTGCAGATCACATCTCAAAACTATTTGATTTACGTCCGGCAGCGATCGAAAAACGTTTAAAACTCCGCAGGCCCATTTATAGCGAAACAGCGGCTTATGGTCACATGGGTCGTGAACACAAGACAGTGACTAAAACCTTTCATCAACCGAATGGCGAAAGTTTGACTTTGGAGGTTGAATTGTTTACGTGGGAAAAACTAGATTATGTCGATGTGATTAAAGAGGCTTTTGGAATTTAACTGTTTTTAGTTAAAATAATTCATTAAAAAATCTTCCGAAAAATAGGGGTAGTTTAATTGCGTACTTAGGTCGGTATAGTTCTTCTTTATGAGTTTCTTTTTGGAGGTCGTTTTCGTAGTTCCAAATACATAAATTTGATGTATAATCGTGATAAATTCTTGATAGCTATAGTGACAATCGTCTAGACTAAAAAGACGGATGTATTTTTTCTCGTTCAACGTATCTTCCTGTATTTTGTAATAAAATGCACACATCAAATAGCAGAAATTCAAGTGGTTTTTTTGATAATAAAAATCAGGCTTCTGATCTATGGCCATTTTATCAATTAGAAACACCATCAGCTGTTGGTTCTTAGTGAGTATCGCCGTGGTGTGCAACTCGTAATAATAGTCTAGTTTATTAGATTTTTTTAAGTGAACTTTATGATAGGTGTTTAAAATTTCCGATGTGTTTTTGGGTTCATTTACCAGTAGTTTTAAGGCTAACAAACGACTGCACAGAATAGGATTTAAATCCGTTGAGAAAATTAAATCTTTGTGACGATCCACCACCTTTTTATGATTTAGAAAATTTTTAAACTCTAAAATTGCAGAGGTGAATACCGTTATTTCTTTTGTGGGGGGATTGCGGTCAATGGTTTCTGTCCAACTCCCATAATAGCCATTCAAATTAGAATAATCTACAAAGGTTAAATAGACACATTGTAAAAAATTGGTATTTTTAAGCAATACCGTGTCAAGTTCAGGTTGCTTTCGTACTAACAATCCTAATGAATTTCCTAAATACAATACTTCTGAATAGGAAAAATTCTCAAAAGCGAGCTCTTTCAATTTGAACAACTCATCTATTAAACGGTAGCTTCTAACATGAAGCAATTCTCTAATTAATAAGACGATAAAACCCGTGAAATCTTCAAGACTTTTTTTGGTGGATTTCACTAAGGCAATAATTGCGGCTTCATCCCCATCGTAAACCGCTTTGTAGGTGATCTGAGACAAATCAATTTTCTCTTTATACAGATGCGTTTGCGTAAAATGAATGTAGTTTTTATATCCAATAAATTGAGCTAAGGTGTTTGTCGTTTTAATGTTTGGCTTGGTGTAAGGAGCCAAACCATACAAGCGTCTAATGGTACTGTAACTTATGTCAATATCTAGCGTTTCAGTAATCGCATTCGAAACCAATTCACAATCGCCCCGAGTTGCTACGGATCTTCCAATTTTTTCTTCAATTCTTTTTTTTAGAACATCAATCATAGCTGATTTTTGGTATTATGAATCAATTATGAACCAAATATAACATTTATATTGAATATATTTGAGTTTTGGACAACAATCAAACTAAATATAATGGTAAGAGGCAACACAACATACGCCGTTAAAGGCATCGTAAAAACCCTAAGTAAATCCAGATTGGTTCAGAAAATAGTAGAAAATTATAGTTATAAAACTAAAATGAGTTTTAGCGTGTTGCAAAAAGTTTGGTTTGATGACTTGCAAGGCGGCAAAGGGGTTATTAGAAAATTGACTGATATTGATAAGAAAAACGAATCAAACTACCATATAAATACCCCAATTACATTGGGTGATGGTACTAAAATTGTTGTTTGTAATCAGTGGGAGCAAGAGAATTTATCAAATTTTATTTCACATGCGAGACTGCTAGGAGTCGATGTCAAAACGGAAGGTACTCACCTAGAGTTGCTTTTAACATAAATGGAGAAAAACGAGTAGAGTTATTTTTGATGTTATGAACCCATTATGAATCAATTACAGAGCTTTATTACCCTACGATCCTTAAACAGGATTTATTTTAAGTTAGTTAGTCAAAAAAATCCGACCCACAGTCGGGTTTTTTTGGTTTAAATCGTTGAGCGTCGGTTACAATTCATAACGCACTCGAAAGGTCACATAACGGGGTTGTATGAAATATTCCGTCGCACTTACCGAGATGTTGGAGGCGCTGCTCTGATTTTGAGAGCGGGTGTCTAACAAGTTCGTTGCTTTGATCTCGTATTCAAATTTGGCATCTTCATCTTTTCTGTACGACAAGGATGCATTCCAAAATTCGTAGGTATTAATCGTGCGGTCTTCATCGCTAAAGTCGTTGTATGAAAAATCCGTTTTAAACGTAAACGCTTTTAAAATCAGTGCATCAATTTCGATAGAAGGACTTTTTGTGAAAAACTTGGTAGTGTTAGGTCCCAAATTATTATCCTGAATAGAGTAACGGTAGCTTAGATCGACATTCGGAGCCGTTCTAAAATTGGTACGCAATTGTGCTCTGTAGGTTTGTGAGAAGCTTTCGTTCACAGAAGGTCGGCCTTGTACAACCTGATTGAATTTAGAGTAATTCAAATTCGCTCTAACAGAGGCTCTCAACTTTCCAAAAGTCCGCTGGAAACGTCCATTGGCAGATAAACTTTCATCTGCAAAATTAGAGTTAAAAGGTGTCGATACACGAATCACACTTCCTGGTACAAACTCAGACACTGTTCGGACATTGTCGATACTTTTGTTATAATTGATATTCGCAAATACGTTGGTGTAGTTAAACATATTGAAACTATAATAAGACAAATTCACATTGTGCGTAAGCGCACTTTGCAAGTCTGGAGACCCCGAAAATAAGGAGTTGTAGTTGTTCAGCACCAAGCCACTCGCAAACTGTGATACGTCCGTAAACTGTGTCTGCATGCGGTAACTTAAATTCAAGGTTTCACTCTTTTTGATTTGAAAAATTACATTCATGTCGGGTAAAAATCTGAAAAAATTATCCGTGGTCTTCGTCCCGGTCTGGGTGTTTGAAATCGCATAAGCATGCGCTGCTACGCCTGGCGTAAAGGTGAATTTACCTGACTTTAAACGGTAATGAAATCCTAAATACACATCCGAGAAGTTATAAGCTATATCGTTGGTTGCTGCCACACCTGCGACTCCAGGAGTCGGGTTAATTTCAGTTTGGTCGTCTAAATATTGAAAAATGTGAGAGTCAAATTGTTGGTGACTCAAAATGGTTCCAAGGGTCAGGTTGATGTTGCTTTTTTTGTTTACGATGTTCCAATAATCCAGTTTGGCATCCACTTGATTGGACTGTACCCGTTTTTCTTGACCAAAGTTATAATCCAGTTGAGCGCCGTCTAAACCCAAACTGTTTGCGGTGCCTTCATAATTCAATTTATCTTCAAGAATCGCATTGTAAAAAGGGTCTTCATCTTTTATCAGATGCTGGGCTTCAAAAGCAAAAATATTGGTTTCATTGAGGGTATAATAATAATTTAAACTCTGATTAAAACTAAACGGATTGGTGTTTTCCAACTGATCGATATTTCCATTTAAAGAAGAATTGAAGCGTTGGTCTTGGGTGCTTTTAGACAAGTTTCCAAGGGCTTCATATTCGAGTTGATTACTCGCGTTTGGTTGGTACTTTGTGGTTAGCTTCAGCATGCCTAAATCGTTGTTCTGTGTGGTATTACTTTGGGTATCCTCATCAGAGAATCCCTCAGGTGCGTCTGTATATTGAACGCTTCTATTTTCTTGCAGTTCGTTTTTACTGTTCGAAAAAATAGCAAATCCTCCAATGTCCAAAGTCTTTTTTGGAGACCAACTAAAATTGGCTGCTCCAAACTTTGTCTTGATATCTTTGGCGCGGTTATTTTGAAGCAATAAAAATCCAATGTCATTATTCCCTAAACTCAAACTGGTTCCACTGCTTTGACTTGGCGATCGAAAACCACCCGAAAAGTTGAAATAGTCTCGACGAGAAAAGGCAACCTCTCCGATATTATTGATGTCTCCTATAAAATTGACACTGTATTCGGGACTGTAATAAAACAATTTTGGTTGGACTAAATACAGTGAATTCGCTTCTGAATCTCCTGCACCAGCGGTGATATTTCCAAACCAGAAGTTTTTCTTCCCATCTTTTAATTTGATGTTTATGGCGATGTTGTCTTGGTTATTAGTAACGCCTCCCAATTGCCCCACCTCAGCATAGTTTTTCAATACTTGTACTTTATCCACCGCACTGGATGGTATGTTTTTAGTGGCTAATTTGGTATCGCCATCAAAGAAATCTTTTCCTTCGACCATTAATTTATTTACAACCTTCCCTTCGACCTCTACTTGACCATCGTCATTGATTTCGACTCCGGGTAGGTTTTTCAATACATCTTCTAGTTTTCGTTCGGTACCCGTATTAAAAGAATCTGCATTGTACACCAAGGTATCTCCACTGATGGTAACCGGCATTTCATACACCAACTCCACTTCATCCAAGGAATTGTCCTCAAAAAGCGTGAAGTCTTTATCAATGTTTTCTTCTTTCGTTTCTAAGACTTCGTCTAAAGATTTCATTCCAATATAACTGGCTTGAATGGTATAGATGGTATTCTTTTTTAAATCCAAACGGAACCTCCCTTTGTCATTGGTGATGCCATAGGAATCTAAGGATTTAGTCGCTTTATTAATGGCGATGACATTTGCTAATTCTAAGGGACTTCCTAGGCTGTCTTTAATAACACCTTCTAGTTTTACCTGAGAAAACCCGGCAATACTGATTGACAGGAATATGGTTGTAATAAAATTCTTCATAAAAATTTAGTTAATTTGGATGTACTTAATTTCGACGGTTGTTTCTACGACCTCCATACATGGAGCGCATTTCTTCCATCTTGTTCTTGACCGTCTCATTGTACTCTTTTCGTGAAACCACATCGCCCTTTTCTGGAGCTTTGATCTCAACTTTTTCTTGTGGGTTGAGTATGATTTTTGAGCATAAAATAGTGGTCTTATCTGTATTCACTTCAAGGATTAACCCCGGAAGTCCCCAAAAATCTCCTGGGCCTTGACTCACAGGAATTTGTGGCGTGTACCATGCTGTGACTTCAATTTGTTTTGGAATTTCTAGGTCCTCAGAAACAGCAGTTACGGTAGAATCTTTTTTGACTTCGCCCTCTTTAACTTCTTTGGATTTCGGTTTCCTTCGCATACTACGCCAATCGAATTCGTCCACAGTTTTAATGGCGGTGGCTTTCATACAAAGATATTGACCAATTTGTTTTGTTTCGGTTCCTAATTTCCAATCGAGCTTCGCTAAAGAATCTGTGATTAGAAATTGCTTTCCAAAAAATTCTTGGTCTTGCAAAAATTGTTGAGATTTAATGTTTTTATATTGCATTCCCGCAGTAAAACTACTGCCCCACATACCAAACCCACGCCCTCCGCCGGGGGCTTCTAGCAGCTCTTCTTCTTTATAAGTAGAGGCTTCTCTGTCAAAGGTCAAAATATAGGTTTTCTCTAACATGTTGCGCATGCGGTCTGCAATTTGTTTTTTTTGATCTTCACTCATTTTTCGACCGCCCCAGCCATCCATATCAGCGGATGTTTTGGAAAAATAATAGGCTTTACCTTGAAAATTTTGTGAGAAGCTAAGGGTTGAGAATAGCAACAGTATAAGCCCAATAAAAGGGGTTTTAGTTCTAAAAATCATAATTAGGAATGTTAATTTAATATCTAATTTGTTTAACGAAATTACATATTGTTTAATCATATACCGTTAAATTACTCATAAATCTAACCTCCTATTTTAAGTTCAATCACGTGATCACCGTCACCACCACGATGGTTTTGAGATTCCATTTCTTTCATCTTTTTGATCATAATGGCATCAAATTCCGACTGATTTACAGCCGTTCCGCTCGTCGGTTGTTTAATCTTAATTTGTTTTGTGGGGTTTAAAGAAATCTTACTGCATAAAATGATTTGTGAATCGTAGCTTATTTCTAAAATAAGCCCTGGCAATCCTTGAAATTCTTCGGGGCCATTACTCACAGGGATTTGTGGTGTGTACCATGCCGTGACTGTTTGCATTTTTTTAGAACCGTCGTCCATGTCTGAATCTACTTCGCGCTCGAGTGTTGCTTTAAAGCAGGTATAGGTGCCAATGTTTTTGGTCTCGCCTTGCAGTTTCCATGCGTTTGTTTTTAAAGAATCCTGAACCAAAAACACCTTTCCAAGCAAGTCGCTTTGTTTGACATAACGCTGCTCCTTCATGTTTTTATACAATTCCCCAGAACCACCCATAACCGAAACAAATACCATCGCTCCTCCTGTAGATGGTGGTGCTAGAGATTCATCTTCTTTGTAAAGAGATTCCTCTTTATTGAACGTTAAAATATATGTTTTTTCAAATTGCTTTTTGAGCATTGCCATAATCTGATCTTGCATCCCTTCTGTCTGTGTACTGTCGAGTTTGATGTCTAATTTACGCTGGGTTTTGTAGGTAGCAACCCCTTGAAAATCTTGGGCTATTAGTGAAGCCGTCGTAAAGAAAAGTAAAAATGCAATTTTGATGTTTGTGTTCATAGCTTTTTGATTTGATACATCTATAAGACGAACTAAGTCCTAAAATGTTTCAAATTCGTAACAAAAAAATTTGTACTTTTCGAGTCAGAATGAAACATACTTTATATTTAATACTGTTTTTTAACTGTTTGGGGTTCAGTCAAACTTCCTTAAGTGCCGACCTGACAACGTCCACACCTTTTGAATGGGACACCTTTGTTGGAGTCGATTCCTTTGAGTCTATTTATTTTCTGAAATCAAATACTCTTTTTAAAAAAAACAGTCAAGGACTTCAAAATTATAGCAATTTAGACAAAGGGGCTATTGAGGAAGTTTCTGTATTTAATGCGCTCAAACTCGCTCTGTTTTATAAAGATTTTAATAGTGTCACTCTTTTAGATAACCGATTAGCAGAACTGATTACTATTGACTTTAATACCTTAAGTCCTTTGCGAACGCTTTCGCACATTTCAAATGGAAATGACACCACTTTTTGGTTGTTTGATTCGAACACCCTTCAATTAGAGTTGTTCGATTACAACACTTCTAAAACACGGGTTAAAACAGGTCCGTTTCAAAATGAGATTCTCGCATTGGACAGTGACTACAATTATTGTTGGGTACTTTTAGAAACTGAATTGCATTGCTATAATTATATGGGGAGCTTGATTTCGAAGCTATCACATACGGGATTTACAGATTTAAAACTCTGGAATGGCATTCTATTTTTATTGAAAGAAAACATGATTTACTATAAACAAAAAAACAGCGATACGTTTTTGATTTTAAACTTCCCTAAAATTTTAGTAAAACAGTTTTTTGTAACCAACCAAACCTTGTATATTTATGACGAAGAATTTCTTCATCACTACCAACTATTAAACAATTGATATTATGCATGTTGCAATTGCCGGAAACATCGGGGCAGGAAAGACAACCTTAACCCAATTACTCGCGAAACATTACAAATGGGAAGCCCAACTAGAAGATGTGGTGGACAACCCCTATTTAGATGATTTCTATAACCAAATGGAACGTTGGAGTTTTAACCTCCAAGTGTATTTTTTAAACAGTAGATTCCGTCAGGTGTTGCAAATTCGCGAAAGCGGAAAAGACATTATTCAGGACCGTACGATTTATGAAGACGCCAATATCTTTGCTCCGAACTTACATGCGATGGGCTTGATGACCAATCGCGATTTTGAAAATTACTCCTCTCTTTTTGGACTTATGGAATCTTTGGTACAAAGTCCAGATTTGATCATTTATTTGAGAAGCTCTATTCCGAACCTTGTGTCTCAAATTCACAAGCGTGGACGTGATTATGAGAATTCTATAAGTATTGATTACCTGAGCCGTTTAAATGAGCGCTACGAAGCTTGGATCCATGGCTACGCTAAAGGGAAGTTACTGATCATTGATGTGGATAATTTAGATTTTGTTGAAAATGAAGAAGACCTTGGTTTTATCATTAACAAAATTGATGCTGAAATAAACGGTTTGTTTTAATAACAGCCTTACTTTATAAACCAAAAAAATCCCGCAGATGCGGGATTTTTTTATGACGTATTTTGTAATACTATTTTATACTATTCTCATTTAAAAACGCATCGACTGCAGCTTCAACTTCTTGTTCTGTTCCTTTAAAGGTTTTCTCAACCTCTACAACAGAACCGTTCACCATTTTACTATAAGTGATGTTGGCTTTCGCTGAGTTTACAGAATCTTCTGAATTGTATATAACTTCTAAATTCACATCTTGAGGATGTTCTGCTTCTAAAGAGTGTCCTCCTAAGATAGGTGCAATCACCAATCCAATAAGACATGTCAATTTAATAAGGATGTTCATTGAAGGTCCTGATGTATCTTTAAATGGATCTCCAACAGTATCTCCAGTGACGGCTGCCTTGTGAGCTTCCGATCCTTTGTAAGTCATGACACCGTTGATCTCAACACCTGCTTCAAAAGATTTTTTAGCGTTGTCCCAAGCACCTCCAGCATTGTTTTGGAAAATAGCCCAAAGTACACCACTTACAGTAACTCCTGCCATATACCCTCCAAGCATTTCAGCAACCAACATATTGTTGTCTTGATATACTAACTTCCCTACCAATACAACTACTATTGGGAACCCAATTGTTAAGATTCCTGGTAACATCATTTCTTTTAATGATGCCTTCGTTGAAATATCTACACATTTATCATATTCTGGTTTTCCAGTGCCTTCCATAATTCCTGGAATTTCTTTAAACTGTCTTACCACTTCGTTTACCATTTCCATAGCTGCCTTCCCAACTGCATTCATTGCCAATGCAGAGAATACTACAGGTACCATTCCACCTACAAATAACATGGCTAATACCGGAGCTTTAAAGATGTTAATTCCATCAATCCCTGTAAAAGTTACATAGGCAGCAAATAAAGCTAAAGAGGTTAAGGCTGCTGAAGCAATTGCAAACCCTTTACCAGTTGCAGCAGTTGTGTTACCAACAGCATCTAAAATATCGGTACGTTCTCTTACAATCGGATCTTGTTCACTCATTTCTGCAATACCACCTGCGTTATCAGCAATAGGTCCAAAAGCGTCGATGGCTAATTGCATCGCCGTGGTTGCCATCATTGCAGAAGCGGCTAATGCAACTCCGTAAAATCCAGCTAAGGCATAAGACGCCCATATCGCAGCTGCAAATAATAATACAGAAGAGAATGTAGAAATCATCCCTGTTGCTAAACCAGCAATAATGTTGGTTCCTGCACCTGTACTTGATTGTTGTACAATTTTCAAGATTGGCTTCGAACCTAATCCTGTATAATATTCAGTAAATGCTGAGATTCCAGCGCCTACTACAAGTCCTACTAAACAGGCATAAAATACGCGTATTGAAGATATCTCTTGAAGACCTTCACCAAAGAATTCCATTTGCATTGTTGCTGGTAACATCCAAGTGACCAATCCAAAACATGCTGCAGCAACCATTGCAATAGATGCCCAGTTTCCTATGTTTAATGCTTTTTGTACGTCTGCTTCTTTTGCATCGTTCGATGAAATTTTAACTAATAAGGTTCCGATAAGAGAAATGATAATTCCAACACCTGCAATTGACATTGGTAATAAAATTGGTCCTATTCCGCCAAAAGCATCTGTAATGCTTCCTCCCATATCTTTAATGACATAGTTTCCTAAAACCATGGCTGCTAAAACAGTTGCTACGTAAGATCCAAATAAATCGGCTCCCATTCCTGCAACATCTCCAACGTTGTCACCAACATTATCAGCAATTGTTGCTGGGTTTCTTGGGTCATCCTCAGGGATATCCGCTTGAACTTTTCCTGCTAAATCAGCGCCTACATCAGCCGCTTTGGTATAAATACCTCCACCAACTCTTGCAAATAATGCAATAGACTCCGCTCCTAAAGAGAACCCTGCTAATGCTTCTAAAACAATTGTCATATCACTCGTGTTCGTCCATTCACCTCCCATAAACAACTGAAAGAATATAATAAAGAACATTGTTAAACCTAAAACCGCTAAACCAGCAACACCAAGTCCCATCACCGTACCACCACCAAAAGAAACTTTTAATGCATTTGGTAAACTTGTTTTTGCAGCTTGTGTGGTTCTAACATTTGTTTTGGTTGCAATTTTCATTCCCATGTTTCCTGCAAATGCAGAAAATATAGCCCCTATCACAAAGGCGACTACAATTAGATATGTACTGTTCATATAGAAAGCAACGCCGGCTAAAACAATACTTGCTCCAATAACAAAGAACGTTAATAATCTGTATTCTGCTTTTAGGAACGCTAAAGCGCCTTCGTAAATATGCTCTGAAATTTCTTTCATTTTCCCATCTCCAGCATCTTGTTTCATTACCCAGCTTTTTTTAATTAGCATGTAGATAAGACCTAAAATTGCCATGCCTATTGGCATATAAATCATCATTGATTCCATAGTGTAATTTTGTTTATTTTTACGGGCGTAAATGTAGTAAAATGCTAAGGAACTAAAAAACCTAATTTAACATAATTGTAACAGGTGTTTTTTAACCGATACTCTATATCAAAACAAGATGGCGAATTGAAGCCGTTTTACTTCTTAAAAATCAGGAGATATTTTTAGTCGAACTCCAAAATTGGGGGTCGAACTATTTAGGTTGACAAATTCCGAACGCCATATACAGTCAATCCGAAATATTCTCAAGTTTCCAAAGCCAATATTTTCAATTCCAAAACCATATTCATAGTATAAATCTGTAGGAGTGTTGTAAATAATAGACGATCGATTGATGCTTCTATTTCTGTCGGATACATTTCCAATAATACCTCTAAAGGTGATGACACTTCTTAGTTTAAGTTTTTTAATGAGAGGTATTCTATTTAAAATAATGCCATTAAAATGATGTTCGAAATGTCCAACCAGAAATTGATCGACCACAAAATCGTAATAATTTAAGAGCGAAAATGTTTTAGGCACTAGCGAGTAAGTCTGATTGGCTGGCACGGGACTCAACACTGATAATTGTGCATCTCCAAAGATTTTACCTGCTGAAATGGTATTTCTTAAGAGGCCAAACTTTCCAAGTTTTAAGGGTTGATTATAGGAAAATAAAAGTTTTGAATACTCGGTCTGTCCTGCACCAACTTTCAATCCTTTTTGAAAGCTTAATAAAAAAGTGGGGTGTAGATTGACCTCGAATTTTCTTTCAACTCCATATCCAAATGCGTTTCGTGTTGGAGTGTATACTAGATAAAGTTCTGCACTGTTATCCACTAAACTCGATTTAACCTTTTGTTGTGCGTCATCAAAGTAATCAATTGAAAATTCGTCCGGTGCTGCGGATTCGATGTGATTGTTTGAGTAGTTGGCTCCAACCAGAACGTTTTTATAAACCTCAATATTTATATTAGCAGACACTTTTTTGATACGTGACAAAAAATAATTTTCTCCTCTGCTAAAAAGGGAGGAACTCCCAAACCTACTTGATGTACTGCCATTGCTATCTATAATCTTAGCCCCCAATTGTTCTGTGTCATTCAAATAACTAAGCCCTACCGAAATTCTTGGCTTATAACTGAGCAAGTACTTTGTGTCTAAAAAATACTTGAACTGCTCATCCTTGGTTCCATAAGCTACTTTTCCTTTCACTCTAAATCGATCGTCTAAGGATTTGAACGATCTAAATCCTACGGATAGCTTCAATCCTTCAACATCGTTCACCGCGATTGTATTCCAAATAGATCCAAATTCAATGAAATTAGAAACTTTAAAATAGCCACTTGACAGGGTTCTTATCAAACCTGTTATGTTTTTAATTTTTTTATTGTCATTTAGGTTTGAAAGTACAGACTCTGAATCACTGTTATTTATATTCTCTGGTAAATTCTCCTCCCAATAGGCATCGCTTTTTTCAAACTGATCTTGTCTGTATTGTACAACTTTTCCATCGTAAAATTCAGCTGTTTTTTTATTTGTGAAATCGTAATTTTCGAAGGTTTCAGTACGCTTTACATACAACCCTTTTTCTTTATCGTTTTTGGTCAACAAAGTAATATCCGCTTCATATACATTGTTTTGAGGCAAAAACACACTGTCATTTTCAATCGAAAATGTTTTTTCAAAATAGAGATTCCGAATGAGGTTCAAATTGATTTTAGAATTGACCTTCATACTGATGGCGTTCACAGCAAAGATGCTATCAGTCACTACAAAATTTCCTTCAAATACTAAATCTCCTTCTTTACGTGGGAAAAAATAAATTCGATATTTAGTTCTTTCATTAGACACAATACTGTCCTGCAACACATAATCATAAGAGCCAAAACCTTCGGTTGACAGCGGGCTCACAAACGACCTGTTTAAGAGTTCTATATTATTATCATAAACATTAATCTCTTTGAAAATATTACTAATGCGATCAAACACAAATCCATCTTGTTGGATTCCAATCTGTTTTTCTGCCTGTATAAGTTCTAGTGTTTTATTTAGGGTGTTATCGCCATAAACATTCTGTATCTTTTCATTTAAGTAGATGGGAACAAAGAATTTTTTATTTCGCTTGTCCTGTTTTATGATCGAAACTACGGAGTCATAATCATCTCTTAAAAGTGTTTTTAAAAATTTCTGATCAATATTATTGAGTCCAATTTCTGTAGAAGCGTATTTTTTGTATTCGTACTGCTCAATAAGGCTGAGTCCATTCTTTTTTTTATGAGCCCAAATACCTCTCATTATCTTATAAGCAGGATTTTCTTTCTTTTTTAAACGTTTTTTTGGCTTGTTAACAATTAAAATCTCATCCAACGCAAAGCCCGTTTGTAGAACAATCTCTAGTCCTGTACTTATCTTGCTTTTAAGGTTTAATTCCGTCGTTTCAAATCCGACAAAAGACACCACAATTGCGGAATGGTCATTTTCAGATTGCAATAAAAAATTACCATCAAAATCGGAGATCACCCCTTCCGTAGAATTCTTGAAAAGGACATTTGCAAATGCAACGGGCTGCTTGTCTTGGTCGTAAACCGTACCACTAACTTTCGTTTGTGCAGAAATATGTATTGATAGCATCAACACTATACATAGTAGGTAGTATCTCATATTTTGTACTTCATCAACAATCAAACCAAGAAAGAGTGATCAGCAATTTATTTATATAATACTTTCTTTACCGCCTTTACAACATCATCGCTATTAGGCAACCATTCTTTTAATAAATTAGGTGAGTAAGGAGCCGGTGTATCGGCTGTGTTGATTTTTATAATTGGAGCATCTAAGAAATCAAATGCTTTTTCCTGAACTTGATAAGTGATCTCTGTCGATACATTCCCAAAAGGCCATGCTTCTTCAAGAATTACCAAGCGGTTTGTTTTTTTAACAGATTCCAAAATAGTATTGATATCCAATGGACGAACGGTTCTTAAATCGATCACCTCACAAGAGACTCCCTCCTTTGCTAATACATCCGCAGCCTTATAAGCCTCTTTGATGATTTTTCCAAAAGACACAATGGTCACATCGGTTCCTTCACGCTTGATTTCAGCAACTCCAATCGGTAAAACATATTCGCCTTCTGGAACTTCGCCTTTATCGCCATACATTTGCTCACTCTCCATAAAAATAACTGGATCGTCATCGCGGATCGCTGCTTTCAATAATCCTTTTGCATCGTAAGGATTAGAAGGCACAATCACTTTAAGACCTGGGCAGTTTGCAAACCAGTTTTCAAAAGCTTGTGAATGCGTCGCTCCTAATTGGCCTGCAGATCCTGTTGGACCTCTAAAAACAATCGGACAGTTAAACTGTCCGCCAGACATCTGTCTGATTTTCGCCGCATTATTTATAATTTGATCAATTCCCACTAATGAGAAGTTAAACGTCATGTATTCAACAATGGGACGGTTTCCTGTCATGGTCGATCCCACCGCAATTCCTGAAAACCCTAATTCAGCAATAGGGGTGTCAATAACACGTTTAGCACCGAACTCATCCAACATTCCTTTGGAAGCTTTATAAGCACCATTGTACTCGGCAACTTCTTCACCCATCAAATAAATGCTTTCATCGCGACGCATTTCTTCACTCATCGCTTCACATATTGCCTCTCTAAACTGAATTGTTTTCATTAATTGAATTTTATGAGGGACAAAAATAAAGAATAATACTCAATTATAATTACAAGATTTCACTAAAATTTCCTATGCATGCATAGGAAATTTAAAGTTTTTTATTTACTTTCGTACACTATTATAATAAGAACAAAAAAATGAAACTATTAGTCTGCATTAGTCATGTTCCCGACACGACTTCTAAAATTAATTTCACCGAAGGAGATACCAAATTTGACACCAATGGGGTGCAATATGTCATTAATCCAAATGATGAGTTTGGACTGACCCGTGCGATGTGGTTTAAAGAAAAACAAAACGCAACAGTAGATGTCATCAGTGTTGGTGGCGCAGAAACGGAGCCTACACTCCGAAAAGCCCTTGCTATTGGCGCAGATGCAGCAATTCGTGTGAACGCAGAAGCGATAGACGGCCATACGGTAGCTACTTATTTAGCCGCCGCTGCAAAAGAAGGGAATTATGATCTTATTATTGCAGGTCGCGAATCTATTGATTACAATGGAGGCATGGTGCCTGGAATGTTAGCAGCAATGCTAGACGCCAATTTTGTAACCAATTGTATTAGTTTGGAAATTGACGGCACAAATGCCACGGCAGTTCGTGAAATTGACGGCGGCAAAGAAACCATCTCAACTGTTTTACCCCTTGTCATTGGGGGACAAAAAGGATTGGTAGAAGAAAGTGACCTAAGAATCCCGAACATGAGAGGGATTATGATGGCTCGAAAAAAGCCGCTCACCATTGTAGAACCCACCAATGAAGCGTCCGAAACGCATTCTGTTTCGTTTGAAAAACCAGCCCCGCGTGGTGCTGTTAAATTAGTGGAAGCCGATAACATTGATGAGCTTATCAACCTTCTTCACAACGAAGCAAAAGTTATTTAATTCATTTTAAAAAAAAGAAACATGTCCGTTTTAGTATATACAGAATCTGATCAAGGAAATTTCAAAAAAGCAGCTTTAGAAGCTGCATCATATGGCAAGGCTGTAGCAGAAGCTATAGACACCAACTTAGTAGCACTTACCTTCAACGCAAGTGAAGCTTCTGAATTGGGAACTTATGGCGTAGAAAAAGTGTTAAACACAAATTCCGTGAATGGGTTTAATGCCAAAATTTATGCAGATGCCATCAAACAAGCCGCAGAAAAAGAAGGGGCAACGGTTGTCATCTTAAGCGCAAGCGCCGACAGTCGTTATATTGCACCTCTTTTAGCCGTTGGTTTAAAAGCGGGCTACGCATCAAACGTGGTTGAAGCGCCTTTAAGTTTAAGTCCTTTTGTCGTAAAGCGCACTGCTTTTACAAATAAAGCCTTTTGTAATACTGAAATTTCCACTGCTGTGAAAATTGTAGGCGTTTCTAATAACTCCTTTGGATTGGTAGAGAATTCGACCACTGCACAACTGGAAGACTTTTCGCCTAATTTAATAACTTCGGCAACTACTGTCACCTCTATTGACAAAGCAAGTGACAAAGTCACCATTGCAGATGCAGAAGTAGTGGTATCTGCAGGTCGTGGATTAAAAGGCCCTGAAAACTGGGGAATGATTGAAGAATTAGCAGATGTGCTTGGGGCTGCAACCGCCTGTTCAAAACCTGTTTCTGATTTAGGTTGGAGACCACATAGCGAACATGTTGGGCAAACAGGAAAGCCTGTGGCGACAAACTTATACATCGCTATTGGAATTTCGGGAGCCATTCAGCATTTGGCAGGCATCAATTCGTCCAAAATAAAAGTCGTCATTAATACGGATCCTGAAGCACCGTTTTTTAAAGCTGCCGATTACGGAATTGTAGGGGATGCTTTTGAGGTGGTTCCTAAATTGATAGAAAAATTAAAAGTTTTCAAGGCTCAAAATTCATAAAATTGACAACTTGCAGTTCGATTTAAAATAATCTGAGTTCGTGTTTTAATCCAAAACTTATTTGTCAAGGGTTTGGTACTTTACGAATTAAAACTGTTCTTTGTGTTATAACTTATGAGTTTAGTTCGTCTCAACATAAAAGGTATTTCATACAGCCAAACTCAAAGCGGTGCTTACGCTTTGATTTTGAGTGAAGTGGATGGGCAACGGAAACTTCCAATTGTCATTGGAGCTTTCGAGGCGCAGTCCATTGCTATCGCTTTAGAAAAAGAAATCCAACCTCCAAGACCTTTAACGCACGATTTATTTAAAAACTTTTCCGATCGTTTTGACATTGTTGTAAAACAAGTCATTATTCACAAACTAGTTGATGGTGTTTTTTATGCCTCTCTTATTTGCGAACGCGACAAAGTGGAAGAAATTATCGATGCTCGAACTAGTGATGCGATTGCACTCGCATTGCGTTTTTCTGCACCCATATTTACCTATAAAAACATTTTAGAAAAAGCTGGAATCATATTAAAAACGGATTCCAGAAAAGAAGATGACGAAGATCAGCCTGAAGATGTGTTGTTATTTAACGATTTAGAATTTGAAACCGAGGAAGTAGAAATTTCCGACGACGGCTATGCCTCTAAATCTATTAAAGAATTACAAGAATTACTAACGAAGGCAGTTGCGGATGAAGATTATGAAACGGCTGCTAAATTAAGAGACGAAATCTCTAAACGCTAACAACAGGCAGAATGAAAAAATTAATGCTCATTGTATTTGTATTATTTACAAATATTCAATCGATTGCTGCGCAGGAATCAACCTCCGAAATCGTATCAAGTCAAGGGTTTACGCTCAACAGTCTTTTGAGAGGGCTTCTCGGAATGTTTGTGTTAGTTTTGATCTCATATCTTTTAAGTGCCAACCGAAAAGCTATCAACTGGAGAACCGTTGGGTTTGGTTTGGGAACTCAAGTTATTTTAGCGATTGGTGTTCTTAAGGTCTCTTTTGTTCAAACCTTTTTTGAATGGGTCGGAAGTTTATTTATTGCCGTATTAGATTTTACAATGGAAGGGACAAAGTTTCTATTCGCCTCGTTTTCTACGGGTGAAATTGAAGCACCTTTAGTAACGTTCGCCATTTCAATTTTACCAACCGTTATATTCTTTTCCGCTCTAACCTCTGTATTGTTTTATTTAGGCATTATTCAACGGGTTGTAAAAGGATTGGCTTGGCTACTTAGCAAACTCCTTCAAGTTTCTGGAGCAGAAAGTTTGAGTGTTGCAGGAAACATCTTTTTGGGACAAACAGAATCGCCCTTAATGATTAAGGCGTACTTAGAAAAAATGAACCGTTCCGAAATATTATTGGTTATGATTGGCGGAATGGCAACCGTTGCCGGTGGTGTTTTGGCAGCTTATATTGGATTTCTTGGTGGCGAAGATGAAGTCTTACGCTTATTTTACGCAAAACATTTATTAACAGCTTCTGTAATGGCAGCCCCTGGTGCGATTGTCATTTCAAAAATGCTCTACCCACAAGTGGAAGCGATTGACAATGAAATTCATATATCTCAAGAAAAAATTGGTTCAAACATTTTAGAATCTATTGCAAACGGTACTACTGAAGGTCTAAAACTTGCATTAAATATTGGCGCCATGCTTTTGGTGTTTTTAGCGTTTATTGCCATGATCAATGGCATCCTTGGATGGGTTGGAGATATAACGACTCTGAACGACTGGGTTGCTTCAAACACATCTTATAAAGTCTTCTCATTAGAATTTATTTTAGGCTATGCCTTTGCACCCCTCATGTGGTTGATTGGAATTGCGAAAGAAGATGTTGCTTTGATGGGGCAACTCTTGGGAATAAAACTTGCTGCGAGTGAATTTGTAGGATACATACAATTAGCCGATTTAAAAAATCCATTAAACGTATTGCACTTAAAATATGAAAAATCCATCATCATGGCAACGTATATGCTTTGTGGATTCGCCAATTTTGCATCCATAGGAATTCAAATTGGAGGAATAGGATCCTTAGCACCAGGACAACGAAAAACACTTTCGGAATTTGGAATGAAAGCACTTATTGGCGGAACCATCGCTTCTCTTTTATCCGCAACGATTGCTGGCGCAATTATTGGCTAAATAGTTAATAACTTTTAAAATTATTCCAAGCTTCAATTTCTTTAAGATTGAAGCTTTTTTTATTTTTAACTTCATAAAATAACACTGAAAATGAAACAATACTTAGACCTTGTATCCCATGTACTAGAAACTGGAAATGAAAAAGGAGACCGTACCGGAACAGGCACTAAAAGTGTGTTTGGACACCAAATGCGTTTCGATCTTAGTGAAGGGTTTCCAATGGTGACCACCAAAAAACTGCATCTTAAATCGATTATTTATGAATTGCTTTGGTTTTTAAAAGGCGATACCAATACCGATTACCTCACCGAAAATGGGGTTAAAATATGGAATGCTTGGGCGGATGAAAATGGCGACCTTGGCCCTGTATATGGACAACAGTGGCGCAACTGGAACAATGATGAAATTGATCAAATTACAGAGGTCATTGAGACCCTAAAAACTAACCCCAACAGCCGACGGATGTTGGTATCTGCTTGGAATCCTTCAGTGCTTCCCGATACTTCAAAGTCGTTTAGTGAGAATGTAGCGAATAACAAAGCTGCACTCCCGCCTTGTCATGCGTTTTTTCAGTTCTATGTGAGTGATGGAAAACTATCTTGTCAACTGTATCAACGGAGTGCCGATATTTTTCTAGGGGTGCCATTTAATATTGCTTCTTATGCCCTATTAACCATGATGATGGCACAAGTTTGTGGCTATGAAGCTGGAGAATTTATTCATACTTTTGGAGATGCGCATATCTATAGCAATCATATTGAGCAAGTAGAAACACAACTCAGTAGAGAGCTGCGTCCCCTTCCAACAATGAAACTAAATCCAGAGATAAAAGATATTTTTGATTTCACTTTTGAAGACTTTACTTTAGAAGGATATGATCCACACCCACATATCAAAGGCGCAGTAGCCGTTTAATTTAATGGAAATTCTTACTTTTGCGTTCTAATTTATTCTATTGAAAACAACAAACCATCCTTCAAATCTCACTATTATTGTCGCCGTTTCTGAAAACGATGTGATCGGAAAAGACAATGATTTAATTTGGCATTTGAAAAATGACCTGAAACGATTTAAGGCACTCACTTCTGGGCATTGCATTATCATGGGACGAAAAACCTTTGAAAGTTTTCCGAAGCCCTTACCCAACAGAACGCACATCGTGATTACACGACAGGAAAGTTATAAAGCTCCAGAAGGGGTCATTGTTGTGAACTCTTTAGAAGCCGCTATTGAGCAGGCAAAGCAAGATGCAAATCCATTTATTATTGGAGGTGGCGAAATTTACAAACAGGCCTTAAATGTGGTGGACACCATCGAATTCACTAGAGTACACCACAGTTTTGAAGGCGATACTTTTTTTCCTGTTATACAAGAAACTATTTGGGAAGAAACCAATCGTGAAGATCATAAAAAAGACGATTTACATAAATTTGACTTTTCATTCATCACTTATAAAAGACGTTAAAAAACAAAAACTATATACACATGAAGGCATATATATTTCCAGGACAAGGTGCTCAATTTACGGGGATGGGATTACCTCTCTATGAAAATTCAGCCGCTGCAAAATCACTTTTTGAACAAGCCAATGACATTTTAGGGTTTGACATCACCTCCATCATGTTTGAAGGAAGTGTGGACGATTTAAAAGAAACGAAGGTGACACAGCCTGCTATCTTTTTACATTCTGTGATTTTAGCAAAAAGCCTAGGGGACAGTTTTCAACCAGATATGGTTGCAGGACATTCGCTTGGCGAGTTTTCAGCGTTGGTTGCCAATGGCACGCTTCGTTTTGAAGATGGCTTGAAACTCGTTTCTCAACGTGCGCAAGCCATGCAAAAGGCCTGTGATTTAACAAAAGGAACGATGGCCGCCGTATTGGGCTTGGAAAATGAAATTGTGGAGGACACTTGCAAATCCATCGATGGGATTGTGGTGGCTGCAAATTATAACTGCCCAGGTCAATTGGTGATTTCTGGTGCCGTTGATGCCATTCATCTGGCTTGTGATGCGCTAAAAGAAAAAGGCGCACGACGCGCGCTCGTTCTTCCTGTTGGAGGGGCTTTTCATTCGCCTTTAATGGCACCCGCTAAAGAGCAATTGGCAGCGGCTATAGAAAACACCACATTCCATACACCTAGTTGTCCAATTTATCAAAATGTGACCGCGATGCCTGTTGTCAATGAAACGGAGATTAAGACTAATTTAATATCCCAACTGACAGCACCCGTGAAATGGACACAGTCCGTTCAACAAATGATTCAGGATGGTGCGAATGAATTTATTGAAGTAGGCCCTGGGAATGTACTTCAAGGCTTGGTGAGGAAAATAAACAGAGAAATGAACACAAAAGCAGCAACTTTTGAAAACTAAACGTCATGAATACTAGAACTATTTTAATACTTATTCTTGTTATTTTTAATATCGGATTGGATCAAGTTTCAAAAGAACTTGTCCGCGAAAATGTGGTGCCAGGTTCTAGAACGGAAGTTTTGGGAACACAATTACAGTTAATGAATGTTGAAAATTCTGGAGCATTTTTAAGCATGGGTAGCGACTCCAACCCTACGGTAAAACTTATCTTTTTACTCATTCTACCCGTAATTGTTTTAGGGGTTGTATTGTATTATGTATTAACCAATAAAACCCTTGACAACTTATCAGTTATAGGTTTAAGTTGTATCGCAGGTGGCGGGATCGCCAATCTTTACGATCGCTTTCTGTATGGTTCGGTAACTGACTTTTTATATATAGATCTAGGGGGCGTACTCAAAACAGGCATCTTTAACAGTGCCGATTTATCAGTGACCACTGGTATGATTTTGTTGTTATTGTCGTCCTTCTTAAGTCGTCCTTCAAAAACTGCTGAACCGTCTAATTAATATTTATTTGGACAGAAAATCAATGATGGTTGAGGTAATAAAATCGATTTGATCGTCCTCCAATTCGGTATGCATTGGCAATGAAATGACTTCGTCAATTAAGGTATTTGTCACTTTAAAATCTGCATCATTATAACGGTCATCCACATAAGCTTTTTGCTTATGTAATGGAATTGGATAGTAAACCCCACAAGGAATATCTTTTGATTGCAAATGTGCCGCTAAGGCATCTCTATCTGCATTTTGTATTTTTAAAGTGTATTGATGAAATACGTGACAATCACAGTTGTCACAAATTGTTTCACATCCGTTGCCCGCTTTAGGCGTGATTATATTTTTATGATTTTTAAACGCAGCATTGTATTTTCGAGCAGCAGATTGACGTGCTTTGTTATACGCATCCAACTTTGGAAGCTTTGCATCTAGAACGGCTGCTTGGATAGAATCCAATCGAGAGTTCACTCCTACCACATCGTGGTGGTAGCGTTTGTACATCCCGTGATTTACAATCCCTCTGATTGTGTGTGCCAAGTCATCGTCATTGGTGAAAATAGCACCGCCATCTCCATAACACCCTAAATTTTTAGAAGGAAAAAAAGAAGTGGAAGCCACATGACCGATTGTTCCAGCTTTGGCTTTTGAACCATTTTTAGAAGTGAAATTCGCGCCAATGGCTTGCGCATTGTCTTCTATTACAAATAAATTATGTGCTTCTGCCAGTTCCATAATGGCATCCATATTGGCACATTGACCAAATAAATGTACGGGCACAATGGCTTTTGTTTTTGGAGTAATGGCTTTTTTGACGGCTTCTATATCGATGTTAAATTTATCTGGATCGACATCCACTAAAACAGGCGTCAGTCCTAGTAAGGCAATTACTTCAACGGTGGCTGCAAAAGTAAAATCGGCGGTGATGACTTCATCGCCCGGTTTTAAACCAAGTCCCATCATCGCAATTTGTAAGGCATCCGTTCCGTTGGCACAAGGAATCACGTGTTTGATTCCTAGGTAGGCTTCTAAATTTGCTTGAAATTCTTTAACTTTTGGACCGTTAATGAAAGAGGCGTTATCAATAACTTCTTGAATGGAAGCATTTACAACTTCTTTTATAGAGGCATACTGACCTTTTAGGTCAACCATTTGAATTTTGTTCATTTCTTTAAATTACGTTTCGAAGCAATATATTTTGCACAAACAAAAATACAAAATTAGCATTGCTTAGTCATAAAATTAATATAAAGAATGTATTTTTGCCTCAAATAATAGGCTATTGGGACTTTTTTATAACATCATCGTTGAACTCGCTGCAATTTCTGTTCGTCTTTTTGGAGGCCTTCACAAAAAAACTCAAAAGGGTCAAGAAGGTCGGAACGAAAGTCTTCAAATTTTAGCACAGGAACTGAAAGAAACGGATAAAGTGATCTGGATGCACTGCTCGTCTTTAGGAGAATATGAACAAGGATTGCCTTTCTTTGAACCCTTAACAAAACAGTATAAAGACCATAAATTTGTGATGACTTTTTTCTCTCCTTCGGGCTATGAAATCAGAAAAAACAATCCCATTGCGGATGTGGTTGTGTACCTTCCTTTGGATCAAAAATCTATTGTAAAAAAGTTTTTAGACCTCACGCATCCTGAATTGGTGGTGTTTGTCAAGTATGATCTTTGGCCAAATTATTTGTTGGAAATAAAGCGTCGAAATATCACTTCCATCTTAATTTCAGCCTTGTTTAGACCGTCTCAAGCGTACTTTAAATTTTATGGTGGGTGGCTCAAACAGTTGCTTTTTACATTTGATCATATTTTTACGCAGGATACAGATTCAAAAGTGTTATTGAATTCTATTGGATACGATGCCGTCACCGTTTCAGGCGATACGCGTTTTGACCGTGTTGGGAATCAAATGAACACAGACAATACATTGGATTTTATTGCGGAGTTTAAGAACAATCAAACCTGTGTCGTAGCTGGAAGTACGTGGCCAGAAGATGAAGTGCTGCTGGTTGATTATATTAATAATTGCAAAGACGATGTCAAGTTTATCATTGCTCCCCATAATATGGATTTGAATCAGATTAAATCGATGGCAAAACGGATTGAAAAACCAACGGTACTTTACTCGAATTATAAGAATGAAACGCTGAAAGACAAAACGGTTTTTGTAGTAGACACCATTGGTCTCTTAACCAAAATTTATAACTATGCAGATGTTGCTTATGTAGGTGGCGGTATGGGCACTACGGGGCTTCATAACACACTAGAGGCGGCTACTTTTGCGGTTCCTATTGTGATTGGGAAGAATCATAAAAACTTCCCTGAGGCAAAAGCCATGCAAACTCTTGGTGGTTTGATTAGTATCAGCAACTATGACGCGCTGCATTCGGCCTTAGATGGATTTGTTTATGATTTGGAAAAAAGAACAAAATCGGGTCAAATAAACAAACACTATGTAGAAGACAACAAAGGGGCTTCTGAAATTGTGATGACCGAATTACAACAGATTTTTAAGAAGTAATCTACGCTTTCTTTAGATGATTATTTACCACCAAATTATAAAGTGATTTTGGTTTCCAATTTTGCATTGGAATCGCCTCCAACAAAGATTGAAAAATCGCCTGGTTCTAAAACAAAATCGCCTTGATTGTTATAAAATCCAAGTTCTTTTTCTGTAAGGGTAAATGAAATTTCCTTGCTTTCATTTGGCTCAAGACTGACCAGTTCAAAACCTTTGAGTTCTCTAACAGGGCGTGTGACACTTGCGTAATGATCTCTAATGTATAACTGAACGACTTCTTTTCCTGTTAATTTTCCAGAGTTTTTTAGCGTGACGGATACGGTGACTTCTTTGTCAGATACTGCTTGCGCTTGAAGGCTACTGTATTCAAATGTGGTATAGCTTAGCCCATATCCGAAAGGGTATAAAGGACTGTTTTCTACATCTTGATAATGAGACCAAAACACTTTTCCGGGTGCCGGTAAGGTAGGACGGCCTGTATTTTTGTAATTATAATAGATGGGAATTTGACCCACAGCTCTTGGGAAACTCATCGGTAATTTTCCACTTGGGTTGTAATCGCCATAGAGTACTTGTGCAATGGCATTTCCACTTTGAGTTCCTAATTGCCAAGCCTCCACAATTGCGGGGAGGTGTTCCTGATGCCAGTTTAGTACTAAGGGCCTTCCGTTGTTTAAGACTAAAACAATGTTTTTATTGACCTTGTAAATGGCTTCTAAAAGCTCTTGTTGAACCCCTGGCAATCCGAGTTCTGTGCGGCTTCTGCCTTCGCCACTTTGGTAGCCTATTTCACCCAGTACCATGACAACGACATCCGCCGTTTTGGCGACAGCAATGGCTTGCGGGAATTCGCTTTTATCGGTGGTGTTTATGTTGACTTCTACAGTGAATTCGGTGTTGCCTAAACTGACATCGGCGCCTTTCGCATAGGTCAATTGGTTTCCGGTGTAGGCTTGCATTCCTTCTAAAACAGAGACTGCGGTGTTGTCTTTTGCAGCAATTCTCCAGTTTCCTAAAGGGCTTGTTTTATCTGTTGCGAGTGCGCCAATTAACGCAATTTTCTGACCTTGTTTTTTGAGGGGTAATAATTGATTTTCGTTCTTTAAAAGTACGATGGACTTTTTAGCCATGTCTAAACAGGCATCGTGAAACGCTTGTTGTCCAATGACTTCTTTTTCGCGTTGTGCATCGCAATATTTATAGGGGTCTTCAAAAAGACCTAATTCAAATTTTACACGCAAAATACGTTTGGCGGCATCATCGATATAGGCTTGTTTGACTTTTCCTTCTCTCACTAAATCTGCCAATTCATTGACATATAAATAGGATTCCATATCCATATCAGAGCCAGCGTTGGCTGCAATTTGGGCGGCATGCTTGTTGTCTTTTGCGTATCCATGAGAAATCATTTCTTCAATAGAACCCCAATCCGAGACTACAAATCCGTCAAATTCCCATTTGTCTTTGAGAATATCTCGTTGTAAATAGCTGTTACCTGTGGCAGGAATTCCATTGAGTTCACTAAAAGAATTCATAAAGGTTCTGACACCTGCATCAATGGTGGCTTGAAAGGGTGGGAAAATAATGTTGTTTAAAGTGGAGGTTCCTACATCGGCGGTGTTGTATTCTCTTCCTGATTCGGCAAAGCCATAGGCTGCGAAATGCTTCGCACAGGCTGCCAATGTGGTGTGTTTTGATAAATCTGATCCTTGAAATCCTTGCACTCTTGCAAACGCAATTTTGGAGCCTAAATAGGGATCTTCACCAGCGCCTTCCATGACACGTCCCCATCGGGCATCGCGTGAAATATCGACCATGGGTGCAAAGGTCCAGTTTATGCCTGCGGCCGCAGCTTCTTCCGCCGCGACTTCTGCTGATTTTTTGATGGCTTCTAAATCCCAACTCGCAGATTCTGCTAAAGGAATTGGGCTTAGGGTTTCATAGCCATGAATGACATCAAAACCTATAATTAAGGGAATGCCTAAGCGGGTTTCTTCGACGGCAATTTTTTGAATTTTGCGAACATTTTCAACGCCTCTAAGATTGAGCATGGATCCTACATAGCCTTTGCGAAGGTGTTCGTATTTTTTAGCAGCGTCGCCATTACTTGGTGCAGGGCCTGTAAGGTCCCAAAACCCACTGTATTGGTTCATCTGACCGATCTTTTCTTCGAGGGTCATTTGTTTCAGTAGGGTTTCTACTTTTTGCTCTACATCTACTACTGATGTTATTGAGGATGAACGGGTTTCTGAGTGGGTTGTATTCGGATTTTGACAGGCGTTTAATCCGATCAGAAAACATACGATTGCTACTGTTAAATTGGGTTTCATTATTTTATTGATAAACTCTTATATAATCTACTTCCATTGCATCGGATGTAAAGTTAGGATCAATAGTACCTCCGTTACTGCCACCCATTGCTAGGTTAAATATTAGAAAGAAGTTGGCATCAAAAGGCAGGGTACTGTTTGTGGAGAGTGCATAGGTTTCGACGCCGTCAATTAACGCTTTAATACTACCAGCTCTCCAGTCTAAAGAATAGATGTGAAACTCGGCAGGCGTGCTTAAATTCGTCGGCTGTCCATGACTAGCAGGGGTCCCATTATTATTCCAATGGCAGGTGGTTTGCACATACGATTTATCTTCAAATTGTTCCATGATGTCAATTTCTCCACAATACGGCCATCCTTCAGAACTAAAACTAGAGCCTAACATCCATAAGGCAGGCCAAGTCCCCGCAACGGATGGAAGTTTCGCGCGAATATCAATCCGTGCATATTTGAAGTCGATTTTATTTTGAGTTGTAATACGAGCAGAAGAATACGTTCCATTCGATTCTTTTACAGCCGTTATTTTTAAAATGCCGTTTTCTTTAACAACATTATTAGTATTGCTTGTGTAGATCTGAACTTCTTGATTGCCCCAGCCGCCGCCGCCAGTCTCAAAATTCCAAAATTCGGTATTGATAGATCCATTACCATCAAATTCATCTGACCAGACTAAAACATCATTATTGCCAGAACCTCCATTGGTGTTTCCATCCACCTCAATTGTTAAGTTTTTAATGGTACTGATGCGTTCGTCAGTGTTTGAATATGCATAAATAGTGAGTGCAAATTGATTGGTTCCAGATGTATTAATGGTATGAGAAAAAACACCCGTGGTGTTTTGAGATTCTGTACCGTTACCCACTTTAAATCCGTATTTAACAGCATTGGTTGCTGTGGCTGTACAGCTAAAAATACCAGATCCATCGCCATAAGGGTTTGCTGTGTCCTGTCCTTGAATTGTGACAGTTGCCACTAAGTTGGAGGGTGTGTTTTGTTGATTTCCACCACCTCCACTACCAGAGTCTGAGGAATCATCGTCGCCAGAAGAACACCCTATGAGGGTGAGACTGACGATCGTAAATAAAAGTGTAAAAGATTTTAAGTTTTTCATAGTTACAAAAATAAATAATAATAAAAAAAGAGGCGAAATTTCGCCTCTTTTTTTCAATGTTTTACTGATTTGATTAATTTGCTACTTTATATTTAGCATACCATGCAAATCCACCACCTTCTTGTATTGATCTGACATGAAGTTCTGTAGCACTGATAGAAATGATATCGTAAACGACTTCACCTATATACCAACCCATAAAACCACCGTCTGAGAACTGAAAGCTAGTCATTCTATATGGGACATCGTCATAAGATCCTTCAAGAGCGGCTTTGGATGATGATGGAGAAAATGAAACATTTTTAACTCCAAACATGGTTGTAGCCACTGTATCATCATGACAAGTGTCGCCACCGACTCCTATAACATCAGCATAAGCTCCTGGTACAAATGCAGGGCCTACTGTTTGTTCAAAAGTAAGACCATTTGCTGTTGTTGTAAAAACAAATTCGTTGGTGTACATACATGATTTTTCTGGATCATTGGGTTGTATTGCATTCCACCAATTTGGCCATGCAAATTCGCCTCCGCCGTAGTCATCTGTAACAGGGCCTAGACCTATATGTAATGGAATGTCCGAAGCCCAAACCCATGTTTTAGTATCGCCTTCATTGAGTCCACTTAAGAATTCTAAGGCCTCTAAGTCTTCGAATGAGCTAAAGACACTAATGTCAATAGAGGTGCTAGACAAGGTGCCGCCAGTACCTACAGCATTAATAATTACGGTGTAATCATTAATTCCGGTTTGAGAATACCTGTGAGATATCATCCCAGAAGGTGCTACTTCTGAATTTCCGTCTCCAAAGTTAAACTGATATGTAACTCCATTTACAGCAGTCACTGTAAAGTTTACAAATCCATCGCCATCGCCATTTGGATTGTCGGCATCTTGACCAACAATTTCTGCGGTTACTTGTACGTTCGTTGGCGCAGTGATTGGACCAAACTCGTGACTGTCTTCCTCGCAACTTGTGAAAAGTGCTAAGGTTAAACATAAACTGAATAAATATTTTATTTGCTTCATAATATTATTTTTAGATTTTAAAGGATTAGTTTTGAGATATATCATCTACGTAGATGGTGTAATCTGCTGAGCCATCTCCTTGAGTTCCATTATCCATAATCAATACCATATTATACCAATCGATGCTCGTGTCTATCGCTGAATGATCGAATGACAACGTTTGCCACTGATTTGCTACGGTTGTCGTCGCTGTAATTTCAGCTGAACCAGCATTGTTTGGCCATGGCACAGCATCTTCAAACTTCATCATAAGATTAAGACCTGCTCTAGGGGACCAGACTTTAACCGACACTGATGTTGATCCTGCAAAAGAAAATGGTGTTGGAACTGTGATTTTAGATCCTGCCCATGGTTGTCCTGATCCTTTTACAAGTTCTAAGACTGAACCTGAAGTATTGCCATTTGTATCTGGATTTGCGATCACTGCTGTGGTACCACCATCAAAACCATCTAATGTAAAGCCTGGTTCAAAATCTAAAATTGGATCCGAAGATATATCATCTACGTAGATGGTGTAATCTGCTGAGCCATCTCCTTGAGTTCCGTTATCCATAATCAATACCATATTATACCAATCGATGCTCGTGTCAATCGCTGAATGATCGAATGACAACGTTTGCCACTGATTCGCTACGGTTGTCGTCGCTGTAATTTCAGCTGAACCAGCATTGTTTGGCCATGGCACAGCATCTTCAAACTTCATCATAAGAGTAAGACCTGCTCTAGGGGACCAGACTTTAACCGACACTGATGTTGATCCTGCAAAAGAAAATGGTGTTGGAACTGTGATTTTAGATCCTGCCCATGGTTGTCCTGATCCTTTTACAAGTTCTAAGACTGAACCTGAAGTATTGCCATTTGTATCTGGATTTGCGATCACTGAAGTAGTACCGCCATCAAAACCATCTAATACATAAGGTGTTTCAAATGTGATAGGTGTTGGTCCAGAAGTATTGCTAGATGTTTTGTAAAAATATAAATTATCTATATAAACAATTGCACTGTTACCAGTAGTATCATATAACAATTGAGTTATACCAGATACATCGGTTGTATAATCTGCTAAAGGAATTTCTACGCTTACCCAAGCACCTAAAGTGATAGGGCTCACAAATTCAATGTCTTCTTTTAACGGGTCTCCATCTGGGTGAGAGGTGTTGACTAGTTTAAGACCTAAAACGGTCGCATCTGGTGTCCAATAGTCAAAATGTACAAATTCCATAGCTGAAAGATCCGTTGCATTTCCGTAATCGGTTACAATTCCAGTATAGTTTAAATCGCTATAAAACCAAGTATTGTTTGCTTCAACTTGAACTTCGGTTAGGACTGTTGTTTGTCCCCATCCAGGATTTAGTTCAGATAAATCAACATTGGTATAGGCATCACTGTATATTGAGACTACATCCGTAGCTTGTCTTGATGGCGGTGTTGGTGCCGCTGTTAAAGGTGCTACAATAGCCGTGACTTCAAATTCTTCGGTATAGGTGGTTGTTTCAATAGCTGCTCCCATAACGACTACGGTAATTGTGTACGTTCCAGCTTCTTCATAATCTAAAGAAACTATCTCTCCAATGTTACCAGTAACTGGCGTTGTTACACCTGTAACTCCAGAATACACATCAAAGCTCACTGCAAAATCAGCTTCGGCTAGGATGTTTACACGTTTTGAAATAGCTGTATCATTTTCAATGGTCACCACTAAGTTAGAGGGTGCTTCAAAAGAAATCACTAATTCTTGACTCAAGGTTGTTTCTAAGCCTGTGATTCCATAAGCGACTGCGTTTACAGTATAAGTCCCTTCTGCATACGTATGTGCAATGTTTTGTCCGTTTTCTAAACTTTCAGGTTCGACAGTGTCGTCTCCAAAAGAAATATCAAAACTAACAGCACCTTCTGCTGTAGGAGTGATGGTTACCAAGCCTGTATTGTCTTGAGTTACTTGAAAAAGCATTGCTAATTCAGTAGGAGCCTCCACTTTGGAGACAAAGCTTAGGTCTGTTACATCGTCTGAACATGTAGTTAGTGTAAAGACTACAAGACATAAACTAAATAAATATTTAAGTGTTTTCATCGTTATATTTTTTTAATAAGTTGTGTTTTGTGTCCAGAGTCCATTTGAGAATTGAATTTCTTCAATTGGAATAGGAAATAATTCGTTTCTTCCAGCTACAAAGCCGTCTATTTCAGATGCTGCTTGACCTGTACGAACTAAATCAAAGAACCGATGTCCTTCTCCTACAAGTTCAACACGTCTTTCGTGATAGATTGCATCTGTAAGTGCTGTCCCTGAAGCAGACACATTATTAGTCGTATTTCCAAATGCACGTTCGCGTACTCTGTTTAAGTATAGTTGTGCTTTAGCATCATCAATACTTCCTCTGTTGTTCGCTTCTGCTGCCATTAACAATACATCTGCAAAACGAATCGATCTGTAGTTGTTTGGGTTTGTTAAATTTTGATCGCCCATATTTTGATCGCCTTGACGTGCAAGGTATTTTCTGTTGTAATAGCCTGTATGCTCATAACCAACTCCAAAAGTTGCTTGTGTTGTTGTTGCCCAAGCTTCAATGTCTAAAATAGAAACGTCTTTTCTAGAGTCTCCTGTTTCAAAAGCATCTACGGCTTCTTGAGTCGGTACATTAAAACTGTATCCAGAATCAAAAGTAGGTCCTGAATAGTTGCGAATTCCATTAAATCCAACGGCAATATTTCCTTCACTACATTGTAAACAACCGAATCCTGCACCTTCAGCATCTGTATATTGTACTTCAAACACTGATTCTACATTATTCTCGCCTCCACTTTCAAAAATGGTAGCATAGTCTAATGCAAGATCGTAAGGTCCATTATTAATCACGTTGTCTAAAACAGTCGCAGCCTCTGTAAATTTGTTTTGATACAAATAGGCTTTTCCAAGTAACGCCTCTGCAGCTCCTTTAGTCACACGTCCTACTTGAGGAGCTGTGTATTCTAAGTTGTTAACTGCATAGGTCAAATCACTTTCAATAAGCGCATATACCTGAGCTGATGAGGATCTAGCAATCACTAGTTCATCGCCAGGAACAAAACGTTCTCCAGCACCCTCTAAAGCTGCTTCGTAATTTTTGATTGGAATTCCTCCAAACCATTTTACCAATTCAAAATGGTAATAGGCTCTAAGGAAACGAGCTTCTGCAACCATAGCATCACGTCCGTCAAAGGCTGTTTTGTTTTGATTTTCTAAGAAGTAATTGGTTCTACTCACGCCTGCAAACATCCAGCTCCAAATATCTCTTAGGTTGCTGTTTACTTCGGTGTGTCCCATATCGTCAATTTGCTGAAAGCCTACAACATCTGTTGCGCTTTCACCTCCACAGAGTGTGTTGTCTGAAGCAATTTCTCCTAAGAGTACATTTACGTAAGAAGCTTGTAGTAAATCATAAGCTCCAACGAGTGCTAAATAATAGTCTTCTTCCGAATTAAAGAAATTCTCAGAGTCAATATTATAATTTTCAGTTTCATCTAAGAATTCATCCGAACAGGAATAAATTCCAGTAGCAATTAGTGTAAACACTAGAATTGCAGATAGTATGTTTTTATTGTTTTTCATCGTGCTTTAGTTTAAAATGAAACATTTAGTCCAAGAATATATTGTCTAACGGCTGGATAGAATCCACTATCAATACCGCCCCCAATGGCAGCACCATTTGTGGCTGCAGGGTCAAATCCTTTGTACTTCGTAAAAGTAAAAGCATTGTTAACGGAAGTGTAAATTCTTACTTTAGACATCCCTATTTTTTGGAGGAGGTCTTCTGGTAAGCTGTATCCCAACTGAATGTTTTGGATACGAACAAATGAAGCATCTTCTACAAAGAAGTCAGAAAATAATTTATTAGTCGTAGCTCCTGTGGTCGCTCTAGGAACTGTATTGCTGGTTCCTGGACCTGTCCAACGGTCTAAGTAATAATCAAGCCGGTTCACTCTGGGTTGGTCACGCTCATAATTACGCACCATTTCCTTACCTATTTCCGCATAGGTATAGGCACTAAAATCAAAGTCCTTGTAGTTGATTGAGAAGTTAAAGCCCATAAAATAATCGGCTAAAGGTTTTCCAATAAATGTTCTGTCATCGGCGTCAATTTTATTATCCCCATTGACATCTACATAACGAATGTCTCCTGGCGCTGCTGCATAACCCAATCCTTCTTGAGTTGGATGGGCATTGACTTCGGCTTGGTTCTGAAAGATTCCATTCGTTTGAAGTCCGTAAAAAGATCCTATTGGTTGACCAACGGTCATTATTGAGGGTAGCAAAGGCTGTCCTACTCCAAAAGATCCACCCGTAGGAGAAACATCTCCGATGATGTTAATGACTTCCCCTTTTATCTTAGTTACATTGTAGCTTACATTAAAGGATAGGTTTTCAGAAATATTATCGCTGTAGCTTAACAACAACTCATAACCTTCTGATCGTGTAGTACCAGCATTAACTGTTGGAGCTGAAGAGCCTGGAGCAGTCGTTCCTAAAATTCCCGAAACTGGCAGGTTTTCAATCAACAAATCCACTCGGTCTTCTAAGAAGTAATCTGCTACAATTTCTAATTTATTATTAAATAATTTAGCGTCCAGTCCAATGTCTAATTTTTCAGCTGTTTCCCATTGTGCAATTTTATTTGGAAGTTTTCCAAGCGCTTGACCATTGGATAAAGTACCATCAAATACGTAGGTTGCTTCTCCAGATAGTAATGCCTTGTATAAATCGGCACCAACAAGATTTCCTAGTGTTCCGTAACTTCCTCTTAACTTCAAGAAATCAATTGTTTGATTGTCTTTCAAAAAGTTTTCTTCTGAAATTTTCCATCCAGCAGTGACCGATTTAAAGTAATCGATTCTGTAATCATTATCAAAGGCTGAAGATCCATCACGACGTACCATCGCAGACAATAAGTACTTCCCTTTAAAGTCGTATTGAAGACGTCCAAAATAAGACAACAAACGGTTGTCATAAGTATAAGAACTAGTATCATTACCTGTGCCTAAACCTGTTGTCTGTGAAATATCTGCAAAATCCCATGAATTGTAAGGGACGTCATAACCTGTTCCAGATAAACCATCACCCCAATTTTTGACAACGGTCATACCAACAGTTGTTTCAATGTTATGTTTATCTGCAATTGATTTTTTGTACGTTGCAAAAGAATCCCATGTGTAAGAGTCGTATTGATTTCGACCTTGATTGACGGTACTTCGAGTTGTATTAAATACTTTTCCTGATCCGTAATTTACAATCGGTGAAAAAGACTTGCTTTTATCGCTATAGGTTTTAAACCCGATTCTAGAGGTTACTTTTAAAGCATCTGTAAGTTTGTATTCTAATTGGAAGTTTCCTTCAATACTGCTTCCAGAATAGGAATTGTAAGTGTCTCTAATTTGAGACAATGGATTGATGATTTCATTTCCAAATAAAGGCGCATCAGATCCAAACACTCCCCCAACATCTTCTTGATCTAAAGTAAATAATGGCGAATAACTAATCGCATTAAATAATACCGAACCTAAACCTGATTCGTTGATTGATTTTCTACTGTTAGAAAAGTAATTAAGATTTAAAGTCGTCTTTAAGCGGTCATTCACGTCCACGCCTAAGTTTAACTTTATGTTATCTCTTACATAGTTTGACTTGTCTGGAGCAATGATTCCATCTTGGTCTAAATGGGTTGCACTTAAATAATACGTAATTTTTTCTGTACCTCCAGATAAACTTAGATTATGGTTAATCAATAGTGCTTCATCAAAAATTTGATCTTGCCAATCTAACCCTTCACCTAAACCACTTAGGTTGGTGTGAGGCAAACTTTGTCCATTGGCTGCGTAACTTTCATTGACCAAGGCAGCATACTCCGTACCGTTAAGTAAGGAAAGTTTTTTGGTTGTTTGTTGTACGGCTGCAAAGGCATTGTAAGATACTTTAGGCGCCGTATTTTTCTTTCCATTTTTAGTTGTTACTAATATAACTCCATTAGCTCCCTGAATTCCATAAATAGCCGCTTGCGCATCTTTCAATACTGTAAGACTTTCAATATCATTTGGATTCAGACTGTTAAGACTTGATACTATATATCCATCTACAACTAATAAAGGGTCGTTACTAGAGTTACTACTAACCCCTCTAATTAAGAATTTAAATCCACTTCCTGGCGATCCTGACGCCGAAGAGACAGAAACTCCCGTTGTGGTTCCCTGTAATGCTTGAGAAACATCTACAGGTTTTAATTTTTCAATTGTTTCAGCGCCTACAAATGACACTGATCCCGTCACATCTTTCCTATTTTTGGATCCATATCCAATCACAACAATCTCATCAAGAGATTCGTTGTCTTCGTCTAAAGAAACATCCATGTTTGCCGACGCTGGTAATTCTTTAGTCTCAAACCCTATATAGGTAAAGACTAAGGTTGCATTCGGTTGTACATTTGTGATGGTGAAATTTCCATCGAAATCGGACACAGCTCCAGTGCTTGTGTCTTTAACTATGACGTTTACTCCTATAAGAGGAAGACCATCAGCGCTAGATTTCACTGTACCGCTTACTGTCGAATTTTGGGCGGATGCTGTAAAAGCAAATGCTAAAGTCATCAGTGCGGAATAAAATATTTTTTTCATGAATATTGGTTTGTT
The DNA here is from genome assembly GCF_001735745.1 of Formosa sp. Hel1_33_131. Lineage (NCBI taxonomy): Bacteria > Pseudomonadati > Bacteroidota > Flavobacteriia > Flavobacteriales > Flavobacteriaceae > Formosa > Formosa sp. Hel1_33_131. The sequence goes on from NZ_CP017260.1 coordinate 1,093,826, forward strand.
TTGGTTTACTGTAAATCTAAAACAACTAATTACATAATTTGTTTAAATAACCTCAACAAATGTTATACAAAATAAAAAAATGTCTGATGTTTAGTGAAATGGCAATATTATAGGGTAAAAAATATTGATTAACAAAATATGGTAAATGTTAAACAAAAGAAATTTGTCCAAATGTAGTGGATTTGTATGGGTAAAAAAGCGAGCTGTAGGGTTATTATATTTCTAAAATATAATTTGTTAAGCTAGATTCATGGGGTAAATCCATTTTTTTTCGCAAACGATATCGTTTTACCTCTACACTTCTCGGGGATATATTTAGCAGTGGCGCTATCTCTTTAGAGGATAGATTTAGTCGTAAGTAGGCGCACAAACGAAGGTCATTTGGGGTGAGTACTGGGTGCTTTTCTTTGATAAGTTTTAGAAAGTCTTTGTCCGCATTGTTAAAGGCTTCTTCAAATAGCTTCCAATCGTCTGTATTGTTTAGATTTTTATCAATAATCCTGATTACCTTCTTGATATCCTGTTGATTATCTTTTTCCTTTAATTCACTTTTGATGCTATTCAAGAACTCGTTCTTTTTAATCAAACTCATTGTAGAGACTGCCAACTCTCGATTCTTACTTTCAATGTCAAGTTTCAGTTTCTCGTTGGTTAACTGCATGAATTTTTGAGAGGTTTCAAGTTCTTTGAGTGCAAGTTGTTCGTGAGATTTCTGAAGAAGTTGTTGTTGTTGTTTTCTGTAATACCGTTTGTATAGGTTATGGATTAGGATCCATAAAATAATAAAAAAGATTACATAAAGAGTTATTGCAGCATTTGAAAGGTGCCAGGGGCGGTTGATAACAAAAGAATAGGAGGCGGTATTGAGAGTTTCGGAATTCCCTATTTTCCCTTTAACTTTAAACTCATAACTCCCAAAAGGCAGGTTTTCAAATACTTGTTGGGATTCAGCTTGCCAATCCGACCAAGAATTGGACCACCCTATTAGCTTGTAAGAATATTTTTTACTGACTACATTGTCGTAGTGAGGAATGCTGTAATTAATATAAATATTATTGTTTTCGGAGTCTAAAATCTTTGGATCTGTAGAGTTGAGTCGAAATTTATCTTCATTAATTTTACTGGCCTCAACAGAGTTGATTTTTAAATTATAAAGGTGATTTGGTTTTGGTGTGTCTGAATTAAAAATAAAATAACCATAAGCAGAGCCTAGAAGATACTCATCTGTCCCAATTTTTGTGAGGTTCTCGAAACCAGAAACAACCTTTTTAAAGTTTGATATCGCAACTGGAATGATTTCAACTTTTGGTGTTTGCGTAACACTTCCTGCACTAATGATTAAAATATTGTCATCTGCAAAGCACCATTTAAGTCCCTCAGAGTCCTTGACATCCATAATGGTGGTACGTGTTGAGTACTCTTTTAAGACTTCTTTGAAAGGCTCTGATTCAATGAAGGAATGATCTGTAGGATTGAATTTGTAAACATCTTCAGACGAGGTGTAATAATAGTTTTTAGAGAATTTTAGAAAGTTGGAGCCATTACCCTTGGTGATTGGAGTAATATTAGAAACTTTAGAGACCTCAGTTAAATCTTTGTTTAAAGTGAGCTCATATAAACCTCTTAATTCATGGTTCACATATATTTGATCTCCTATGTGTTGATAAAAACGACTTGAGATATCAAACCCTTTAATTTTATTCCTATAACGCCACCGCCCTTCCGTTTTCTCTAAAAGGCTTAAGCCGTTATAATTTCCTTGTAATATGATGTTTGGGTTCTCTTTAAGGAGTTTAAAGTCCCACGTTCCAAGGGATTGACCTATACTGTATTGTAGTTTTTGGTTTTTGATGAGTAAGGTTCCGCGGTCATGTCCACAGAAAATTTGGTTGTCAATAACCTTAAGATTCCACACTTGACCATTTGTACCCTCTATAAAAGTAAAGCCAGAGTTCTTGTCTCTCCGTTTATAAAACAGTCCTTGATTTGTCCCTAAGTATAAATAATCTTCAAATAGCACAGAAGTATAGACGGTACCGATGGCTCCTTTTGTATCGTTACAAATAATAAACTGAGAGGACAGATTTATATGGCTAATTCCAATATCAAGCCCTAGCCATAAGTTATTTTGGTAGTCTTCAAAAACAGATAATACCGTATTATTACTGAGACCCTTCTCAAAGTTAAGATCATATTTAAGCATCCCGTTTGGACTTAGGTGGTACAGTCCGTTGGAAACAGTCCCTATAACAATACTGTTGTCACTTAACTTAGTGGTGCTGTATATTGTAAGTGAATTCAGGTCAACTTTAGGGTCTATTTTCCATGGGGTTAGTTTCTTGTTTTCTAGGAGATAAAACCCATTGGATGCCGTGATAATTAATAATTGGTTATTAAGCTCAAATACGCCCACAAGGTTATTAGATGTCAACCTTACATCTTCACTAACAAGCTCAACATTTCCATCAATTATTTTATAAAATCCTTTATTTAGCTGGTTAAAAAACAAGACCCCTTCCACCTCAAATATATTTGAGATGACATGATCAGATTCTATAAAAGTTGTTTCTTTTGTGAGTTCGTTCACTAAATAAATCCTGGAAAGAGATTGAAAAATTAACCAATCATCTAATTTAATAATGTCCCAAAACTGTTCGTCTTCGTCTAACTCAATACCTAATTGCTGTACTAAAGAGGTGTACTCTAAGATGCTTTTATTATTTCGTTTCCAAACACCAAAATCCATATAACTCCCTGTGTAAATTAAGTCGTCAATTGCCTTTACCGATCTTACAATAGAGTTGTCTGGGACTGGATAAAGTTTCCAATTCATACCATCATACTCCAATAATCCGGAGTTATTGGCAAAATACATGGTTTGATCCGAGGTCTGAGAAATACTCCAGTTTTGATTTTGAGCAGCATAGGCATCTGGATTATAAGCCATTACAGGAGGGTGCTCTTGGGCAGAAATCACCAAAGAGGCTAATAAAACTAATATATACTTAATAATCCTCATAATGATTCGAAAGGCACAAGGTAATGAAAATTTGAAATTTAAGCTAATAGCAACGAAGGATAACACTATAAAACCATCGGAGATGTCAATAGCGCTACTCTAAGAATCAAGATTACTTAATGTTTAAAAAGGATACTAAATCCTCTTTTCTTCGTTTGGCAACGGGCAATATAAGATTGCCAATTAACTCGCAGTTACTGCCATCGGCATTATTGATGTTTACAATATACTTAAGGTTTATCAAGTATTTTTTATGGATTCTAAAAAAATACCTTGGAGCTAAAATCTTATCATACTCTCCAATGTTTTTAGAAACAAAAAAGGTTGTCTTGTCAATTAGATGAATTATAGTGTATCTTCCATCTGATTCAAAGTATAAAATATCATCTATCTTAATGAAGTCGATTTTTTTTGTGGAAGGAATTGCAATAAAATTATAATCAGAAGTTTTGGCTTCAATAGAAATTTTGGCAGATTCTAATTGAGGGTTGGTCGTAAAGAGTTTGTTCTTAAGATTGTCTTCAAGTGTTTTTACTGTTGTCATCAAATCCTTTGGATCAATTGGCTTTAGAAGAAAATCAATGGCATTAAATTTGAAGGCGGATACTGCATACTCCTGAAAAGCTGTTATAAACACCGCGGAATAATCCTCATAATCTATACCTTCAAGCACATCGAACCCCGTGCCGTCTTGCATCACAATGTCTAAGAAAATAAGTTTGGGTTGTAAGTCGTTGATTGTAGTGATTGCACTCTCAACAGTAGTAGCGATTGCTATTACTTCAATTATAGGGCAATATTTATCTAAATAAATGTTTAATAATTCATTGTTTTTAATTTCGTCATCGACGAGTACAGCACTGATTTTTGACATAATAAATTAAGATAAGAACGCGATTTAGTGACTCAAATAATACATAATGTATAACTACTCAAAGAACAATTAGTTAAAAATTTATTATACTCTAGATAAGTAGGTTACAATACAAAAATAGGGAAAATAACTTAAAAACTATTAAAAAAGCCTTGAAACTACTATAAAACACTATAATAAGGTGAATTCATTTGTTCTTAAAAAGTAATTGTGTAACTTTAGTTTTTGTTTAGCAAAATGGATGATTTAATGAAAATTTTAAGATCAATTTGGGCAATAACAAGTATTAGCTTGTTAAGTGTGTGTACGAATTGGATAAATGCTCAGAAAGCCACTACAAGAGATGCGTTTATTGAAAAAATAAATGCATCTCTTGACAATCAAAACACTCAGAACTCTGATAGTATCTTCAATAAGCTTAGAAATGAGGCTTGGTCTTTAAAAGAAGATTCTCTTTTTGTAGATCTCACATTTCAGCAAATAGAAAAAAACAAAGGCTCGGTGGATGTTTTGGAAGACCTGATGATTAAAGAGTACGAGTACTTAAAAAATCACCCTAGACTTCTCCTTCTTTGTTATCTCAATATGAGTGAATTCTATTTATCTCAATACAATTCATCAAAAGCCTCTATAGGTCTTAGTAAATATTATTCTAATCGCTATTTTGAAATTCTAAAAACAATTCCTTTTAACGATAACGATATTCGATTGCATCAAAAACACAGACTACACTATTTGCAAAAAACACAAAATGATAGTCTGTTATATTACCTGAACACATACGACCTCCCAAAACAAACAAAAAATTTAATATTGACACGATGGTATCGGTCTCAAAACAATCACAAAAAAGAACTGATTCATGCCAAAAAAAGTGAGCATACCCATGAACTTTTGGTTGCGTATCGAAATAACCTACAACTCTCTAAAGTGGACAGTCTATTCCCTATCCTCTTAGAGAAATTTAAAGGGAAAAACAGTTTCAACGAACATATTTTATACCTCAATATGGGACATCGCTATGCCTTAGAACGTCGCTTTGGCACAGCCGACAAGATGTACCTTAAAGCATTGAACTATTTTGAAGACAATAAAAAAATGTATCAACTCCATGAATCCTTGGAGGCAATTATTGATGTTAAAACACATAGTGGTGATATAAGTGCATTCAAATTTTACAACACGAAGTTAAGTTCCCTTAAACAACAGCAACACGATAAACAATTACTCGTAATTGAAAAGTATTTAAGTTTTGTGAAAGATGTTACAGACTTAGAGGCGAAGACAAAAAAGAAAGCTGATAAACTAGAAAAAGAACAATCTAAAAATGACCTCAAGTACCAAAAAACAATAACATCTGTTGGGCTTGCATTCTTCTTAGTGTTTTCGATTTTTATATTTTTTTATTTTCAAAGTGTAAAAGAAAGAGAGTCTTTGGAATATAAGAACGAAAAAATGAAAGTTGATGTATTGAGATCAAAGTTTAAACCTCACTTCACATTTAACGCATTATCTGTCATCAATTATTTTATCGCCAAAAAAGATATTGAAAGCGCTTCTAATGCACTTACAAAAATGGCGACGCTGTTACGGTCTACACTTGATAATATGAGTAAAGATTTAGTATCCTATCAGTCCGAATATAATATCTGTAAGGATTATATGTATTTAGAGCTGTTACGGTTTTCAGATAGATTTGAGTGTAATATTATGGATCTTAACGACCCAATTATTAAGGGGTGGAAAGTCCCTCCTGGGATTATAGAGCCTTTTTTAGAAAATTCTGTAAATCATGCCTTTAAGGGTGTGAAAAGTAAGGGATTAATTTCTCTAACACATCAAATAGAGAAAAACTGTTTAGTGATCTGTGTGAAAGACAATGGTGTGGGGATTGATACAGAAAAAATGTATTCTGAAAAATTACATGGAATGAAAATCACTAAAGACGTTATAAAAGCAACCTCAAAGCTTTACAAGACTCCCATAAAATTTGAAATAAAATCAGATGGCGGTACAGTTGTAACTCTTACTGTCCCTCTGTTAAAGTCATAAAAAAGCATTACACTAAATTTAGTGTAATGCTTTTTTTATGCGATTTGATTATTGTTTTTTAAGCTGTTCTATGTTTTAGTCGTCAAAAATCCCATCATTAGATGGTGGGGGCAATGATACGGCCTGCGACTTTCTTGGGTTGAGAGCTATAAACGTTCCTATAGCGGTTAGTGCTGCATATTTCCCCATTTTAGAAAGGGCTTCTTTGCGAGTGATTTGGTTTTTATTATTATTTGATTTCTTCATGAATTTGTAAGTTGAAATTTAGTGCGAAATATTTACATTTAAGCCTTTTACGTCTTAAAATGAGTCTTTATTTGATAACTAACTTGGTTGTTTTAGATTGGTGTTTATTGTTCAAGTTTGCAACATACACTCCCGAACTTACGTTAGACACATCAATCTCATGTTTTGTTTGAGAAGCTTCCAATTGATGCGTTTGTATCACGCGGCCTCTTATATCATATAATATTAATGTCGAGTCATGCCTTAATTGACCCTGAACGATTAGTTTTTTTGTAGTAGCCGATGAGAAAATCTCAACAGAGTTGAGTGCCGTGTAAGGGCTTGAAAAAGTGGATGAAGTTGTGCCTAAATAAAAACGTCCAATTCCGCTTAAGTCAGATGAAGGTATAAACGTATAATCGTTAGAGGTTAGTAACGTTTGAACGTTTCGCACTCTATCGTCTAAATAAAATCTCGTACCTGAAGGAACGTCTAAATCGTCGATACTAATCGTTGCTTCCTGACCTGCTGCAACATTCACCTCCAAAGGAATGGCATAATCCGTTGCTGTTAAATCACTAGTAGATAGCGCTTGTATGGCCAAATTATAACCTTGAGAATTTTCTACTAAATGAGTTCCTATATCAGACCCTAAAGACCCTGCATCAAAGGTCACGTCTAAGCCGCGTGAACCATATGCATCAATAAAGTAAAGTGACGTGTCATAAACATTAGCATCTTTGGTTAACTTTAATTTAAAAGATGAACGACTATTTACCTGACTTCCAGGGATAAAATTATCTTGTGCAGAAGTACTCACTGTTCTAGCTGATTTAGGAAAGTTGAATGTGCCTCCAGCAGCAGTGGATATAATTATAAACCCTTGTCCTGGAGTGATCAATTCCGTACTTGTAAGACTGTTTATTACTTTCCAAGTACTAGCACTTGCAGTTGCTGCCCCATCATACCCGTAAATAGCAGCATATGTTGGGTCAATGACGGCACTAGCAGCACCCAATGCTGTTACTATCGCTCCCGCATTAATATGTGTAGTAAAAGGATTTCCAACGAGGTTACTTTCTTTGTATGTACCAGCCACATAAACTCCAGGAGCATGAACAATAGTTATACCAACATCGGAAGTGCTTACAACCCCTTTGTAAGCCAATGTTTGCCCACCTATACTACCTGCACGATAGCCTTTGGCAGCCACTAACGGTGTGACATCTGCAGCTGCATACTCTACGTATACTCCATTTGCAGTATCGAATGGACCATACATTAGGTTAGAAGTAGTAATGGTTCCTGTAGCAATTTTCCCAGTATTTGCAGTCGCAAATGAGGCAAAGGTTTGACCACTTACTGGTGGGGAGACTAAATCCCTGGTGGCAGAAGAGCCTGTGAAATGACGATACTCTGCAGTTCCTGTAGAAGACCCAACAACAAAAAGGTCAGAAAAATCATCGGACACTGAGTCCATGATAAGCTCACCATTAGAGTCAATACCAACGTTACTTGACGCATGGACAAATGCTGTGGGGGAGATATACATCTGACCACCTGCAGCTACATTCAAATCTTGAGCGAAAGCTGACAGGCTAAAAAAGATTGCAAAGATTGATATTTGTAAAGTAGGTTTTTTCATGATATTTTTATTTAAGGTAATTCCGAACGCAAATTAAGTTTCTTAAAGGGATTAACCTATAGCTATGTAACAAACGGCTGTTTCGTGTAACAAACGGTTGATTTAATGTTATAATCGGTCAAGTCTTCAAAGTGTTATTATGTATTAAGCCTTCTTTTTGATATCCATGATATGAGATAAACAAAAGATGATAAAAATAACATTACAAAAAAATGACTGGTAATATCCCAAGATCTTAATGCTAGGGCAATCCCTGTAATTATAATCGTGTAAATCACGATTATAAGTGTGCTCTCAAAATGAGAGAAATTTAAATATGTAAGGTGGTGGTGTAAATGATTTCTGTCGGGTATAAAAGGGCTTTTGCCTTGCACCAATCGCACGCAAAATACACGAAGGGTATCCAATAACGGGAAACTTATTAAAGCTAAAACGATTACACTTGCATTGTTAATAAAGTAGCCTGTTCCTCCAACAAGGTTGGCTCCATTAGTGGCTGTAATGACCGAAAAAACGCCAAAAGCAATGACCACCCCTAAACTCATTGAGCCATTATCTCCTAAAAATAAACGCTTTTTGAAATTAAATATTAAAAATGAGGTTAATGCCCCAGAGTAACAAAACATAATTACGGACTGAATCACTAAATCATTTAAAAAGAAAAATATACCAAAGCATAGGGTGCTAATTAAACCTACAGACGCTGACAAACCATCAATACCATCAATTAGATTAAAAGCATTCACGACGATTACAAATACAAATACAGAAAAAACGTAACTAAAAACAGTAGGCAGTTCATAAATTCCAAAAAGCCCATCAAAATTATCAATTCGTATTTCACATGAAATGATTACAAAAAGAGCTGTAATGATTTGAAAAATTACTTTTTCTAAAGGGCTTACTTCAAATATATCGTCTTTAAGTCCAAAAAATACCATCAGTGAAACAGCACTACACAAACCAAAAACTATTTTAAAATCTATATCAATACTAGGGTAGCTGTATAAAAGTAAGCTTGTGAGGGACAATGCGAAAACAACGCTCACAAATACACTAACCCCTCCCAAAATAGGTGTCGATTTTATATGTTTTTTTCTTAAATCAGGATGGTCCACTAATTGAAATCTGTGTGCAAATCGAATCGCTTGAGGGATCAACCATTGGGCTGTAAAAAAAGCAATTCCAAACACTAAAACAAACAAATAGATATTTGGAGTTACACTTGTTGATTTTAGAAATATTGGATGTGAAAACAATAGGTCATTGATCCAAATTCTTGTACTAAATTCCGAAAGCATAAATAAGGTAAAAGTTTCAGTCATATTTAAAACAGTTAACAATTAGTAATAACATGTTTTAGGACGCTACAAAAATCTTCTTGTTAAGCTGTTAGACTCCTGTAGAGTTCATGAATCCACAATCTTTTAAAAAAGAGGTGGAGATCATTTTATTTATTTTGTTCTAATAATTTCTACCCGTCTGTTAAGGCGTCTTCCTTCTCCTGTTAAATTTGAAGCCACCTGTCTAGTTTCTCCGAACCCTTCGGCAATGAGGTTTTCTGAGGGGATGCCACTACTTATTAGATAGTTGCGAACCGCATTCGCTCTTGTTTGAGACAAACGCTTGTTAGAATCATACCCTCCGGAACTATCTGTATGTCCTTCTATCTTAAACTGAGCTTCTGGATGTTGTTTCATCATTTCAACAACTTTAATTAAAACAGGGTAGGATTCTTGTCTGAAATTAGAGTTTCCTGAATTAAATAATATTCCTTTAGACACAATATTTAAATTTGTTTTTGTCGAGCCAATCTCTATTTCTTCGTAAGGGCAACCGTTATTAGACTCTACTCCTGGAACATTTGGACATTTATCCGCTACATCTACGATGCCGTCATTATCACTATCAAGTAAAGGGCATCCATTGTTTGTTGGCAAGCCTTTGATTTTTGGACATTTATCTGCTGAATCTAAAACAGAATCTCCATCTGTGTCAGCTTCCATTAAAACTTCAGGACAACCGTTATCGGTTCCATATGCTTCAGGACATTTATCCATAGCATCAACTACGCCATCTCCGTCGCTATCAGCTTCTTCTGGGCATCCATTGTTTTGTGCAACCCCAGATACATTAGGACAATCATCCATTTTATTTCTGACACCATCATTGTCATCATCCTTATCTCTGCTAGCAAATCGATACATTAAAGATGTAGAGTATTGAAAATGATTGGAGTTATATTCCTCTTTATTTAACGTCCATTTCCCTGTCCCATTTAGATTGAGGCCAAATTGATCCGAAAACCAAATATTAACACCTGGTCCAACATTTAAAGTCATTCCAGATTGATCTGCTTGCGAGACTCTTCCAACTCCACCATGAAGATAGAGTTCTAACCAATCATTGCGATCGAACCAACCTCCAAAGGATTGATTGTAATAGTATTTCAAATCCAAATCTATCGCTGAATATTTGACATCAGAGGGAATAATTGCCCCATCTATTCTTCCTTTGTTCGCTTTCCATTTATTGTTACTCCAAGCGACAGATAGACTTAAGGAGTTACTGAATCGATACTCTAGTTCAATATTGAAATTTTCAGAAAAGGCCATTTCATCAAAGCTGCTTAAAAACTCAAAAGGATTATATTTTCCTGTACTATCGACTAAATTGAGTCCTAGTTTTAAAAGAAGCCCTTTGTTCGTCTTATTTATAGAGTCCGTGGATATAGATTCTTGGGCTTGTGCTGATACAAGTCCTCCGATAAAAAATAAAAGTAGTGCAAGTTTTTTCATGCTGAATTTGGGGTTTATATTATGTCTTGCCTTGTTTTAAAAAGCAATTTCATTTCATGGTTTTACAAACAAAGAAAGCAAGCTTAAACGAAAGATACTAGCTTAATGTAACAAACGGCTATTTGACGTAATAAACGGCTGTTTGACGTAACAAACGGTATAATTAAGGCATTGCGTTTGAAGTATAAAAATCGTTAATACTAAAATAAAAACACTTCAAAGTCAATATATTACACACAACAACTCATTTCTGCACAAACTATATGCTAGAACTGGAAATTTTGAAGATGTATCAGAGAGCAACTCTTAATTTATTTTTGTATATCTTTAAGTGATGAGAAATTTAAAGTATCTTTTTGCTTATACAGTACCACTTTCGGCGTTCATCTCATTTGAATCCATGGGGCTAGGAACCTACACTTCCGTTATTTACGCTTTCATAATACTCCCTTTTCTCGACCTCATTACTGGAAAAGGATCTGAAAATATATCCAAAGAAAAAGCGAATAACAAAAAAACAAGCTGGGTTTTTGATGTGATGTTGTATTTAAATCTACCCATTGTTTTTGGTCTTTTGTGGCTTGTTTTTTCAAAAATTCAAACACAAGAATACGCCGTTTATGAACTCATTGGATTGGGCCTCTCCGCAGGAATTTTATTGGCAACCAACGCCATTAATGTGGCGCACGAACTAGGACACAGAACACCTTACTTTGAGCGATTTATGGGAAAACTCCTATACATGCCCTGCTTGTATATGCATTTTTATATAGAGCACAACTTTGGTCATCATCTGAATGTGGCGACTCCAAACGACGGCGCTACAGCAAAATACAACCAGACCGTATTTTCGTTTTGGGTCACCTCTGTGACAAAGCAATACGTAGATGCTTGGAACTGTCAAATAAAACTTTTAAAAACTCAAAATCGCCCATTCTTATCTGTGAAAAATGACATGCTTTGGTATCATTTGATTCAACCCACCTATATATTTGGAGTGTTCTATATCTTTTCATTTGATGCGATGCTATTTGCCATCGCTGTTGGAGTGGTGTCTTTTCTGTTTTTAGAGAGCATCAATTATATTGAGCATTACGGATTGAGACGCTTTAAAACGCCTTCTGGACGGTACGAACGCGTGCAACCGCAGCATTCATGGAATTCTAACTTTAAAATTGGAAGAATTGTGTTGTATGAATTGACAAGGCATAGCGACCACCACTTTAAGTCCTCCAAAAAATACCAACTGCTAAACAGTTATGACCAAAGTCCAACTTTACCGCTGGGCTACCCCGCTTCTATTCTCTTAAGTTTTATCCCACCACTTTGGTTTAAAATCATGAATCCACGAGTACCAGAAGAAATGAAGAAGAACTAAAGGTTGTGAATTGAACTATCTATTCTGAAGAGAATAATTCATAAATAAATTCTTTTTTAAAATTACATGAAACATATTTAGACCTGTCTTAATCTATTGATTTTGTCAAGTTCCTCAACTGTTTACGGGACTTAGTTTAAAAAAACTTCTTTGATACGTCGATCATCTTTGTTTTGTCTAAACTTTAAAACAGCCCCTTTAGATTTTGTGTAAATTGAGAGCACTTTATCGATGCGATGTATTGAGAGTCGTAATTTTTTAACGCGAGATTCGTAGGACAAATTGGGTTCAAAAAAAGTTAAAATTGACGGAAAATCGACAGCAGTTGGGTGTTCCTTAAGTAGGAGTTCTAAAACACTAAAGTCTTCTGAACTTAGTTCTTTACGGATATTGTTGGATCTCTTTACGATGATACTATAGTTGCTTTTGGGCTGTATTTTTAAATACACAAAAAAGAGGGCAATCATCAAAAACAGTGATAGAAGTATATACAATCCATATTGAATATCTTTTTGGTACAGTTGATATTCATTTGTAGAGGAACCTAACAACTCTAAAGGCGTCATAAAAACAAAGCGATACGATTGAGAATTGTGTTTCAATTTCGAAATCATAAAAAGATTGGTAGATGGATTGAAATCAATACGGTCAATACTCTCAAAAAGAATTGGATTGACATCCATAAATTTTTTAATGACATTGTTTTTAATATCAAACAAAAACACCTCCCCACGACATATCGCAAGGGTTCCACTATTGTAAGAAACTTTTAGGGTAGACGGTAGAAATAGATTACTAGAGTTGTCAGAAAAATCAAAATCAGCTTTGCCCAAGTAGGTCCAAAAATGAGTGTTTAAATCTAATTTCCAAACATCCTTCAAAACATTATAACTCAACTCAAGTTGCTCATTAACCCGTTTGTTGGTTCCTCCGGCAACATACAGAAAAGAATCCTCCAATTGCCCGAATATACGTTGTCTCGGAGCAGGAATTTTTGAGTCTGGATGGTAAAAAAATTCACTCCATTCCTGATTTAATTCATTAAAAAAAGTGAGATTGGGATTAGTCATAAACAAACCATAACCTCCAAAGGAATGTATTTTATTATCAAACGTAAAATCAAAAGATTTAAACTTATTTCGATGTTCAAAAGACTTATCCAAACGCTCAAAAGCATTGTCTTTGAACCGATACAGAACCCCACCCCCTTTTGTTACTAAAATTGTTTCGTTGGGGCGATGAATCGCATCGAAATCAAAATGTGGCCAATCCATTTTATGAGCCCATGTGTCGTAAGATTTTCCGTTTTTGGTAACAAACACAGAATCAGAATCAACGGTATAAAAGAATTCTTTTGAGTGGAAACTAAAAAATGATCCGCTCGGTAACTCTGAATAAGAGGGACTTACAAATGACAAGAAAAAAGCGATTACTAAAGGCATCATAAATACAGGATATATAGTGTAATGTACTAAAAATTCATGAAAATACTGCTTAACTCAATTAGATTTACAAACTAAATTTAAAAACTTTTGATATGAAGAAAATTATTATTTTACTTATGCTGCCATTACTACTCATAGGATGCGGAGATGACGATGGAGATGGAAACAACAACAGCACTGCCTTTGACCCCAATGAACCAATGATAGGGGCATGGCAACAAATTTCTGAAGAGAGGTACTTCTTTGAAGATGGATCGAATAATGTAAGAGCTTGTTTAGGTGAATTAGATCCAGAACTTCCGAGCAAAATTTTTGCGTATTCGAATGGAAAGTTGGATATGTACTTTTATGAATGCATTGGAGGAACTAATGAATTTGATCCAGTACGATCGGAAGAATTATTGTCTTTGGGTGGAAATTGGGAACAAATTGGATCTCAAGGAAATTATTTGTTTTTTGACCCAGCAGACGAAGAACCTAATGAAGAAATTGTTTACTTTGAATTTAGCAGTGATAAATCGCAATTTACGCATGATACTGGTGAAGTTATACAAATTTGGGAACGACAGTAGTTATTGTTGTATTTTTTTAGTATTAAAACCTCGCAATATTGTGAGGTTTTTTTATGCATACTGGGCTGATTCACACACTAAAGCAAGCTTCATTCGTTGCTGAAAACAAAATTAGATTCAACTTAATCAAAAAATGTGTATTGCTATTTAATTTTGAGCACTCCTTGATCACTCTCCATAAAGGCATTACTCTGCTGTAATACAGATTCCATACCACCCATGTCTTCTCCTAAAAGCGTATGACTAAAAGCCTGTGCTCTATTGAGCATGCGTATATAAACAGCGGCTTCTTGATCTCTGCTCAGCCGCCTCAAACCGCCTAAATAGTCCTCTCGATAGACCGTAGGTATAATTATTTTCGTTTGTGCTGCGCAGGCCAATTCTGCATTCATCATCACGCGAGCCAGTCTGCCGTTACCATCTAAAAACGGATGCACTTCACTGATGACAAACATCATATAGACCGCTTTCGCAAAAGGATGCGTTAGCGCCTGATAATAATCAAAACTTTTATGAAGCGTACCAACAACCAATTCCATGTCTACAAATGATGTATTACCAGCACGATTGTTCTTGTCTTTAAACTTTCCTGGTTTCTTATCGTCTCTAGCACTTAATAAAGTTTGATGTCTGTATTTTAGAATGTCAATGAACTCTTCTTTTGAACTTGGAACAATTTTCATTTCTCTAGGGTTGGAAACCAATTGATAGGTTCCTAAAACATCATGCGAATCTTCATTTCTGGCTGGCAAGGGTTGTTGCGTTGCAATAACCTGTTTTGCTTCTTCAATTTCAAAAACAGTACCCTCAATATAATTTGAGAAATAACTTTCATAAAACGCAAAATTACGATACGCTCCAGTAGTGCTGTTTTGCTCCTCTAAATTCTTGAATTCTTGTTGTTGTAATTCTCTAAACAAGTATTCAAATAACGCTATTCGATTTGAATCATAGGGTTGCCCATAAGCTCTTGCAGTTGCAACAGGAGACTTTAATATGTCAGATGGTTTGGTCGTTAGTAATGCACTAATTAGTTGGTTGAGTTTTTTAAATTCCTTTTGCATTCCAATTTCTTCTGAAATCGTTCTTGCTCTATCTCTTACTTTATTCAATTCATCTTCTCCATTAACACGTATAATCTGTTCTAATTTTTCTTCTATTTGAGGAAATGGAAGTGTTTTAGAATCTGACCCAGGTCGTTTTGAGGTTTGTAAATTTTCAAGTAATGCACGCTCTCTTTGAGAAACCATCAAACTTCCTGAAAATAAGTGATCCCCTTCAATAGCAGTCCAACCCTCTATAAAACGAATCGTTACGCCGGGAAGCTTTACTTTTTTTGTGTATTTGTAGGTTACAAATAATTGCCCTGTAGCCGTTGGTTTAAACTCAAATGCAGATCGATGACTTAATATAGATCCTGGATATTGATTTCCGAGAATGGAGAAAATGTTTCGCTGAATAATGTTTTCTGAGGTATCTTCAAAATTAGAAGTATAAATTTTTGAAGCGAGTTTTCTAATCTTACCCTCTTTTTTTAACTTAGATATCTGTCTTGAAATATTTGAATCGCTAGATCCGTAAATGATTTCTTGGAGATGTATTTGACTGTTTTTTTCCATTACAACGACTTAACTCAACAAATTTGATAACTTTTTTCCAATATAGCGCTATTTTTTACAAATAATTTCCATTATAGGGAAATGCAAATTTCCTAATATAAGTTCAATTTCGATAGATTTTCTCCAATATGACTGAGTTGAAAAAGTTCAGGTTTTTCAACAATAGATCTACTTAGCTATTTCAAATCATAGAAGCGCGTGGAAATAAAAGATTAAAAAAAAACGACTTAGCGCGTTTTGGCTAATGTATCACAAAGTGCCTCTAAATTATCCATTTCGCCCCTTATCGTATCTATAATCTCTTTAGGACTTTTATCTCCTCTGACGGGTTTAAATAAGTCCATTACCTCTATACCTAAAGTATCCGCAAACTTACCGAGCATTTCAAAACTAGGTGTTTGAGAACCAATAATAATGCGATTAATGCTACCCCTTGACATACCTACTTCAATCCCAAACCCCTCATACGTATAGCCTTTCTTTTTAATTTGTTCTTTGATGTTTAAAAAATCCATGAATAACGTTTTTAAGTTTAAGCAAATATACAAATTACGTCACTAAACAAATAAAACGTACCATATTGTTTGTAATTGTGCCTAATTACAGTACATTTGTAGTCATAAAGTGACGCAATAGAAATCAAAATCTAAAAACCATGAAACCCCAAACCGCCAAACAACTTACAGATGCCAATCAGAAAGCCCTAAAAGAGGGGAAACCAGTGCCCTACACCAAACAGCAGCACGCCGCCGCCAAAGGTTGCGACCCCGATGCTAAAAGGTATTGGAACTTTTTTTTAAACGGCAGGGAAGCCTACACCAAAAAAGAATATGCCAATACCAAAGGATGTGATGCCCTAGCCGTAATCATATGGAATCGGCTTTTACCAGATGCAGAACCATTCAGCAAACAGGAATACAGCAACACCTATGGCTTGAGTGCTAAGGACTTCATTTTATGGAACGAATGCCTGCCAGATGCCGAACCATTCACCAAACAAGAATACAACATCACCTATGGTTTTAGTGCTAACAACTTAACATTGTGGAACGAATGCCTACCAAATGCCGAACCATTCACCAAGGGTGAAATAAACGAATTGATTAAAGCAAATGACAACGAACACGCTACATAAAATCACATTTGATATAGCGTTTGATTTATGTGAATGGAGACATCTAGGCGTAAAAAAATAATTAGAATCCTATTTTAATAGTATATTTGGATATATCAAAATTTAGTATTACAATTTCTGAAGAATTAAATAATTCATAAATGAATTCTCTTTTAAAATTATATGAAACGTATTTAGACCTAAAAAAAGAGGATGATTTTGATTTTGACAAATTCAATCAATTTGCGATTGTTCATCACTCAAACTCAATTGAAGGATCTACACTTAGTAAGGAAGAAACTTATCTATTATTAAGCGAAAATTTAACCCCTAAAAATAAACCCTTAGAGCATACGTTGATGGCTATTGATCATTATGCAGCTTTAAAATACGTGATTGGTTTAGCAGCGTCTAAAACAGAACTGTCCGATGTTATTATTAGAAAAATAGCATCCTTAATAATGGATAAAACAGGCTCGGAAATATCGTCTATGGCAGGTAATTTTGATTCCTCAAAGGGGGATTACAGAAAAGTGACAGTGAGAGCGGGCAATACGACGTTTATGGATTACCAAAAAGTTCCAGAAAAAGTTAATGAGTTATTAAACTATATTAATGACACTATTAATACAGTAAAAGGGTTTCAACAAATCAATGAATTAGCTTTTGACGCCCACTTTCAGATGGTTTCAATTCATCCATTTGCGGATGGAAATGGAAGACTCAGTCGGCTTTTGATGAACTATGTACAGCACTACCATAAAATTCCGTTAACAGCGATCTATTTAGAAAACAAATCAGACTATTTTACGGCCTTAGAAGACACTCGAAATCAGAAAGACATTACTATTTTCAGGAAATTTATGTTTGATCAAACAACTAAAAATCTATTAGAAAAAATAGAGGAACTCTCTCAGAAACAAGTCTCAAAAAAGGGGAAAGGAATGAATTTTCTTTTTTAAATTATATTCGCTCAAAATACAATAGATTAATAGAAGGTTTTTTGCTGAAGACGGGACTTAGCTCCGCTGAGTCCCAGAACCAACATTTTGAGAAAAGCCGACGTCGTTCCATTATTTTCGAAACAAATGCTAATTTTTTGATCGTGCAGTGAAATAAAGCTTATAACTTAGGATCTGCAAGAGGGCTAAGTGAAATTTTGTGAAGCCTGAACAAGCTAACGTATAAAATTAGCTCCTATAAAACCCTTGATTAATATAAAAAATTAGTGTAACTGTTTTTTAGTTACACTAATTTTTATATATTTGTTTATGAGTAAGACAGAAAAACTCTTAGAAAAATTTAAAAGTATTCCTAATGATTTAACGTGGGATGAACTCGTTAAAATATTAAATTATTTGGGGTATTTTGAATTATCAAAAAAAGGTAAAACAGGGGGTTCTCGACGAAAATTTGTAAATGAACTAAAAGACGTTATAAATTTACATAAACCGCACCCTACTAAGATTATTAAAAAGTATATGATTAAGCAATTATTAGAAAAACTATAATTATGAAAAACACATTAGAATATAAAGGCTATTTAGGAACTGTAGAATATAGTAACGAAGATAATTGTCTTTATGGAAAAATTATAGGAATAGATGATTTAGTTAATTATGAAGCTCAATCGGTTGAAGAATTAAACACCTATTTTAAGGAAGCTGTTGAAGATTATTTAGCGACTTGTAAAGAAGTAAACAAAGAACCAAATAAAACATTTAAAGGCGTCTTTAATGTTCGTACCTCTAAAGATAATCATAGAGCCTTATCAATGATCGCAGAAAAAAATAAGATGAAATTAAATGAAGTTATAAATAAAGCATTTGATTTCTTTATAACAAATGAAGATAAAGTATTAGGCTAAACTCCTAAAAAAAAGCTAGGACTTAGCTCCGCTGAATCCCAGAATCAACATTTTGAAAAAAGCCGACGCCGCTGCATTATTTTCGAAACAAATGCTAATTTTTTGATTGTGCAGTGAAATAAAGCTTATAACTTAGGATCTACAAGAGGGCTAAGTGAAATTTTGTGAAGCTTACAAAGGACAGATGAAGATTAGCAAGAATTAAACAATTCATATTGTGATAAGCACATTCACTTAGGGAAATAACATAAAAAACACATTATGTATATAATGTATAATTTGTATATTTGTATAAATAATTAACTTATGAGAAAAAATATTGACATTGACGATAACGTTTTAAAAAAGTTAAAGTTCCTTTCTGCAGTTGAAGAAATTAGCGTTAAAAAGCTTATGGAAAAAGCAATTTCATTTTTTGTTGAATCCAAAGAAAAAGAACGTTTAAATTCCTTATCAGAAGAAGAAAAAGAAGATTTAGGACTTTTATTATTAATGCAACAATCGGACAGAAATGATATTGTTAGCGAAGAAGAAATTATGAAAGAACTTAGCTAATGAAAGTTATATATTTAAGGAGTTTCCTTTCTGATTTAAAAAAAATTAAAGATCAAAAAATTAAGAATAAAATTAAGATTTTGATTCTTGAAATTAAAGGAGCAAACCTATTAGAAGATGTTGAAAACATCAAAAAACTAAAAGGCTATTCTATGGCTTATAGATCACGAATTGGTGATTATAGAGTTGGAATGTATAAGGAATTTGAAAGTGTAGAGCTTGCACGTTTCGTAAAGCGAAATGATATATATAAGGTGTTTCCAAAAAAGGGGGCAAAATGAAAATAAACGTTTAAATAACCGATCGTTGGCCTTGATCCACATAATGGTACAGGCTAATAATACAACCAAGGCTAATTTTTAAATAGTACTTTGAAACAAGCAAAGATTAGAACTTAGGATCTACAAGAGGGCTAAGTGAAAATTTTGTGAAGCTTACAAAGGACAGATGAAGATTAGCAAGAATTAAACAATTCTTAGTGTGACAAACACATTCACTTAATGGAAAATAAAAAATTACTATAAAAGCTGCAAAAGGAAAAATAACACAAAATAATATTGTGATACTATTTGTATAACAGGGTGTTATTTTGTATTTTTGTTCTGTTCTTAATTATGGATGTAATAAATATTAATTAATAGAATTTTTAGAATTATGGGGAAAAAGGAAAGTTTCAAAGTTCAGACTGCTTTTAGGTTCGATCATGAACTTTTAGAGCTTGTCAGAGAGAAAGCGAAAGCACAGCGAAGAAGCCTCAATAATTATGTTGAGATATTAATGTTAAGGGATGTAGGTAACATTCCTAATGATGAAACCAAACAAGCCATAGAAGAGGCTAGAAATGGAAATTTGGGAACCATCGAAAACCTTGATAGATGGCTTGAAACACTTTAAAATAAAATGTACAAATTAGATTTTACAACTAAGTTTAAAAAGGATTTAAAAAAAATAAAAAGTAACAAAAAAGAATATGTACTTGCCGTTAAACTATTAAAAATCCTTGAAAAAGAAGGGGTTTTTGGAGTTCCAATAATTATGCGTCCCCACAAATTAACAGGAAATTATAAAGATAATTGGGAGTGTCATATCAAACCAGATTTGTTAATTATATGGGTTCAAATTGAAAATCCGAATACAGTTAAGCTCGTTAGAATAGGTTCTCATTCTGAATTATTTAAATAAAAAACTTAAAATCTAAATAACCGATCAGATAAACACTTAAATATACCGCTATGCGGAAACAAGTCTCAAAAAAGGGGAAAGGAATGCGTTTTCTTTTTTAAATTATATTCGCTCAAAATACAATAACAGTAAAATCAATATTTTTTCTTCTTTAAAAACTCTTTTAACCTTCTTTGTATATTTGTTTAGGTTAACCTGTTTGTAGGCTCCTGTAAACTATTGTAAGTCAAGGTTTTAAAGAGAGTTATTTGTCAAGTTTATGACATTATTTATATTGAAATGTGTCAAGTTTATGACGTTGTAAAATGGAGAACAAAATTAAGAAGGCTAAATATTATTTTAATTAATGCTAATTCAGATCCAATAAAATAAATATTGCCCTTTTTATTGCCCTAAAAAATAAAAACCTCTCAAAATCAATAGATTAAGAGAGGCTTTTGTACTGAAGACGGGACTTGAACCCGTACGTCCCAAGGGACATTGGATTTTAAGTCCAACGTGTCTACCAATTCCACCACTTCAGCATCTTGGTATGTTTTAAAAAAAGTATCAGAGCGAAAGACGAGATTTGAACTCGCGACCCCCACCTTGGCAAGGTGATGCTCTACCCCTGAGCTACTTTCGCAATTTTTTAATGAACGTTTCTCTACTATTGTATAGAGAGGTGCAAATTTAATACAATTCTTAGAATAGCAAAGTTTTTTTAAACTTTTTATGCTCTTTTCTTTTTGGTCAACATCCGCTTGATTTCATTCAATTTCATCAAGGCCTCAACGGGTGTCAACGTATCAATATCAATCGCCTCTATATCAGATTTTAAAGCCTCTAGCATGGGATCATCCAAATTAAAAAAGCTCAGTTGCATCTCACTGTCCAAGTCTTTGACTTTGGCCGTCAGCTCATCGCTCGAATGTGATTTCTCCAGCTGCTTCAGGATTTGTTGCGCCCGGTGTAAGACCTGTGGTGGCATCCCTGCCATTTTTGCCACATGAATCCCAAAACTGTGGTGACTACCACCCTTTACCAGAGTTCTTAAAAACAAGACATTGTCTTTCAGTTCTTTGACAGACACATTGTAATTTTTAATGCGGTCAAAGGTTTCCGTCATTTCATTCAACTCATGGTAGTGGGTTGCAAATAAGGTTTTGGCATGTGAGGGATGTTCGTGCAAGTATTCGCTAATCGCCCAGGCAATTGAAATCCCGTCGTAGGTACTCGTCCCCCGACCAATTTCATCCAACAGCACCAAACTACGTTCCGACACATTGTTTAAGATGGAAGCGGTTTCATTCATCTCCACCATAAAGGTCGATTCGCCCATCGAAATATTATCACTCGCCCCTACCCTTGTAAAAAGCTTGTCGATCAATCCGATACGCGCACTTTTGGCGGGCACAAAACTCCCAATTTGAGCCAGGAGTACAATCAAAGCCGTTTGGCGTAAAATAGCTGACTTACCAGACATATTAGGCCCTGTAATCATAATGATTTGCTGGGTATCTCGGTCTAAAAACACATCATTCGCCACATAGGATTCCCCCAACGGCAACTGCTTTTCAATCACCGGATGACGTCCTTGTTTGATATCCAAATCAAAAGAGGCATCTATTTCTGGATACACATAATTATTTTGTTGTGCCAAATGCGCAAAAGACCCCAAGCAATCCAATTGTGCAATCAGTTGTGCATTTTGCTGTACCTGTAAAATGTAGGAATGCATCCAAAGAACCAGCTCAGAAAACAGCGTTTGTTCGATGACTAAAATACGGTCTTCAGCGCCTAATATTTTACTTTCATACTCTTTGAGTTCTTCCGTAATATAACGTTCCGCATTGACCAGTGTTTGTTTTCGAATCCACGTTTCTGGCACCTTGTCTTTGTGTGAATTTCGAACTTCAATATAATAGCCAAATACATTATTGGAGGCGATTTTGAGCGATGTAATCCCAGTTGACGCACTCTCACGTTCCAACATTTTATTTAAATAATCTTTCCCTGAAAATGCAATCGCACGCAAACTTTCCAATTCTTCAGAAGCAGAAGAGGCGATGCTATTTCCTTTCAGAATATTTACAGGCGCATCTTCATTAAGCGTTTCTTTTATTTTTTCTCGCAACAACTCACAACTTTGAATCTGCTCGCCAATGCGTTTTAAATCTTCATTTTCACAGTTAGATGCCAAGGCTTTGATGGGCACAATGGCTTCCAAAGAGTTTTTTAAGTGCACCACTTCACGTGGATTCACTTTGGCGGTGGCTACTTTTGAGATCAGGCGCTCCAAATCGCCCACTTGTTTGATATAGTTTTGTGTTTTCTGAAGCGCTACTTCATTGTCCAAAAAATACTGCACCACTTCGTGACGCGCTTTTATTTTTTCTTGTGATTTTAAGGGCAATGCCAACCAACGTTTTAACAAACGTCCACCCATCGGTGAAATCGTGTGATCGATCACATCTATTAAGGTTACGGCATTGGCATTAGTCGAATGGTAAAGCTCTAAATTTCGGATGGTAAACTTATCCATCCACACATAATCACCTTCTAAAATACGCTCAATGGCGGTAATGTGTTGCAGCTTGTGGTGCTGAGTTTCCCCCAAATAATGCATGATCGCGCCAGAAGCCACCACTCCTTGCGCCAAGGCTTCAATTCCAAAGCCTTTAAGGGTTTTGGTCTGAAAATGCTTACAAAGCGTTTCGTTCGCATAATCATCCTGAAACACCCAATCTTCTAAATAGAAGGTGTGGAAATTAGCACCAAAAGTGTCATTAAAAATACTTCGTTTTTGTTTTTCTATGAGGACTTCACTCGGGTTAAAATTTTGAAGGAGTTTACCTATATATTCAGCCGAACCTTGTGCTGTGAGAAATTCTCCCGTAGAAACATCTAAAAATGCCACGCCGATTGTTTTTCCAAAATACACCGCCGCTAAAAAATTATTAGTTTTAGAACTTAAAACCTCATCATTCAACGCCACACCTGGCGTGACGAGTTCCGTAACCCCACGTTTCACAATCGATTTGGTGAGTTTTGGATCTTCTAATTGGTCACAAATCGCGACCCGCTCCCCTGCTTTGACCAATTTTGGCAAATAGGTATTGAGCGAATGGTGCGGAAATCCCGCCAATTCGGTTTCACTTTCGCTGCCTGCGCCGCGTTTGGTTAAAATAATATCTAATATTTTGGACGCCTTGACGGCATCACTTCCAAAAGTTTCATAAAAGTCGCCCACCCGAAATAATAGCAACGCATCAGGGTACTTGACCTTGATGGCATTGTATTGTTTCATTAAAGGAGTGACTTTCTTCGTTTTATTTGCCAATGGGGTTCTTGTTTTTATGCCTTACTTTTGTACGGAAGTAATAATGCTAAAGTAATTAAATTTAGCCTTTTTATAAAACTAAGTTTATTAAGATTTAAAACACGCATGCGAAAATTAGAAAATAGCGAATTGGAACGCTTATCAGTCGAAGGATTTAAAGCCGTTGAAAAAACGCCTTTAATTGTGGTTTTGGATAACATTCGAAGTTTAAATAATATTGGAAGTGTGTTTAGAACCAGTGATGCCTTTCGAATTGAAAAAATTTACCTCTGTGGGATTACGGCAACACCGCCACATAAGGATATTCAAAAAACGGCTTTGGGAAGTACCGAGTCTGTCGAATGGGAATACGCTGAGAATACTCTGGAACTTATTCAAAAATTACATGCAGAAAGCGTTCAAGTAATTTCCATTGAGCAAGCAGAAAACGCGACGATGCTGAATAAATTCACTCCCAAACCAAACACAACTTATGCCTTGGTTTTTGGAAACGAAGTGAAAGGCGTCTCTCAAGACGTTGTAAACCTTAGTGATGCAGTGATTGAAATTCCACAATATGGCACCAAGCATTCGCTAAACATATCCGTGAGTTGTGGCGTGGTGTTGTGGGATCTGTTTAGTAAATTAGACTAGGCACAAATTTGCTCTAAAATCCAAAGGTAATCCACACGGTTTTTGATGAAATCACGGTTAGAAATGTCAATGATTTTTACATTAAACTCCGGATGCTTTTGTATGAATTCCAAATAACCTGAATTGATTTTATCTAAATAACTCGACTCGATGGTTTGTTCGTAGTCGCGCCCTCTCAGTCGGATGTTCTCTTGTAAGCGTTCGGTGTTTTGATAGAGATAAATATACAAATCGGGCCTTGCAATATCTTTATAAACCTGATAAAATAATTTTCTATACAACACAAACTCATCTTCACTCAAGGTGATTTTTGAAAAAATAAGCGACTTAAATACGTCGTAATCACTCACAATAAAATCTTTAAACAAATCTAATTGCGATAAGTCATCTGAGATTTGTTGGTAGCGATCGGCCAAAAAAGACATTTCTAAAGTAAAAGCATAGCGGGTCGCATCTTCATAGAATTTTGGCAAAAATGGATTGTCCGCAAAACGCTCCAAGATTTTTTTAGCATTGAAATCATGAGACATCATGTGTGCCAAACTTGTTTTTCCTGCGCCTATATTTCCTTCTATGGCAATGAAATTATAGTTTGAAAAATCAAATGTTTGCATCGGATTTTTCAAGCGAGATTCTGAAAGTGTCAATTGGCTTTCATCTGTACACTGATCCAGCAACGTACGAATGGATTGTTTTAAAATTGGGTGTTCAAAATCGGCAGAAATATCCATGAGCGGCTGTAACACAAAAAGCCGTTCTTGAAGTCTGGGATGTGGCAACTCCAAACGCTCTGATTTTGAAATCAAGCTGTCATAAAACAACAGGTCTAAATCAATCGTTCGAGAGTGGTATTGACCATCCTCATGACGAATGCGTCCTAAACTTTGTTCAATTGCCAACAGTTTTTCCAACACTTCAGAGGCATTTAACAGGGTGGATACTTTTAGGCATCCATTGATGAAATCATCGCCCTCAAACCCCAACGCAGGCGTTTGATACAGCTTCGATATTTGATGGATACTGCCTATTTGGGTATGGATGGCATCAACAGCCGTTTGAAGGTGATTTAGTTTATCACCCTTGTTACTTCCAATCCCAATTAAAACCGTTTTTTCGTGCATCATATAAAGTAGCAAAATAACTAAAAGAAAAATTAATATGAGGGGTTTGTCTAAGTATTTATTGACAATTTAACTTCCATTTAAAAAGTCAACTTAAGACACGTTTAAGCCCACAACCAGTCCTTCGTTACTTCTCACATTGAATACTGTATTGTCTTCAAAAATAAGATATTGCCCCTTGATCCCTTTGAGAACTCCCGAGTACTCAGGTGTTTTGGTCAAGTTCAAACTTTTTGGTTTTTCAGGGTATTTCTGAACGGGAAATTCTAATTTAAGTGGTTTTTGATTGGCTAAAAAATAGGATTTAGATTCCTCTGGGATGTACTCTGATAAGCGTTGTCGCCAGTCTTCTAAATTTTCATCGGGAGCGGTGCCTTTGAGCATTTCACGCCAATTGGTTTTATCACTGACATATTTTTTAAGGGCAACTTCCGTCACCCCTGCCAAATAACGGTTGGGCACTTCTACAATCTCCAGTGCTTCTTGTGCCCCTTGATCGATCCAACGTGTAGGTACTTGGGTTTTCCGAGTGACGCCTACTTTCACGTTGCTAGAGTTTGCTAAATACACAATATGAGGTTGAAGCTGCACCCGCTTTTCATACTCCAAATCACGTTCTTCTTGATCGAGATGTGCTTTGCTGAGTTCGGGGCGCATGATCCAATCTGCCGCTTGAGGCAGTTCGAAAAAACAAGATTTACAAAATCCTTGTCTAAAAACAGGCGCTTCACTACTACAGTTTAAACACTGGTATTTGACAAAAGAAAGCGTCAATTTCTTGTTTAATAATTGGTTCATGTTTAGAATGTCATTTTCAAGCACCAAAAAATATTGAATAGGCTTTGAAAACTCCGTTTCCATTTTAGTTAAAACTCCTTGATACAGCATTAGCAAATTTTTATTACATTTAGCATGTAAATATATACAATTATATGGCAATTCCATTAGTGAATTCTGTGGCATCATGGGTTTTAAAGAAACGATTTCATCAAATTGATTTGTTTCTGAAATACCCGCATGAAGTTCAAAATGAACTGCTTATGAATTTAGTATCGATTTCTAAAGATACCGAAATTGGAAAAAATTATGATTTTAAATCCATTCGTAATTACCGCGATTTTTCTCAACGCATCCCTGTCTCCACCTATGAAGATTACCAAGATTTAATAGAACGCTCCCGAAAAGGTGAGAAAAATATATTTTGGCCAAAACCGATCAAATGGTTTGCAAAATCGAGTGGAACGACCAATGCAAAAAGCAAGTTTATCCCTGTTAGTATCGATTCTTTAGAAGATTGTCACTATGCGGCGAGTAAGGATTTACTGTGTATGTATTTGAATAATAACGAAGACTCTACGCTCTTTGATGGAAAAAATTTACGCTTGGGAGGCAGCAAAGAGCTCTATGAGGAAAATGGAACGATCTTCGGAGATTTGTCTGCTATTTTGATTCATAACATGCCTTTTTGGGCAGAGTTTAGCAGCACGCCCAGTAACAAAGTTTCTTTGATGAGTGATTGGGAATATAAGATGCAGGCGATCGTTAATGAAACGATCCATGAAAATGTAACCAGCCTTGCCGGCGTACCTTCGTGGATGTTGGTACTGCTGAATAATGTTTTAGAAACTTCTGGCAGTAAAACGATTTTGGACGTTTGGCCAAATCTGGAAGTGTACTTTCATGGTGGGGTGAGTTTTCTTCCGTACGTCGATCAATTCAAATCCATCATCCCTTCAAATTCCGTTAAGTATTATGAGATATACAATGCTTCCGAAGGCTTTTTTGCCATTCAAGATCGGAACCATTCGGATGAGCTTTTGTTAATGTTGGATTACGGTATTTTTTATGAGTTCATTCCTATGAAAACTTATGGAAGTCCAACCGAGAGAATAATCCCTTTATCGGAGGTTGAAGTCGGCGAAAACTATGCCATTATTGTGACGACGAATGCGGGCTTGTGGCGTTATAAAATTGGAGATACCGTGACGTTTACGTCTGTAGCACCCTATCGGATTAAAGTGACAGGAAGAACCAAGCATTTTATTAATGTTTTTGGAGAAGAATTGATCATTGAAAACACAGATAAGGCGATAAAAATAGCCACCCAAAAAACCAAAACGGAAATTGTGGATTATACGGCTGCACCCATATTTATGGAAGGAAAATCTAAAGGAGCCCACGAATGGATAATCGAGTTTAAAACTCCACCAAAAGACCTCTCTTATTTTGTGGAGCTTTTAGATAATTCTCTAAAGTCTTTAAATTCTGATTACGAAGCCAAGCGCTTTAACAATATAACCTTAAATATGCCTAAAGTTCATGTCGCACAAGAAGGATTGTTCTATAAATGGATGAAACGAAATAACAAATTGGGCGGTCAACACAAAGTGCCCCGCCTGTCCAATTCGCGTCAATTTTTAGAGGAGCTCTTAGAGATGAATTAAGAAACCGCTTTCAAACGTTTTATTTGAGTACGCGTCAAGTGTTTTTTAACATAGGCTTCAGTAACCACCAAGGCCGTTTCGTCATTGCTTGGCATTACAAACATGGCATCGGTTAAAATTTCTTCACATAAAGATCTTAATCCACGGGCACCAAGCTTGTATTCAATGGCTTTCTTGACAATAAAATCTAAGGCATCGTCTTCAAAAGACAACGCAATTTCATCCATTTCAAAAAGCTTTTTATATTGCTTTACAAGGGCGTTTTTGGGTTCTGTTAAAATCGCTCTTAAGGTTTCCTCATCTAAAGGATTCATGTACGTCAACACGGGTAAACGTCCAATAATTTCTGGAATCAATCCAAAATCTTTTAAATCTTTTGGGATGATGTATTGCAATAAATTTTCAGTGTCAATTTGTTCTTCGTCATGTGAAACCTTGTAGCCAATAGCGGACATATTGAGGCGTTTTGAGATATGACGATCGACGCCATCAAATGCACCTCCAGCGATGAATAAAATATTTTCTGTATTGACTTCTATGAATTTTTGATCTGGGTGTTTTCGACCGCCTTTTGGTGGGACATTCACAACCGTTCCTTCTAATAATTTCAAAAGTGCTTGTTGTACGCCTTCTCCAGACACATCACGTGTGATGGATGGGTTGTCGCTTTTACGAGCAATTTTATCAATTTCATCGATAAAAACAATGCCACGTTCGGCTTTTTCTTGATCGTAATCTGCCGCTTGTAAGAGACGTGTGAGCATACTTTCTACATCCTCACCCACATAACCAGCTTCAGTTAACACCGTCGCATCGACGATGGCTAAAGGGACGTTGAGCATTTTCGCAATGGTTTTGGCCATCAGGGTTTTTCCGGTCCCTGTTTGCCCTACCATAATAATATTACTTTTTTGGATTTCGATATCGTCCTCCGTAGGCGGTTGCAACAAACGTTTGTAGTGGTTGTAAACCGCTACCGACATTACTTTTTTGGTTTGCTCTTGCCCAATAATATAAGAATCCAAAAAGGCTTTGATTTCTTGGGGTTTTTTGAGCATGACATCCGAAGTGAGTCCGCTGCCATTATCTTGCTTTGTTTCTTCAAGGACAATGCCATTGGCTTGCTCTATACAGCGATCACAGATGTGCGCATCGATTCCTGCAATGAGTAAGTTGGTGTCGGCTTTTTTCTTGCCACAAAATGAACAGTCTAATTCTTCTTTTGCCATAACTCCTTTGGGGTGTTTTTAACTTCGCGTTAATATTTCGTCAATCATACCGTATTCTAAAGCCTTATCAGATTTCATCCAATAATCACGATCACTATCTTTGTACACTTTGTCATACTCTTGACCGGAGTGCTTACTAATGATTTTATAAAGTTCTTCTTTTAAGATTAGAATTTCGCGGGCTGTAATTTCAATATCACTTGCTTGTCCTTGCGCACCTCCTAGTGGTTGGTGAATCATCACTCTTGAGTGTGTCAATCCACTACGTTTTCCTTTAGCTCCTGCACATAATAATACAGCTCCCATTGAGGCTGCCATTCCTGTACAAATCGTTGCGACGTCGGGCTTGATCAACTGCATTGTGTCATAAATTCCAAGTCCTGCATACACACTTCCTCCTGGAGAGTTGATGTATATTTGGATGTCTTTGGTGGCGTCTGTACTTTCTAAAAACAACAGTTGTGCTTGAATAATATTAGCAACTTGATCGTTGATCGCTGTTCCCATAAATATAATACGATCCATCATCAATCTTGAAAACACATCAAAAACAGCAACATTCATTTGACGTTCTTCAATAATGTTTGGCGTCAAACCCATAGGTGTCATACTGCTTACTATTTTATCATAATAAGTGCTGCTGATTCCATGGTCTGAGATGGCGTATTTTTTGAATTCATTTCCGTAATCCATAATGCTTTTTTTAAGTTTTTAAAATGTAAATATAAAACTATTTATAATTTGCTTTAAAGGTATAAAAAAACACTTCCTAAAAAGTGTTTTTTGCTTAATTATTTATAAAATTACTTCCCGTAAACTTCTTTAACGAAGGCTTCGTAAGCTAATTTTTTATCTTTAAAATTAGCGTTTTCTTTATAAAAATCTAATAATTTTTGACTTGTGAGTTGTTCAGAAATACGTTTCACTTCGTCTTGGTTTGAAAGTACACGTGCAACGATATCGTCAATTTCTTTTTCGGTTGGGTTCATTTGACCGTACTGTGCCATTTGCCCTTTGATCATCTCCGAAGTGTAGGCTTTTAAATCTTCAAAATTAACTTGAAGATTGTTTTCTACAATAAGCTTGCTTTCAATTAATTGGTAGCGCATGCTTTTTTCTGACTTCTCAAATTCCTCTTTGGCTTGCGCCTCGTTTAATTCGGTTTCGCCAGCCGTTTGTATCCATTTCTGAAGAAACTTCACTGGTAAATCAAATTTTGTGTTTTCTACAAGGTGTTCAGTCACATCGTTCAAGAATTTCTGATCTGCTTGTTGTACGAATTGTTTTTCAGCATCTTCTGTGATTTTAGCTCTCAATTCTGTCACTGAATTCACAGCGCCTGGACCAAATAACTTATCAAACAACTCTTGATCTAAATCTGCTAATTCTCTTGTGTTCACTTCACTGATTGTAAAGGTCACTTGCACATCAAGTCCATGAGCCGTGTCGTGATCTACTTTTAAATAGGTCATCAAATCGTGGGAGTCATTAAACAACCCTTTGGTGTCTAATGTCAACACATCGCCAACGTTAGCTCCTGAAAAAGCTTTTACATTTGGTTTTCCTTTTAACTTATCTAAAGTCAAAGTTGCGGTTGCTTCAATCCCTTCTGCGTCATTGAAAAATACTCCAGTGACTTCATCTTCATCGCCAACGACTGTTTTGGCAACAAGTTTTCCGTATTGTTTTTGAATGTTGATCAATTGATCGTCAATCATTTTTTTATCGGCAGTAATCGTGTATTTAGTAAGTGCTTTTTTAGCTTTTAGTTTGATTTCAAATTCTGGACTTAATCCGATTTCAAATTCAAACGAAAAATCATCCCCTTCCCAATCCAAATCGTCTTTAGCTATTGGCAGTGGATTTCCTAAAACATCTAGTTTTTCATCTGTCAGGTATTTCCCTAAAGCTTCTTGAAGTGTCTTATTGACTTCGTCAGCCAACACGGATTTTCCATATTGCTTTTTAACAAGACCCATCGGGACTTGTCCTTTTCTAAAGCCAGGAATGTTCGCTGTTTTGCGGTAATTTGTTAAAATTTTCTCTACGTTTTCAGAATAATCTGATTTCGTAATATCAATCTTAACCACGGCATTTAACGTGTCAATAGTTTCTCTTGTAATATTCATTGTGATGAAATAAAAATTGGGTGGCAAAAATACAATATTTTTAATGCCTTACAAACATTTTTAAGCTTATGTGTATCAAGTGATAAACGTGCAAACACGATCGAAGAATTCCACTGGGTTTTCGGCATGCAGCCAATGGCCTGCATTTGAAATCGTTTTGAGGGTTGCACTCGGGAATTGAATTTTTATAAGCGCTTCATCTGCAGCGGAAATATACTCTGATTTATCACCTCTTAAAAACAGGGTGTCTTTTTGAAAAACCAATGTTGACGGCAAAGCTTCTCCCACCTCAGAAACTTGTGCTTTGAGCACTTCTAAATTGATCCGAAGCCCTAAAACATCTGGAGAAATTCTGTACACATTTTTCAATAAAAATTGGCGTGTTCCAACCTCGTGAACGTATTTAGACAATTGGGTTTCCGCTTCTTTTCTAGAGAAGATTTCCTCGAAATTCAGGGAAGTCAATCCTTCTAAAATAGCATCGTGATGGACTGGATAAAATCGAGGGGAGATATCGGCTACAATTAATTTTGAAACAATTTTCGGATAAAGTGCCGCAAAAAGCATGGCTGTTTTTCCGCCCATAGAATGCCCTAAAAGCACAATATTCTCTAAATCATGTTGACTGCAATAGGCTTTTAAATCTGCTGCTAATACATCATAATTAAATTCTGAATCGTGAAAACTGCGTCCGTGATTCCGTTGATCGACGAGGTGAACTTGAAAGCCTAAACCTGAAAACTGTTTTGCGAGGGTTTTCCAATTATCGCCCATCCCCAAAAATCCATGGAGAATAATGAACGGCTTCCCCTCTCCTATAATATTGGAATGTAAGTGCATTATTTTAATTTATTCAAATACATATTAATCACATTGTCAATTCCTAAATACAAGCTCTCTGAAATGAGGGCGTGTCCGATAGAAACTTCTAACAATCCTGGGGAGTTTTCTTTGAAAAATTGAATGTTTTCGAGTGACAAATCGTGTCCTGCATTCAAACCTAAGTCCAATTGCAAAGCACGTTCTGCACATTCAGTGTAAGGAATCATTGCGTTTTTATTTCCAAGAGAAAATTGATGCGCAAATGCTTCGGTGTATAGCTCAATACGGTCTGCTCCTATTGCCTTCGAGCCCTCAACTTGTTTGAGGGTTGGGTCTAAAAACACCGAGGTTCGGATGTCGTTTTGTTTAAATTCTTGAATGATTTCGGTTAAAAACCCTTTATGTTTGAGGGTATCCCAGCCTGCATTGGACGTAATTGCATCTTCTGCATCGGGTACTAAAGTGACTTGCGTGGGTTTGATTTTTAGCACCATGTCTATAAATTCTGGGATGGGATTTCCTTCAATATTATATTCAGTATAAACGACTGATTTTAAATCGTAAGCATCTTGATAGCGAATGTGACGTTCATCTGGACGTGGGTGAATTGTGACCCCTTGAGCTCCAAACTCTTGCACATCTTTAGCAAACTGAACTACATTGGGAGTATTGCCGCCTCTAGAGTTTCGTAGGGTGGCAATTTTATTGATATTAACGCTTAATTTGGTCATTAAAAATTGAATTTGAAACAAAAATACAAAGTACTTAACGCTTAAAGTATATTATTTTTGATTAATTTGCATCTGATTAAAATGAACCCATGCCTTTAAATCAATTTATTATAAACGATCTAAACCCCTCAAGTCCTAAAACACTTGTAGAGGAGTTACAGACTGTTTTTAAACAGTTAACTTATTCGCATATTCCTATTTTAAAAGATCAGGTTTATTTGGGTTGCTTGTCTGAAACAGATGTGTATTGCTTTGAATCCCATCAAGCCGTCTCAGAAGTACTCTATGCTGTGGAAGGTTTTTTTGTGCGAGATTCCTCCTTATGGCTCGATGTTTTGGAAGCGTTTGCGCAAAACAACTGTAACATCATGCCTGTTTTGGATGCTGAAAATAAGTATATAGGTTATTATCAATTGAGCGATATTATTTCATTGTTTAATAAAACGCCTTTTTTTTCGGAGCCAGGCGGGATTCTTGTCATTGAAAAAGGGCAAAACGATTTTTCGTTTAGTGAAATCAGTCAAATTGTAGAGTCTAATGACGCAAAATTACTAGGCGCTTTTATCTCTAAAAACGAAAATGATTTGACTCAAATTACGCTTAAAATTGGAGATTCTGGATTAAGCACCATTTTACAGGCATTTAGACGCTACGGATATACGATCATTTCGGGCCACGAAGACGACACTTTTTTACGAACGCTTAAAGAACGATCGGCGTATTTAGACACCTATTTAAACCTTTAAGTGATAAAATCAACTCAAATGAAAATAGCTGTTTATGGCCCCCTTTATAACGAGCGCTCAAAAAGCACAATTCAAACACTCATTGCGTATTTAAAAAAACGGGATGCCAAAGTAGTTTTTGAAAAAAACTTTCACGCGTCCATTGTGTCAGATTCTGATATTGATTTAAGTTCTTACTTGTTTGATACTTTTAAAACTTTAGATGCATCCTTTGATTTGTTAATCAGCATTGGTGGCGATGGAACCATTTTAAGAGCCATTACATTTGTAAAAGATTTAACGATTCCGATTGTAGGAATCAACACGGGACGCTTAGGGTTTTTGGCAACCATTCCTATGAATACCATTCAAAAAGCGATGAATGAAATTTTTGAAGGAAATTATAGAATTTCAAAACGGAGCTTACTAACTATTGCTGTGGATACTAAAGACACTGCTTTTGATTTGGACTTCGCATTGAATGAAATTGCTGTAAGTCGAAAAAATACCACTTCTATGATTTCTGTTGAAACATGGTTAGACGACGAGTATCTAACCTCTTATTGGGCGGATGGCCTGATCGTTTCTACGCCTACCGGCTCAACAGGTTACTCTTTAAGTTGTGGCGGACCCGTTATCATACCAGAATCAGACAGCTTGGTACTAACACCCATCGCACCTCACAATCTTAATGCACGTCCGTTAGTGATTTCGAGTGATAAGGTTATAAAATTAAAAGTCAGTGGTCGTGAAGAGCAGCACCTTGTTTCGTTAGACTCAAGAATCAACACCTTAGAAAACAATACGACCATCACCATTCAAAAAGCACCTTTTTGTATTCATATGATTGAACTCAAAGAAGATGGATTTTTAGAAACCCTTCGAAAAAAGCTGTTGTGGGGCGCAGACCCAAGGAATTAAGCAATATATCTTTAGAAATCAAGTTTAGTCATTAGCGAGAAAACAAATGACTTGTTCCATCTCTAAATTATTATATTTGCATTCTTAAAATCACAATGAAAACAACTTTAACCCTTATATGTTTCCTTTTTATGTCGAGTTTGAGTTTTTCTCAAATCTACGAAATAGGTGGATTTGTGGGTGGAAGTAATTTTATTGGGGATGTAGGGTCAACTCAATTTGTGAATCCCAATAAACTTGCTTTTGGAGGGCTTTTTAAATGGAACCGAAGCCCCAGACATTCCTTGAGAGCGAGTTTGACGTACAGCACACTCTCTGCCAATGATGCATTATCAAGTGATCCTCGAAGAAAACTACGTGCCTATAATTTTAATGCAGATATTTTAGAGGCTTCTGTTGGCATAGAGTTTAATTTTTTAGATTTTGATTTACATGCGGCAACGCCGATGTCCACTCCTTATATTTATACGGGGATCAGCATGGCCAACCATCCGAATTTTTATTTCACCAACGTTGATTTAGTCTCTGAAAAAACAAGAAGCAATGCCTACGGAATTCCGATTACGCTAGGGTTCAAGACAACTTTGACACGGCATATTATTCTTGCTTTAGAAGTTGGGGCACGTTATACGTTTTCTGATGAACTCGATGGAAGTGAGCCTGACACAGAGGAATTAAAAAAAATTGTGCGTTTTGGCAATTTTAATAATAACGATTGGTATGTATTTAGCGGTTTTACATTAACTTACACCTTTGGTAGAAAACCTTGTTATTGTTATTTTTAATATGAGTCTAAAATCTAAAATCCATTCTGAAAACCTTCCAAAGCACATTGCCATCATTATGGATGGAAATGGACGTTGGGCAAAAGAAAAAGGCTTTCTTAGAGTCTTTGGGCATGAAAATGGGACAAAGTCCGTCAAAACTACCGTAGAAAGCTGTGCCGAACTTGGTATAGAAAATTTGACGCTTTATGCTTTCTCGACTGAAAACTGGAATCGCCCTAAATTAGAAGTAAAAACTTTAATGCAACTTTTGATTTCTTCTTTAAAGAAAGAAATGAATACACTGCAAAAAAACAGTATCCGACTAAATGCCATAGGCAATCTTGAGCATCTGCCAGCACGTGTTCGGAAGGAATTATTGCATGTCATTGATGAAACTAAGAACAACACACGGATGACTTTAACACTTGCATTGAGCTATGGTTCTAGGGATGAACTGGTGAATGCGACGAAACAAATATGTGATAAAGTTAAAAATAATATAATTTCAGTAGAAAATATCGATGAAACGCTAATTAATCAGCATCTTTACACCCAGAATTTGCCAGATGTTGATTTATTAATCCGTACAAGTGGCGAAAAACGTATCAGTAATTTCCTTTTATGGCAGATTGCTTATGCAGAATTATATTTTACTGATGTATACTGGCCAGATTTTACGAATGAGAATTTGTATGAAGCCATTATAAATTATCAAAAAAGAGAAAGACGATTTGGAAAAACAAGTGAACAGCTTCATTAATAAAGCTTTTAGATACAGAAATACAATCCTTTGCTTTTGCTTACTTTTAAGCAGTTTTGTAATATTCTCCCAGGAAACAAAACCGAAAATAACAACATTTACCATTGCTGACATTACTGTCACTGGTGAAACCTCCTATGGTTCTGAAACCATCCTCACATATTCCGGGTTAAAAAAAGGGGAATCTGTAATTATCCCTGGTGGCGTCAAAATAAGTGCTGCAATCAAAAAATTGTGGGACTCTAACTTGTTTAGTAGTATTGAGGTGTATGCAACTAAAACGGAAGGAAGTAGTGTGTACTTAGAAGTTGCATTAAATGATTTACCCGAACTGAAAGACGTCAAAATTGTGGGCGTCAAAAAAGGAAAAATAAAAGAGATCATTAAAGAAAACAACCTCACTTCAGGTGTTAAGGTTACCGAGAATTTAATCACTACTACCAAGAATTATCTTGAAAACAAGTATCGTAAACTTGGGTTTTTAAATGCAAAAACAACCGTTACAACCTCTAAGGTTGTGGATTCTGTCAAAAAATCTCGAGTGAACATGTTGGTGCGAATTGATAGAGGTCAAAAAATAAAAGTTAAAAGCATTACTTTTGATGGTGCTGAAAAACTTAGTGCTAAAAAACTTCGTAAAGCAATGAAAAATACGAAGCAAAAAAACATATTTCGTGTGTTAAAGCGTTCTAAATATATTGAAGCCGATTACAAAGAAGATTTACAAAGTGTCGTTGATAAATATAAAGAAAAAGGATACAGAGATGCACGTGTTATTTCGGATACGCTCACAACAAACGACAACAACACAATCAGTTTAAATATTGGCGTAGAAGAAGGCGAAAAATACTATTATGGATCAATTAATTTCTTAGGAAACTCGATCTATTCTGATGAACAACTGAATCAAGTTTTAAAAATAAAAAGAGGAGACACCTATAACGGGATTGAATTAGAAAAAAGAATCGCAGACAATTCAGATCCTGATGCCTTTGATTTGACAAATTTATATCAGAACAATGGCTATTTATTTTCTACAATTACACCTGTTGAAGTCAGTACTGATGGAAACATCATTGACATGGAAATTCGGGTTACGGAAGGAAAACCAGCATATTTCAAAAACATCAGTGTTTCTGGAAATGATAAAACAAATGATGCGGTTATCTATAGAGAACTTAGAACGCGACCCGGGCAATTGTACAGCAAGAGTAACATTGTAAGAACCATTCGTGAACTTGGGCAGCTTGGGTATTTTGATGCACAGCAAATCTCACCAGATTTAAAGAACGTAAATCCAACAGATGGAACTTTAGATGTTGAATATACAGTTGTTGAAAAAGGGGCTAGCCAGATTGAATTGCAAGGTGGTTATGGCGGTGGTGGATTCATCGGAACCTTAGGGCTTTCGTTCAATAATTTTGCGATGAAAGATATTTTTAATAAAAAAGCTTACAAACCGTTTCCAATGGGTGATGGACAGAGCTTAGCATTGCGTTTACAAGCCAGTCGATTTTATCAGACTTACAGCTTGTCATTTACAGAACCTTGGTTAGGTGGTAAAAAACCGGTGCAATTTTCTTCATCGCTTTCTCAAACTAAACAGTTTTTATACAATCCTGCGACTCGAAATGCAGATAGAGATAGAAGCTTTAACATTACAGGAATTACATTTGGAATTGCTAAAAAACTATCCGTTCCAGATGATTACTTTGTATTGTCGCAAGCGGTAAGTTTCCAATACTATGATTTGAACAATTACAATACAGGCTTATTTACATTTGGAAATGGAAATTCTAACAACCTAGCCTATACCGTTGGATTAAGTCGAAACAATACGTTTAATGACCCTATATATCCTGAAGGGGGTTCTAGTTTCAGTTTAACTGCAAAACTGAGCTTCCCGTACTCCGCGGTCAACAATGTAGATTACGGCGCTTTGAAAAGAGAAAGAAAAGCCCAAGAGGATCTCAGAGATCAATATATAACGACGAATCTTCCCGAAGCACCCGAAATAGTAAATGCAGCCACGACTCGAATTGGCGAAATTGATCAAGAACGTTATAAATGGTTAGAATTTTATAAAATTAAATTTAAGGGAGAATGGTACACGAAGTTGGCTGGAAAGTTAATTTTGAAACCCACCTTTGAGTTTGGGTTTTTAGGAGCCTACAACAACGACAGAGGAGTTATTCCTTTTGAACGTTTCTTTCTTGGAGGAGATGGTTTAGGAACCTACAGTCTTGATGGAAGAGAAGCCATTGCATTACGAGGGTATCCAAATCAATCACTCTCAAGTCAAGATGGTGGATCAATTTATAATAAATTCTCTTTAGAGCTAAGACATCCAATAACATTGGCACAACAAACAAAAATATATGCACTTGCCTTTTTAGAAGGTGGTGCTTCTTATAATAATTTTGATGATTTCGATCCGTTCGCAATCAAACGATCAGCAGGAATTGGATTGCGATTATTTATGCCTGCTTTTGGTTTATTAGGGATTGATTTTGGGCATGGGTTTGATCCATTACCAAATGAAACTGTTAAAAGTGGATGGCAAACCCACTTTATTATAGGACAACAATTTTAATATTTGGAACGGTATTTTCTATAAGCAAACAGAATGAATGGAGTTAAGTTGAAATATTTTAAAATTTATTTCGTTAATTTGAAGCACATAGAGCAAAACCTAATTCCAATAATTTGAAACCATTGTAAAATGAATTTGTTAACTTTAAAACTCTTAAAACTGACCTCTTTTAAAAAAGCATGTATTTTGTTTTTTTTATGCCTAATAGGCACATCTATATATGCACAAAAAAGAAGTGTCCGTATTGGCTATATAGATACCGAATATATTCTAGAAAATGTCACCGAATATTCTAATGCCAATGCACAATTGGATTCTAAAATCCAGCAGTGGAAAAGCGAAATTGAAAAACGCTTAACAGAGCTCGAGGATCAAAAAAAGCAACTTAATAATGAGCGTATTCTTCTCACAAACGAACTTATTTCTGAGCGTGAAGAAGATTTACAAATTATTGAAAATGAAATTATTGAGTACCAGCAAAACCGTTTTGGTCCAAATGGGGATTTGATGATTCAAAAACAACAACTCATACAACCGATTCAAGATCAAATTTTTGCAGCCGTTCAAGAAATTGCCGCATCCAAAAAATACGATTTCATATTTGACAAATCTGCCGATGTTGTGATGCTGTATTCTGCAGACCGTTATGACATTAGCGAGCAAGTTTTGCGCACCATCAACAGATCGTCTAAGAGAACCCAAGTGGACTCTAGAAAAGAACGCAAAGAAGCAGAGGAAGAGGAAATGATCGTAGAAGTGGACGGCACTAAAGATGACCGTCAAAGATTATTAGACGAAAGAAAAGCTGAACGCGAAGCATTGTTAGAAGAAAAGCGACAAAAGAAATTGGACGCTCGTGAAGCAAGAAGAAAAGAAGTGCAAGCTAAAAAGCAAAAAGCACTAGACAAACGTGCAAAGGCAAAATCGGGTAAAACATCTACGACTCCTGAAACCGCTACAGAGGCTAAAGAAGATACTGAAAAATCTTTAACGACTGAAAGTACCGAAAAAGTAGATCCAAGAGAAGCACGTAAAAAAGAACTTGCCGCTAAAAAACAAAAGGCATTAGATAAACGTGCCAATGCAAAAGCAGAAAAAACAACTCCCAAAACAACAGCTGCGAAAGCTTCAGAAGTCCTAAATGATAGAGAAGTTCGTAAAAAAGCATTGCAGGAAAAGAAAAAACAAGCTTTGGCTGAGCGTAAAGCACGACTTGAAGCTCAGAAGAAGAAAAGAGATAGCATTAGAAACAATAAATAAATTTAAATCATAAACACAATTACAATGAAACACTTAAAATCACTTTTATTAGCAACTACACTTTTTGTTGCAACAAGTTTTACAGCACAAGCACAAAGTAAAGTTGCGCATATTAATACGCAAGAATTAGTAGAAGCGATGCCAGAAATGCAAAGTGCAAAAGCAGAATTAGAAAAATTGGCTAAAACCTATGAAACGGATATTCAGGCTATGGCCACTGAATTACAAAACAAAATAAAACAATACGATGGTGAGTCTTCTACCAAAACTGATGAAGAGAATGGAAAACGTTTACAAGAAGTTCAAGGAATGGAACAAAGTATTCGTCAATACCAAACACAAGCACAGCAAGACTTACAGAAAAAAGAGTTTGATCTTTTAAAGCCAATCACTGAGAAAGCAAAAAATGCGATTCTTAAAGTTGGAAAAGCAAAAGGATTCGATTATGTACTTGATGCTTCTCAAGGGCAAGGCGTTATCTTTGCTGGTGGTACTGACTTATTAGTAGACGTAAAAACTGAATTAGGGTTTTAATAAAACACCTCTCAAATAATTTATAAAAAGCTGCCTCTATTAGAGCAGCTTTTTTATTTTTGTAATGTATGAGTTCAAAACCCATTGGTATATTTGATTCTGGCGTAGGAGGCCTTTCTATTTGGAGTGAAATCCATCAACTGCTTCCTATGGAATCTACTGTGTACCTTTCGGACTCCAAACATGCTCCCTACGGCCCTAAGGGAAAAGAAGCCATCATTAATCTTTCTATTAAAAATACAGAGTGGCTCATGAATCAAGGCTGTAAGCTGATTGTTGTGGCTTGCAATACAGCCACAACCAATGCTATTGATACGTTAAGGAAAAACTACCCCATTCCCTTTATTGGTATTGAACCGGCTATCAAACCCGCAGCACTTCAATCAAAATCTAAAGCAATTGGGATTTTAGCAACGAAAGGCACGCTTAGCAGTCAATTGTTTCACGAAACCTCTCAACTGTACTCTAGTGATTTAATAGTGATAGAACAAGTGGGAAACGGCATTGTAGAGCTCATTGAAAATGGCGCCTTGTATTCTGATGAGATGAAGCACTTACTTCAAAGCTACCTCCAACCCATGCTTGATGCTGAAATAGATTGTTTGGTTTTAGGCTGCACACATTATCATTTTTTGACTCCTATTTTAAAACAGCTATTGCCTAAGCATGTCAAAATTATTGACTCTGGAAAAGCAGTTGCGAAACAAACAAAGGCAGTCTTAGAAAGTAATATCTTGTTGAATACTAAAACTTCTGTGGAACCGAATCGTTTTTATACCAATGGTGAAGAAAACGTGATTGCTTCACTCCTGAAATCTGAAACGGCTTCTATTAAAAAATTAGCGTTTTAGTTTTAATTTACACTCGGGCAATTACAGTCGTATTTTTCTTTCTTACATCCAAAGTTAAAGCCTAAGGTCACTTGGTGATAGCCTCCGTTATTAAAAACTACCGAATTCGCTTGGTATGAATACGTATAAGCAAATACAAAGTTATTGTATTCTACTCCTACGATTGGTGTAAAATATTGAAGCTTTTGACTGCTTACACCTGATCCAGTAGAGAATTCAGCACCATCAAAACTTCTTCTGTATGAAATTCCTGCAAATAGTTTTCCAAAATCTAACTCTTTATAGGATTTGAAATTAACGTCAATAAACGATTCTTTGGTAGCATCTTTATAGGCGTACATCAAAGAGGGCTCAAAGCTCCAGTCACTACCGAATTTAGAAAATACATTCCCTGCAGACAGCAAGTAAGTCCTAAGATTGTCATAGCTTATACCTTGTTCATTGATATTAATTCCTTCATTTGCTAAAACATTTTTAACAGTTGCATGCGCATAAAAATTAATGAAATGGTAAGAAAATCCAAAATCAATATTAAAATCGGATGCACTTTGTTCAATCCCTGCAATAATTGGATCAAACTCTAAAAAAGCCGTTTCATCTAGCTTGTATTGAATCAATCCAGCACTCAAACCAAATGATAACATATTTAAATCAATCGTGTTTCTTGAAAATAAAAGGTGATGCGCATAGGTCAAATAAGCCCCTGATTGAGAGTGGTATCCATTTTTGTCATTAAAAAAAATAGCCCCAACTCCTGAAGAAGATTCTCCAATACGTCCATTTATACTCATCGTCTGTAAACTTGGAGCATCTTCATCTCCAAACCATTGTTGACGGCCTGTAAGTCGAACTTTATTACAATTGGAAACACCTGCCATTGAAGGGTGAAGTAAATAATAATTATCCGTTAAATAATCAGAATATATTGGTAATCCTTCCTGAGCGCTTATAGATTGTGTGAACATTCCTATAATGGCAATAAACACAAACTTCTTAAATACTGTCATAAATATTATCTTTTGAGCGTAAAATTCGCTCTTAATTGGTTGATTTTTCCTGTTACAGGCTCATTGTAATCTAATACAAACCAATAATCGCTGGACGGGAGTCGTTCTCCGTTAAAGGTCCCATCCCAACCCTTACCTGTTGGACTGATTTGTTTTAACAATTTGCCGTAACGGTCAAATATATAAATTTTTGAGCTAGATTTCACTGTCATTCCTACGATATTCCATGTGTCGTGATATCCATCGCCGTTTGGTGTGAAAAATTTTGGGTATCCTATCACTATTTTTCTATGAGTAATCTCATTACAGTTCAAAAGATCCCGTACATAAATAATATGTTCCCCTATCCTAACATTTTCAAATAGGGTCTCCCGCTGCCAGGGTCCAAAATCAACTCTATACTCATAAACGCCTGTGCCTACAACGCTAACTTCTAGTTGATTATTGTCTGAAAACACGGGGGATAGTAGTGTGACATCTATGCTTTCGGGAGGATAGGAGCTTACGACTTCGGTGCTGGCTGGTATGCGACAACCGGAGGCGAGGTTCGTTGCGAGTACTGTGTAGATGCCTTCTGAGTTTGGAGAGAAGGTGGCGCTGGTGGCGCCGGGTATTATAAAACTATTGGGGTCAAAATCAACTTCTTCGATGCTGCCCTTGTACCATTGAAAACTGTAAATGGCAGTACTTAGCTGGGTGTCGATTGGGGGGATGGGTAAAAATGTTTGGGTGACTGGACTAATGACTTGGTCGTTTTTGTTTAGACAGATCATATAACGGTCTAAGATGCCTATTTCGGGGACGGGATTGACAATGATGGTTAAGGGAATGATTATAAAGCAGTGATTTAATTTTGGTTTGACCCGAATATAGATTTCCTGTGTCAGAACAATGGTGTTTTCAAAGTTGGTGGGGTCTGCAATATTGTTTGTATTGCCTGATTGTGCATCCATTTGGTCTTCGTAGTAGCTGATGTCAAAGTCTGCGGGGTTGAGTCCGTTTAATATTTGGGTTTCTCTTAATGTTAGATCAAAGTAATCAAAGCCGTTGTTGTCGATCTCACATTCTTCTATCGGGGTGGGGGTTTTGTTTACATTGGCGTACAATACGGTGATTAAGTCTAGGGTGATGGTTTTTGTACATTGGTTGGTGCCTGTGGCGAGTATGAGGATTGTTCTTGTGAAGGTGTTGTTTGTATAGGTTGTTGGATTGGGGATTGGATTGTTGGTGTCTAAATCCTGTTGGGTTTCAAAGTAGCTTAGTACGATGCTGGGGTCGTTGTTTGTGATTTGGTCTTTTCGGATGGTTAAATCATAGACTGTGGTTACTTGGTCGTTACATTCAATGATCGGATCGGGAGTGAATAGAACGGGGTTTAAATTTACGTGTAGTTGAAAGTTGATGTCGGTGCGCACGCATTCTCGTACATCTAGATTCATGTTGTTGTCTGGGTCAAATTGGGCTCTTACGTAAATGGTTTGGGGGTTGGTGGTGTTTGAGTAGGTGTTTGGATTTGGAATGGGGATGTTGTTTATGGCGTCTTGTTCACTTAGGTGGTAGCTGATCAGGATGGGGGTGGTTTGACTGCCTATGAGTTCGGTGTCT
Organism: Formosa sp. Hel1_33_131; assembly: GCF_001735745.1. Lineage (NCBI taxonomy): Bacteria > Pseudomonadati > Bacteroidota > Flavobacteriia > Flavobacteriales > Flavobacteriaceae > Formosa > Formosa sp. Hel1_33_131. The sequence goes on from NZ_CP017260.1 coordinate 1,137,625, forward strand.
TTGGTGGTTAAGTCAAAGGTGGTTTGAGTCGTGTCGCTACACAAAACATAGTCTGTAATGGTGCTGCTTTCTGGAAGAGGGTCAACGTTGAGGGTGATGTGGTGTCCGAGTCCCAAACAGGCATTGACATCGTTACTGTCGACACGGGCATAGATGTTTTGGGTGGTGGGATTTGCGCTGTTTCTGTATTTGGTGATGTCTGCTATGGGATTGGTCTCGGCTAGGGCATCGGCTTCTGAGATATAATAGGAAACGGTGAGGTTCTGATTGGTTGGAAGTTGGGCAAGGACTTGAGCGGTGGCATCACTAAAATCAAATGCGGCAACGCCATTGGAGTTGTCGTTATCGACTTCTGTGTCGTCACAAACATAGTATTCTAGTTGAAAGGTGGAGGGGATGAGTGTGGCGCCTACGACTAAATTTATTTTTGAGACTCTAAAACATCCATGGATGGTTTCGGCTCGTGCATAGACAATACTCATTACTGGGGTTGGGTTGGTGTAAATGGTGGGAGTGGTGATCTGATCTGCTAGAAGGCCCATTTCTGCCTTGGCTGAACTCAGGTAGTAGGTGAAGGTTTCATTGGTATAGTCACTGGATATGAGTTGATTGGCTTCGGTTAAGTTAAAATCGGTAATACCATCGGTGTCGGAGTCGCATTGTTTGAGGATGACTTCTAAATTCACTACAGGTAACGGGTTGACTATGAGTTGAAAGCTGCTGGTGCCAAAACAGTCGACATTTAATTTGTTTTCGAGTCGTGCATAAATAGTCTGGGGGTTAGTGGTGTTTTGAATGGGTGCTGTAATTTCGGTGCCAACCACAGCTGCATCGGCAGCAGCCTGATCGTAATAGAATTTAACGGTATAGTCCGAGGCCAGTTGAGTTCCTAAAACCTCCGGAATCTTGGGACTTAAATCAAATTCTACAAATCCATTGGTGTCATCGCCGTCAACTGAATCGTCGCATTGAATAATGGTATTGGGAGTGTTTGCCGTGGGTTGCAATCGAACTTCAATATCAAAACTAACTACCTCATAGCAGCTTTGTGTCATATCGGCAATACGAAGCCAAATGGTTTCTGTCGCTAAGGAGTTTTGATATGGGATTGATAGTGGACTCAGGTTGCCTTCTGCATCGGTCTGACTTGTATGATAGCTAATAGGAAAGTTTGAAGCCGATTGAGTTCCTAATACCAAAACTTCATTGGCTGAAAAATTAAACACTTCCATACCATTGCCGTCTGTTTCACATAATAAAATATCTGCTGGTGGGCTTGTGATCACTGGAGGTGTTGTAAATTCAATGACAATTTCATCAGTTGCTTCGCAGCCACCAACTAAAATAGCTTTAAAATTATACGTTCCATCCGCAGAAACGAGTAGTGTTGAATTGGTCTCTCCTGCCATTAAAGTCCCATCTTTAAACCATTCAAATGTAGTCCCTGCAGCAGAAAGAGTGGTGTTTAATGTAATATCGGTTCCCTGACATCCTGGATTTCCATTTACAATAAGGCGATCATTTCCTAAATCTCCTCCAATATTAAAACTACCACCTTCAATGAAAATAGCAGAATCCCAAGCATCATCTCCCTGATCTGCAACAACAAGTTTTATTTCATAGACAACCCCTGGGGTCACAACCGAAGAGGCTGTTAAAGCTTTTGTGCGTCCTCCATAGTTGGTGTTTCCAACTCCGTAACCCTGAAAGTATTGTGTGTTTGCTCTGCAACTATTTGCGTCGTTGATGTTCCGCACACTTACAGGTGTTCCCGTTGGTAAAACAGCTAAATTCGCATAGCTTGTTGTCCCTACTTCTCGCAACAAAAAGGCAAAACTATCCGCAAAAGTACACTCTGTGCTCCCATTATACTCTTCAGAAGCCATTATAAATCTAAAATCAATCGTATCTACTTGAGGCGTAAAGTTGAATTTGATAAATGTAGCATCTTGAGTATTTGTCTGACCTAAAGCCGCTTCTAAATCTGAATCTCCTGGGGCACCATTTCCATGGTCTATCAAATTACCACTTGTTGTATTCCCCGCAGGGAAGGCTTTCCCTGTAGTCAGTATCACACCTTCTTCAAATGGAAAGGTACTCCCTGTTGGTCTCTTAAAATAGCCGTAGCTTTTAGTTGTTAAATCTCCTGGGGCACCATTTACTTGGAACGTAAAATTATCTACCGAGGAGCAAGAACTTGAGATTATGACTTTTTTAATAAGTTCTTCGGGACCATAGCTGGACTCTGGGAAAGCAGAATCATTAATACTGATAATTTGAGCAAATCCAATAGAGGATATACAGAATGTCAGAAGTGTAAGTAGGTTTTTCATAGATTTGGGTTTCTATTTAAACTGATTTCCTATGAGCTGCTTTGAGTGGATTTTATAGGAACTATTTTATGTTTTCAATGCATTTATCTTTTCAATGTAAAATATGATTTTAGCTGACTGGCCTTCCCTGTTACGGGGTCATTGTAATCTAATACAAACCAATAATCGCTAGACGGGAGACGTTCTCCGTTAAAAGTCCCATCCCAACCCTTACCTGTTGGACTGATTTGTTTTAACAATTTGCCGTAACGGTCAAATATATAAGTTTTTGAGCTAGATTTCACTGTCATTCCTACGATATTCCATGTGTCGTGATATCCATCGCCGTTTGGTGTGAAAAATTTTGGGTATCCTATCACTATTTTTCTATGAGTAATCTCATTACAGTTCAAAAGATCCCGTACATAAATAATATGTTCCCCTATCCTAACATTTTCAAATAGGGTCTCCCGCTGCCAGGGTCCAAAATCAACTCTATACTCATAAACGCCTGTGCCTACAACGCTAACTTCTAGTTGATTATTGTCTGAAAACACGGGGGATAGTAGTGTGACATCTATGCTTTCGGGAGGATAGGAGCTTACGACTTCGGTGCTGGCTGGTATGCGACAACCGGAGGCGAGGTTCGTTGCGAGTACAGTGTAGATGCCTTCTGAGTTTGGAGAGAAGGTGGCGCTGGTGGCGCCGGGTATTATAAAACTATTGGGGTCAAAATCAACTTCTTCGATGCTGCCCTTGTACCATTGAAAACTGTAAATGGCAGTACTTAGCTGGGTGTCGATTGGGGGGATGGGTAAAAATGTTTGGGTGACTGGACTAATGACTTGGTCGTTTTTGTTTAGACAGATCATATAACGGTCTAAGATGCCTATTTCGGGGACGGGATTGACAATGATGGTTAAGGGAATGATTATAAAGCAGTGATTTAATTTTGGTTTGACCCGAATATAGATTTCCTGTGTCAGAACAATGGTGTTTTCAAAGTTGGTGGGGTCTGCAATATTGTTTGTATTGCCTGATTGTGCATCCATTTGGTCTTCGTAGTAGCTGATGTCAAAGTCTGCGGGGTTGAGTCCGTTTAATATTTGGGTTTCTCTTAATGTTAGATCAAAGTAATCAAAGCCGTTGTTGTCGATCTCACATTCTTCTATCGGGGTGGGGGTTTTGTTTACATTGGCGTACAATACGGTGATTAAGTCTAGGGTGATGGTTTTTGTACATTGGTTGGTGCCTGTGGCGAGTATGAGGATTGTTCTTGTGAAGGTGTTGTTTGTATAGGTTGTTGGATTGGGGATTGGATTGTTGGTGTCTAAATCCTGTTGGGTTTCAAAGTAGCTTAGTACGATGCTGGGGTCGTTGTTTGTGATTTGGTCTTTTCGGATGGTTAAATCATAGACTGTGGTTACTTGGTCGTTACATTCAATGATCGGATCGGGAGTGAATAGAACGGGGTTTAAATTTACGTGTAGTTGAAAGTTGATGTCGGTGCGCACGCATTCTCGTACATCTAGATTCATGTTGTTGTCTGGGTCAAATTGGGCTCTTACGTAAATGGTTTGGGGGTTGGTGGTGTTTGAGTAAGTGTTTGGATTTGGAATGGGGATGTTGTTTATGGCGTCTTGTTCACTTAGGTGGTAGCTGATCAGGATGGGGGTGGTTTGACTGCCTATGAGTTCGGTGTCTTTGGTGGTTAAGTCAAAGGTGGTTTGAGTCGTGTCGCTACACAAAACATAGTCTGTAATGGTGTTTCTGTTGGGAAGGGGGTCAACGTTGAGGGTGATGTGGTGTCCGAGTCCCAAACAGGCATTGACATCGTTACTGTCGACACGGGCATAGATGTTTTGGGTGGTGGGATTTGCGCTGTTTCTGTATTTGGTGATGTCTGCTATGGGATTGGTCTCGGCTAGGGCATCGGCTTCTGAGATATAATAGGAAACGGTGAGGTTCTGATTGGTTGGAAGTTGGGCAAGGACTTGAGCGGTGGCATCACTAAAATCAAATACGGCAACGCCATTGGAGTTGTCGTTATCGACTTCTGTGTCGTCACAAACATAGTATTCTAGTTGAAAGGTGGAGGGGATGAGTGTGGCGCCTACGACTAAATTTATTTTTGAGACTCTAAAACATCCATGGATGGTTTCGGCTCGTGCATAGACAATACTCATTACTGGGGTTGGGTTGGTGTAAATGGTGGGAGTGGTGATCTGATCTGCTAGAAGGCCCATTTCTGCCTTGGCTGAACTCAGGTAGTAGGTGAAGGTTTCATTGGTATAGTCACTGGATATGAGTTGATTGGCTTCGGTTAAGTTAAAATCGGTAATACCATCGGTGTCGGTGTCGCATTGCTTGAGGATGACTTCTAAATTCGCTACAGGTAACGGGTTGACTATGAGTTGAAAGTTGCTGGTGCCAAAACAGTCGACATTTAATTTGTTTTCGAGTCGTGCATAAATAGTCTGGGGGTTAGTGGTGTTTTGAATGGGGGGGGGGTGATCTGGGTGCCGTCCACAGCTGCATCGGCAGCAGCCTGATCGTAATAGAATTTAACGGTATATTCAGAGGCCAGTTGAGAACCCAAAACCTCCGGAGTCTTAGTGCTTAAATCAAAGGTTACAAGTCCGTTGGTGTCGTCGCCATCGACTGCATCGTCGCAAAGACTGAAGTCATTCACAGAGGAAATTGAAGGTTCTGAAAAAACATTAAGCGTAAACGAAACGATTTCATAACACCCTGAAGTCAAATATTCAAACCGACCGTAAATAATTTGTCCATGTACCCCTGAGAAAGCTGCTGCATCCGTCACTGAAATTGGATTGGTATCTGCATCTGCATCCGCTTGAGACGTATGATATGTTAAAACAAAATCGGTTGGATTGGGATTGGGTGCAACTATAATAGCATCATTTTGAGAGAGATTGAAAACAACAGAGTTCGTCCCTGTTGTATCACACACAAATAAATCAATCGGATTTGCATGAATTAATTCTGGAATAACCTCAATGCAAACTTCTTTTGTAGATTCACAACCAAAATCATCCATGACACGATAGGTATAACAAAAGTTCCCGTCTGATGGTGGCTGTACAGTGATTATATTCCCCGAGGTATTGGTGATGGTGCTATTCGCATCCCAAGCTTCCGAAGTAATCACAGGAGTAAAAGAAATTTCTGGGGGTTGAATTGTAGGATCAAAATTTAAACCCCATGAGAAAACATACCCATTATCATAAACTTGATTATCCGTAATTTCAATACACCAATCTCCGTTTAAGGGGCTTCCAAGGAGTTGACTAAAAGATTGTACTGGTAAATAAACGCCAGGCACGACAGAAGCGCTAGGTGGGTTTGACCCAGCTATAACAGTAGTGCCGTTGAAAAGAAGTGTCGTTGCTGACATGGAAAAACAATAATCTGCTCCAACTCCAGCAACCGTAGATTCATCGTCATTAGGCTCTCCTAAATAAAGATTGCCACCACTTGGATATTCATGAAGTATAACTTCTTGTCCACTGGGACTGACAATCTTAATCTCTAAATCTTCTAGAAAAGAATGCTCTATATTGACACATATTTCTAAAAGTTGGTTAATAGCATCAAGGGTTTGATTAGATTCATAACAATCTATCGCTACACAAGTAGTATAAACAGCCCCATCTCCATCTGGCAAAAACGTTACGCCACTCACTGGAGGTGAACACTCACTTAAAAAAGAAACCCCTTTTGCAATTCCAGTGATTGTGGTTGATTCTCCAAAACAGAGGGTGGATTTTGTAGCGACTGTGCCTGTGAAATCAACAGGGGGAGCTACCTGAACGACTTGGTTTAATAAATTTGTATTTTTACAACCTGTTGGGTCAATGCTTGTATTGGTATCAGAAATATTTAGATTTACTATATAGACTCCTGGTGTTGCATAAGAGAATGTAGCTGTTTGACCACTTTGTGTTGTCCCATCTCCAAGATTCCATTCATAAGAAGCACCAGCACCACTCGTTCCAAACTGTCCACTGCCTGTTAAGGTAATTTGTTCGTTGGGACATACCCGTATATATCCATCTGTATTAGGAGCTGGAACCGCTGTATCTATTTGAGAAATAATGGTCTGGCAAGGTTCATAACAGGAGATGTTTGCCGTCCAACCATTGGCAGTTGTGGTTCCATCACTCACAAACCCTAGTGTTAAACAGCCAGAAGTGTTGGTCGCTTGGATCACTCCAGGGCTCATAGTTCCTGAGTAAGTACCGATAATAGGATCTGAAATACTTTGTCCATCAAAAATAACTAAGATATCCGTATTGGCTTGAGTATCAAAAGTCGTAAACTCTAATTTAGTGGATTGTCCTGCGTTTTGAGGACAAATTGTAAGGGTATAGTTTTCATTATCTGAGTAAACAGAATTTCCGCCTGAGTCAAATAAAACGCCGCTACATCGAGTGAATGTACCATTTTGCATGTTGATGTCTTGCGCAAAAGCAATACAGCTGACAAGACCAAAGAATGCTGAAAGTAGGGTTTTCATTCTTAATATTTATTTGGGTGTCCTCCAAATATACATAAATTTCTTTACTATCTTTGCGAAAATTAAAAAGATGAAAAAAATAACCGTTTCAATTCAAGAAACTAGCAATGCAAAAATTATAAAATTTGAAACGGATTCATTCCTTACAAAATACGAAAGTTTTGAATTTTCAAATATCGATGAGGCTAAAAATTCACCCTTAGCACAAGAGCTTTTTTACCTTCCTTTTGTAAAAAAGGTGTACATCTCAGGAAATTTTGTTGCTATAGAACGTTATGATATTATTGAGTGGAGCGATGTTCAAACGGAAGTTGGAGAACAGATCGAAAATTACCTAAATGAAGGTGGTCCCGTTATTTTAAATGAAGATAAAAAGAAAAACCCGGTAACTGTGTATGCCGAAAGCACTCCAAACCCTGGGGTTCAAAAATTTGTAGCAAATAAAAGTTTAGTCTCACAGACATTTGAATTCACATCTATTGAGGAAGCTAAGTTATCTCCTTTTGCCACGGCACTCTTTCAGTTTCCTTTCGTGAAAGCTGTTTTTATTGATAAAAATTATGTGTCGGTTACAAAGTATGACATCGTGGAATGGGAAGCCATTACGCTGGAGTTAAGAGAATTTATGAAGTGCTATATTGAAGATGGCAAAGAAATGGTGTCCGCTGCTGCTGCACAGGTTCTAGAAAAAACGACAACTCAATTGGACGGTGCTTATGAATCTTTAGACGATACCTCAAAAGAGATTATAAATATTTTAGAAGAACACATAAAGCCAGCCGTTGCCAGTGATGGTGGGAACATTTTATTTGAGTCTTACGATGCCGCAACAAAAACGGTAAAGGTCATTTTACAAGGCGCTTGTAGCGGTTGTCCATCCTCTACCTATACGCTCAAAAGCGGTATTGAAGCGATGTTAAAAGAGATGTTAGCTGGCAGAGTGGAAATCGTAGAAGCTATTAATGGATAAGAAGTTCCGAGACTTCTTTTCCAATCGCGCTGCCAATAGCGATGCCCATGCCTCCCATTCGAACCCCACAATAGACGTGGTTTGAGAGCTGCTTTACAATTGGTTTTTTTTGAGATCCAACGCCCATAATCCCCGACCAGCGGTATTCTATTTCAAATTCCCTGTCGGGTAGAATTGTGTTTTTAAGCAGTGCTTCTAAAGCATTTTGAATCCGATCCGTTTGAGAAAACTCTGTGGTATTCTCTGTATTAAAATCTAAATTTCGACCGCCCCCTAATAAAATACGATTGTCTATATTTCTGAAATAATAATACCCACAATCTAAATGAAACGTCCCTTTAATATGTAAGTTTTTTAACGGCTTGGTAATTAGAACTTGAGCACGCGCTGGCTGCACATCTTCATTGATTAGTTGTTTTGCAAACCCGTTCGTTGTTAAAATCAATTTTGAAGAAGAAAACTCAAAATGATTTGTTTTGATATCGACTCTATTAGACTGTTCACTATAGGTTTCCACAGTGCTATTGTTTAAAATAATGACACCTTGCTCTTGAACTTTTTTAATTAACGCCTGCATCATTTTTCCGGTATCTATTTGACCTTCAAACTGATTTCGTATGTAGTTGTTTTGAATGCCTGCAAAATCAAAACTGTTAGACACATTTGAAAATACATCAGCTTTAAAAATTGGTTTTAGAAGACTATTGACTTCCTGCATGTTTTTTAAACAGCGATCATAAAGACTGCGGTCTTTTTCTAAAAACAATTCATACCCTCCCAACTGCTGATACGATAGTGCGTCATCTCCAAGAGTATGCCTCAAAAGCTGAAGTCCCCTATGACGTTGGTTGAGAAGTTCTACAACTTCTTCTGTGGTATGTGATTCTAAATCCTGTAAAATTTCACTTAAACTCCCAAAACAGGCAAATCCAGCATTTTTAGTACTTGCCCCTTGAGGAAACAGTCCTTTTTCAAGAATGACTATTTTGGCATTAGAGGCCTTTTTTTTAAGATGGAGTGCCGTACTTAAGCCCACAATTCCGCTTCCAACAATTGTGTAGTCGACATTGTTTAGCCACGTTTTTAGTTCCCAATAGGATAAATTCATGAGCTAAAATTACAATTTTTAATTGGAGTATTTTACACTGGGTTTAGAATAAAAAAAAACTCCGAATCAGATTCGGAGTTTATAATTTAAGCGTCTTCAACAACTTTCATTGTGAAGTCTTCCATGAATTTAGTGGTATAATTACCTGATATATAATCAGGATGGTCCATCAACTGACGGTGAAATGGAATGGTTGTTTTGATGCCTTCAATTACAAATTCATCCAACGCACGTTTCATTTTACTAATCGCTTCTTCTCGTGTTTGAGCGGTCGTGATAAGTTTCGCTATCATAGAATCATAATTCGGCGGAATACTATAGCCTGCATATACATGAGTATCTAAACGAACCCCATGCCCACCAGGAGAATGTAAGGTTGTTATTTTACCCGGAGACGGTCTAAAATCATTAAACGGATCTTCTGCGTTAATTCTACATTCAATGGAATGTAAGTTTGGTGTGTAGTTTTTTCCAGAGATCAACACTCCTGCTGCTACGGATATTTGCTCCCGTATCAAATCAAAATCAATCACTTGTTCTGTAATTGGGTGTTCTACTTGGATACGCGTATTCATTTCCATAAAAAAGAAATTACGATGTTTATCCACTAAAAACTCAACTGTTCCAGCACCTTCATACTTGATATATTCAGAAGCCAACACAGCGGCATCACCCATCTTTTTCCTTAGAGCAGTCGTCATAAAAGGCGACGGCACTTCTTCTGTTAATTTTTGATGACGGCGTTGAATCGAGCAATCTCGCTCAGACAAATGACAGGCTTTTCCATTAGAATCCCCTACAATCTGAATTTCGATATGTCTTGGCTCTTCAATGAGTTTTTCCATGTACATATCGTCGTTTCCAAACGCTGCTTTCGATTCTTGTCTGGCAGCATCCCAAGCCTCTTTAAGGTTTTCTTTTTTCCAAACGGCGCGCATTCCTTTTCCACCACCTCCAGCAGAAGCTTTTAGCATGACAGGATACCCCGTTTCTTTAGCTACTTTGATACAGTCTTCAAAAGTTTCAATCACTCCTTCACTTCCAGGAACGCAAGGAACACCGGCAGCTTTCATGGTTGCTTTGGCATTGGCTTTATCACCCATGCGGTCAATCATATCTGGAGAAGCACCAATAAATTTGATACCGTGTTCTTCACAGATTTTAGAAAACCGAGCGTTTTCAGATAGAAATCCATAACCAGGATGAATAGCATCGGCATTGGTAATTTCTGCAGCGGCAATGATATTAGAAATTTTTAAATAGGATTCGCTACTGGCTGCAGGTCCGATACAAACCGCTTCATCTGCAAATTTTACATGCAGACTTTCAGAATCTGCAGTCGAATATACAGCAACGGTTTGGATGCCCATTTCTTTACACGTTCTTATAACTCTAAGAGCTATTTCGCCACGATTGGCTACTAGTATTTTTTTAAACATACCTTTTTACGCTTTAAAAATGTAAACTTATTATTATGATGGGTCAACTAAAAATAACGGCTGGTCAAATTCAACTGGAGTTGCGTCATCCACAAGGATTTTTACAATCTTACCAGAAATTTCTGACTCTATTTCGTTAAATAGTTTCATGGCTTCAATGACACAAAGCACATCGCCTTCTGAAATTGTTTGACCAACTTCTGCAAATAATGGTTTATCTGGAGAAGGTCTTCGGTAGAAAGTTCCAATAATTGGAGATTTTACCGTAATGTATTTTGAATCTTCCGATACGACGGGTGCTGCTATTTGAACCTGAACAGGGGCTGCCTCATGTGGTGCTGGTGCTGCTTGCTGCATTGGAACCGCAGTTTGTTGAACAACAGTAGTCATTGAGTCCCCAGAACCCGTTTTGATGGTGATTTTGAAATCATCCGTTTCTAATTTCACTTCGCTTGTACCTGATTTAGCTACAAATTTGATTAAATTTTGAATTTCTTTTAAATCCATAATTACAGTTTTATTGTTTGGTTAGTTAGTTTATACATTTAGGAATTATACGCCCATTTAAGGTATATAGACCCCCAATTAAATCCGCCACCAAATGCAGCGAATATTAGATTATCTCCTTTTTTTAATTTTGATTCGTAATCACTTAATAACAATGGAAGGGTCCCAGAAGTTGTGTTGCCATATTTTTCAATATTCATCATCACTTTTTGGGGGTTCAAATTGATTCTGTTTGCGGTAGCATCTATAATTCGTTTGTTCGCTTGATGCGCTACCAACCAGTCAATCTTATCATTGTCTAAATTATTGCGTTCTAATATTTTTTCGGTGGCATCTGCCATGTTAAATACCGCGTTTTTAAAGACTGTTTTTCCATCCTGAAACACATACTGTGAGTGGTCTTTCAGAGATTCTTCTGTGATGGCATTGGCTGATCCGCCATGCGTGGCACGTAAAAATTCACGTCCAGATCCGTCACTTCTAAGGTATTCATCTTGAACTCCAAATCCTTCTTCGTTAGGCTCAAAAAGAACGGCTCCTGCCCCATCTCCAAAAATGATGCACGTTGCTCGATCTTCATAACTGATCATTGAAGAATTTTTATCTGCGCCAATTAGCAGTACTTTTTTATGCTTACCAGATTGTATATAGCTTGACGCGACAGACATCCCGAATAAAAAACTGGAACAGGCAGCGTCTAAGTCAAATGAAAAAGCATTGGTCGCCCCAATTTCAGATGCAGTGTAAGCAGACGTTGAAGCTGCTTTCATGTCGGGGGTAGCCGTTGCCACAACGACAAGGTCTATCGTGGTTGGGTCTAAATTATTTTTTTGGATAAGGTCTTTAGCGGCTTGTATTGCTAAAAACGAGGTGCCTTTATTGGCTCCTTTAAGAATTCTACGTTCTTTAATTCCTGTTCTTGATGTGATCCACTCATCATTCGTATCAACCATCGTTTCAAGAATCTTGTTGGTTAATATAAAGTCTGGCACATAGCCACCTACGGCGGTTATAGCTGCTGAGATATTGGTCATAAAGTCTATTTTTTAACTTGGTGATTTTCAACGGAATTGTGTCGAAAACAACCAAAAAACGTTTCAAAAATAACCTTTTTTGGTTAAAAAAGCCCAAAAAATCATTTTTATTGCGTTTTTAGAGAAAATCTTGTGAAACAAAAAAAACGCTCTAAAAGAGCGTTTTTAAATACTGTATGTAAAATTACCTAGGCTGCGTTTTCTTCCGCTGCTGTAGTATCTACTAAGACTTGTCCTCTGTAGTATAATTTACCTTCATGCCAGTGCGCTCTGTGGTATAAGTGCGCTTCGCCAGTTGTTGGGCAAGTTGCTATTTGAGGCGTAGTTGCCTTGTAATGGGTACGTCTTTTATCTCTTCGTGTTCTGGAGATTTTTCTTTTAGGATGTGCCATTTTCTATATTATTTATCCGTTAGTAATTTTTTTAATGTGTCCCAACGAGGGTCTATATCTTCTTGTTGAGGTTTATTTTCTAAGCTTTGTGGGCTTAATGTTTCAAGTCTTTCAAGTATATCTGAGTCTATAGTTCCATCTTCTACTCCCGGATGAATCCGTTTTTGAGGAAAGGACAGAATAATTAATTCATAGATGTTGTGTGCGACATTAATTTCGTATTCGGCATGCGGGATAATTAAAATCGCCTCATGTTCGTTATTATACTCATTTCCAAACTGAACAACTAAATCAAAACTGGTGTTAACCGCCTGATCAAAAGGCTCGTTTGTTAAGTCACAATCTACGTTAATCGTTCCTTCTGCTAAAAATTTCAACTCTAAAAAGGTTGATTTTTTTTCAAGGTTTAGAACAATTTTAACGCTTACATCGTTAAACTCATCATATTCAAAATGCTCAAAGAACTTATAATCAATTTCGTACTCGTAAACGTGCTTACCAAGCTTTAGCCCTACAAACTGTATGTCAAATGCTTTTAGTGGCTTCATGGTCTCGCATATTTGAGCCTGCAAATATATAAAATTTTATTAAGGCTAACAGCATAGCGTCTCATTTTTTATTTACGTTTTTTTGGCTGCCTCAATAATGGGTTTGAAGTGAGGCTTTGATTCATTTTTCGATTTCTAAAAATAGACATTCCCGAAAAAATAGCTTCTTTAAAAGAGGTGATATCTGCCTCGCCTTTGCCAGCGATTTCATAGGCCGTTCCATGATCTGGTGAGGTGCGAACTTTATTGAGTCCCGCCGTGAAATTGACCCCATTTCCAAACGCTAGCGTTTTAAAAGGAATCAACCCTTGGTCATGATAGGTGGCTACGATCGCATCAAAGTTTTTGTAATTTTTAGAACCAAAAAAACTATCCGCCGAATAGGGTCCATACACAAGCTTTCCTGTCTTTTTGATGGTCTCTAGGGCAGGGCGTAAAACCGTGTCGTCTTCGCTCCCAATCACTCCATTATCGCCTGTATGGGGATTGATCCCTAACACAGCGATGCGTGGCATTCGGATGCTAAAATCCTGTACTAAGGATTTGTATATAATTGAGATTTTCTTTTCTATCAGCTCCGCTGTGATTTGATTTGAGACTTCACTTACGGGAACGTGGTCGGTTAATAAGCCTACTTTAAGATCGTCCGAAACCATAAACATCAAGCTATCGCCTTCGAGTTCTTGGGCTAAATAATCTGTATGCCCCGGGAATTTAAAGGCGTCTGATTGAATGTTATGCTTGTTGATTGGTGCCGTGACCAATACATCAATTTGATCATTTTTAAGATCTTCAACCGCCGCTTGGAGCGATTTTATAGCATATTCACCAATTTTCGGGTCTTCTTCTCCAAAATTTATTTTAACATCTTCATGCCAAACGGAAACCACATTAACTTTAGAGTCCACGGCTTGACTTGCCTTTTGAATTTTATTAAAATCTAGGGGACTCTGAAAGTGTCTTTTGAGAAATGCCACTGTTTTTACAGAAGCATAAATGATAGGCGTACAAAATTCAAGCATACGATTGTCTTCAAAAGTCTTGATGACCAACTCACCTCCTATACCATTTAAATCTCCTATAGAAATTCCAATTTTTATTTTTTCTTCTTTTTCCATTAAAAGTGACGTGTATGTTTGTAATTTTGAATTTACAAATTTAACGAATTAAAAGTATGTTTACGGGAATTATTGAAGATTTAGGGATTGTAAAAAATTTAGTGAAGGAGAATGACAACTTACACTTAACAATTCAAAGTGTGTTAGCGCCAGAATTAAAAATCGATCAAAGTGTGTCCCATAACGGGGTGTGTCTGACCGTCATAGCCCTGACTGAAAACAGTTATACTGTGACGGCAATCAAAGAAACTTTAGACAAAACCAACCTCAACGTTTTAGAAATTGGAGCGACTGTAAACTTAGAACGCGGATTAAAACTTGGCGCACGATTGGACGGCCATATGGTTCAAGGGCATGTCGATCAGATTGGAACCTGTACCAGTGTCAAAACCCAAAATGGGAGTTGGGTGTATTCGTTTAAATACGATGCTTCTTTAGGAAATCTTACGATTGAAAAAGGCTCGGTTACCGTCAACGGCGTGAGCTTGACCGTTGTAAATTCTAAAGATGGTGGCTTTAGCGTGGCGATCATTCCTTATACCTATGAACACACTAATTTTAATCGTTTTGAAGCAGGTACGGTTGTGAATTTAGAATTTGATGTGATCGGAAAATATGTCGCTCGCCTGCATAATGCACGCTAACTTATTTAAGGAGTTTTTTATTCTGAACTTCGAGTAATTGTTTGATGTCTGACAATAACTGAATGTCTGCAGGGGTGGGAACTGTCGCGTCTTTAACATCATCTGCTTTTGTTTTGAGCTTGTTAATGAACTTTACAACAATAAAAATGGTAAACCCAACGATTAGAAAATCGAGAATGGTTTCGGCAAACAAGCCATAATCCAAAGACACTTGACTGGTGGTTTCTGTGGCGGTTCTTAGAATGAGTTTCTTTTCTTGAAAATTAATTCCATCTGATAAAAGCGACAAGGGCGGTAAAATGATGTTTTTTACCAAAACATTAATCACGGCGTTGAAGGACGCCCCAATAATAATTCCGATCGCCATATCAATCATATTTCCTTTAACCGCAAAATCTTTAAATTCTTTAAATAGTTTCATTTTAATTATTTTATTATTAATTACTGGTTTTTACCACCTCAACAGCAGTTGTAAATACGAGTGTTACTTTGTTGGGTGTTTATGTTCTATCCGTCTTATAACCAATCTCTTTTCGAGGTTTCTCTTTTGGTTTAGAAAATAATCGCTGAAGCACTTCATAAATCTCACTAAATTGTTCGTTGTTGCGTGATTCCATTTCATTGATTTTATGCATGATGTCATCATAGTTGTTCGCTAGTTTTCGCAGTTGCACAAAAGTCTCTATGATCTGTACACTCATTTTTACAGCTAACTCACTATTTAAGACGCTCGATAACATTAGGATCCCATGTTCGGTAAAAACCTTTGGTAGAACTGGGGAGAACTTTAATTTTTTTAGGCGGTCGCAATTTGCGACTAGCTGATTCTTTTCTTCTTTTGTCAGTTCAAACATAAAGTTAGAAGGAAAGCGGTTATTATTTCTTTTTACTTGTTCGTTCAAGCGTTTTGTCGTTACACCATAAAGCTCTGCTAAATCTCTATCTACCATCACTTTTTGGCCTCTAATAACATATATCTTATTGATGATTACTTCATCTGGAATGGTGATTTTTTTATTCATTATTCTAAATTTGGTAGGTAAATTTACTATTTAATTTTTAAGGTGCCTATTTGGATTCTTAAAAATTTCAGCTTATCAGATGCTAGTTATTTACGTTGTGGGATACGTTTGCAAATTCTTTTTTTAAATAGTAATATTGGAATGCAGTCGTATTTATGTTCTATCGGCTTTATAACCAATCTCTTTTCGAGCTTGTTCTTCTGGTTTCGAAAATAATCGCTGAAGCACTTCATAAATCTCACTAAATTGTTCGTTGTTGCGAGATTCCATTTCATTGATTTTATGCATGATGTCATCATAGTTGTTTGCTAGTTTTCGCAGTTGCACAAAAGTCTCTATGATCTATACACTCATTTTTACAGCTAACTCACTATTTAAAACACTTGATAACATGAGGATGCCGTGTTCTGTGAATACAAAAGGTGGATACTTTGAATGTCTCCCTCTTTTTAAGGTCGCAATTTGCGACCTTAAAGAAGAATGTTCTTCAGCTGTGAGTTCAAACATAAAAGAATCTGGAAAACGATCTATATTTCTTCTAACTTGTTCTTTTAATCTTTTGGTTTCCACATTATAAATCTCTGCTAAATCTTTATCTAACATCACTTTTTGATCTCTAATAACATATATCTTATTGATGATTACTTCATCTGGAATCGTGATTTTTTCATTCATTATTCTAAATTTGGTAGGTAAATTTACTATTTTAATTTTTATGGTGCCATAAAAATTAAGTACAAAAAAACCTCCCAATAAAAATCAGAAGGCTTGATATAATATAGTTTAGTACAGCTTATTTTGCGTAACTAAATACTTTTGTTTCACGATCCATCCCACCAATATAAGTTAAGATTTCATCGCTGTGAGAATCGATTACTGACCAGAATTTTTTATCATCATCGGTCATTGGACCTCCTAAATTAGCTTCTTCATAAGCTGCAAAGTCAGACCAAGTATTGTAAACCTGGTAGGTATGCCAGCTTGCTCCTGAGCCGTAAAAGTGACGACTTGCATAGGCTGCTACTGCAAGACCACTGTCTTTCAACGTCTTTAAACTTCCGTTTTTGACTCCGTCAGCAAAGACACCGTTTCCACCCCATTTAGTATTGTAAGTGCTTACAACTACCACTTTTTTAGTACTCCAGTCTAAACCTTCTGTTTCGAAAGACATATCTTCTAAACCTTTACTTTGTCTGATTTGATCAGAATGGCCATGCACATACATCGCAACATAACTTTGGTATTCTGCCATAAGCGCTTCTTTTGCTGCGTCGTCTAACTTCATAGCATCCACATTGGCTTCCATGGCGGCATTTGCAAGAGCAGAATCGTTTACTAAATCTTGTTCGTTTGCATAAAAATCGTAAGTAGCAAAAGTATAATCGCCTGCAAATGCATGCGCGAACATTCCAGCTCCTGTAAGGGTTCTGTCCTCAGACATTGAAAGGTTTGTGAATTTTTCATGCAATTCTAAAAACGACTCAGAGTCTTGTCTTGGTACAGAAATATAGGTAATGTTAACGACTTGTGCCGTTACTGCAAATCCTACGGTTAAAAATAATGCGGTAATAAAATTTTTCATAATTGTTATATTTAGTTAATGTTGGTGTTTGATATTATTTTTTGATTGTTTTCTTAAACTGATTCCACTGCGTCACTTTTCCGTTAACAATGTGGTAGTATTCGTAGTACACTTCTGAATCAATATCTGAATCTGGATCCGTGTTTTCAGTTGTAAACTGCGCATTTACCCAGTCGCCAGAATCCATCGTCGTTTCTTCTGACCCATCATCTGTTAGTGTCAATGAAAACGCATAGTCTGTAACCCATTGATTGTTGCCACCAGTCTCAGATGCCGCAGCATCGTTTTTGATTTTATCCACAAATTCTTGAGGGCTTGTTGCTACAAATCCATCATCAAAATTAAGAGAGGCTTTGTCCGCAATAAATGTTTTCATTAGCTCATAATCACGTTTTCCCCATGCAGCATCGAGTTGATTAAAAACGTCTAAAGCAGCAGATGAACCCATTTTTACTTGGTAATCCGTTCCCGTTAAAAACCCATTTGTAGGGACATCGCAAGGAGGTGTCTCAGGACAAGGCGTTGTTTCAGCGCAAGACGTAAAAACGAGTGTGAAGATTAATCCTAAAATTGTAAGTATATTTTTCATAAATCTAATAAATTGGTTAGCTTCAAATCTACTCTTATTAATTGTAAAATACAAGTTAATCTGTTGTTGATGAAGTTTCAGACATGACTTTTCACTCATTTATCGTAATGGATGCGCTTAAAATTATAATTACTTTTTTTATAATAAATTCGCTAAAAATAGTTCTTTTAGGTCGCTTAGAGTCATTGGGGAAAAGACTAAAAGCCAGCAGCTGTCAATTTGATAACTAGTGTATTATTCATAACAATATCCATCTCCTTCATTGTGAGAATTAAATACATCTTCGCTAACCACTAAATTAATGTCGGCGTATCCATTAAGAGAACCATCAGTATCTAAATTGGAGGTGTCAAAATCTCCTACAAACACAAACTCGTTTTCTGAAATTATTTTATCGATGATGGTAAAACAATTTTGATCATCGTCTGAACAAGAAAAGGTTAAAAAGGCGGAAATAAGAAGTAGTTTTTTCGTCATTGAATTGGTTTAAAATACAAATATAATTAGTTTTATATTAAAATCAATTTGTTTCAAAAAAAATGAATTCGTGAAGATGAAATCAACCTTCGGTTTTTCTCATATGCGCTGTTCTTTCAGACCAGACGTCTTAAAACAAAAAAAACTTACGCAAGCAAGCTTGGTAAGTTTTTTTGTTTTAATTCGCAGTCGCACTGCGCTTCATCGTGGAGAAGATGAGATTCGAACTCACGACCTCTTGACTGCCAGTCAAGCGCTCTAGCCAACTGAGCTACATCCCCATTTGATGTGAAACTTGTTTAATTCTTCATTAGATTCAAATCAAGTACTTAAAAATAACTTGCTGCAAATCTAAAATATTTTTTGGACTATTCTGTCACTCTTATGGCACTAATTTATATGGCAGTATTTACAGAGTTATAGATGCTTTTTCTGGTGTTCAATCCCCTAACAACTGCTTAAAACTCCCCGCAGTTTTTGTCCTAATACTCATGCTGTTGTGTTATTAAAAGGCAAAAAAATAACTTAAGTCGAGTTTTGTATCTTTACAAGAAACTAATAAATTAAGATATGAAGTACTTGAAAACAATAATCACAACAATCGTTTGCCTTACAGTTTTGACAGGTTTTACTACTTTAAATAACTCTAAGTCAACAGATGTAATTATTTTGAAGTTAATGGGGAAAAAGCTTGAATCTGCATACGTTATAAATGATGGTAAAGAAGAGAGATTTAGAAATGGTTTAACTGGAGATCAGGCACTAGAGTTTTTTTTAAACGATGGTTGGTCTCTTGAAGGAACAAGCGTTGCGTCAGATGCTGGTAGATTTAGTGTCGTTTATACATTGGTAAAAAATTAAGGCGGTCTTCCGCCTGTTTAATGGTTATAAAAAAAGTCAGGCACATCACTCCCCTTTTAGAATTGCTAAAAACAGGAAATTATAGACCACAATCCTTTTGAAAAGTAAATCCTATAATCAAATGTGATTTCAACTAAAGTCTTTTCCGTACTTTTGACACTAAATTCAATTTATTATGAGCAGTAAATTTTTTGGTAATAAAACCGTAAAGAAAACAGATACAAAAAAAGGTGGCAAATCTGACCTTAAAAATAAAAATACCAGTAAAACCACTGCCGTCCGAAAAACAGGTCGCGGAAAATAGGGCTATTGGAAACAACTATTAGCCTCAAATACATTAACAAACTTGCAGTGCCCGCCATTATCGCAGGTATTGCCGAACCTATTCTTTCTCTTACGGACGCCGCTATTGTGGGTCATATTTCCGTAAATGCAACAGAATCCTTGGCAGCTGTGGGCATTGTGACCACCTTTTTATCCATGCTTATTTGGGTACTCGGACAATCGCGTAGCGCCATTTCATCCATCATTTCTCAATATGTTGGTGCCAATAAATTAGACGAAGTCAAAAATTTACCCGCACAAGCCATCACCATTATTTTAATTCTCAGCTTGTTAATTTGTTTCGGAACCTATCCCTTTAGCAATGCCATTTTTAAGCTCTACAATGCTTCAGGGTTGTTGTTGGACTACAGTGTTTCCTACTATAAAATTCGGGTGTTTGGGTTGCCCTTTACCCTCTATACCTTCGCAGTTTTTGGAATTTTTAGAGGGCTTCAAAATACCTATTACCCAATGCTTATCGCCATCACAGGTGCCATGGTAAATATCCTTTTAGATGTGTTGTTGGTCTATGGAATTGCAGATGTGTTTCCGCCGCTTTACCTCAAAGGAGCCGCCATCGCAAGTGTGTTGGCACAATTTTTAATGGCAGCCTTGGCGACTTACTTCCTTCTAAAAAAAACAGAAATACCCTTAAAACTCACAAGACCTTTTAATAAAGAACTTCCAAAGTTTTTGAACATGATTAAGCACCTCATCGTTCGGACCTTGGCACTCAATACCGCCTTGTATTTTGCAGCACGTTTTGCGACAGGTTATGGAAATACCTACATCGCCGCCTATACCATCGCTATTAATTTATGGTTTTTTGCCGCCTTTGCCGTCGATGGCTATGCCAGTGCCGGCAACATCCTTTCTGGAAAACTGTTTGGAGCTAAAAACTACCACTTACTCTTACAACTAAGCAATCGCCTGATAAAATACGCCCTCATTGTCGGCGTAATTATGGGGCTAATTGGCGCCTTGTTTTATAAGCCAATCGGAATCGCCTTTACAAACGACCCAGAAGTGTTGGCGCAGTTCTATGACATCTTTTGGATGGTGTTACTAATGCAACCTATCTGCGCATTGGCATTTGTATTTGATGGCATTTTTAAAGGGCTCGGAAAGATGAAGGATTTGAGAAATGTATTAATACTTACAACACTGTTTGTGTTTTTACCTGTGCTATTTATTACCGATTATTATGGGTGGAAACTCCATGGTGTTTTTACCGCTTTTACCTTGTGGATGATCGCTAGAGGCATCCCACTAATAATAAAATTTAGGAAACAATTTTTACCACAGGTTCAAAACCATTAACTTTGTATAGAACTATGAATCGATTAGATACCAAAAAACACCAATGAGCAACATTCGAATTACAAAACAATTTTCTTTTGAAACGGGACATGCACTTTATGGGTATGATGGTAAATGCAAAAATGTTCATGGGCACAGCTACCGCTTAGATGTGACTGTCATTGGACAGCCAATTTCAGATAACACCCATGTAAAATTTGGAATGGTAATTGATTTTACGGATTTAAAAAAAATCATCAAAGAAGAGATCGTGAACGTCTTTGATCACGCCACAGTGTTTAATAAAAACACCCCCCACGTAGAGCTTGCAAAAGAACTTTCGGATCGGGGACACAATGTACTTCTAGTCGATTATCAACCTACAAGTGAAATGATGGTGATTGATTTTGCCGAAAAAATAAAAAAACGACTGCCCAATACAATACAGTTACATGCCCTTAAACTGCAAGAAACCGCCACGAGTTTTGCAGAATGGTATGCAAGTGACAACTAACAGTGTAATATGACGGCTATAAAAATTCCCGAAGGGAAAAAAATATACTTTGCTTCTGACAACCATCTTGGTGCGCCGACGGCCAAGGAGTCTATGCCTCGCGAAAAAAAGTTCGTGCAATGGTTGGATTCTATCAAGCACGATGCGGAGGTTATTTTCTTATTAGGCGATTTGTTTGATTTCTGGTTTGAATATAAATATGTCATCCCAAAAGGGTTTACACGGGTGTTAGGGAAATTGGCAGAGCTGAGCGATCAAGGCATTGAAATTCACTTTTTTGTAGGGAATCACGACTTGTGGATGAATGGCTATTTCGAAGAAGAGTTGGGCATTACTGTACATCATCAACCTCAAGAATTTACCTTCAATTCAAAATCCTTTTTTATTGGTCACGGCGATGGACTTGGCCCGGATGACAAAGGATTTAAACGTCTCAAAAAAGTATTTACAAATCCATTTTTTAAATGGTTATACAGATGGATACACCCTGATATTGGCGTTCGTTTTGCGCAATACCTATCGGTTAAAAACAAAGTGATTTCGGGGGATGAAGACGTGAAGTTTCTTGGAAATGACAAAGAGTGGTTGGTGCAATACAGTCTTAAAAAATTAGAAGAAAAACACCGCGACTATTTTGTGTTTGGACACCGGCATTTACCACTAGAAATTCCGCTTAATGAGCAGTCAAAATACATCAACCTTGGGGACTGGATTGGCTATTACACCTACGCCGTTTTTGAAGTCGACACCTTGACGTTGAAAGAATTTTAGACGTTTAACTCATGCCTACAGTTAGATTTTTGATGTGACATTTATTTTTTTGATGTGAAAAAAAATCGTAAGTTTATCCAAATTAACCAATGGACGTATCTAAATTATCAGGCTTTGCCTCTATTTCATTAGAGGAAATGAATGGTGTTTCATTATTGAAACGCGTTGATACGAAGTTCCTAACCACCACCTCTAAATTGTCTGAACTTTTACCGTACCTCTATTCTGAATATCAGATTTTAGAGATTGGTGAAAATCGGTTGATGAATTATTCCACCCTTTACTTTGACACAACAGATTTGCACTGCTATAAAGAACACCACAACGGTAAAGCAAACCGTCACAAAATAAGAATGCGGAGGTATGTTGAGTCGGATATTTGTTTTTTAGAAGTTAAAGAAAAACAAAACACTGGAATGACCAACAAAGTGCGTTGTTCAATTGATGATTTTGAAATAACCTTATCAACAGAATCAAAAAAGTTTATTGAAAAGGCTACTAAAAAAGACTGGGAATTAAAGCCCGTTTTAAATAATTATTTTCAACGTTTTACATTGGTAAACACCCAACGGTCCGAACGTGTGACCATAGATACGGGTTTGGAATATAAAACAGATTCAACCACAAAAGAATTTAAAAATGTGGTCGTTATTGAAGTCAAACAAGAAAAACGAAATACAAGAACTCCTATATATAGCACACTAAAATCTAAGAGAATTAGAACCGTAAGTTTTAGTAAATATTGTATGGGTGTTGCCAACATTTTCTCGGGCGTAAAGTCTAACAAGTTTAAAGAACTCAACTTAAAAATTAACCAATTAAATCACTAACATGGAGCTACTAGGCATTCCTATATTCGATGACGACTTTTACAAAATGATGATTCGATTTTTGTTGAATTTATTTTTCCTAACTGGAATTGTAAAATTTATCTATTATAAATACCATCAGAAGAAAGAGTATTTATTCACCTTCTACCTTATTGGAATTGTCGTTTACTTTTTGTGCTTTACATTAAAAAAGTATGAATTGGATCTCGGGATGGCTTTGGGATTGTTTGCTATTTTTGGGATCATCCGTTACAGGACACTTCCTTTAGAGGTCAAAGAAATGACCTATCTGTTTGTGGTGATTGGCGTCGCAGTGATGAATGCCCTTTCAAACAAAAAAATGAGTTATGCAGAAATTATCGCAGCCAATACAATTATACTGTTGGCTTTATACGTTCTTGAACGCTATTGGGCGCGAACAGAAATAGTCTCTAAGGATGTGATTTATGAAATTATTGAAAACATTCGCCCTGAAAATCATGACTTACTCAAAGCAGATTTAGAAAAAAGACTTGGCTTTGAAATCCTAAGCTTTGAAATTGGAAAAATAAATTTCTTAAAAGATGTCGCCAAAGTAACTGTCTATTATAAACTTTAATTTTGACTATGAACTTATCTAAGCAAAATAACACCGTATTCGCATTCATTGTATTTATATTAACGTCCTCTAATTTGTTATTGGCTCAAAACTCAAAGGATTTAGAGGGATGGAGCGCCGTACAGCTAGATGTAAGAGCAAGTGAAAAAATATCCTTTTCCATTTCGGAACATCTAAGGTATCGAAATGACATTACGACTGTCAGCACCTATTTTACGCAAGTTGAAGCAGGTTATGAAATCGTTAAAGATTTTGAACTCGGAGGCGGGGTTCGATTCATTAAAAAAAATGACGATGTTGGCAAAAAGCAAGGAGTTGAATCGCACTTCAGATATCAATTGGATGCAAGCTTCAAACATGATGTCAAGAGAATAGGCGTATCTTACCGTCTTAGATATCAAAATAAAAATGAATTAGGGTTCTCCAAAGAGGAAGGTGATATCGCAAAAGAACGATTCCGATTCCTGTTTGGGATTGACTACAAATTCCTTCCTATTAATATCGTTTTTAAATTAAAAGGGGAGTTTTTTAGTCCCTTTTCTAATTGGACTGTTGCTGATAAAATTGATCGACAACGCTTTACATTATCAGCCTCTCGGAAATTTAATAGATTTGGGAAAATAGCAGTTTTCTACAGGCTTCAAGATGACTTAAATGTGGAGGTGAAAAAAACCGAAGTTACAGTTTCAAAATCGATTTTAGGGTTTAAATACACATACAGTTTAGATTTTAGAAAAACGGATGAATCCTTAATCGAGCTTTAAATTATTAATCTTGAGTTTCATGCGCATCCAAGTCTTTTTCTAGATCTAATTTTCGAAATGTTGGCGACACAATTCCCGTAGTAATCACCGTTATTAAGGTCATCGTTCCACCAAAAACAACCGCCGTAACGGTTCCCATAAGTTTCGCAGTTACGCCACTTTCAAAAGCACCTAGTTCATTTGAAGATCCCACAAACATAGAATTTACAGAGGACACACGGCCCCGCATATGATCGGGTGTTTTGAGCTGTAAAATGGTTTGTCTGATCACCATAGAAACCCCATCCGTGACCCCACTAAAAAAGAGCGCAACGACTGATATCCAAAAGATAGAGGACAGTCCAAAAACAATAATACACACGCCAAATCCGAAAATGGCGGCTAACAATTTGAGTCCCGCATTTTTACTGATAGGAATGTAGGCCGTAATCAGCATGGTAATGAATGCCCCAACCGCAGGAGCGGCTCTTAACACTCCAAACCCTTCTGAGCCTACTTCTAAAATATCTTGTGCAAAGACGGGAAGCAAAGCGACTGCACCTCCAAAAAGAACGGCAATCATATCCAAGCTTAACGCCCCTAAAATCGCTTTTGTTTTAAACACAAATCGAACTCCTTCTTTTAAACTTTGCATAATGGGTTCTCCGATTTTTGGATTCAAGATGGGTTTGCGAGAAATTCCAAACAACAATATAAAGGACAAAACAACCAAGCCAAACACAATGCACAGCGACCAATGCACCCCAATCCAATTGATTGTAAAACCTGCTAAAGCAGGGCCTAACATAGAAGCCATTTGCCAGGTTGAGCTGTTCCATGTTGCCGCATTTGGATAGGCTTTTTTAGGCACGATCAATGCGACCAACGAAAAAATAGTGGGACCAAAAAAAGCACGTAACAATCCACCCATAAACACAAATGCATAAATTGTATAGAGAATGGTTTTTGAGCTCCAATCCGCTTCAACAGAAGGACTGGTTAAAAAGAAAAGCCCAAAACTAATCAATGAAAACAGGCCTATACATTTCAAGAGTAAATTTCGTTTTTCACTTTGATCGACAATATGCCCTGCAAACAACGCCATACTAAAGGCAGGAATAATTTCCATAAGCCCAATAATCCCCAGAGACAACGGGTCTTTGGTGAGTGTATAAACTTGCCATTCAATGATGATAAATTGCATGGACCAACCAAAAACTAAAATAAATCGCAATAACAGAAAGATATTAAATTCCTTAAATCGAAGTGCCGCGTAAGGATCTCTTTTTGCCATATTAAGATTTAATGCCTTTTAATTTTAACTGTAAACTCACACGCCCATTCCATTCGTTTTCATCAATAGAATAGACCACCTTAAAGGGAGTTTTAGATTTAACAATCGGTAAATCACTTCCCATGCCAAAGCCAATCCCTACAATTTTGGAGCTGCCTTTTTGAGCGAGTGTGACCCGTAAATGCGTTTGATCTTCACCCACACATTTTCCGTAGCCTGTATCCAGTACTTCTGAACTCATAAAAACGGGTGACATATTTTGAGGTCCAAAGGGAGCGAATTGTTTTAGGATTCTATAAAACTTTGGTGTGATGGCATCAAAATCAATTTCGGCATCAATTTTTATTTCAGGCGTTCGAAGGTGTACAGGCAAGGTTGCTGAAACCTCAGCTTCAAAAGCGGCTTTAAAGGCTGAATAATTTTCTTCTTTAATAGTCATTCCTGCGGCATACATATGCCCTCCGAATTGCTCTAATAAATGGCTGCAATTTTCTAAGGCATGGTACACATCAAATCCTCTGACAGATCGTGCGGAAGCTGCTAAAAAGTCGCCACTTTTGGTAAATACCAAAGTGGGGCGGTAATGGGTTTCTATCAATCGGGAGGCTACAATTCCAATCACGCCTTTGTGCCAATCTTCTTGATATACAACCGAAGTCGCATCTTCCGTTTCGTTTGATTCTTCTATTTGTAACAAGGCTTCTTGTGTGATACGCTTGTCCGCTTCGCGACGGTTGGTATTAAAAAGTTCTATTTCGCTAGCTGCTGTTTCTGCATTCTCAAAACTCATTTCTTTCATCAGAGCCACGGCATAGTTGCCATGTTTCATACGTCCTGCAGCATTGATGCGCGGTGCAATATTAAACACAACATCAGTGATGGTGAGCACCTCCTTTTTCATCTGATTGATCAGCGCTTTAAACCCTGGGCGTGGATTGGTATTAATGACTTGCAAGCCAAAATAAGCGAGAGCTCTATTTTCGCCAACAATAGGAACTATATCGGCACCAATTGCTGTAGCTACTAAATCTAAATACCCTACCAAAGATTCTACAGGAATCCCCTCTTTAGATGCCAAGGCTTGAATCAATTTAAATCCAACACCACATCCACAAAGTTCTTTAAAAGGGTATTCACAATCGGGACGTTTTGGGTCTAAAATAGCGACCGCATCGGGCAATTCTTTCCCTGGACGGTGATGGTCACAGATGATAAAGTCAATGCCTTTTTTCTTTGCATAGGCCACTTTTTCAATTGCTTTGACTCCGCAGTCTAAGGCAATTATTAACGAGAAATCGTTGTCTGACGCGAAGTCAATTCCTTTGTAGGATACGCCATACCCTTCTTCATAACGGTCGGGAATATAGGTGGAAATCTGAGTGCTTTTGGTTTCTAAATAGGACGCCATCAAAGCAACGGAAGAAGTGCCGTCCACATCATAATCTCCAAATACTAATACCTGTTCGTTGCTTTTTATAGCGGCTTCGATTCTGGCAACTGCTTTGTCCATGTCTTTCATCAGAAAGGGATCGTGCAAATCGGACCAACTCGGTCGAAAAAAGGTTTTAGCGTCTTCAAAATTCTCAATACCTCTTTGGAGTAACAGCTCCGAAATCGCCCTATCGACGCCTAATTTAGAGGCTAAATCGGCTATTTTTTTGGTGTCGGGCTTCGGTTTGAGCGTCCAACGCATTGCTAAGAATTATGGATGTGAATGGTGGTGGTCACCGTTGAAAATTGTCTAAACATTTCCATGACGCCGCAATATTTATCTACGGAGAGTTTCACGGCTTTATCAATTTTTTTTGGAGACAAATCAGTACCCGTAAAATGATAATCCACATGGACTTTATCGTAATACTTTGGATGTTCGTCAGTAAGAAAGCCTTCGACTTCCATTTTTAATTCGTAATCAACGACTTTCATTTTTTCTAAAATATCGACGATATCTATGCCTGAACAGCCCGCTAAAGCGGAGAGCATCATTGCTTTTGGAGATACGCCAAATTGTTCAGCTTGGCCTTTTACAACTGTATCCATTAACACGGTTTTTCCGCTTGGGTTGTCAGATTCGAATTGCATTCCACCTTTCCAGTGAGTTGTTGTTTTGTGGGACATCCTAAAATATTTTTGATTCTTATTGCTTCAAAAATACTAAATAATGTCAATAGTTACACTATGATGTGCCACTCACAATTTGGAAACCGAAGTGCTTGTTGAGGTTTTTAGGGAATGGTACTTAAAAAAAATGAATAAGTTAATAGAAAGCAGCCCTAAGAAACTTTTGATTTCCCTGCTACCACAATCACAATTTCTCCTTTTGGAGGGCGATTGGTGTAATGTTCTAAAATTGATTTTGCTGTGCCTCTTTGGGTTTCTTCATAAAGTTTGGTGAGTTCCCGCGATACAGAAATTTGACGGTCTTCTCCAAAATATTCACAAATATGAGAAAGGGTCTTGATCAGTTTGTGAGGACTTTCATATAAAATAATAGTGCGTGGTTCTTCTGCTAATAGGAGGAAGCGTGTTTGACGGCCTTTTTTGACGGGCAAAAATCCTTCAAATACAAATTTATCGTTGGGCAATCCAGAGTTGACTAAGGCGGGTACAAAGGCAGTCGCTCCTGGAAGACAGTCCACTGGAATGTCATTTTCGACACAGGCTCTTGTGAGTAAAAACCCAGGGTCCGAAATAGCGGGGGTTCCTGCATCACTGATCAACGCAATGGTAGTTCCCATTTTTAATTTTTGAATAATCCCTTGTACGGTTTTATGCTCGTTATGCATGTGGTGGGAATGCATTTGAGTTCCGATCTCAAAATGCTTCAAAAGTTTTCCAGAGGTTCTGGTGTCTTCTGCCAAAATCAAATCAACCGATTTCAATACATTGATGGCACGTAAGGTGATGTCTTCTAGATTTCCTATGGGGGTCGGTACAATATATAGCTTCATAATTCAAAGTTACAACGTTTTTATACAACATACCTATATGATGTAAATTCTTCTTTTTACCCTTTCGAAGAAATTGTAATTCATTACCATAATATGTATCTTTGACCGAATTAAATTTACTACAATAAATATATGAAATTATTAAACCTCGCACTTCTAAGTGTATGCTCCTTACAGTTATCTTTTTCTCAATCACTTAAATATGCCGATGGCTCTTCTCAAAACATGAGTAATATTTTTGTGAATATCAATTCCACTGAAAGTTCTACTATTAAAGGATCAAAATATTTGAATGAAGATTTTATTAGCACTAAAATATCATCAATGCCCGATCAAATTTTTGGGGTGCGTTACAATATTTATGACGATGAAATGGAGTTTCAAGGTGCCGACAATACCGTGTATGCTTTAAATAAAAATGATGCCTCGGTTAAAATAACGTTTACAGCGACCAATGAATCTTATCATATTTTTAGTTACACCGATGATACTGGCCATCAAAAAAAGGGGTATTTCGTGAAACTAAACAAGGAAGGAGAGAACCTCATATTAAAGAAACATAGAATTGTATTTTTTGAAGAACAGGCTTCTAAAACGGGCTATGATGCTCCCAAACCTGCGATGTATAAAACTGTGAAAGATCGCATGTATATCAAACTTGCCAATAAAGAGGCTGTATTGTTGCCTACCAAGAAAAAGAAACTTGCAAAGGCACTTTTCCCTGAGAACTCAAAAATTATATTAGATTTCATTAACTCAAACAAGATTAAGTTGTCCAGAGAAGCTGATTTAATTACATTTGTTAATTACTTAAATACTTTATAAACATTAATTTAACCCCAAATCTTAAATTTTTTAACTATGGAAAAATACCTAACCACTGCAAAAGACCTACTGCTTGAATATTCGCCAAAAGTACTTTATGCATTAGCCTTACTGATTGTTGGCCTGTATGCAATTAAATTTATTCTTCGCTTAATTAATAAACTCCTAAACTCGCGTCACGTTGATAATACCTTACAAGCCTTTCTTAGTAATTTATTAGGCTGGGGATTAAAAGCGGTATTACTCATCGCTGTGATTTCTAAACTTGGTATAGACACCACCGCGCTAGCGGCCGTTATGGCAGCTGCAGGTTTAGGACTTGGACTTGCTTTACAAGGGTCATTAGCAAATTTTGCTGGAGGTGTTTTGATCATTTTATTCAAACCCTTTAGAGTGGACGATTTAATCAATGCTCAGGGAGAAATAGGCGTTGTCAAAGACATTCAACTTTTTACAACTCAAATTTTGACTCCAAGTAACAAACGTGTCATTATCCCTAATGGTACTTTGGCAAATGGCAATATTGTCAACCTTTCAGCCGAAGGAACCTTAAGAGTTGATTTAACAATTGGAGTGGGTTATAGTGAAGATATTAAAAAAACTAAAGAAGTACTGTTGAAGGTTTTAACTGCGCATTCTAAAGTGTTATCAGAACCTCTCCCGACGGTTAATGTTTCTGAACTCGCTGATAGTTCCGTAAATTTTGCCGTTCGTCCTTGGTGTACCGTGGAAGATTATTGGACTGTTTATTTTGAGATTACAGAAAACTGCAAAGAGGCATTGGATGCTGCGGGTATCGAAATTCCTTATCCACATGTGGTCGAAATTCACAAAAAAGGATAAGCCTTATTTTTTTGAAGGAATGGCGATGAAATCTTTTAAATAAAAAGGTTCAAAATAAGCAACGTCTTCAAAATCATTTGTTTTAAATTTATCATAAGAAAGCGCACACATTTGTTTTGCTGAAGGCAATTTGTCTTCGATGAATTGTGCGTTTTTATGCGTGATGATATCTTTGGTTTTAGCCACGCCATTTCCAATAAAATAAAGAGGAGCCGATTCCAATAATTCTTGATACGATTCAGAAGTCAATACCTCAGCTTCCGTGCTGCGAATTTCATTATAATCCGCATCATAAATGGCTGAATATACTTCCATACGTCTTGCATCAAGCATCGCAACAATGGTTCCTTTTGGGTTCTCAACCTGATGTGCAAGGGCTTCTAAAGTGGGCACAGAAATTAAAGGAAGACTCAACGCATAACACAAGCCTTTAGCGGCAGAAACGCCGATTCGCAAACCCGTATAAGAGCCAGGGCCTTTGCTGATCGCAATGGCCTCGAGTTGGTTTTTAGAAACCTTTGCTGTTTTAAGAACTTCGTCAATATAGATATGGAGGCGTTCCGCATGGGAATACTCTAGACTGTTGTCTTCTTTAAATTCTATAACTGCTCCGTTTTCGGATAATGCCACAGAGCAATTCGTTGTAGAAGTTTCTATGTTTAAAATGTATGCCATAAATTATGGAATCAATGGTTTGCCCATGAAAAAGTCTAAGACTTTCGAACGAAACACAAAGTTATATTTTGAATTAATTAAGGTTGATTTTGCACTTACTAAGCGCCCTCTTACCTGCTCAACTTCAAAGGAAGTTGCGGCTCCAAGATTAAATTTATTTTGAACATTTTTAAATGATTCTTCTAGGCTAATGACTGAAAACCTAGATGCTTCGTATTGTTTCAAAGCAGCTTTTGCATCCGCGTATGCTTGTGTAATTGTCGTTGTAATGTTTTGCTTTGCTTGCTCTAAATTAAGAAGACTTTTTTCTCTATTAATTTTAGCTTTCGACACATTGGCTTTTGTTTTAAACCCATTAAAAATTGGAATGCTTAAATTGAATCCTAAATTATACCCTAAGTTATTATCTAATTGGGTCCCAAAACCATAGGGCACAATCTTTTCAATAGTATTATTTGGATTATTTGGGTCTTCTACAAATTGAATTCTCGTATCTGGTTCTCCTTGTCTGTGTTGATATGACGACCCTAAACCTGCCCCAAAACTCAATGAAGGGGCATAGGCACTTTGCGCTAATTTCAATCCAAAATCAGTGTTTTCTATCCCTAATTCTGCATTGTTAATTTCTGCACGATTGTCTAAAGCATACGCTAAGATTTCATCGTATGAATCATAAGCTAAGGACGCAGAAGTTAAATTAATTTGAATCTCTTGAATGTCAAAATCAAGAGGGGAAACTTGCAAACTTTGACTTAAACTTAGTAGCGATAAGTCTAAACTATTTTCTGCATTTACAACACTTGACCTGTTAGATGCTAAAGTGGCTTCCGCATCAAATAAATCAGAGCTCGGTTTAATCCCCGCTTCTACTTGAGAAGTGATTTGGTCCAGTTGATTCTGACTGATCGTTACTTGTTCTATGGCAATTTTAAGGTTCTCTTTGTTGAATAAAATATTTAGAAATGCATTGACAACGGTCATAGAAACATTGTCCTGAAGAATTGTGAGTTGAAACTGACTCGACTCGACTCCAAGTTTTGCTTGTTTATATATATTTAAATTTCGAAAGCCATTAAAAATTGTAATGCCTGTATTTAACCCAAAATTATTCCCTCTTGAATCACTTTTAATTCGTGAACCATCCTGTCCAATGAAGGATCCAAAGTTAAAGTTATGAGAAGCTGAAGCATTAAGGGTTGGCATAAAGTTACCTTTGGCACTTATCAAGTCTTGTTTGGCCAAGTCAATATCCAGCACCGATTGCTTCACGGAAATATTATGCTCCAAAGCGTGATTGACGCAATCTAATAAGCTCCATTTTTTTTGAGCAAAACTGCTTAACGTTCCTACGAGAAAAAGAACTGTACATATATGTTTCATAGTTTTGGGGGTTTTATTATTCATCGTCTTCTTCATCTTCATTATTTTCTTCTGAAGCTTTGTTCCAAACCTTGATTTTATCGCCTTCTTCTACACCATCTATGATTTCCACATTAATGCCATCCGACAATCCGATTTCAATATTTTTTTTCTTGAAGCTTCCATTTTCTTTTTGTAATTCTACAAAGGGTTTTTCGGTGATGCGATTGAATTGTAAAAGCGCTTCTTTAATCACCAGCACACTGTCTTTGCTTTCAATTTCAATTTCGGCATTGGCACTGTATCCTGCACGAATTTTTGTGCTAGAGTCAATGGTCACATCTGCTTTGATCGTAAACTGAACAGCACCATTTTCCTCCACGCCTTTAGGTGCTACAAACGTAAGAACGGCAGGGAATTCTTTTTCATTGATCGCTCCAAGGATGACTACGATGTCTTTGCCTTCTTCTAATTTTCCAACTTCAGCTTCATCAACCTTGCCTTCAAAAATCATTTTACTCATATCGGCAATGGTAGCAATGGTAGTTCCTGCATTGAAATTATTACTTTGAATCACTTGATCGCCTTCACGAACAGGAATTTCAAGAACGGTTCCAGGAATTTGAGCAACGATATTGGTATTGGCTGAACTGCCTCCAGAAAGAGATCCTTGTTTGATGATTTGATAATCATCTTTGGATTGATCGTAACTTTCTTTGGATTGGTTGAGACTCAACTCACTGTTTTCAAAATCTTGTTTAGAGATGACTCCTTTTTCAAAAAGGGCTTTATTTCGATTGAATAAAGTTTGTGCATTTTCAAATGAAAGTCTCGCGGTATTGATACGGCTTTTAGCACTTCCCAAAGCTTGTTCGTTTGGAACGACTCTAATTTTGGCAATTAAATCGCCTTTTTGTACTAGGTCGCCTTCTTCAACAAAAATCTGATCTACAATGCCTGAAATTTGTGGCTTCAATTCAATTTCTTCTTCAGGATTTAACTTTCCTGTAGCAACGGTTTTGGTGTCGAGTGTGCTATAAAATGGCAGTTCTATTTTATAGTCTACAACTTCTTTAGCGTTGGAGTCTTTAAAATATTTTAATACAAATACTAATAATATTAGTAAGACGATTCCTAAAATAATTTTTACTGTTTTGTTCATTTTTTTGGTTTTTTATTCTTCTCTTAATGCTTCTATTGGTTTGATACTTGTGGCTTTAAATGCAGGGATGAGCCCTATGAGTGTTCCGAGGGTGACAAGGAGCAGTAAGGCTACAAAAACGACGGCTATGGATACGGAGGCGTTTACGAGTGTTGCGTCATCGCCTTGTCCCCATGCACTGTCCGCCGCAATCAACATCCATCCCCCTGAAATAATGCCTAACAATCCTGCTACGAGGGTCAAAAATACAGCTTCTACTACAATTTGGCGTTTGATTTCAAAAGGCGTTGCTCCTAGTGCGCGTCTCACACCAATTTCTTTGGTGCGTTCTTTCACGGTAATTAATAATATATTTCCGATGGCAAACACGCCCGCAATGAGGGTTGCAATGCCCACAAACCATGTTAAAAATTGCATTCCTTTTAAAAACCCAGTGATTTTAGCAAATTCCTTTCCTAGGTTAAAACTTCCAAAAGCACGCTTGTCTTGGGGGTGGACTTTATTCAAATTACGCAATAGCAATTTAGCATCTTCTTCAATTTGCTTGATGTTATATTCGGGTTTACCTGTAATCATTAGCCACCCAATTGTGTCGCCTTGATTATAAATTTGCTGAAAGGTGGTGAATGGAATGTGAATATCGCTGCTTGGGCCCATATTAGCATTGCTATTTTGTGAGACTCCAATTACTGTAAAATTGATACTATTCATTTGGATATATTGACCAATAGCTTGCTCATCTTTTTCAAACAATTGTTTGTAGATGTCTTCTGAAATAACAGCCACTTTTTTTTTGCCATCAATATCGTTTTGATTGATGAAGCGCCCTTTTAATAATTTCTTCTTTTGTACCTTATCTAGTAGAGGATAATCCCCGTTTATACTATAAGTCCCTGATAAAAAATTACGGACAACCAGTGCTTGGTTTCGATTTCGAGGGACTACAAATTCGATGCCTTCTACGTTTTCTTCTATTTTTTTGGCATGTGACAATTTGAGCTGCACTCTTTTTCCTTCCTGAAATCCTTTGAAAGGTTTGCTTGTACTTTGTCCCCATACAAAAACACTGTTGGTCGCAAAATCGCCAAACGCACGGTTAAACGAATTTTCCATTCCACGGGCAGCTCCCAAAAGGGTGATGAGCAATAAAATACCCCACCAAACACCCACCATAGTGATGCCCGTGCGCAATTTATTTTTGCTCATGCTATCATAGACTTCTTGCCATGTATCTCTATCAAATAAAAATTTAATCATCTAGTCGTCTCTTAGTGCCACTATGGGTTTAATTTTTGATGCTTTTTTTGCGGGTAAATACCCAGCTAAAGTTCCGGCTCCTATAAGTGTAAGCGTCGCTGAAACTACAAGGCTTGTACTCACGGAAGGATTTGTAATAAAATAAGGTTTCAAACTTGGACCCACCCATTCTAAAATTCCAACACCCAACAGCAACCCAAAATAGCCAGCAATGGTGGTTATAAAAATAGATTCAACCAAAATAATAGAAACAATCGATTTTGGGGAAGCGCCTAAGGCTTTTCGGATGCCGATTTCTTTAGAGCGCTCTTTGACAATAAAAATCATAATATTACTAATCCCTACAATGCCTGCAATCAGTGTTCCCATCCCAATAATTAAGATTAGAATCCCCAGAACCGAAGTCATTTGGTTGATGCCTTTATTTTGCATCGCCATATTAAAAATGCGGACCGCGCGCTGGTCGTTAGTGGCGACTAAAAACCGTTCTTTTAATTTTTTCTCTAAATCCAATCCAAAATCAATCGCTTGGTTAAAATCTAGTTCGGGTTTGTAAGTAAGATTAATTTGATCGACATAATCATTATTGCCATAAACTTGCTGGGCTGTCGAGAGCGGCATATACAGCAGTCGTTCTTCGTCATCGCCACCGTCATCTGAAAAAACACCGACAACTTTATAAGGAATCCCGCTTAAATTAATATACTTCCCTAAGGGATCCACTTTTAAAAATAAATCTTCTTTGACCAACTTGCCTATGACGACCACTTTGGTTTTTAGATCCATATCGCGTTGATTGATATAGCGTCCTTGATATACTTTGGTTTTCTCTAAATACTGGTGGTCAGGATGTACGGCGCGTAAGGAATAGTTATTTTTTTCATTTCTAAAGGAGGCGGCCACATTTTTATAAATCCGAGAGGTGATAAACTCTACATCGTCATCAAAATCTGTTTTGATGTATTCATAGTCCTCATTTCTAAACTGTATGCGTCGTCCCGCTTGCATGCCTTTATAGGCCTTGGTTGTTGTTCCTGAGCGGATAAACATGGCATTGGCAGCATCGTCCACAAAGGCTTCTGCAAAGGTGTTGTTTAACCCATTGGCAAGCCCAAATAATATGGTAAATAACAAAATCGCAA
This sequence comes from Formosa sp. Hel1_33_131, assembly GCF_001735745.1. Lineage (NCBI taxonomy): Bacteria > Pseudomonadati > Bacteroidota > Flavobacteriia > Flavobacteriales > Flavobacteriaceae > Formosa > Formosa sp. Hel1_33_131. The sequence goes on from NZ_CP017260.1 coordinate 1,173,355, forward strand.
AGGTCACCGTAAATCCGGACAACAAACTTCGTGTGCGGTTTTTGTTGATGCTTTGAAAAATTTCGCGCCAAAAATCGATATCAAACATGGGATTCTGCTCTAACTTGGGTTACTTTTTTATCTTCCATAATGACGCCATCTCGCAAACGTACAATGCGTTTGCACATGGCAGCGATATCCTCCTCGTGGGTGACGATTAAAATCGTTTTGCCTTCGTTGTTGAGTTGTTGTAAAAATGCCATGATGTCGTAAGAGGTGGTCGTATCTAGCGCACCTGTGGGTTCATCTGCTAAAAGGAGTTTTGGATCGGAGGCTAAGGCACGGGCAATAGCGACCCGTTGTTTTTGTCCTCCAGACAATTCACTTGGCAAATGCGTTTCCCAATCTAAGAGGCCTACTTTTTCGAGGTGAAAACGTGCTTTTTCCTGACGTTCTTTTCGTTTGAGGCCTTGATAGTACAAAGGCAACGCTACATTTTCAAGGGCATTTTTATAATTAATAAGGTTAAACGATTGAAAAATAAATCCTAAAAATTTATTGCGATAAATCGCGGCTTTCTTTTCTGTCAAATTTTTAATAGGAACTTGATCTAGTATATAGTCTCCTCCATCTGCTTCGTCTAACATGCCTATGATGTTCAGAAGAGTTGATTTCCCAGATCCTGAAGATCCCATAATAGCGACCATCTCGCCCTGTGCTACAGAAAGGTCAATCCCTTTAAGAACATGTAAACTGGAATCCCCAATGGCATAGGATTTATGAAGTTGTTTTATTTCTAACATAATTTGATTTGGTTACTTGATTGAACGAACAATGAATAAATAAGACGTTCAAAGTTACATTTTGTTACATAAAAAGGGTAAAATAAATTGTTAAAAAAAAAGAGGGTCGTTTTAAACAAAAAATTGGCTTTTTTTTAGTTGGGAAACGCATTATTAAAAGAATTGATATTTTTAAATTTCAATAATTTGAAGTATAGTCCAATAAATAAAAAAAAACCACATTTAAGATGTAGATTTCTTAAATAAACCACGAGATTTGTATATATAATTTGTAATATTGAATGGTTTGATCCTTTTTTTAATGGATTCCATACCATTAATTGAACTAAATTCTAATTTATAAATATCTAACCGTTTAATTTTAACTAACTATTAAATTCTGTGGGAAATTTCAAAGAACAAAATAATATAATCTTGAAATCTTTGGGCTATCATATAAGACTGATTCGTCAAGAAAAACAACTACGTCAAAAAACTGTTGCCAAACTCTGTGATATGGATAGTGGAAGTTATTCTAATATCGAGAATGGTAAACGCAACATTACAATCTTAACGTTGTTTAAAATTTCTAAGGTGCTGAAAATCTCAATGACTGAGTTGATGAACTTTGAACTGAAGAAATAGTTCTTATTTAGAGTCTTTCAAATAGCGGTACAAAAAGAATGCTACTCCTCCAATTAAAATATAGGGAATGATCATTAGGTACACAATGCCGTTGTTAACGCCTTTAGCTGTGGCTTGGCCCACTTCGCTCTCTAAAACGGCTCTGCACATTGCACACTGTGCACTTATACTTGCAAATGGCAATATAAAAATCAATATAAGGGTGGCTCGCTTCATGATTTAAATATAGTAAGGGCGGATCATGAGATATACAATTACGCCCGTTACAGCGACGTATAGCCACACTGGGAATGCATAGCGCACTATTTTTTTATGGGATTCAAAGTTTCCAAGACGCGCTCGTACGTAACTGATAAGCACTAAGGGAATCACGATTATTGAAAGAATGATATGGCTAAATAAAATAATATAATAGACATATTTGATGCCACCTTCTCCCAAATATTTTGTGGAATCACTGGTCATGTGATACGCCACATACATTCCTAAAAACAAGAAAGAACAAACAATGGCTGTTTTCATTAAATTTTCATGCAATGCTATTTTTTTATATTTAATGGCAACAAATGCCAATATCAATAAAACAGCTGTAATACCGTTTATAGAAGCATAAATAGGGGGTAAAAATGTAAGCGACTCTACATTCGGTAAACGCACCATAAACAGTAATGCGACTACAACAGGAACGGCTACGGACACAACATTAATCCATAGTTGGTATTTTTTTTCAGCTGATAATGGTGTGTTATTCATTTTCTAGTAATTTTAAAATATCTTCTTTAAGAGCGCTGATGTCTTCGGATTCGCCATCTTCATCAAATTGTTCTGCTTGGCTAATAATTCCTTTGTAATAGATTTTTGGATTTCCAAAAGCATCTGTTCTGGAGCGAATGTACCCTTCTTTATCGATAAGTGCAAAGTTTCCTGAATGTTCAAAGCCTCCATCGGCACCTTCGACCTCAGCAGCATATAGATTAAAACCTGCATTCGCAAGATTGTATATTGCCTCTTTATCGCCGGTCATAAAATGCCAATTGGGATTGGTCACTCCATAATCATCGGCATAGGTTTTTAAAACCGCTTGGGTGTCGTATTCTGGGTTGATAGTAAACGAAGCGATTCCAAAATCGGGACGGTCTGGAAATGTGTTTTGAATGTCCACTAAATTTTTATTCATTTTTGGGCAGATCGTTGGACAGGTTGAAAAGAAAAATTCAACAAGATACACTTTGCCGGCAAAATTGGCATTGGAAATCATGATTCCATCTTGATTGACAAACTGAAAAGGCATCACTTTTTTAGCTTCGCCATTGATGATAAGATACGATAAAGGCGTGGTATCAGAAACGGTCATTTGAACGTCTTTACTACGCCCGTCCGTACTTACGATATCGTTATTTTGAATGCGATCTATAATTTTAGGAACCACAATAATTCCAAAAATTAGAATGATAAACGAAACACCTACGTATGAATAACTAGTTTTTTTCATCTGCTTTTAAATCGTCTGCTCTACGGCTTGTAGAATTAAAATTTCCTTTGCGTTTTTGGCGGTATTCTGTAAACAAAATACGCATATCTTCACTCATTTTGTTTTTAAGGATGGAGACTTCCAAACAATCGTATGAACTCATGCCATACAGAGGTACTTTCTTTTTTATTTGGTTTTTATCACGATCGTCCAAACGTCCTCTTTGATGGCGTTCTCTATCAATAATAAAAACCTCTGATGTTCTTAGGTTTGAATCTAAAACGGTTGAAATTTTGAGCGATTGATGGGCCACTAAAATATCTGAAGGTGTTCCAAATCCAAATTTCCAATACTCTAAGAATTCGTATTGATTGAGTTCTGTTTCTAACTGTTCAACTTGCGCCTTTGCGGATTCAGGAACTAAAATAACAATCTGGAAGCGTTTAAAACCTCTAAACTTATCATAGACCAATTCTTTTAGGTTGAGTGCTAAAATGGCATCTTCCAACGGTGTGTCTCCTAAAAATCCTAATACGGTGAGGTGATTTTCTAATTGTATGGCTTCTCCGTCTTTAGTTACAAAACTAGTGAGCTTTGGAATGTCTTTTTTAATAATATCCAGTGTCTTATAATTGTGTTTTGAAGGGTATAAAAACAACAAAAATAGAACGGGTAAAAAAAACAGTACCGAGAGTACAAACGGTTTTTTGAATTTGGTGATATTCATACTACAAAAATAAAAAAGACGGCTTTAATAAGCCGCCTTTTTAATGTTAATATTTATCTATTTTTTAGAAATCGCGTTTCACATATCCGTTTGTGTACACAGATTCTATATAGCCGCCTTCTTGTAGTAAAATAAACAAGAGGTAGCAAATAAGAAAGATGACGGTCCAAGCGACTAATCTTCGAAGGGATTTTGTTTCATCGCGCATGTGCATAAAGTCCCAAGTAATATAATAGGCTTTGACAATAGTAAGCACTATAAATATTAAATTAAGGCTTTTCATGTATATGAATCCCGAGAATAGGATGTTGCCTAATAACGCTCCAAACCCGCCCTCAAAAGGGGTCATTGACGGAACCATTAAGGAAGCTGGTTTGTAAACCCCTAACACCACTTCTACTGCTGTAATAATGGAAAGTAACAAAAGGACTCCCCATATTTTTTGTGTATTGGACTTAAACTTTATTAAGCCTCTAAAAATTTCTAACTTATGTGCGTGTTCTGCCATTTTAAAAAATATATGCGGTTAAACTAGGTAGAAGAATGTAAATACAAATACCCAAACTAAATCTACAAAGTGCCAGTAAAGACCTACTTTTTCTACCATTTCGTAATTTTTACGACGTTCGTAGGTTCCAATAATTACATTAAAAAAGATGATGATATTTATGACAACTCCTGATAATACGTGAAATCCGTGGAAGCCTGTAATGAAGAAAAAGAAATCGGCAAATAAGGGAGTCCCATATTCATTGACCTCCAAATTCGCTCCTTTTACATAGCGTTTTCCATTATTTTTAACTTGCTTTAAAGAGGCTGCTCTAGAGAGTACTGTCTTTTCGCCCTCCTCATTAATTGTTTGTGTTCTTACCAATACATCTGGATGTGACTCTAAACCGTGGAATACATCGCTCACAGAAAAGGCTGGTAAAGCGCCTTCACCTACAAACCAAATCCCATTTTTATTTTCATGTTGTGTACGGTCTGTATGAGATGCGGTTGTGAAATCTTCGACTGCAATGCGCTTAAAGACTTCTTCACCATCAATTGTTTTATAGGTCCCAAACTGTAGGATATTCCCACCTTTGGTTTGTACAGCTCCATAATCTCCTTGGATAAATGTTGCCCATTCCCATGCTTGCGAGCCTACAAAAATAGCCCCTCCAATAATGGTAAAAAACATATACCAGATGACTTTGTTTTTTTTCATTTCATGTCCTGCATCTACGGCGAGTACCATGGTCACAGATGACATAATCAACACAAAGGTCATGAAAGCAACATAAATCATTGGAAGTTCTTGCCCGTGCAAAAAGGGAACGTGTGTAAAGACTTCATCGGCAATTGGCCAATAGTCAATAAACTTAAATCTTGAAAATCCATAGGCTGCTAAAAAGCCTGAAAAGGTTAATGCATCGGAAACGATGAAAAACCACATCATCATTTTACCATAACTTGACTTGAGGGGTTGATTCCCTCCGCCCCAAGTTTTTCCTTCTGTTCCGGTGCTAACTACTGTAGAGTCCATAACTGCAATTTATTTTGAGTTGTGCAAAAATAAGAATTTTATTTAGTTAAAGAAATATAAAAAGAAAAAGAGATATAACCATAAGATATCTACAAAATGCCAAAATGTAGAAGCAAGGTCAAATCCAAGAGTGTTTTCCGATGAATATTTTTTATTTAATTGATTGATAATAACCACAATGAGACATACAAGCCCTGCTAGAACATGCACGATATGAACCACCGCAATTACATATATATAGGACATTGTAATATTACTGGTAGGGCCTGTGAAATTATACCCTGAATCGATGATTTGATTGAATCCTAAAATCTGAGAATAGATAAATGCAATTCCAAGAACTAACACGCCTATAAGAAGGGATGTGGTGGTCGTTGCCTGATTCTTTTTTAGGGTTTGCTTCGCGGCATATAAAAGAATACTGCTCAAAAGAATTATTAAGGTACTGTATATAAATGAGTTTGGCAGTACAAAATCGGAGAGCCAATCTTCTCGTGAGCTACTCACAATAAAAGCACTTGTGAGGCCTGCAAAAGACATGATTAAGGAGACGATCCCAAACCATAACATCATTTTTTTTGCGCGCTTTTGTTTTACCTGGGTAGTACCTTGCGTTAAATCCATAGTCTGATAAATTTATCTGAAACGTAAATAATTTGAATTAAAGTAATATAAACAACACTCGACAACATCAGTTGGCGTGCGGCTTTATCGGTTAGATTTTTAAACAGTCTAAATCCGTAGTATAAAAACCAAAAACCGGCTGCAAGTGTTAGAATCATGGCGACAACAGAGAGCTGTAGTCTGCCTGTAAAACCAAACACAGGTACAATCGAAATAAGAATCGTCCAAGCGGTATATATAATGGCTTGAAGTGCAGTGCCTTTGTCGCGTTTTCCTGTTGGTAACATATTAAAGCCTGCTTTCTGATAGTCTTCATGTAGAAACCAACCGATGGCCCAAAAGTGTGGGAATTGCCAAAAAAATTGAAGCATAAATAAGACACCTGCCTCAATTCCGAATTTTCCAGTGGCAGCCACCCATCCCAACATAAAAGGAATCGCTCCGGGAATGGCTCCCACAAAAACGGAGAGTGGAGTTTTTGTTTTTAAAGGGGTGTATGCACTCGTGTATAAACATATTGAAATGGCACCAAACATGGCGGTACGCTCGTTGATACTGTATAAAATAGACAGTCCTGCAACAGTCAAAATAATTGCTAGGATAAAGGCGTAAGTCACCGTCATTCTTCCGGCGGGGATGGGTCTGTTTTTGGTGCGGTCCATGAGCACATCTAAGTCGCGCTCTATAATTTGATTGAACACATTAGAAGCGCCTACCATAAAATACCCTCCAATAGCTAAGAGAACTAAAGTCTGAAAATCAACGACATCGGCTGCTAATAAATAACCTGCTAAGGATGAAAATACGACGCTAATAGACAAGCCCATTTTGGTGACTGCCTTAAAATCGGCTAGGAATGTTGTTGCTTTAGATGTTGTGTAAGTGTGGTTCGACATAAAGGTGAAATTTCTTCACATTTTAGCTGCAAAGATACTTCTAAAATCTATTTTAGCCACGTAAATTTTGGAAATAAACACCCCTAACTGAACCTTGTTTTATTTAGTTATAAAATAAACCGATAGGTAGCTTTTAGTAAGAAAATATTCTGAGGGCGTTGGTCTAAAATACCCGTTTGAAATCCTTCAAATAAACCATTCGACGATTCAATACTGCTTGCAACTCCTTGTGCCCATACCAAAAATAGTTCGGACCCTGGGATGTATTCCCATCTTAAAACCAAATTAGAGTTGAATTGAACATACGAAAAATCGGGGTTTTCAAAACTATAATCCATGGTACCGTCTAAATTTTCATCTACCTGAAAATCATCTCCATTAATGCTGATTTGATTGGCGTCATAATTCTGAAAACGGTCCTTCAACTGGTCTGCTACTGGATTTGTCACATATTTAAAATCCGTATAGCGGCCACGTGAAATAAAAGGTTGTCCATAATATTGAATCGATAAATTAGGGTTGATGGTGTAATCAAACCGCACCGAGGCTGTGAGTGTATGATTGTCAATCGTTCCCAATACATACCTTGTACTTTCATCTGGCTGTGTCACATATTGTGTTTTACTTTTGGAGATGCTATATTCTGGAGCCAATGAAATATTGAGCGCATTGGTGGGTTGGTAGCTTAACCTAGATTCAAACTTTAATAACGAAAAATTGTCTTCTTTGGCTTGAGAATGAATGATCCCAACAACGCCGTTAAATTTTTTCCGTTGGTCAGAACCCACAAAAAAGAATTGAAAATTTTCTTGAGAAAACCGCCAACGCGGCCCGCCTCTTAAAACACTGTTTGAAAAAATACGAGGTTTATGAGCCGCCCCAAAATCGATACCCCAGTTGTTGATGAAGCTCGCAGAACCTTTTATCTCATACTGCATTCTATTGTAGTTCCCCTCAAAATCATGGGAGGAAAACTGATTAAAACGCATGTTAAAGTCTCGAAAAATACCTGTAGGTTTTATACTTCTGTATCTTAAGTTAGTATATTGAATCATCTCATCTGCACTTCTCAAAAAACCAATGTCATTCAATTCGAGTTCAGGAGAGACCCATTTAAATCCCGCGTTATAATTCCAATGTTGCCCCCCTACTTTTCCAAATCCAAAACGGCCTCCAGTTCCTGTGAGTGAGGTACGGTTTGGATCAACTTTAAGATGACTTGCATCCACTCTATTGAAAAGATGCGTTAAATTTTCTTGGGTCAGTTTAATGGCTTCTTTACTTCCTTGCACATGACTCATGACAATATTAGCTTCCATAAAATAGGCCCTATTTTTCCATTGGTGTTTAAAATCTAAACCCCCAGAATAGGCTGATTTTCTGAGATCAGAAACTTGTGAAGTCAAGGAGCGATTGGTGGCTGTAAACATACCACCGAGGAAGGTGTTTTTTTTATTAAAATCTTTTTGAACCCGCCCGACAAAATAATTAGTAAACGGCTCAGCTAGCGATTCGGAGGTGTTGCCATTGGTACTGATCTCTGTGAATTCTTTTGAGGTCATACTTTCCAATACACCTATAGACCAGCCATTTTTGGTTTTTCCACTAAATTTTGCAGCCCCCAAAATCTTTGTATTTTGAGGTTGATTCACAAAAGCCTCGTCAGCCGTATCTGGGTACACTTGTGGAGTACGACCAATTCGTCTAGAAAAAAATAAATTGTTCCGATTGTCTGCGAATCGGTAATCAAAAATATTTTTATTTTCCACAAAAAAAGGGCGTTGGTCTCTATTAAATATCTCAAAGCCATCCAAGTTGATCGCTGCAGGATCGGCTTCTACCTGTCCAAAATCGGGGTTGATGGTCACGTCAAGGGTCAAATCGTTCGTAATGCCAATTTTTGCATCAAGGCCTGCATTCAAATTAAAATCATTGCCATCGGCATAAGGGTTGCCTGCTTCGGCTTCATAACTGTCTAATAACGTGACTATAAAAGGTTGTATTTCGATTTGTTTTTGGGGCTTGATATTCTTCAAGCCTTGTAATTCCCCGGCTTCACTGACCCAACCCGCTGCACCAACAGGGATTCGATTCCATGCGGAAAATTCATTATTTTTAAAATAATTTCGAGCGACATTCAAACCCCAAACCTGATTCTGATCGTTACTAAAACGTAGTTGGCTTAACGGAATTTTCATTTCAGCGGACCACCCTTCATCGTCAATTAGGGCTTTGGTACTCCATATAGGATTCCAACTCTCATCAATATTGTCGCCATTATCCGTGATAAATTCATCGCCTCGTACACCAGCCGCTGTGACTGTAAACAGAAAGCCGGTTCGTAAATCGTGGTAACTATCTATAAGGACATTGATCCGGTCTCCCACAAATCCATCCCGTCGCGAAAGGCGGTTGGTGATTGTTTCGGGTTCTGGATCCAATGCTTTTAAAGCGATGTAAAGGTGTTTTTGATCGTAGAGTATTTTAAATTTGGTTTGCACAGAGGGTTCTGTGTTTTCATCGGGGTTGACTTCGATAAAATCACTCCCCCATTCTACGGATGCCCATATTGAATCGTCGAGATTTCCATCAATTGAGGGTGCATTAGCGGACTCAATTTCAAGGGTTGTGTATTTTTTTGAAGGAGCCTTTGATTCTTCTTGCGCTGTAAGTGTACAGAAACCTATACAAAAGAGACAACATAGGAACTTAAAAAAATTCATAGCGTAAGAATTACAGGTTCTTGAAGTACAAATATTAAAAATGAAATTTATAAACCTATAAAATTATTTGTTAAACTTTATTTCAATCAGGGTAAATACGATAACTTATCATCAAAACGTCCATAGCAAATCCATTGAAAATCAAACTCAAAATAAACTCAAAATAGATTTTGTTAATAACAATTTATAATTGTAGATTTGCAAACTCTTTTTTAAGGGAGGAATGTTTAATAAGAAAAAAAAATTAGTGTGGATACATTAAGCTACAAAACAATATCGGCCAACAAAGCTACTGTGAACAAGCAGTGGGTTTTGATAGATGCTGAAGGAGAAACGTTAGGACGTTTAGCTTCTAAAGTTGCAATACTTTTAAGAGGTAAGCATAAAACTAACTTTACACCACACGTTGACTGTGGAGATAACGTCATTGTTATCAATTCAGAAAAAATAATTCTATCTGGAAACAAATGGACTGAAAAGACTTACATCCGTCATACAGGTTATCCAGGAGGTCAAAGATCACTAACTGCAACTGAGATGTTTGCTAAAGATCCAACAAGGTTAGTTGAAAAATCAGTTAAAGGAATGCTGCCTAAAAACAAATTAGGTGCTGCATTATTCCGTAATCTAAACGTTGTGGCTGGAACTGCGCATTCTCACGAAGCTCAAAAACCAAAAGCAATCAATTTAAACGAAGTTAACTAATGGAGGTTATTCACAAAATTGGTCGTAGAAAAACGGCCGTAGCACGTATTTATCTTGTTCCTGGAAAAGGATCAATTACCGTGAACAAAAAAGATGTTAAGGATTATTTTCCATCAGCAACTTTACAGTACAAAATCAACCAACCTTTTGCATTGACTGACAATGAAGGAAGCTTCGATGTTAAAGTAAATGTTTTTGGAGGTGGTATTACAGGTCAAGCAGAAGCAATTCGTTTAGCTTTATCTCGTGCAATGTGCGAATTAGATGAAGAAAACAGAGGTGTTCTGAAACCAGAAGGCTTATTGACAAGAGATCCAAGAATGGTTGAGCGTAAAAAATTCGGACAGAAAAAAGCGCGTAAAAAATTCCAATTCTCTAAACGTTAATATTTATTATTTAAACCAGTTATTGTTGTCTATGGTGGGCCAACTACCAAGACTTAGTTTAGCATCTAAATGTTTAAGGCTTTAAAAACATAAGCCAGTCAAGCATTGCTAATTCAACAGAACGTAAACTATTACAAAATGGCATTAGTAGAAGTAAAAGAATTATTAGACAGTGGTGTACACTTCGGTCACCTTACAAGAAAATGGGATCCAAACATGGCTCCTTACATTTATATGGAGCGTAATGGTATTCATATCATTAACCTGTATAAAACAGCTGCAAAACTTGAAGAAGCTTCTGAAGCTTTAGCGAAAATTGCAATCTCAGGTCGTAAAATATTATTTGTTGCGACCAAAAAACAAGCAAAAGATATCGTCTCTGAAAAAGCAGGAAGCGTCAACATGCCTTACATTACTGAAAGATGGCCTGGTGGAATGTTAACTAACTTTGTAACGATCCGTAAAGCTGTTAAGAAAATGGCCACTATTGACCGTATGAAAAAAGACGGTACTTTTTTAACGCTTTCTAAAAAGGAACGTTTACAAGTAGATCGTTTAAGAGCAAAATTAGAAAAGAATTTAGGTTCAATTTCAGATATGACGCGTCTTCCAGGAGCGCTATTTGTAATTGATATCAAACGTGAGCATATCGCGATCAAAGAAGCGCAAAAATTAAACATTCCAATCTTTGCAATGGTGGATACAAATTCTGATCCAAGACAAGTGGATTATGTAATTCCTGCAAATGATGATGCTTCTAAATCTATCGATAAAATTCTTACAAATGTAACCGAGGCGATTGCCGAAGGTTTGGCTGCAAGAAAAGCTGAAAAGGATACTAAAGATGCTGAAAAAGCAGCGGAGGCTCCAAAAGAAGCAAAAACTGAAGCGACAACAGAAACAAAAGCAGATACTGCCGAAGCAAAAGTTGAAGCAAAAGTTGAAAAAACGGAAGCACCTAAAGCTAAAAAGACTGCTGCTGCTCCTAAAACCGCAAAAGCTAAAAAAGTAGCGAAGGCTCCTGAAGCTCCTGTAGTAGAAGAAGTTGCTAAGGAAGAAGAATAACAAACTAATTATAAGTATTAAGCAATAACAAAGTCGTTCAGTTCTTCCCACGGAAAATTTGAACGGCTTTTTTTAAACAATTAAATCATGATAAAAATAACAGCTGCTGAAGTAAATAAATTAAGACAAGCGACAGGCGCAGGAATGATGGACTGTAAAAAAGCCTTGGTTGAAGCTGAAGGCGATTTTGATAAAGCAATTGACAACCTTCGTAAAAAAGGACAAAAAGTAGCCGCTAATAGAGCCGATCGTGACTCTTCTGAAGGGGCTGCTGTTGCAAAAATTAATGCTGACAATACGGTTGGTGTTGCCATCGTTTTAGGGTGTGAAACTGATTTCGTTGGAAAAAACGAGAACTTTTTAGCCTTAGCAAGTCAGTTTGGAGATATCGCACTAAACCACGATACTAAAGAAGCCTTTTTAGCGGCTGATTTTGGTGGCATGACAGTTGCTGAAAAATTAATCGAACAAACAGGTGTGATTGGTGAAAAACTAGACATTAACGCCTTTGATAAAATTGAAGCTGCCTATGTAGGTTCTTATGTACATATCAATAAAATTGCTGCCCTTGTTGGTTTATCTGCGAAAGTAGACAACGCTGACGTTTTGGTAAAAGACGTTGCAATGCAAGTTGCTTCTATGGGTGCTACAACACTTTCTTACAAAGATTTTGACCCAGCATTCATTGCCTCTGAAACAGAAGCTAGAATCGCGGTGATTGAAAAAGATAATATCGAGTTAGGCCGTTTAGGAAAAACGCTTAAAAACATTCCTCAGTACATTTCAATGGCACAATTAACGGCAGACGCGTTGGCACAAGCTGAAGATGCTGCAAAAGCTGAGTTGAAAGCTGAAGGAAAGCCAGAACAAATTTGGGACAAAATTTTACCTGGTAAAATGGAACGTTTCATTTCTGATAATACTTCTTTAGATCAAGAACAATGTTTGTTAGATCAAAACTTTATCAAAGACGATAAGGTAAGAGTTGCAAAATATGTTGAAAGCTATGGCGATGTGTCTATCACTGGTTTTAAACGTGTATCTTTAGGATAACATACTATATATATTTTATTTAAAACCTGTTTGGCTTGCTGAATAGGTTTTTTTTATGCTTAATTTTAAGTAAAAATCAACTTGTATGGTTTTTGTATAGTGAAAAACAAAAATAATGTAGTGAAATACTATATTTTTATGTTTTTAAAATTTATACCAATGAAATTTAACTTTACCCAACTTTCTCTTGTGTTTTTAATTGCTGCACAACTTTCTTTCGCACAACAAATGCCCATCAATTTTTCTGATTCTTCAGAAAATTTTACAACTTTTGGCGGCAGTGGTTTTTCTTTTCATACAGATCCCGATGATTCTGGAAACGATGTGGGGAAATTTTATAATAATGGTGCAACTTGGCAAGGGTTTACGCTTAGTTTAGAAAGACCTATTGATTTAGATTTTCAAAAAACCATTTCACTTTCTTTCTATGGATATGATGCCAATGCACACACCATACTTCTTAAATTAGAAGATGGCGTAAATGCAGATGTTGAGGTAACCCAAAACGTGGCTTCTGGAGGCGGATGGACCACAGGAATTACATTCGATTTTGCAAATGCCGTATTAAGTTCAGATGGTACTACACCAATAAATGCAAGCGGAGCTTACGACCGATTGACCATTTTCATTGATGGAAACGTCACAACAGCAGGAACGTATTTATTGGATGATATTGATGATGGCTCAGTAGAGACCGACCCAAACGCATTGGATGTGATTTATGATACATTGGTTTGGGAAGATAACTTTGACACTCCAGGAGTGGTGAATCCAACGAATTGGCACTACCAAACTCAAGTTATTATACCAGGCATTGGTTGGGCCAATGGCGAGGAGCAGCATTACACCAACCGCATAGATAATTCTTTTGTGGACACTTCAGGAAATCTAAATATCGTTGCAAAAGATGAAATCTGGACGGATCAAGGGTTGACAAAAAACTATACATCAGCACGACTCAACTCAAAGTTTGCGTTTACGTATGGGAGAGTTGATGTCCGCGCAAAACTACCAAGTGATGACGGGACTTGGCCTGCCATTTGGACGCTCGGCAAAAATATTTATGAACAGGGTGCTTTTTGGCATTCTAGTTATGGAACCTGGGACACGCGTTGGCCCTACTGTGGAGAAATAGACATTATGGAGCACGGTTTAGGAGCGTTAAATCATGTGGCTGGTTCACTACACACCCCTTCTAGTAGCGGGGCAACCATAAACACCTCAGGGATTGATATTTCGGACGTAAACGATTGGCATATTTATTCTATGAATTGGTCGCCAGATCAAATTACGTTTTTAGTGGATGGTGCTGGGTTTTACACCTACAACCCTTCAAACAAAAATGACGACACCTGGCCCTTTTACGAAGATCAATTTATATTGCTAAACCTCGCAATGGGAGGGATTTCCGGAACGATCGATTCCAACTTTACACAAGCCTCAATGATTGTCGATTATGTGAAAGTATACCAAGCTGCACCTTTAAGTATTACTGATTTAAATTTAGACAGTACACTCAGTGTGTATCCAAACCCTGCAACGGATACTATTCATATCACGGCTAAAGTCGCCCTCAACAGCTTAGCACTTTATGACGTGTATGGCAAACTGATCCTTAAAAAAGAAAACAACACCAACAGTCTTGATGTAAGTCGTTTAAATTCGGGAATTTACTTTCTGGAAGTGTCTTCCAATACTGAAAAAGTAATTAAGAAAGTGATCGTTAATTAAGTTCCGTTAATTGGGATGCTGTAGTATATTTTTTAGTAATTACTAAATCTGGTAAACATCCACATATTATTTTTATTATAGAATACAATTAGAGTCTATTTATTGTTGTAGAATAAATAAACGTAAAACCCAAAAAACAGATTCCATTCAAAATTGATTAGAATTCCCAAAAACCGCTTTTTGGATTTAAGATATTGCGTATATTTGCACAACGATCGACACCAATTATGACATACAAACGAATATTACTCAAGTTATCTGGAGAAGCCCTAATGGGGAATCGCAATTATGGAATCGATCCCGATCGTTTGTCCGACTACGCGGATCAAATCAAACAAATCACTGAGCAAGGCATTGAAGTAGCCATTGTGATTGGTGGTGGTAATATTTTTAGAGGTGTTGCAGGAGCCAGTAATGGTATGGACCGTGTTCAAGGCGATCACATGGGCATGTTAGCCACCGTGATTAATGGTCTGGCATTGCAAAGTGCGTTGGAAAACGCAGGTGTTCCAACCCGTTTACAGTCCGCCATAAAAATCAACGAAGTTGCAGAGCCTTTTATTCGACGTCGTGCCATGCGCCACTTAGAAAAAGGACGTGTTGTGATTTTTGGTGGCGGTACAGGAAATCCTTATTTCACAACCGATTCAGCCGCAGTACTTCGAGCCATCGAAATTGAAGCCGATGTGATTTTGAAAGGCACCCGAGTGGATGGTATTTACAATACCGATCCCGAAAAAGACAAGACAGCCATTAAATTTAATACCATTAGTTTTGAGGATGTATTGAAAAAAGGACTCAAAGTAATGGACACAACAGCCTTTACATTAAGCCAAGAGAACGACTTACCAATTATTGTTTTTGATATGAATAAACACGGAAACCTTCTAAAGATTGTTTCTGGGGAAGCCATCGGAACGACCGTGAGCTAAATAAACATTTACCATACTTATAAAAAGATTCAACCATGAACGAAGACATAGATTTTATACTGGATAGCACAAAAGAAGCAATGGTAAATGCGTTGAAGCATTTAGAAAAACAATTTGTAAACATCCGCGCAGGAAAAGCAAGTCCCACCATGCTGGGCAGTGTGATGGTCGATTATTATGGCTCTCAAACCCCTTTGGCACAAGTCGCCAACGTGAACACTCCAGACGGACGGACGATTACCGTTCAGCCATGGGAAAAAGCGATGTTACAAGAAATAGAACGTTCCATAATGATTGCCAATTTAGGATTCAATCCGATGAATAATGGCGAAACCATCATAATCAATGTGCCGCCATTGACAGAAGAACGCCGTCGCGAGTTAGCCAAACAAGCAAAATCTGAAGTGGAAGAAGCAAAAATCTCCATCCGTGCTGCAAGAAAAGATGCAAATTCAGAAATTAAAAATACTGAAGATGCTTCTGAAGATCTTCAAAAAAATGCGGAAGTCGATGTACAACAACTCACCGATGCACACGTCAAAAAAGCAGAAGAATTATACGCTGCAAAAGAAATAGAAATCCTCAAAATTTAATCCCTCAAATTTTTAAGGATTGTGATGGAAACTTAAGCGCTCCATACCCTTCCTTTTGATTCATTTTATCTACCTTTGACGCCATCAAAAAAGACTATGTTTAAACTCTTTTCAAGCGGGTTTTGGGAAACCGTTGCACGACTCATCTTAAGAAATAGAATTCTGATTCTTGTCGCCGTTGCGCTGACAACAGGGTTTTTCTCCATGCAATGGAACAATATGCGCTTCACTTATACCGAAGCCAACCTGTTGCCGGACAAGCATCCGATCAATTTAGAATACAATCATTTCCTAGATATTTTTGGAGAAGAAGGCAATTTGATCGTCATGGGCGTGAAAGACAGTACCCTACTCACTGTCAAAAAACTGAATGCTTGGAATGCATTTTCTAAAAGTTTTGATGCACATCCCAACGTGGACGCCGTCATTGCGATAAAAGATTTACAGAAACTGGTTAAAAATGAGCGCAAAAAACAATTTGACCTCATCCCTTTTATTAAAGATTCTGTACAAACACAATCCGAAGTAAATGCGCTGAAAAAAGCCCTTTTTGAGGACTACCCTTTTTACGATAACATTCTTTTTAACAAAGAAACCGAAGCCATTCGAACGGCGATCTATTTAGATAAATCGATTGTCAATACCCCGGAGCGAAAGGCATTTATTGAAGACGTTTTAATTCCAAAAGTGAAAACCTTTGAAGATGCCTCTGGTTTAGATGTGCGCGTTTCTGGGATGCCCTATGTACGAACGCTAAATGCTCAAAATATTGTTGACGAAATCAGCCTCTTTATTTTAGCGGCCATTTTAGTCACCTCGCTTATTTTCTTTTTCTTTTTCAGATCGTTTAGAGCCACTTTCATTTCGATGATTGTTGTGGTTATTGGGGTGATGTGGACCTTTGGAATTTTAGGACTGTTACAGTACGAAATTACCGTGCTTACAGCCTTGATCCCACCACTCATTATTGTCATTGGAATTCCAAACTGTATTTTCCTGATAAATAAATACCAGCACGAAGTCAACAAACACGGAAACAAAGCCAAGTCCCTTCAGCGGGTGATTTCGAAAGTTGGGAATGCCACGTTGATGACCAATGTAACCACGGCTTCAGGGTTTGCGACTTTTATAATCACACAAAGTAAATTACTGACCGAATTTGGAATCGTTGCCTCCCTGAGTATAATTGCCATTTTTCTATTGTGCTTATTAATCATTCCTATCATTTATAGTTTTATGCCGATCCCAAAAGAGAAGCATTTAGAGCATTTAAACAAACGATGGATCAACCGCCTTGGCGATTGGATCGAGCACACGGTTAAGCATAAAAACATCACTATCTACATAACGGCGATTCTTTTACTCGCCATCAGTATTATTGGAATTTTTCAAATTGAAACCACTGGGAGTTTGATTGAAGACATGCCTAAAAAAGCGGAGTTTTATAAAGACATAGAATTCTACGAAAAAGAGTTTAACGGGGTCATGCCGCTTGAAATTATGATTGATACCAAACGCAAAAAAGGGGTCATAAAACTTTCAACCTTAAAACGTATGAGTGCGTTGGAAGATTTGATTGTTGAAATTCCAGAACTATCAAAGCCCATCTCAGTAGTAAGCTTGGTGAAGTATTCCAAACAAGCCTATTACAATGGGAATCCTAAGTATTATCAGTTGCCCTCGTCACAAGAAAATAGTTTTATTTTATCCTATGCAAAAAACGCCTCTACAGATGTCGATTTGCTAAAAAACTTTGTGGACAGTACGGGACGCTATGCTCGAATCACCACCTTTATGAAAGATGCGGGGATCGACAAAATGGAACGTATTGAAGAAGATCTTCTAGCAAAAATTGACAAGCTATTTCCTAAAAAACAGTACGATGTTTCCATCACAGGAAAAGCTTATTTATTTCAAAAAGGGACCAAATATTTAGTTCGAAACTTAGTCTTATCATTAGCCCTAGCCATCTTTTTGATCTCGCTTTTTATGGCTTATATGTTTCGCTCGTTCCGAATGATTATCATTTCGTTGATTCCGAATTTGTTACCGCTATTGATCACCGCAGGAATGATGGGCTTTTTAGGGGTGCCCATAAAACCTTCCACAATACTCGTGTTTAGTATTGCGTTTGGAATTTCGGTGGATGACACGATTCACTTTTTAGCCAAATACCGACAAGAATTGTTGGCAAACCATTGGAAAATTAAAAAATCGGTCTTTGCAGCACTTCGAGAAACAGGCGTTAGTATGTTCTATACATCCATTGTACTGTTCTTTGGATTTTCGGTCTTTATAACCTCCAGTTTTGGAGGCACTGTCGCTTTAGGCGCCTTGATTTCGGCGACCTTATTATTGGCAATGTTGGCAAATTTACTCTTGTTACCCTGCCTGTTGTTATCATTAGAACGCAGCATCGCAAACAAGAAAGTATTGAAAAAGCCCGCACTGAATATCATTCCAGAAGAGGAAGCGTTTGAAGAAGACTAAATCATACACTGTTAATTTAGCTTAAAACTTTATATTTGCAGTATTAAAAATTGTACTTATGACCACCAGCACTGTTGCACATTTATTAACTCAAGAACTCAAACATACAGACATTGAGGTCAAAGGATGGGTTCGAACGTTTAGAGCCAACCGATTTATAGCCCTCAATGATGGCTCTTGCCTTCAAAGCATTCAATGTGTGGTTGATTTTGAAAGCATGGATGAGGCCTTGCTAAAACGCATTACAACAGGAGCTGCTGTACACATAAAAGGCGGTTTGGTTGAAAGTCAAGGAAAAGGTCAGTCGGTAGAAGTTCAAGTGAATTCTATTGAGATTCTAGGGGATGCAGATCCGGAGGAAGTTTCAAAAACTATCTTGCAACCCAAGCGTCATTCTTTAGAGTTTTTAAGAGAACAAGCACATTTACGTACACGAACCAATACGTTTAGTGCCGTGATGCGACTGCGTTCTTCGCTGTCATTTGCGGTTCATTCTTATTTTAATAAAAATGGTTTTTACTATATGCATGCCCCGATTGTCACTGGAAGTGATGCCGAAGGTGCAGGCGAAATGTTTAGAGTAACCACTTTAGATCCTAAAAATCCACCACTAACAGATGAAGGTGAAGTGGATTATTCAAAAGACTTTTTTGGAAAAGAAACAAATCTAACGGTATCCGGTCAACTGGAAGCAGAAACCTATGCCATGGCGCTTGGGAAAGTTTATACTTTTGGCCCTACATTTAGAGCTGAAAACTCAAACACTTCACGACATTTGGCTGAGTTTTGGATGATTGAGCCCGAAGTTGCTTTTATGGATTTGGCTGGAAACATGGACCTTGCTGAAGACTTTATGAAGTATGTCATCAGTTACGTTTTAGAACACAACAAAGAAGACCTTGCCTTTTTAGAGCAACGTTTGGAACAAGAAGATAAATCGAAACCTCAAAATGAGCGTGCACCCATGCCACTCACTGAGAAACTTCGTTTTATTGTTGACAACAACTTTAAGCGTGTCAGCTATACTGAAGCAATTGATATTTTACGAAATTGCAAGCCTAATAAAAAGAAAAAGTTTAAATATATTATTGACGAATGGGGTGCCGATTTACAAAGTGAGCACGAACGCTTTTTAGTAGAGCAACACTTTAAATGTCCTGTGATCTTGTTTGATTATCCAGCCAAAATTAAAGCCTTTTATATGCGCTTAAATGAGGACGGAAAAACGGTGAGAGCCATGGATATTCTATTCCCAGGGATTGGTGAAATTGTTGGCGGATCGCAACGAGAAGAACGCTTGGACGTTTTAAAAGAAAAAATGGCGGAGCTTGACATCCCCGAAGAAGACCTTTGGTGGTATTTAGATTTGAGAAAATATGGAACGGCTGTGCATTCTGGATTTGGACTTGGCTTTGAACGCTTGGTAATGTTTGCTACTGGAATGGGTAACATTCGCGACGTAATTCCTTACCCACGAACGCCTTTTAACGCTGAATTTTAAGGGGAAACATATCGCATTTTTTGAAAATAGTGCTGCTTAGCATATATCTAACGTTTTTTTTCTTATTTTTATAGAAAACCTGCAATTGCGGAACTCACTTAAAATTAAATGAAAATAAAAAAAGAACCTTTGACTTAATTTTTATTATTCTTTCAACTGCAATATTGATAACATTATCAGAATATGGACTTTTAGAAACGTATATGGCTTTTTCATTAATTCCAGTTTTAATTGCATATAAATTCGGACAATATTCTGAAAGAAAATTCAAGAAATAATTAATGCTCAAGCAATACCTACATTATAAATTATCACAAAAGCTGTCGCCTCAACAGATTCAGTTGATGAAGCTGATACAGTTGCCTACACAAGCTTTTGAACAACGTCTCAAACAAGAGCTCGAAGAAAACCCAGCACTCGAAACCGGAAAAGATCAAGAAGAGACGTATGAAGAGGAGTTTGATTCCAATGATAATGATATGGACAATGAGCAAATCAACGCAGACGATATCAATGTCGATGACTATCTGAGCGATGACGAAATTCCAGAATACAGACTTCATGCCAATAATTACAGTGCCGATGATGAACAAAAAACAATTCCTTTTGCTTCTGGGACGTCTTTTACACAACATCTAATCGACCAACTGAATACCTTTCCGTTAGAGGAAACACACTATCAAATCGCTGAGTTTTTAATTGGGAGTATCGATGATAGCGGCTACATCCGACGTCCTTTGCTTGATATTATGGATGATTTGGCTTTTACTCAAAACGTATATACCGATGAAAAAACCATTGAGTCGGTGCTCAAAGTGGTGCATCTGTTAGACCCCGCCGGCGTGGGTGCTAGAAACCTTCAAGAGTGTTTAGTGCTTCAATTGCATCGAAAAACGCAAACGCCCAATACAGAATTAGCCACGAAGATCATTGAATTGGGATTTGAACAATTTACAAAAAAGCATTACAAAAAGCTTTTGCAAAAATTTAGTATTACCGAAGTGCAACTTAAAGATGCGATTTTAGAAATTGAACGCTTGAACCCAAAACCTGGGAGTTCCTTTTCAAACAACGCTCGCTCTGTTGAACATGTCGTTCCAGATTTCACTATTAAAATTACAGAAGGTGAATTAGAACTCAGTCTCAACGGTCGAAATGCACCAGAATTGCACGTTTCAAGACCGTATAACGAAATGCTAAAAGGTTACAAGGCTTCTAAAGAAAAAACAAAGTCACAGAAAGATGCGGTACAGTTTATCAAACAAAAACTAGATGCTGCCAAATGGTTTATTGACGCTATAAAACAACGTCAACACACCTTGTTTATCACTATGAGTACCATCATGCATTATCAAAAAGATTATTTTTTATCAGGTGATGAGCAACAACTAAAGCCCATGATTTTGAAAGATATTGCAGACAAAATTGAGATGGATATTTCGACCGTGTCTCGCGTTGCAAATAGCAAATATGTGGACACTCCTTATGGCACAAAGTTGATTAAAGAATTTTTTAGTGAGTCCATGACCAATGATCAAGGAGAAGAAGTTTCGACCCGAGAAATTAAAAGCATCTTGGAAACTGTGGTTGCTGAAGAAGACAAGAAAAAACCACTGACAGATGAAAAATTAACAATTATTTTAAAAGAAAAAGGGTACCCAATAGCCCGAAGAACCGTGGCTAAATACCGCGAACAATTAGACCTTCCTGTCGCACGACTTCGCAAGGAACTTTAACTTATACCTTTTTAATCACATTGGTGACAATCCCCCAAATTACAAAATCATTTTCTTCTGTGATTTTGATAGGCTGATACTTTTTATTTTCTGGCTGCAACCAAACCTCATCCTTTTCAACCTTGAGACGTTTCACCGTAAATTCGCCATCTAAAAAGCAGACCGCTATTTTATTATGGGCTGGAGAAAGGCTGCGATCGATTACCAAAAGATCGTTGTCGCTCAACCCCGCATCAATCATTGATTGCCCACTCACCCGTGCAAAAAAAGTGGCTTCTTTATTTTTGATGAGCTCGTTATCTAACGAAAGACGTTCTTGTTTAAAGTCCTCTGCTGGCGATGGAAATCCTGCGGAGATGCCTGTATCAAAATAGACGGCACCTAAGGTGTTGAGGTTTTCAGGGGTGAAAAAAGTAAGCGCTGTGTTTTGTTTTATGGACATTGGACTGTAATTATATCTTTAAAATTGGTCGTGTAGTGCGGCGATAAATGTTCTTGACGCATTTTCCACGTACGTTTTAAATCTTGATTGGCTAATTTTAATTTTGGGGCGTCGTACTTTTTATTAATAAAGTCGATGGTACGCATCAACGGAAGGTGTTTTGGATCTTCACCACCAAACAACTGCAATTGGTGGTTGTCTGTTGGAACAATCCCCGTAAGGATGACTCCTGCTTTTTTGTATTGAATTCCTTTTTTATAAATTGAAGCCACTGCTTTGACGGCATTCGTACTTAGGGTTAAACTAGAGTTGGTAGGAAACGGAATGTTGACCACAACACTGGCACGGTGCTGCTCGGTATCTTTTTTATGGTAATCACTTCGTAAAAAAATAATCATCATATGACAACTAGAGCCTTGTTTCCGAAGCTTTTCAGCACCACTACAAGCAAATGTAGAAATGCGTTCTTTGATGTCTTCAATATCTTTAATAGAAGATTCAAAACTACGGGTGGTCGCAATGGCACGTTTGTTTTTAATGGTTTCCGTCTCAATTTTAGAAATGCCTTCCAAATCTTTTTTTAGTTTCCATTCTGTAATAGAAAACGTTTTACGCACCCACATATCGGGGAGTTGTACAAAGTCATAAGCCGTTTTACACTGCTTCACGGAAAGGCGTTTGTGTAGTGCAGAGCCAATGCCCCAAACATCTTTAAGCTGTGTCCATTTCAAAGCTTTGATGCGTTTTTCTTCACTGTCAATCACATAAACACCCCCTGTTTCTTTAGGAAACTTTCGGGCAATTTTATTGGCAACTTTACTCAAAGCCTTGGTGGGTGCAATCCCAACACAGGTAGGAATCCCTGTCCAACTTAAAATGCGTTGGCGCATCTCAGTTCCGTATGTATGTAAGTCATAGGCATCAAACCCGTTGAGTTTTAAAAACGCTTCGTCAATACTATACACTTCTACATCGGGGGAAAATTGTTCTAAAATGCGCATCACACGACTGCTCATGTCGCCATAGAGCGCGTAATTGGATGAAAACAATTGAATGTTGTTGGCCTTGAAAAATGCTTTAAACTTAAATGCAGGTGCACCCATAGGGAGTCCCAGTGCTTTTGCTTCGTCACTGCGCGCAATCACACAGCCATCGTTATTCGATAAAATGGCAATCGGTTTTTGGCGTAAACTCGGGTTAAAAACCCGCTCACAGGAGGCGTAAAAGTTATTACAATCAACAAGTGCAAACATGGTATAAAGGTAATGTATTTGCTGTTTTTATTGTTCTTAACAAGTGAAATGTTTAAAGTTATTTATTTGATTTTATGGATTGAGGTATAAAAGTATTTATATATTTACACAATAATTTTGACCAAATAAAACTAAAATTCTTATGAAGACTAAACTTTGTTTATCACTATTCGTACTTAGTGTTTTTTCATCTCATAATGTATGGGCGCAGCAACCTTCAGAGGCGCAAAAATTAGATTCCATTACGATTACTTCGACGGCGATTGAATTGCCTTTTAAAAAGAATTCTCGCACGATAACAATTATTTCATCAAAAGTTATAAAGCAAAGTCCTGCGACTAATTTGGCAGAGCTACTGCAACAAGAAGCGGGCATTGATGTAAGGCGCCAAGGTGTCAATGGAATGCAAGCAGATTTATACATTCGTGGAGGGAGTTTTGATCAAACACTCCTTTTGATTGATGGAATTAAAGTTGAAGACCCTCAAACAGGCCACCATACATTAAACATGGCACTGCCTCTGGAAGTAATCGAACGGGTTGAAATTATCAAAGGACCTGCAGCACGTGTTTTTGGACAAAATGCTTTTACGGGAGCCATTAATATCGTCACAAAATCAAATGCTGATGCTGTAAATTCAGTGGGATATAAAACGGGGTCTTACAATCAACAACAAGCCTCTGGAACCTTAGGGACTAACTTAAAAAACACAACGCTTATAGGACATGCTTCTCTAAATACTTCTGATGGCTATCGACATAATACCGATTTTGAAAATCAAAATTATTTTGTAAAAGGACGTTTTAATACTACTACAAATCCTATTGATGTGATTGGTTATTTTGCCAAACGAGACTTTGGTGCGAATCAGTTTTATGCTGTTGAAAGTGGCAGTGATCAATATGAAGAAACACAAAGCAGTCTTGTGGGAGCTTCTACAAAATTTAAAACTGAAAACTTTAAAATCACCCCACGAATCTATTGGAAACGGACTCAAGATATGTACTTATATGTTCGCGAAGACCCCTCTGTTTATAGAAACTTGCATCTCTCCAATAAGGTAGGGGTACAAGTCAATGCCTCTTACACTTCAAGTGCTGGAATAACGGGTTTTGGGATTGATGCTGCGAAGGTGTTTATGACCAGTACTAATTTAGGGGAGCGCGACCGACTGATGGCAAATCTGTTTGTTGAGCATCGGTTTTCTTTAGTAGATAATACTTTAGATATTACGCCAGGGGTCTCGGTAAATTATTTCTCTGATTTTAAATTTCATGCCTTTCCAGGCGTCGATGTCGGCTACTCTATTGATGATGTATTTAAAGCGTATGCAAATGTGGGCTATACCTATAGAGTACCAACCTATACCGATTTGTATTATGTAGGAAGAACGGATTTAGGGAATGCAAATTTAGAGCCTGAAAAAGCACTTTCTGGAGAAATTGGAGTAAGATATTTTGGAGTAAACGTTAATGCTTATATCGCTGTATTTAATCGATCTTCTAATAATTTGATTGATTATACCAAAGAAAATGTAGATGATAAATGGCTCGCTACAAATCTAAAAAGTTTAACCTCAACAGGCGTAGAATTGAATTTGTCTTCCAGCTTT
Organism: Formosa sp. Hel1_33_131; assembly: GCF_001735745.1. Taxonomy (NCBI): domain Bacteria; kingdom Pseudomonadati; phylum Bacteroidota; class Flavobacteriia; order Flavobacteriales; family Flavobacteriaceae; genus Formosa; species Formosa sp. Hel1_33_131. The sequence continues at coordinate 1,198,229 of NZ_CP017260.1, forward strand.
AAATCGGGGCTGTACACTCAAAATATTAGTTTGGGATATACGTATTTAGATGAAAATTTAAACGACATCAAGACCGCCTATTCTAAATATGTGCTCAACGCATTGACGCATCATTTTACGGCGACGGTTCGTTCGAAGTTTCTAAAAAATGTATCACAAAGTATCGTTTATAAATTTGCCGAACGTGCTTCAGGAACCAGTTATAGCGTGGTGGACGTAAAAGCCACTTTGAAGCTTTCAGACCTTGAACTTTCTGTCATTGGAAATAACATTCTCAACACAGAATATGTGGAAACAGGCTTTGTCCCTATGCCAAAAGGAAATATTTTATTGGGTGTTAATTATGCGTTCTAAAAACTAGTTGACAATCGCATTCACCTTGTCATATACCAGATGGGATTCCCATCCTCTATAGAGAAGGTAGTCGGCGAGTTTTTTCTTTTTTTTCCACGGATCCGTTTCGGTCAGCGTTGCTTCTTTTTTTTCTGCTAGTGCATGGAATGTTTCAAGGTAATCGTTAGGGTCAATTTCTTGAAGGGCGATTTTAATAATGTACTTAGACAGTTGGCGTTGTTTGAGTTCTAAGGTCAACCTTACTTTTCCCCATTTTTTGATTCTAAATTTTCCTCTTACAAATGCTTTTGCAAAACGTTCTTCGTTGAGGTGGCTGTCTTCAATGAGCGCGACAATGATAATTTCAACCGCTTCGGGAATCATTCGCATTTGTTTGAGTTTTTGCTCAACTTCTTTGTGACAACGGTCTTGATAGGCACAATACTTTTGAAGTTTCGAAAGGGCTTCCTCTATAGTGTAAGTCTTGTGCGTTTGATACATGCTTACAGTTTATAAGTAACCGCAAAAACCAGATTGGTTCCTGGGGCAGAAATCCCTGAAGAGTAAGTTCTGTAACGTTGATTGGTGATATTTTCGATGGTCCCTACAACAGAAAGTGATTTATTAAAATCAAATTGCGATCTAAGATTAAGACTGAACCAAGACGGTGCATAAGGTTTGCCTTGTGCATCTAAAGCAAATAAGTAATCTGCTAATTCCTCAGAGATATCTGAACCAGAAAGGGTGCCATTATAGTCTATAAACCCATCCATTTGAAACTTTTTGTATTTCCATATAAGGTGTGCATTTCCAAAAACAGGTGCTACATGTCTAACCGGCAATTCAACGCCCGCAGTGTCTTCTTGTACACCATGTACATAACTAAACTGAGTGGTGAACTTTAAGGCTTTAGAAAACCGAATTTTTGAACCTACTTCAAATCCATAAATCCAAGATTTAGAAGCATTTTGAATGGCTTGAATCTCGCTTATGTCTCCGTCGTAATACATTTCTGATGCGCCACTGACTGCAAAGCCTTTTCGAACCAATGCATTGTCTAAATACGTGTAATAGGCCGAACCATCAAAAATTACAGATTCTTCTATACTGATCGTGACGCCAAGTTCTCCCCCATACGCATATTCGGGTTTAAGGTCACTGTTTGGCACCATAACTAATCCTTCTTGAGAGTCGAAAATTTTTCCGATATCATCAATGTTTGGCGCTCTAAAAGCAGTGGTCGCATTTAATTTCCAAAGAAAGGTATCGTTCGGACTCCAACTAAACCCAAGAGTCCCTGTAAGCGCGCTTGTATCAAGATCAGCCATTCTAAAAGGAAGGTTGTAAAATGCATTGTTATCTGTTAAGTCAGCATTAATCGTCACATAATTATACCGTATTCCAGATTGTACTGTAAGCTTTGAATTGGGCTTGTACTTGTGACTTAAATAGGCAGCTAAGGTTTGCCATTTTGAACCGTCTGGATAACGAGACGCAATCGCTTCTTTGGCGTTGGTATCGATGTTTGTTTTGTGTCCCGTCGAGCCCACTCTATTGTATATATACTCTGTTCCGTAAGAGATGTTAGAGCTATTGGAAAGTGTTTTGTAAAAATCAAAGTTCAATGAAACTGCATCCACATTTTCTTCTCGAATTTTACGGGTATCAGAATCAAATCTTCTATTGATTCGACTCTCTTTAAAGTTTTGATAGGCAGCAGATATTTTAATTTTATCATACAAGCTAGAACCGCTACTTAGTTTTGTCATTTGTAAGTTGGCAAGAAACCAATCTTGAGGGCCATAATTCCATTCAGCATAGTGTAAAATACCATCCGATCCGTAGTTCGACAGTCGATCGTATCTTGGGTAATCGGAGGTGGTCGAATAATGAAGCCCTAGGTCGAATTTTAGATCGTCATTGGCTTTATAGAGCACTTTTTGAGCAAGATGCATTTGACGGAAATTAGTAAATTTCTGAACTCTTGGGGTCGTATTGGAAACCATAATATCTTGCCCGTTCACATACTGAGCGTAATGAAGGCTTAAGTAGTCATCAGGTCCATTGGCTCCCATCTTTAAATCTCCAAAATCAGAGACACTCACACTGCTGTGAAATCCCCATTTTTGAAATCCTAAGTTGAAATCCAGATGAGCAGTTTTTTCATTATTTGCAGAGGCATATCGAACGGTGCTACGAGCGGTCAAATTTGGAGTAGTGGATTCGGATAGTTTTGGGGTGGTGGTATAAAAATTCATGACCCCACCAATGGCATCACTTCCATAAATAACAGATCCAGACCCAAGAATAACTTCTGTTTTTTCAACATTAAAAGGATTTATTGACAATACATTTTGAACATTTCCACCTCTAAAAATGGCATTATTCAGACGCACTCCATCTATCGTGATTAGAAGTCGGTTTGTAGAAAACCCACGAATCATTGGACTCCCACCGCCTAATTGACTTTTTTGTACAAAAACACGTCCGCTATTGCTTAGTAAATCGGCACTCGTTTGTGGATTGGATAATTGAACATCTTTGGAGTTGATGCTAATAATATTTTGGGGAACTTCTTTTTTGTTTTGTTCAAATTTAGAGGCCGATATCACAACCTCGTTTAAACTTGTTGCTTTTGGAGACAAAAAAACAGTGTCTTGAATGGACGGTTTAAGAATTGAAAGATTATGATAGGAAAGGTGTTGAAAATAAATTTTATCAAACTCACTAAATGCATCCAAATTAACATGCCCATCAAAATCGGTAATTGCTGTTTTGGTTTTAAGGTTGTTAAAAACCGCAACCCCTGGGATGGGTTGGTCATCGGATTCATCGACCACAACAGTTTGCTGAGCAGAGGTACTCAATATAAAAAAAGAGAAAATAGAAAGTAAAAAACGATTCATCTTAACTGTAAACTTGATTTAAAACGGTTAACGATCGGGGGTGCTTAAAGGCGTGTAAATGTAATTTAAAATAGTCTAAAATCATATTAAGTAACTCATGCTTTTGTGAGGAATTTAGCTCCTGAGTCATTGTAGTATCAAATTTTGTGCCCAAAAAAGGTTTTAGCAGTTTTAATTTTGAACCCGTAACACAATGTGCTCCATTTTGGAGTTGAAAATTACCGTTTTCTAAATTAAAATAAGGAAGAGATTCATTGGTTGTATCAGGGTTAATTCCTAAAAATTTTGTCAGACCCATTAAAAATTGTTGGTGAAATGTTCCTGTTTTTTCTACGGTATCAAACCACAATAAAGTTGTTTCAAGATATTCAAAAAGAGGAGGATTTGCTTCTTCTTCATTTAAAATCATGGACAAAATTTCAGCTAAAAATAATAAAACAGTCGATTTAAAAACATTGGTGTGCAGAGATTCGTAGGGTTTGTACAATCGGACTTCTTTAAAATAATGCAAGCTGCGATTGTCTTTGTGTTCCGCCTCAATATCGAGTAACGTGAGCAGTTGAAAATAGGCGGGTTTTAGTTTCCCTTTTTTAGATTTAAGTGCGTTTTTAATCACATAACTTTTCACCCCAAAAGATGCTGTATAGCATTTGACAATAAGGTCGTTGTCGTTATATTTAATCTTTGAGATGACAATTGCTTTTGTTGAGACCACCATTAACGTATGATCATTATTTTTGAAACGTTCGTTTCAAGTGTATCAAAATCAGAAAAAAGCACTAAATATACTCCTGAAGCGACTGTATTATTTGCTAAATTTTTACCATTCCAATAGGCGGTTCCGCCATCAATTTCTAAGTTGTAATTTTTATACCTTAAATTAACATTGGATTGTGCTTCGGCAACCAAATTACCTTCAATATCTGTTATTTTAATGTTGACATTATCACTTATATTTTTAATTTTAATTTTATCCTCTGCCATATTAAATCCAGGCCTTACAGGGTTCGGGTAGACATATACATCTTCGAGTGATTCTGCAGTACTTGAGCCGCCCGTAGTAAAAGCAACCAAGCCACGAGTGGTTCCAAAATAGACAATCCCATTTTCGGAATCTAACGCCATGGCATTTACTCCATTTGACGGTAGTGGAGAGTTGTCTTTGGTGAAATGATGAATGGTTTTTTGCCCATCTGAAGACACGTAAAATACCCCCGCATCTGCTGTGGAAATCCATTTATTGTTAGATCCATCCACGATGATATCTGAGATAAACTGTTGTGCTAATAGTTCTTGTGGAAGGCCGTCTTCAAGGATAATAATAGGTTCCGTTCTCACAACTTCTTCACTGAAAAAATTGGAAGTATTATACAGAACTCTGAGTCCTCTATAAGTGCCAATCCAGAGTACATTGTTTTTATCTAGAGCTAACGCTTTTACTGCGGCTGAAGGAAGGTTGGCAACATCTTTGTCGTTTATGTTTTTTAATAACATTCCATCTTCATTGAAACCAATCAAACCAGATTTATAACCTCCAATCCATTTGGTTCCATCAGATCCAATAGCAATATCGCTAAAGCCAAGTTCATTTCCTGAAGGGTCTGGTATGATTGGCGTAAAATCATAAGAAGTCCATTGATTCGTACTTGGATTAAGTTTTTTGAGAGGATTTTTTACTTTAGAGTTTAGTACCCACAAATTAGCTTCATTATCAAAAGAAGATCCTGAAATACGAATGGTAATATAATTGGGGTTCGGTTCATATATTTGAGACTCTAACCCACTGTTTGCTGGATTTAAAAGTTCTATAGAGTCCTCCGATTTAATACTCAACAAACCGCTATGAAAAGAGCTTATGAATACTTGACTTGGATCTAATGGATTTATAGCGATTTCATTTAGGTTGTAAACATCCGATTGAATTGTATTTTGAATACTGTCATATCTAATATTTTCCCATTCAGTATTGTATAAACGGCTAACTCCTCTTTTCTGTAATGGGCTTGGGTTAAAGAATATTGTGTAGGCTCCAAAACTAACCCATAAATTATTATATCCGTATTCTAAAGAAAACACACTGTTTAAAAGTGGTCCTTGTGGGTGAATTTCTTCATATTCAGATGTTGATGTGGTCTTAGATCTTAGAACCCCAAAGTCAGTAGTTCCAATATAAATGACGTTATCAATTGTAAGAGCACTTGTAAAACTAGTTTGAAATTCAGGGTTGGTCGTATAAGTGTCTATTATATTGAACCCAGTCGCATACTGATACAGTTTAGAGGGTGTTGTAACTAACAGGCTGTTATCTGACACTTTTAGGTCTGCAACAGATTGGGGATAAACAAATAAAGGATTCAAACTTGTTCCAACTATCTCAAAAATTCTATTACTAGAGTTCACTGTGTAAAGTTGACTGCCAAAGGCTGCCACGTTCGTGAAATTACCAGTAATCAGAGTTGTCCAAAATTGGAAATCTATTAAATTTGGATTGGATAAGCTCGCTTTTTTTATACCCATATTAGAACTACAGGCAGCATAAATTTCGTTATTAAAAATCGTGGTTTGATTGACTTTAACTTGACTCCCATTTGTACCAATATAATACGTATCCCCAAACTCTAAATCGGCTAAGTTATAAACTGAAATACCATAGTCTGTTGCAATATAAACAACCTCATCAATTTCATTAAAATGGTTAATTTTTTTTTGTGACGGTGGAATTGTTGTTTTGTTTATGATGTCAATAACTTTAAGCAATTCCTGATCGCTTTCTTTATAAACCTCAATTAAGCCGTTTTCATACCCAATTAATAATAGTTCGTATTGAGTGCTGTAATATATGGTTGAAATTAATTCCCCCGATAGCCCATTGATAGTTGTAATGGTACTAAGTTGATTACTAAGTGGGTCGTAGGAAAAAATTGCATTTTCAGAGGCTGCATAGAATTTAGTGTCTCCATAAACGACTTCTTTAATATCTAAATATGAGAAATGTCCAACCCAAGAAGTGTCATAGTTTTGACTCCAAGATGATGGGACAAAAGCAAGAAGAAAAGTAATTATAAAAAAATATGTTTTCACGACTTGTTAATTAAACTCAAATATATTTATTACAAACGAGAAATGAACTCATTATTGTACATAAACAAAAAAAGCTTTCAAATCAATGAAAGCTTTTTGAGCGTAGGTCTGGTAGTTATTACACCACGCCTTGTGCGAGCATTGCGTCAGCTACTTTTACAAAGCCTGCAATATTGGCGCCTTTAACATAATCTATATACCCTGTTTTTTCGTCTTTTCCATATTCGATACACGCATCATGAATATTAGACATGATGTCTTTTAGCTTTTCATCCACTTCGGCTCTTGACCAGTTGTAGCGTAAAGAGTTTTGTGTCATTTCAAGTCCAGAAGTGGCGACACCCCCTGCATTGGATGCTTTTCCTGGTGCAAATAAAATCTTTGCTTCATGAAATTTAGTAATTGCAGCTTTTGTCGAAGGCATATTGGCTCCTTCACTCACACAAATACAACCATTTTTCAACAACATGTCGGCATCATTTTCATTTAACTCATTTTGAGTTGCGCATGGCAACGCAATGTCACATTTAACTTCCCAAGGCGTTTTGTTGGCCACAAAGGTCGCTTTTGGATAGGTCTTAACATATTCACTTATACGTGCTCTTTTGACGTTTTTAAGTGTCATTACAAATGTAAGTTTGTCGGGATCAATACCCTCATGATCTACAATGTAACCAGAAGAATCTGATAACGTGATCACTTTTCCTCCTAAATGAATTGTTTTTTCTGCAGCGTATTGCGCTACATTTCCAGATCCAGAAATTACGACAGTTTTTCCTTTAAAACTGTCCCCTTTCGTCTGCAACATCTTATCTGCAAAATAGACGGTTCCATATCCGGTAGCTTCAGGACGGATGAGCGAGCCTCCCCATGTCATTCCTTTTCCAGTAAGCACTCCGGTAAATTCGTTTCTAAGTTTTTTATACATTCCAAAAAGGAATCCTATTTCGCGTCCTCCTACTCCTATATCGCCTGCGGGGATATCGGTGTTAGAGCCAATATGACGAAACAATTCGCTCATAAAAGCATGGCAAAATCGCATGATTTCATTATCACTTTTTCCTTTAGGGTCAAAATCGCTTCCCCCTTTTCCACCGCCCATTGGCAGGGTGGTTAAACTATTTTTAAAAACTTGCTCAAAAGCTAAGAATTTCAAAATGCTCATAGTAACCGATGGGTGAAATCGAAGTCCTCCTTTGTAAGGGCCGATCGCAGAATTCATTTGAACACGGTACCCACGATTTACCTGAATTTCTCCTTTATCATCTACCCAGTTAACTCTAAAAGTAATAGCGCGTTCGGGTTCCACCATTCTTAAAAGAATGTTTTTGCCGTGATAAATATCGTGTTGAACGATATAAGGCAGAACAGTTTCTGCAACCTCTTCTACGGCTTGAATAAATTCAGCTTCGTGGCCATTTCGTTCTTTAACTAAATCTAAAAAACCTTTAATTATTTCTTCCATATCAAAATGTTTGGGGTGTTAAAATTTAAATATTATACGGTACAAATATATAATATCTTTAAAAATAATGGTCTATTTTTTTGTATATGATAATTACGATGAGATAATTAAGATATGAATTCGGAATATGATGTTTTAATGGGGATTATTTAATGAAATATATAATTCATTGCATAAAATGCTGATTTAAGGCCTGTTTCAAATCCTCCATTAAGTCCTCAGTATCCTCAATTCCAAGACTTAATCGGATTATCGAATCTACAACGCTTGTTTATTTCGATCACCAACGACGTTCATTTAATCATTTCCTTGGGCATCAAAACTTCGATATGGAAGTTTTATAAAATTTATAAGCTATTTTTCATTGCTAAGATGTATCCAAGATGGATCCCTTCATGAAATGTATTAAAACTGATCGCTTCCTCAACAGTCGAAAGCGTGACATTTAAAGAAGTCGTATAGGGCATGTAATTTTTAAAAAAATCATTTTCGTAATCAATTTTGGTTTGCTCAACAGTCGAAAACAAAAGGGTTTTTATTTCCGCCAACTCTGTTTCTGTGGCTTCGTGGACGGTTTTAGTGTCTTTCCTGTAGGTTTTCACCAATTCAGAATCTACTAAAAAAGGTTGATTGGACAGCCCATAAACCAGCAATTGCTGTGTTACAATAGTGTGAGCAACGTTCCAAAAAATGGAATTTCGATACCCTTTAGGAACGGTATTGAGTTGAGCTAAAGAAAAATTTTCAATAAGTTTCAAGAGAAGTGTTCTGTTTTGCAGTGTAACGTTGTGATTCCAGTCCATAATATTTAAAGTTTATTTAGTTCTTTGTAAAGAAATGATTTTCTTTGTAAAAATAAGAAAAGAATCTCATGAAAAAATTCTATTTTTTGAATAGCTGTAATACGTGTCAACGAATTTTAAATCACTTGGAGTTAGGGGCAGATTTTGAACTACAAGACATCAAGAAAACTCCGATGACGGCTGAGGAACTAGAACACTTAAAAACTTTGTCAGGCAGCTATGAGGCTCTATTTAGTAAGCGTGCTAAACTTTACAAAGAGTTAGGTTTAAAAGAAAAAGCTCTCCAAGAGGAAGATTATAAAAATTATATTTTAAAACATTATACGTTCCTAAAAAGACCCGTGCTCGTTTTAGATGATCAACTGTTTGTTGGAAATAGCTCTAAGGTCATCAACTCCGCAATAACGGCACTCTTGAATGAAAAATAATACGTTTGCGCTCTTTGCGCTTATATTGGTGCAGCTTTTTTATGGCGTCACTTTTACCTTTGCCAACGATGTCATCGATGGTGGCTACATGCAGCCCTTCGGCTTTATATTGTTTAGAGTCTCTCTTGCAGCCGTTCTATTTTGGGTGTTTAGTATTTGGGCGCCTAAAGAAAAAATTGATCGAGCAGATTATCCTAAATTCATGCTTGCTGCCTTTTTTGGTGTGGCACTTAACATGCTTGCGTTTTTTAAAGGACTGCAATTCACCACCCCTATTAATGGGTCTGTGATTATGGTCACCACCCCTATTATCGTCTTGGTATTATCCGCTATTATTTTAGGAGAAAAAATCACAAAGATTAAAGTTTTGGGGATTTTTGCTGGGCTTTCAGGCGCCTTAATTTTAAGTATTTACAACCGTTCGTCCAGTTCTGGAGACAATGTTTTATTAGGTAATTTATTAGTACTTGTCAATGCAGCATCCTATAGTTATTACTTGATTTTGATAAAAAAATTAACCAACAAATACCATCCGTACACCTTTATTAAATGGTTGTTTTTGTTTGGAACTTTCTTTGTACTTCCTTTTGGCTACAACGAACTTGCCGCAGTTAACTGGGGTAGCTTCACGCCTTACATTTGGTTTTCAATCTTATTCGTAGTGGTTTGCGCAACCTTTGCCACCTACTTATTGAACCCGCTCGCCTTGCGGAAATTGAGTGCCACAACAGTAAGTACGTTTGTATATATACAGCCTATTTTTGCAGGGGTTTTTGCGATTATAATGGGGAGTGATAGTTTAAACACTGTTAAGGTAGTGGCGGCAGCTTTAATATTTTTAGGTGTATATTTGGTTTCTAAAAATCCGAACCTTCAAGCGACTAAATGAGTTCTTTCATCACCTCTTTATACCCTTCTGTTGACCTTATAGACCCTGTTGTTTTTAAAGAAGTGAATGCTGATCAAAACGTCTATTTTTCAAAATCATTCTTAAAAGCTTTTGAAATTTCAAACCCCCAAATTGAGTTCAAATACATTTCTGTTTCTGATGCCGAAAAAAATACAGTAGCCCTTGGACTTGTTCAAGTGATCAACTTAAGTGTTGAAGGGACGTTAAAAAACATTAAAGTAGCACCCTTTGTTCGAAAATTCCTAGGTCTATTCTTCTGTAACGAACATATAAAAATAATGTTTTGTGGAAATGTATTTCTAAGTGGTGAGCATGGAATTAGCAGTTCCAATCGAATTTCTAAAGAGGAGATCATGACTCAAATCGGCACTGCTTTAGATGCCGTTGCGGCCAATACAAAACCGCTTCATGCCATTTTTATAAAAGATTTTAAGGCTAAATCCCTGAAAGCTACACGTCAATTTTTAAATTTTGGGTATAGCGAAATCAAAGTGGAGCCCAATATGATCATTCAACTGCAGCCACAGTGGAAGTCTTTTGAAAATTATAAAAACATATTAAAATCAAAATACAGAGTAAAAGCGAATAAGGCCGACTCAAAAAGTAGTGCTTTAGAAACCCGTTTGTTTACAGAGCATGACTTTGAAACTTATAAAGATGAGCTGCAAGCTTTGTATCAAAACACCATTGCCAATGCCAGTTTTAACGCACAAGTATTAAACCTAAATACATACATCCATTTGCGGGCTACATTGAAGGATGATTTCATCGTGAAGGCGTATTTTTTAGACCACAAACTCGTTGGGTTTTTGACAGCCCTTGTCAATAAAAATGCGTTGGACGCCCATTTTATTGGATTGGATTATGATTTAAATAAATCACACGCCATCTATCCTCGTATTTTAAATGATTATGTACGTCTTGGTATTGAAAAACAAGTGTCTTCTATCAATTTAGGCCGAACCGCCTCCGAAATAAAAACCACGATTGGTGCCAATCCTTTGGAATTGAGTTGTTATATAAAGCATAAAAACCCTTTTTTAAACTCCTTAATAAAACCCTTTTTTAGACGCATTAAAATCAAAGATTTCAAGCAACATTCTCCTTTTAAATAGAAAAAAAGACCGAAGCCTTTTTTTCTATTTATTGTTAAAAATTTACACTGGCCAACCATTGAGCGCACCGCCCATAAGTGCTAAAGAAACAATCCAATAAAATACATTTATAAAGATGTATTTAGCCGATTTCATTTCAAATATGGCATTGGTGGCTAGGACTGGAAGTGCCACAAAAATTCCTAGAAACGCTCCGTGCGCAGCACCGTGTTTAAACGTCATAAATAGTTCTTGACCGTGCCGCATCTCATCGGGACCGCCTATCAAAACGTTTATGTATAAGTAAAAAGAAAGAATTACCGATAAAAGGACGGCTACAATATAAGCCTTTGCAGGTGACATGGTTTTAATTTTGGCTTCTGTAATTCCTGTGGCGTGCATCCAAGCTGTTCCAAATACTTTGGGGTGGTACCAGATGGCTCCGATAATTAAAGGGATCAACGCTGACACAAGTATTGCCAACCAATTCATTGAAAAATTTTCCATAATAGTTAGGTTTAGAGTTAGTTGAACACAATATACAAATAATTTAAAAAACACGTATCCGCACTGCGTAGAAGAGTTGAAATTCTCCTTGGGTATACTTATTGGTTTTCAGTATCTTTGAAAAAAGTTTTTAATACCAAAGAATGATACATTCCATGACGGGCTACGGTAAGTCTGTATTACAATTGCCAAGCAAAACCATCTCCATTGAGATCAAATCGTTGAATAGTAAAACCTTAGACCTCAACATGCGCATGCCGTCTATGTACCGATCTAAAGAGTTGAACCTTCGAAAACTCATTGCTTCTAGATTAAACAGAGGTAAAGTAGATTTTTCATTGTATTTTGAAAACACTGGGGGAGAAACGTTTGCAAAGGTCAACCCTACGGTGGTAAATAAGTACATGACACAATTGGAAGGATTGGCGACTGGAAACAGAATGCAGCTTTTGCAAATGGCCATCAAAATGCCGGATGCTATTAGTACCGAACGTGACGAAATAGACGAAACAGAATGGGCGGACATTCAAAATGAAATCCATAAAGCGTTGGACAATATTGCGCTGTACCGATTGGAAGAAGGCAACGTATTGGAAGCGGATTTCACAAAACGAATTGCCATCATATCGGACTTGCTAGATCAAGTGCTTACCATAGATCCGGAACGCATCACAAATGTACGAGAGCGTTTGCACAAAGGAGTTTCAGAACTGAAAGAAAAATATGATGGAAACCGCTTTGAACAAGAGTTGGTGTATTACATCGAAAAATTTGACATTACCGAAGAAAAAGTGCGCCTTCAAAACCATTTGGAGTACTTTATAAAAACCTTAAATTCTGACGATTCTAATGGTAAAAAATTAGGGTTTATTTCTCAAGAAATTGGTCGCGAAGTGAATACCATTGGATCGAAAGCTAATTTTGCACCCATGCAAAAATTGGTGGTTCAAATGAAAGATGAATTAGAAAAAATTAAAGAACAATTACTCAATGTCCTCTAAGATGCCACAAGGAAAACTAATTGTATTCTCGGCACCGTCGGGATCAGGAAAAACAACGATTGTAAGACATTTGTTGGCTCAAAAAGAATTGAATTTAGAGTTTTCTGTGTCGGCAACCTCCCGTGAAAAAAGAGGGACTGAAGTCGATGCAAAAGACTATTATTTTTTGTCGAGTGATGCGTTTAAACAACACATAAAGTCCGACGATTTTCTGGAATGGGAAGAAGTCTATAGAGATAATTTTTATGGCACACTCAAGTCCGAACTAGAACGCATTTGGGCCTTGGGAAAACATGTTATTTTTGATATAGATGTTTCTGGTGGCTTGCGGATTAAACGTAAATTTCCAGAGCAGACTTTGGCAATTTTCGTAAAACCTCCAAGCATCGATGAATTAAAGATTCGTCTCAAAAAACGACAAACAGAAACCCAAGATAAAATCAATATGCGGGTGGCGAAGGCGTCGGCAGAACTTGCCACTGCGCCTTTATTTGACTGCATCATTGAAAATGATGTTTTAGAAACGGCTCAGAAAGAAGCTTACGATAAAGTTACTGAATTTATTAACTAAGAATCGATGAATATTGGACTCTTTTTTGGAACGTTTAACCCCCTACATGTTGGGCATCTTGTCATTGCCAATCATATTGCGGAGCATTCCGATTTGGACCAAGTTTGGATAGTGGTTACGCCACAAAGTCCCCACAAAAAAAAGCAAAGTTTGTTGGACAATCACCAGCGCTTAGAAATGGTGTATCTAGCGACTAAAGAGTATCCAAAACTGAAGCCGAGTGCGATTGAATTTGATTTGCCTCAGCCTAATTATACGGTGCATACATTGGCATATTTAGAAGAAAAACACCCCGAACACCGCTTTGCGCTTATTATGGGAGAGGATAATTTAAAGTCCTTACCAAAATGGAAAAATGCAGAGGTGATTCTCAAAAGCTATCCGATTTACGTGTATCCTAGAAGCTCCAGCACGTCCAAAAAAACAGCGGTCTTGGAAACAGACGCGAACATCATTAAAATAGATGCTCCCATAATGGAGTTGTCTTCGACCTTTATTCGTCAGTCAATTAAGGCGGGTAAAAATATTAGACCAATGCTTCCCGATGCAGTTTGGGAATACTTAGATGAAATGAATTTTTATAAATAACAGATGGTTAAAATTGGTTCCATAGAACTTCCCGAATTCCCTTTATTGCTTGCACCCATGGAAGATGTGAGCGACCCTCCTTTTCGTGCCTTGTGTAAAGAGCAGGGAGCCGATGTGGTTTACACGGAATTTATTTCGAGTGAGGGCTTGATTCGTGATGCGGTTAAAAGCACCATGAAATTGGATATTTATGAAAAAGAACGTCCGGTGGGCATTCAGATTTTTGGGGCTAATTTGGACAGTATGTTACAAGCGGTTGAGATTGTTGAAAAATCCAACCCAGATATTATTGATATTAATTTTGGCTGTCCCGTTAAAAAAGTAGTGAGTAAAGGTGCCGGTGCCGGTATTTTAAAAGACGTTTGTTTGATGGAAAAACTCACGGCTGAAATGGTGAAACGCACCAATTTACCTATTACGGTCAAAACCCGTTTGGGCTGGGATCATGATTCCATTCGGATAGTGGAAGTGGCGGAACGACTGCAAGATGTAGGCTGTGCGGCGATTTCTATTCACGGGCGCACCCGTGCCCAAATGTATAAAGGCGCTGCCGATTGGGCGCCGATTTCGGAGGTTAAAAACAATCCGCGTATGCACATTCCAATTTTTGGAAATGGTGATGTCAACACACCGGAGCGTGCCATTGAAATGCGCGATCAGTATGGATTGGATGGTGCTATGATTGGACGGGCTACGATTGGGAATCCTTGGTTTTTTAAGCAAGTCAAACACTTTATGCAAACGGGGCAACATTTGGGGCCGATTAGCATGTTAGAACGTGTGGAAGCTGCCCGACGTCATTTGCAAATGGCAATTGATTGGAAAGGAGAAGTTTTGGGTGTGTTAGAAACCAGACGTCATTATACCAATTATTTTAAAGGCATTCCAGATTTTAAACCGTTCAGAACAAAAATGGTAACCAGCGATCACAGTGCCGATGTTTTTGCGGCCTTTGACGAAGTGGAAGCCGTCTTTGGTGGCTATCAGTTTGTTTAGGCGTTTAGCTGCGCTTTAGCGATCCGTTGGGACGCAATGCGTGAGGCTAATACTCCTAAAATAAAAATAGTTCCGAATACAATTCCGATATTGCTTAGCTGTAAATCTACTGGATATGGTAAGGAAGGTGTAATCATCACCAAAGCATGTTTTTGTTGCAGCCAGATGGCGACCACGCCAATACCGAGTCCTATGCCTCCACCCATCAGCGTCATTAAAATACCTTGGTAATAAAAGATGCGTCGCAATTCTTTGACGGTCGCCCCTAAATTGTATAAGGTTTTCAAGTTCTTATTCTTATCTAATATCATCATAATGATGGATCCAATAATATTAAACAAGGCGATGATCAGAATCAATGTGAAAATCAAATAGACCGCCACATGCTCTGTATTGAGCATTTTATAAAGCGCGTCGTTGAGTTGGAGGCGGTTCTTTATCGTAATTTTATTGTCAAAAATAGATTGAAGGGCAGGTCTTACGCTGTCTTCATCAACAGCCGGTTTTAGATAAATATCTATTGCACTGAGGGTTTCGGCGTCGTAGTTTAATAAATATTTCGCGTTTTCAATAGAAGTAAATACCGTTCCGTTATCAAGGGTTTCATTGACTTGAAAAATACCTGCATTGGCAACTTTTAGGCTTGTAAAAGCACTTTTTACAGAGGTCTGTTGTCCAGTGCCTGGTTTGGGCGCATAGAGTTTAATGACTTTGGCGACATCAAAAATTCCAAAACCTAGTTCGTTGGTGATGCCCCAACCGGCTACAATTTGAGAGGTGTTGGGTTCAAACCATTGTCCATACACCAAAATAGAATCAATGGTGGCTTGGGGATAGTTTGCATCCACACCTTTAAGCGTGACGGCCAGATGTTTGTTCTCGCAGTTCATTAGCATCCGCTCCTCCACAACTTCTGTAAAGGAGTCGACACTGTTAAGTGCTGTGAGTGCTTTTTTTTGAGCCGGCGTAAACTGAATTGTTTTGGTGGTGGTGGGTACGATTTTTAGGTCAGGATCCGCAAAAGAGGTGAATTCTAAACTGAAATTTTTAAGTCCCGAGAAACCCGAAAGCACTATAAACAGGGCTGCGGTTCCTATAATAATCCCAAAGCCAGCAATAAGAGTGATAAAATTGATGGCGTTGTTATTGCTTTTAGAAAACAAATAACGTTGGGCGATATAGAGCGGGAATTTCAATTATGCCTTTTTTCGTTTCTCTAACAATTCGGGGTTTTCAATTGGATTTTCGGTGCGTTTGAGTGATTTGTCTATTTGATCGATGTATTCCAAAGAGTCATCAATATAAAAAATTAATTGCGGCATGCGACGCAATTGGTGCTTGGTCCGTTGCGACAGCTCATGCTTAATGAGCGGAGCGTTTGACTTGATGCCTTCTAAAAGCTCAGCACCTTTATCAATCGGGAAAATACTCAAATACACTTTGGCGATCGAAAGATCGACAGTAACATTGACCTTTGTGACCGAAATAAGTATGCCTTTCATCCCACCCTGAGTGGCTGCGCCTTGTAATACCTCAACGAGATCACGCTGTAAAACGGAGGCTATTTTTTTTTGTCTTTGACTTTCCATGGGGTAAAAATAATATATTTCTGGGTGAATTGTTTAAAAGCTAGTCCTTTTCGGTTAAATTTGTGGTATGCTGAAGAAAATAGAACATATTGGCATTGCCGTAAAAGACCTAAAAGCTTCTAATGAATTGTTTGAAAAGCTCTTAGGCGTGCCGCATTATAAAACCGAAGCGGTGGTATCTGAAGGAGTGACAACTTCTTTTTTTGATGTGGGAACGCATAAAATTGAGCTGCTGGCAGCGATGGACGCCAACAGTCCTATTGCTAAGTTTATTGCTAAAAAAGGCGAAGGTGTGCATCACATTGCTTTTGAGGTAGAGGACATTGCCGCCGAATTGGTACGTTTAAAAGCGGAAGGCTTTGAATTGATACATGAAACTGCCAAAGAAGGCGCAGATAATAAGCGTATTGCGTTTCTACATCCGAAATCTACCAATGGGGTTCTGATTGAACTCTGTCAAGAACACTCTAATAAAGATTGATTTTCTTTTTATAATTTTAAAAAACGTTGTAATATTGCAGCCGTATTGGTCCCATAGCTCAGTTGGTTAGAGCATCTGACTCATAATCAGAGGGTCCATGGTTCGAGCCCATGTGGGACCACAAATAAAAGCAGCTCTAGGGCTGCTTTTTTATATCAAAACCAGATCGATGCCCTTTTGTTATATCATATACAGCCCTCAAATTGATTCGTATTACACAGGATCGTGTGCTAATTTTGACCTCAGACTGAAAGCTCATAACTCCAAAAAATATGCTTCTTCTTACACCTCACAGTCTGACGACTGGGAACGCTTTTTGGTAATTCAAACAGAAACCAACAAACATGCTCTTCAAATCGAACGTAAAATTAAACAAATGAAAAGCCGTGTTTTCATTGAAAATTTGAAAAAATATCCTGAACTAGTAGATAAAATAAAAAAGCAAACGTGCATCTGACTCCCCCGATAACTATCGGGGCAGAGGGTCCATGGTTCGAGCCCATGTGGGACCACAAATAAAAGCAGCTCTAGGGCTGCTTTTTTATATCAAAACCAGATCGATGCCCTTTTGTTATATCATATACAGCCCTCAAATTGATTCGTATTACACAGGATCGTGTGCTAATTTTGACCTCAGACTGAAAGCTCATAACTCCAAAAAATATGCTTCTTCTTACACCTCACAGTCTGACGACTGGGAACGCTTTTTGGTAATTCAAACAGAAACCAACAAACATGCTCTTCAAATCGAACGTAAAATTAAACAAATGAAAAGCCGTGTTTTCATTGAAAATTTGAAAAAATATCCTGAACTAGTAGATAAAATAAAAAAGCAAACGTGCATCTGACTCCCCCGATAACTATCGGGGCAGAGGGTCCATGGTTCGAGCCCATGTGGGACCACAAATAAAAGCAGCTCTAGGGCTGCTTTTTTATATCAAAACCAGATCGATGCCCTTTTGTTATATCATATACAGCCCTCAACTTGATTCGTATTACACAGGATCATGTGCTAATTTTGACCTCAGACTGAAAGCTCATAACTCCAAAAAATATGCTTCTTCTTACACCTCCAAGTCTGACGACTGGGAACGCTTTTTGGTAATTCAAACAGAAACCAACAAACATGCTCTTCAAATCGAACGTAAAATTAAACAAATGAAAAGCCGTGTTTTCATTGAAAATTTGAAAAAATATCCTGAACTAGTAGATAAAATAAAAAAGCAAACGTGCATCTGACTCCCCCGATAACTATCGGGGCAGAGGGTCCTTGGTTCGAGCCCATGTGGGACCACAAATAAAAGCAGCTCTAGGGCTGCTTTTTTATATCAAAACCAGATCGATGCCCTTTTGTTATATCATATACAGCCCTCAACTTGATTCGTATTACACAGGATCATGTGCTAACTTTGACTTAAGACTGAAAGCTCATAACTCCAAAAAATACGTCGCTTCTTACACCTCCAAGTCTGACGACTGGAAACGCTTTTTGGTAATTCAAACAGAAACAAACAAACATGCTCTTCGACTTGGAAGTAAAATTAAACAAATGAAAAGCCGAGTTTTTATTGAGAATTTGAAAAAATATCCAGAACTAGTAGATAAAATAAAAAAGCAAACGAGCATCTGACTCCCCCGATAGCTATCGGGGCAGAGGGTCCATGGTTCGAGCCCATGTGGGACCACAAATAAAAGCAGCTCTAGGGCTGCTTTTTTATATCAAAACCAGATCGATGCCCTTTTGTTATATCATATACAGCCCTCAACTTGATTCGTATTACACAGGATCATGTGCTAATTTTGACCTCAGACTGAAAGCTCATAACTCCAAAAAATACGTCGCTTCTTACACCTCCAAGTCTGACGACTGGAAACGCTTTTTGGTAATTCAAACAGAAACAAACAAACATGCTCTTCGACTCGAACGTAAAATTAAACAAATGAAAAGCCGAGTTTTTATTGAGAATTTGAAAAAATATCCTGAACTAGTAGATAAAATAAAAAAGCAAACGTGCATCTGACTCCCCCGATAACTATCGGGGCAGAGGGTCCTTGGTTCGAGCCCAAGTGGGACCACCCTGAAAACCCTTCTTTATTGAGGGGTTTTTTGTTGCTCTCACTCTCTAACCAGTCTCGAAAAGCTTCTAAAAGCCATCTCTTACTTAATTTCTAAACATCTCAAAGAACAGTCCAAATTTACTAAAAACTGACAGACTTTTGACAGACAATTCTGTTCTTTTCGCTTTTAGCCCTTTTCTCAACACGCTTTGTTCCAAAGCTACTGAGCTAATTGTTTCTTATGGGCTCAATCAACAACACCTTCCTCAAAGCATTTTTTAAAGTATGCATTCATTTGAGTTTTTTCAAGCATATGGTCTGGTATTGAAACTAAACTTGTTTTAAACAGTTTGTCTAAATTATGATGTTCTAGTATTACATCACTAAATAGTTTACGAACTCTATCTTCTAATAGGTTTTTTACAAGCAAAATATCCTTTTCAGTAGTTAAAATACAATCGTGTATGATTAATGCAAATTTATCATTTGGTATTTTTTTATACACCTCAACAAATATATCAGCTTCTGCACTTTGTCCTAGAAAACTCACTTTCTTGTAACCCGAGTTCTTTTTAATTGCATTAACCCACATCATTACATTAGGGAATAACCTACTTAATTCTTTATTTGGTTGAGTTGGTTTATTTTCTGCATTAATTGCTGATAGAATACTCTTTTTAAGTTTCTCATAACTTAAACCTTTAAAGTATCCAGAGTTCTCTTGAACATATACATATATACCTCCACTTAAAAGAAGTTTAAGGCAATGGTTGTATTCCTTTTCAACGTGTTTGATGTTGTTCTTTTGAGCGTATTTTAACCATTCTAAAAAAATAATTGACGGTTGAGCTGAACACATATCTACTTCCCAAATTAACTCATTAGACTTGGTTCTGATGCTTTCTCTAATTAGTTTTGGCATTGAGGCTATCACGTGATATATTCTACCAGATTTAGAAATGGTAGGTGTATAATTTATGGAAGAGTTAAATAATACTTTTGGGTCTGTAACCTTGTTAAGTGCATAAAAGGAATTGTAAAACGCATCATATCGGTCAACTCTAAATTGGTTTACGGGTTCAGAGATGTCTACTTGACCATTTTTAGTTTCAACATAGATTGAACTTGGCAATATTCTTTCAACGTAATAAAACGGTTCTTCTACAACAAACAACTTTGATGTATTAACTAATATTTTCCTTAATACAGGATTTGAAAAAGTGTCTTCATAATTAAGTTCTTTTAAAGCATTTAATTTTGTGTTGAACTTTTTAGAATATACAATAGTATTTTTGACGCCTAACTTAATTGCTTTTGGGGTTAAAGCAAATGATTTTGAGAATTTACTTGTTGAATATTTAGGATTTTCTATTATGATGCCTAATCCAATCAAACATAATTGAATGTCTTTATATGTCCTATCGCCTATATATTTTTTTAATAATTGTGATTGTAGATTAAGGTGTTTACCATATGGTTCATTTAGTTTTATGTGTAACCTTATAATAGAAGATATAAGCCAATTACACCTGTCAAGCAATAACAGTTTTTTATCTCTTGTTTTTTGATTATTAAACTGTGTTGAGGTTATAAGTAAATCAGCAAAACCCTTTATGGTATATTGTTTCATAAAACTGCACTACATATGATATGTTAGGACACTAAATTAAAGTAAAATTATGAACTTTAAGTGGACTAGCATATTAGAAACTATTATTTCATTTGTATATGTGAGAATTCAGTATAAAATCAGTTAACTAAACATTTAATTTTGAATTATATAACAGCAGTGGTTTTTTGAAGTCCTCAAAGACGCAAAAAAACATTTAGCTTAATAGATAGAAAAAAATTACCTAAACAAACAGCTAGAAATAAAATTAGGTCTTTCTTAAATCTTTAATCTAATTGAAAAAACATTGATTAATCAAACTCTTTTTATGATGTAAATTGTTTAATTTTAATTAGATTTGTTTGAACAAAATAAATTATGAATTAAATGAAAAAACTACTCTTAGTCTCTACTTTACTTGTCTTTGGCTTTAGTTTTTCCCAGACACTTACAGTTGTTGAAGGTAGCATTATTACCATTGACGCTAATAGTTCAGTAACAATAGACGGACTTCAGTTAGCGCCAAGCACTACTTATACTATTGCTGGTCCCAATGCATTTGATCATACATCAACCCCAATTGTTGTGGGGGATAACTCCAGCATTGAAAGAGTTTATGAGTTGTCTGAAGAATTATCTGATTATTCAGGACTAATTTCTTTTCGTTATTTAGATTCTGAACTCAATGGTATTGACGAAGCAGAATTAGTTCTAGAAGTATTGGATGCCAACGATGTTTGGAACAATGTTGCTCCAAACATTGATGATACAAACAACATATTGAGTTATGATTTCACAGAACTTGTTGGATTTAAAAAAATTACTGCAAGTGCTTCATCAGCAACACTCACCATAAAAACAGAAACACTAAATGATATCGTACGTGTTTACCCAAATCCAACAACCGATAAAATAATTATAGTTTCTAATTTTGCGCAACACTCAACATTGTTCAATACAGCAGGTCAAAAAATATTAGAATCAAATGCCTTAGAACTGGATGTTACAGACTTACCAACAGGTGTTTATTTACTGAATTTACAAAACACACAAAACCAAATTTCAACATTTAAAATCATAAAACAATAAGATGAAAAAAATCACATTAATAGCACTTATGCTGTTCACAGCATTGGGTTACGCACAAGTAGGTATCAACACAAATAACCCTGATGCCTCTTCGGCATTAGAGATTGAATCCACTACAGGTGGAATTTTAATTCCAAGACTCACAGAGACCCAGCGTGATGCGATTAGCTCTCCAGCAACTGGATTAATGATATACCAAACAGATGGTACAGTAGGTTTTTACTATTACAATGGCAGTAGTTGGGCTAACGTTGGTTATACAGAAGCATTGGTTTCAGCCAATACAGATGTAGCAGCTAACACATTAAAAGTAGGATATACAGAAGCATTAGTTTCTGCAAATACAGCTGTAGCAGCAAATACCGCTAAGGTTGGTGTTACAACACACGCCATTGGTGATAGCTTTGGTGGAGGTATTGTGTTTTTCGTGTATGATGGCGGACAACATGGCTTAATTGCTGCTACTGCCGACCAAAGTGCAGGTATCCGTTGGTATGGAGGTTCATATACTTATACTCGTGCCAGAGCAGATGGTATTGGTGCTGGTTTAAAAAATACCGCCATCATTATTGCTAACCAAGGCCCGGTTGACGGTAGTGCTTTTGCGGCAACTGTTTGCAACGAGTATTCAGTGACTGTAGATGGTGTTACTTATGGCGACTGGTATTTACCCTCTAAACACGAGTTAGACTTATTGTACATAGAAAGAGATACGGTTGGCGGTTTTACAACCAATTACTACTGGAGTTCTACGGAGGGCGATAACATAGTCGTGTGGGTACAGGTTTTCGGCAATGGTGCTCAGAACAACGACGGTAAGGGCAGCACGGCCAATAGCGTGCGTGCAGTTCGAGCTTTTTAGTTATTTAATTATTTATCAATTTAATTTAATGCCGCGTAAGCGGACGATTTTTATTTTTTAAAAATGGTAATAAAACAATTACTAAAAGATCAAACACACTATAAAAAGCGAAACACACCAATGAAACAATTATTCACATTTTTAGCGGCAGTATTATTAACTGCAACAACGTATGCCCAAGTGGAAAGCCCTTCACAGAAAGAGACACTATCTACAGTAGGTTTGAAGACTGGAGTTTACATCTTAAAAGTACAGGCAGAAAACATTGTTTTCACAAAAAAATTAGTCATAGAATAAGCATTCCACATGAAAAAAACAGAAAACACACCTAACGGTACCGATGATATCAGTAGAAAAGAGGCCATAAAGAAAATGGGAAAGTATGCTGCACTCACAGCGATGGGAACATTTATGATTCTAAACCCTAAAAAGGCACAAGCTGCATCTGTACCTCCAAGTCCTGGTTGGTAATAAAAGAAACTAAAAAAAGAAAAACAACTATTAAAAAACACACCAATGAAAAAATTATTCACATTTTTAGCAGCAGTATTATTAACTGCAACAACGTATGCCCAAGTGGGTATAGGCACAACAACTCCAGACGCTTCGTCTGCTTTAGATATTACCTCTACCACAAAGGGGTTATTAATGCCAAGAATGACAGCAGCCCAGCGTGATGCGATTAGTCCAGCAGCCACAGGATTAATGATATACCAAACAGATGGTACAGCAGGTTTTTACTATTACAATGGTAGTAGTTGGGAGGGGTATTATTCTAAAAATGAGGTAGACACATTGATTGCCAATCTTCAAACTCAGATTACTCAGATTACTAATAATGCAATCAGTGTAGGTGATTTTCTCCAAGGCGGCGTTGTTTTTCACCTATTTGAAGAAGGAGAAACAGGTTATGTTGCAGGACAAATCCACGGTTTGATTGCAGCAGTAGCAGACCAGAGTTCTGGTATACGATGGTATAATGGCAGTTATGATACTACAGGGGCAACAGGGACTGTTATAGGCACAGGAGCTACCAATACAACGACAATTATAAGTGAACAAGGCCCAACCGAAACATCTTATGCAGCAGGCCTGGCAAGGGCATATACTGGAGGAACAACACATACAGATTGGTTTTTACCCTCAAAAGATGAGTTAAACAAAATGTATTTAAATAAGGCAACTATAAACACTACAGCTGCAGCAAATAGTGGTAGTGATTTTTCTGCTAATAACTACTGGAGTTCTACGGAGTACGATAGCAATACCGCGTGGGTACAGTATTTCGGCAATGGTGGTCAGGGCTACTACGATAAGGTCAACACCTACGTTAGCGTGCGTGCAGTTCGAGCTTTTTAGTTATTTAATTATTTATCAATTTAATTAGTGCCGCGTAAGCGGACGATTTTTATTTTTTAAAAATGGCATTACACACAGCGCTTCCTGTATATAGGGATACATATAAATTGGTATTAGAAATTTTTGTAAGTACCAAAAATTTCCCTAAAGAATACAAGTATAGTTTGGGTAGAGATATGGAGCGTGATGTGCTGGTTTTAATGCGCTGTATATATCGTGCGCTGTTAAAACGTAACTTTAGTTTCCAGTAACCTAACTTTTAGAACACAATATAACCCATTTCCAGTTATCTTTTTATACCTCCCGAGCAACCTTTGGAGCAACTCTAAAAACCAAAAAACCCGTAAATCATTGTTTATAAATGAGTTACGGGATTATTTTGTGGTACCTCCAGGAATCGAACAGAAGTTTATTTATCAACATAATTCGTGCACTAATATTTTACAAACTTCTCTAACACCAATCAACTTAAATTAATCTAAATGCCGCATAAAAACTGGGCTTATTTTAAATTTGGGGATTGATTTTAAAAATAATTTTATGTATACTTTTAAAAAAGAAAAGGATGGATAAACGATTAATCACAATTGGAGAAGCTGCTACTTACTTAGGTATTTCCGTTTCACATTTATATAAAATGTGTTCTATGAGGAGTATCGATTTTTATAAGATTGGGAGGTCTAATAAGTTTTTAATTGCAGATTTAAATGAATTTATATCAAAAAATAAAATCAGCAAAAAGAAAGAATCAATGGTTAAGTTAAAACTTTCAATAAAAATATGACAACAATAAAACAAGTATTTGATTATAGAACACCGAGAGTAAATGGAGAAATTCCTGTACGATTGCGGGTGACACACAACCGAAAAACAACCCACATTTCATTGAATGCGTCTTTAACTGAAGTTCAAATAAAAAAGATAGAACAAGGTAAGGTCGATAAAGAATTATCTCATTTCATAAAGGAATTGAATGATCTTACTTATAACGCTCAAAAAGTAGCTGCAAAATTAGAACCATTTTCAATAAGTGAATTGAAACGTCAACTTTCAAATTCCAATACTTCAAAAAACAATAAAGATCATTTACTCGTAGATATCATTCAACTGAAAATAAAGAAACTTGAAGAAAATCAGCAATATAAATCTAAGGGTCATTATAAGACACTTTTAAACATGATTACAACCTTTGATTCATCTCTACTATTAAAGGATGTAGATCAAGATTTTTTACACGATTTTGAACAATTTTACATAGACGGAAGAATCGAAAAAGATGGAGAAAGTCAATTAGAAAATTACTATAATACCTTAAGTATTTATTTTAGAAACCTTAAAGCGGTTATAAATTTAGGTGTAGATCACAAAATGTTAGATCATACCTACGAGTTTCCTTTTGGGAAGAACAAATACATCATTAAAACATATAATACAGAAAAAGAAATCTTTTCTGTGGATCAGGTTAATAGTTTAATGACTTTTAACTCTTTTGATACAAAATACCAAGAGAACGCACATGACCATTGGAAAGTCTGTTTTTTGTGCAACGGCAGTAATATGTCAGATGTTTTACAATTCAAATGGACCGATATAGATGATGATATTATTTCATTTGTGAGACAGAAAACTGAGAATAGAACAAAGACCGTCAGGAAACTCTCTATCCCAATTATAAAACCTTTAAGAGAATTAATAGACAGAATAGGAAATAGAGAAAGTGAATACATCTTTGGAGGATTTAGAACCCCACCCAAGAAGACAACAATACAAAATAAGGTTTCTAAAATGTGTAAAGGATATAACAAACACCTAAAAGTGATAGGAGTTAAAATTGGATTACCCATTCCTTTGACCATATCCACCTCAAGACATAGTTACGGGAATTACCTTGCTAAAAATGGAGTTCCATTAGAAAGGATTGCAGAAATGATGGGTCACAAAGATAAACAGCGGTTTACAACATATCATTACATCGGTAGTTTGGATAAAAAGATATTATTCGAAACGAAACAAACAAACATGCTCTTCGACTCGAACGTAAAATTAAACAAATGAAAAGCCGAGTTTTTATTGAGAATTTGAAAAAATATCCAGAACTAGTAGATAAAATAAAAAAGCAAACGAGCATCTGACTCCCCCGATAGCTATCGGGGCAGAGGGTCCTTGGTTCGAGCCCAAGTGGGACCACAAATAAAAGCAGCTCTAGGGCTGCTTTTTTATATCAAAACCAGATCGATGCCCTTTTGTTATATCATATACAGCCCTCAACTTGATTCGTATTACACAGGATCATGTGCTAACTTTGACTTAAGACTGAAAGCTCATAACTCCAAAAAATACGTCGCTTCTTACACCTCCAAGTCTGACGACTGGAAACGCTTTTTGGTAATTCAAACAGAAACAAACAAACATGCTCTTCGACTCGAACGTAAAATTAAACAAATGAAAAGCCGAGTTTTTATTGAGAATTTGAAAAAATATCCAGAACTAGTAGATAAAATAAAAAAGCAAACGAGCATCTGACTCCCCCGATAGCTATCGGGGCAGAGGGTCCTTGGTTCGAGCCCAAGTGGGACCACCCTGAAAACCCTTATTATCTTGTCATCAATAATAAAATGAATCCCGTAAGGAAAGACTTTTAAATGTGCGATCCGTATTGTTTTATACCTGTACGGATACTGTAAAGGATTTTCTTTAATAGCGTCTATTTTATTCCAAAACTCATTATGAAATCTGTCAGCCAATTCTACTGATATTTTTTCATACTGCCCAATAGTGTTGTTGAAGTTTGCTAAAGAGGCTTCTTCAAACTTTATAGTGTGTTTCATTTACGAGTGGTTCGTTTCCGAAAATCTGATTCACTAATATAATTTAATTCACCCTTTTTATTCTTATCAAGCATCCCATCCATCATCATCTTATAGTCTTCAGTTAACTCAAAACTATTGGCTTTTTCACGTAAAACATGCTCCATATAGTTTTTAAGTTTTCTCCCTTCTTTTTCGGCTTGAATTTTTAATATGGCCAATGTATCATTTTCTAAAGAGACTTCCTTTCGGTGTTTAGTTTGTAACATGTTCGTTTGTTTTACTGCTAATATACGTATAAATTACGGAATCAAAATTTGCTGCTTCAAAAAAACTCCACCAAATATTGTGAATTTCTTGGCACTCATTTGGTGCTAATGCTTTTCCCAACACGGGTTGTTCCAAAGCTACTGAACTAATTATTTATTATATTTGAAGTATAAACCAATTTGATTATGAAAAATTTTATTTATTTATTTTTCACTGTACTTATCGTTGCTTGTTCAAGTGATGATAGTGATAATAACTCTTCTAATCAGACTTTTTTTAGAAAGATATGCTGGTATTGTTTGGGAAGTTAATTCACCAGAAGGAGAATTTGCTTTAGGACTTTCGTTTAATTTAGAAGGATTCAAAAGGGGTACAGAAGATAGTTGCAACGAATATGTTTGGGGTATCCAAAACTCTACAAATGGTCAAACATGGAATATCGTGGAAAACAATTATGATAATTTAATAATTAATAAAGAAACAGAAGATGGAGAAATTGATTTTACGAGTAGAATTACTGTTTCTGATGATGAAAATATATTAACAGAATATATCTCTGATGATGAAATTTATACAGCAATAAGAACAACTCGAACAGACCCTTGCGAATAAAAAAGGCAGATTTTAAGCTTTCAAAAAATAAACCACCTATAAACACAAATATAGCATAAAGTTAGTGTATGTAAGTGATGAGTCCCCTCCCAACAGAGCCCCCACACCTAACTTGCTGTGTTGGGTGTATCCCCTCCATTTTGTTATACTGGAGTAAATTTTGATCCTTTAGTTTAATTTTTATAAGTTTGTAATGCATCAGGAACGTTAATAGCGTACCAACCGACTTCCTCGAAGCACGGTGGTTTAGAATGCGGGAACTCTCCAAAAATTAACGAGTCATCCACATCCTTACTTGTTGCAATTTATGTCTAACTTAAATTGTAATACAATGAAAAACGAAGAAAAAATTACCTTATCAGAAGCGGAAAACAAACGCCTTAACGAATTACGCATGAAAGAGCATTATGCTCGATTATGGTTACAACAACAAATTTGGTTAGAGGAGGAAGAGGGTTAATACTTACTATACTTATGAAGTATTAAAATGAAATATTAGAAACTAAGATTAATAAAAACTATTGAAATTATGGATAATGAAACATATTTGAAAGAAATGGCAAAACACGCACAGAGAAACACTACTAACCCAAAAGAGAATACTCTGAATCAAAAGAAAATTCAGGTTTCGATGTACAAAAAAACAAAGATTGAAGATTTAGATATAGATTCTTTGGAACTTTATAGACAGATGATGGTGGACAGGTTTGGCGGTCACAGTAATGAGGATGAGTAATTGTTTATTTTAACCGTAAATTAGTCTTTAGTAATAGCTTCTTCCTTTAATTCAGCTATTTCTAGACCTCGTAAATAGGTTAAACTTACGGTTTGGTATATTACTTGCAAAATAACAGTTATATTTGGATTATGAAAAAACTAATTCTGCTATTGTTATTTGTTCCACTTCTATCTTTTGGGCAGGAACAAAATTACCCTTACAAATGGCCTATGTACAATGACACTAATGTCAATTTAGAGGTTGAAGACCCTACATTTGAAATTAATGATGGGCCGTTAATTATGTTTGACTCAACTCACAAAAACTTTTTTATACAATCTCATTTGATAAAACCTCTTGTGGACTTATTGATAAATGATGGATACAGAGTAGCATTCCTTGACAAAGAGTTTTCTAAATCAAGTTTAAGTCAAGCCAGCGTTCTAGTCGTTATTACGGCATTACCGTTTGATTTTGCTACTGAAAACTCAGCAGCAGATAAAAACACTTTTTCTGAAAATGAGCTTGATGAATTACAAAACTGGGTAACTGATGGAGGCTCACTTTTGGCCTTCAGCGAACACGCCCCATTTGACCAGGCCATAAACCCATTATTACGAAAATTTGACATTGAGTCATCTATTGGAACAACTGTAGATACAATTAATTACGAAAGTAAATACGGTCCAGGAATGATAAAATTCGAAAACAAAAATTTGAACACGAATCACCCTATTGTAAACGGAAAGTATAAAGTAGAAAAATTAGTTTCATTTGGAGGAAGTGCTCTTTTAGGCTCTAAATATGAAAATATACTAAAACTTGATGAAAGTTCATTTAATGTGAAACACTCTACAGGCATAGGACCAGAAGGAAAGGGAAATTCTCAAGGGTTAGCAGGTATGTATGGCTCTGGAAAAGTTGCTGCTTTTGGGGATTCAAATGGTTTTACTGCAATGGTTTTCAATATGGATGATGGAACTAAAATGTATGCTGGAATGAATACTGAAGGATATGACTGGAAAAATTTTGTTTTAAACACTTTTAGATGGCTTACTAATTATTCAGAGGAGTAAACCATAGGCATATTTTCTCTTTCAGTTCAGGGGATTCTAAAGCTTTTAAGTAGATTAGACTAATCATTATATTTAAATTATAAACCAATTTAATTATGAAAAAACTATTCTTAGTTTCCGCTTTATTACTCTTCGCTTGTTCTGGTGGGGATGATAATGAGAACACACCCAATATGTGTATTGATGAAACACTGATTGATTTAGAAAGTGTGTGTATCGAAATCTTTGAACCGGTTTGTGGATGTGATGGCATTACATACGACAATAGTTGTATGGCTTTGAATTGGAACGGGGTTATAGCCTATGAAGATGGTCCATGCGATTAATTAATTTTTTACAATATAAAAATAGTTGGGGTTTGAAAATTATTAATAAAAAACGCACCAAACTACAGGCGCATATTGGTCCCTAAGTTCAGAGAGTTCTAAACTGCTAAAAATTAAAATACATTATCAAATTTTATATCAAAACTTGACAATGCGTTTTACGGTCGTTGTGTTCTCGGTGCTTATTTTTATCAAGTAAATGCCTTCATTAAACGAGCTCACATCAATTTCACTGGAATTGGATGCAGTCATCACACGCTGACCGAGCAATGAATACACTTCAATATCATATCTTTCTGAATTCCCGGCTATGTAAAGCGTGTTGTTAACAGGGTTCGGATAGACTGTTATCGAATGAGGATCGAGATCATTAATGGAAAGTCCACCACTATTGACGGCATTTGGACTTCCATTGTCATTGATACAACTCCAGTTTTCTGGCAATTCGTTGTCTAAATCTGGTGTAATCAATTCCAATGTATTTCCAGTTTCATCTGCACACGTCGGCCAAGGTGCTATTGAATCGTAAGACACATCGTCCATGAGTTTGCTATCGGAATTGTACACTCTAACAGCATCCGACCCTCCAAATCCAAAGTCCAATTCCCCTATGTATGGAATGTTTGGAAATACACTACTAAAAGCAGCTGCATCTTTAACAAGTACCAAAAATCCATTACCTGCTATTTGAGTTCCTTCCGGAATGACAAATACATGGGTGTCATTGTCGTCTTTTATTTGCCAATTTGAAATGTCTATAGTCCCTGCTTTTGGATTGTACAATTCAATCCAGTCGCCGGGATTGAACGTAACACTTGATTTGTAATTAATTTCGTTAATGACCAGTCCTTCAACTTCAATTGGAACATCCACTTCATATGAACAGATGTCCGCAATATCTTTTACAACGACATTATAGTCGCCTACGGCTAAGTTGGAAAATACATTGTTTTGACTAAAGGTTTGACCTCCATCAATACTATATTGATAAGGACCAACTCCTGAAGTAGGAGTAATGACAATAGATCCATTTGTTGAAACAACAGATGACACTGCAGTCGCTTCGATATCGACTGAGATAAAATTACAGGATTCTACTGAAACGGTTTCCTCAAATGAGCAAAGCCCCGCAGCTCCTAAAACAACTACGTTGTAATCCGCTGGTGCCAAATTATCGAATGTATTAGAATCCGTAAATGTTTCTCCTCCATCAATACTGTACTGATATGAACTCAGTCCAGAATTCGTGTTAATTGTAATAACACCATCATTGGCAGAAGATGAGGTTGCGTGTGATATGTTGATATCCACTGTAATATCACACTCAGATTCATCAAGACAAAATACTTCTTTTACGAAGTTGTCAAATTCACCATCATTTGTAAGGATTGTATTCCCTGATGCGTCTATGATTTGAAAATTTCCTTCGCCAAAGCCACAGCAAATTCCATCTCCGTATGAATCGTAAAAATAAAGAGTAAAGCAAGAGCTATAATTCACACAAATGTCTTCCGAATAAAACTCAGTACCATTGCTTAAAGAACCCGTGTTTATGATTTGATTGGCTTCATCAACAAGTTTCCAAGAGGTTTCCTGAGGATAATTATCGGCATTGATAATCAGTGTAATCGTATCATAATTTGAATCGAGGGTTGTTGTTGTGGAAGCTGAATTGTTAGTTCCGTCTCCATCTATTTGGTTGTTTACGTTTAACACGTTTAGTGTAATGGTATTGTTTTCTTGAAGGTTGTTGTCAATCATTATTGTAACTGTTGCTTGTTCCAAAAATGGGATGTCAACAGCAGCATTGAGCATCTCTACGACTGAACCATTAACGACGACCTCAATTTGCACGTCGGTAATAGTAGTGTAGCCTTGGTTGGCAATGCTTGCACTAACTTCAACCACATCATCACAAAGAACCGATACTTCCCCAATTGAAAGTGCGGCATCTAAGACGTGAACTTTACTTAAAACTACGTTTAAAGTGTCGTTGTTTTCGTATTCATCATCTGGATGACTCACAATTGCTGTGACACTATATTCTCCAATAGCTGAAAAATCTTGTGGCACTGTGAATTGAAAATCAGCTTCAGTAAAAGGTTCAATTGTTTGGGAAATTGTAATTGTTTCCATCGATTGACCGTCCACGACCAACTCGATATCAAAATTACTCATCGGGTTTAACCCTTGATTGGCAATTGTGATTGTTACAAGTTCATTGCTTCCAAGGTTAGAGGAAGATTGCGGCTCTGTAATTGCTGTAATACCCAAATCATTATCGCCATTAATATTTGCCCAGAATGAAACCCATGGTCTTGCTTGTTTAATTACCAACTGATCTTGTGCTGTTACTTTATATTCGATGTCTATTCCAAAGTCATCGGCTCCTACAACATCATAGAGCACTGCAAATCCATCATGAATAACCGTAAGGAAATCTCTCATTTGATCGATATACACTTGATCCATTACCAGCTCCCCTGGATTCACTAGGTTGGACAGTCTTAACACAAGATATCCGCCGCCTTGTGTAGGGTCTTCATACAATAAAAGCTCCTCTGGCACCGAGTTCGGATCGGGGTTTGTGATCAAGGACTCTCCTACTTGGGTGTTTAGATAAAAGGTGTCTTCTGTTTCGTAAATAGGATCGATACTAATGCCGACGCCATTTGATTTTTCCTCTTGAAAATTGGGGTGACAGAGCAGTCCCATCGCTGCTATAAAGTGGTTCACACGGTAAAAATCTCTTTCCTCATAAGCTCTAAAATTCCACATGCTGGCATAGACCTGTTTGATAGATTTAGAGATATGACCTTCGTCTAGGTATTGCGTTTTAGAGGTGTATAAACCTGCGCCACTAAATCCGGGTAAATCTTCGTTATTCGTGCTGGATCGACACCTCACGGCCGTCCCTTCTGGAAAATCGTCGTGCATAACTTGTAAATTGTCCAACATCCATTGCGGCATTGGCGCATCTTTAATGGCTCTTCTAAAATCTTTTAGACGATCAATTCGAAAGTTTAAATCCGTTTGGAAGCTAGGATTATCGATCATGATTTGTGCCTCTTGATAAAAATTATTGAATTGCATAAATTCATCATAGTAGTAAAATGGAATTCCAAAACCATCAGGGATGGTACCCGCTGGAAGTTCAAACGACCTCATAGTGGCAACGTTGGCACACTTTGCTCCAAACGCCGTCGACATTTCAAACGCAATGTCGTCTAAGGGCATGATTTCCGTGATGCTTAAATCTCGTATTGGCGTTTGTGGTTCTGTGGGTCTCAGTTCTTCATACCAGTCATTCACTTCTGTTAAAGTAGCTTCTCGTATTTCATACTGCTCGTTTTCTACTTTGTAATAAATATAGCCTCCTAACAGATTTGCTATGGCATCATTGGCTAAAGGATTTGCGATGTATGCATTTGGGACATTGTCTTGAATGGCTCTTAGGTTCACGTGCGACAAAGGCGTTTGTATAACAGACGTTATGATGCCTCCCACTCTAGGCAGTGAATTTGGTAGTGCGTCATAGAGCACAATATCTCTACTTCCAGGAGTTTCATTAAGATCCGTCATGTGTTTAAAAAATCCGTATCCTTCTGCTTCATGAAAAGGGATGTAATTGATTTCCGCAAACACATCCGATTCTAAAACCACATCAATTCTAGAACCTACAAAATCATCGGCGTGATTATTGATATGGTCGTTTTCATCAGATTGACCAATAAAGTGGTTCATGTTATTTTGAAGAAAAGGCATGCTGGCTGCCAATAACTCATACGTTCTTTGAGTGGCCTCAAAATCATAGGCGTTTCCAAAAGAAAAATTGACCGAATAGGTTCCTATCACACCACTTGGAAGGATGTCGTTGGGATTAAAAACAATCTCCCCAGAACTGTCATCTCCAGTGACAGATGCACCAATGCCCCCCCAAAAACTGGCGTGGATGGTATAGGTATTGCTATTGATAAAATAGACCTGTGGTTCGGTGGTATCTCTGTCAAGTATTCCAAACTTAACATACATTTGATCGTCAAGGAATGGCGCCCAACCCACATTATTTATTGTTGCCAACTCCATAAAAGTTTCAACATC
Source organism: Formosa sp. Hel1_33_131 (assembly GCF_001735745.1). Taxonomy (NCBI): domain Bacteria; kingdom Pseudomonadati; phylum Bacteroidota; class Flavobacteriia; order Flavobacteriales; family Flavobacteriaceae; genus Formosa; species Formosa sp. Hel1_33_131. The sequence continues at coordinate 1,231,869 of NZ_CP017260.1, forward strand.
TGGTATTGAGGTTGACCCGTCAATAAGTTCAATAGGCGGTGCAAAGTTGAAAGGCGCATCCGTTGGCATGTTATTAAATTCTGTAATGTCATCTATGCCATCTCCATCATAATCGTCAGGAGCTGATACATTATGTTCTGTTATAGAATAGTTCTCTATTGGATAAGCGCTCAATGATTCAGAAATGATCATGGTTCCACTAACTCCTATTGTCATTGAGGTTGCCCAGTTAAACGTAGAACTGTGCTGTGCATGAAGCACATAATATTTACCTGCTTGTGCTTGAATTGATAATTGTACTTGTCCAAGACCGTTCACAGAGTAGTTGTCAATGGGTACTTGAGCAAAACAAAAATTATAAACAGAAATTAAACAAAGTAGCGATAAAAAGAAATTTTTAGTCATTGGTCAAAGCTTGGTTAATACAATCGTCAAAACTTAAATATACAACTGTTTAATCTTTAATGAAAATTAATTATATTCTTTCGATCCTGAAAATCAGAAGTATATGTTATTTTAAGAAGAAAAATATTGAAAATGGAGATTTTAAAAAAATAACGAAAAAAATATTTGTTTAAGTTTTTGTGTAGCTATTTAATAAAATACTATGACAAATTTAGAAATAAGCGTTTTCGGTTTTAATAGCTATTTATGCATTTATTCACTGCAATCAAAAGCGGTATGTAATAAATGAAGCCGACCACTATTTTTATAAATTAATACCTGATAAACACGATCATAGATGTCTAAATCAAATGCCCCTATCTCTTCACCGACCAATAAGCCCGCTAAAACCCCTGTGGTATTGCTATGCCCAACAACGAGTGCGTCTTGTTTGCTGTCGATTAATAATTTTGAAAAATCCTCAAGTTCTTGAGGGTTGTATTCACTAATCTCCAGTCCTTTGGACAGTGCTGTTGGAAGTGCTGTATTTTGAGTTCGAATATAGTCCGTGCTGTATATAACATCAAGGGCTACATCACTAAGAAAATTACTTAAATTCTCCGATCTTTCCGCGCCACATTGAGAAAGTGGAGGGTTTGAATAATTATTGGATGTTAAATCTTTTTCTGAATGTCTAACTAAATATATTGTAAATATTTCGCTGTCTTTCTGGGCGCCAACGCAAGATTGAAACCCTAAAATTATTAAAATTATTATGAGAGATTCTTTCATCATCCTATAGTGTTTGTTAACGAATGTTTTAACCATTTGCTAAAGTTAATAAAAGTAGGCTTAATTGTTTTGTCTTTTGCCTTTAATACGCAATTTACTTGTGTAAACAGGGACGTTTTCTTATCATAATTCTGCTATTTATAAACGTCTTAAGGTTGGTTTACCCAGTCTTCAATGGTCTTAAAAACACTGCAAAGACTTTCAGATTTTTTAGTTAAAGAGTATTCTACTTTTGGAGGGATTTGTTGGTATTGTTTTCTCTTTATAAGATTGTCTTTTTCCAAACTCTTTAATTGGTCTGTCAAAACCTTTCTTGAAATATTTGGGATTGCTGCTGCAAGTTGACCAAATCGAATCACACCTCTTGTTCGAATAATATTGATAATTATAAGCTTCCATTTCCCTCCCAACATTTCGGTAAAAGAAGTCACTGGACATAGGTCTTTAGTTACTTTCATAATACTGTTTTAGTTACAATTAAGTGTCCAGAATTTAATAGTTACCTAAAGGTAACAAGTTACTTTATATTACCAAATGTATTACTATTGCAGGAACAAAAAAAATAATCGCAATGAAAACAAAAAATTTAGTATCAATCTTACTAATTGTAGTTACAACGACTGCTTTTTCACAAATTAAATTTGATTTAGAAAAAGGAAATGTCAAATGGACCGGAAAGAAAATCACAAATCAAGCCCACTCAGGTTCTTTAAAGTTTAGTTCTGCATCATTATCATTAGAAAACTCAAACAAACCATTTGGCGTCTTTACGGTGGATATGACGTCATTGACTAGTGATGATTTAACTGGAGAATGGAAACAAAAACTTGAAGGGCACTTGAAGTCTGACGACTTTTTCTACGTTGAGAAACACCCTGAAGCAACCTTGGTTATCAAAAAAGTGAATTCTCAAAATAAGAACTCTTATGAACTAACAGGAGTTTTAACAATTAAAGGCATTACCCAGACTGTCGATTTTAATTTAATTGTTTATAACGATAGAATTGAAAGTAAATTAACTTTTGATCGGTCAAAACATGACATTCAATTTGCTTCAGGAAGCTTTTTTGAAAACTTGGGAGATACTCTAATATTAGATGAAATTACTCTTGACATAACATTACAAAAAATATAAAAATTATGATTTATAAAAAACAAGACCGCCCAATGTGTGGGTGTGGAAATACGCAAGACCCAAATGGGTATTGTGATGGCTCACACTCAAATAATTAAAATTACGCCCTCTTTTTGGAGAGCTTTTTTGTTAGAAACCTGTTTTCCGTCCTAAAATAGCGTTACACCTAACACTATTTAATTATGGAAACACAAGGTTCAACTTTAAGGCTAAACAAAACAAGGGCTTTGGGCAATTTTTAATAAGAACCCCTTAGTTAAAAGATTTATTATCTTTGAATTATGAAGATCGAAATAGCAAAAAACAATAAAGAGTTTAAAATTCTTGACAACGATAAAATTATCCTCAAAGGGCGCAAGCCAAAATGGTACTCCCCAGAAATACAATTTTTTTATAACAGCAAAACCTACGAGCTAAAGAAAAAAGGGTTTTGGGCCACCTCCTTTACTATCTTAGAAAGTGGACAGCCCATTGGAGACATCAACTGGAGCTTTAAAACAGGCTCTAAAATAATCTTGAAGGACAAGCAATATTGGCTAAAAACAGAAAAGGAAGGAAAATGGTATGCATCCGACCGGCAGTATATTCTTCGCGAAAATGGGAAAACCCCTGTTTTAACCATTCATTATGCTTTAAAAAAATGGAAAGAATCTTTGGAGGCCGAATTCAATGATAAAGACCACACCAATTACGTGCTCCTAGTCTGTGCCATGTTTCTAATGAGGCGACAACAAAGTGCCCAAAACAGCGCAGCGGCAGGCGGATTTGGATAGTAAACAGAAAACTAAGTTCTAGTTCTTAGGTCCATCAGCCTCCGAAAATTCAATAGTTCTTAAAAATTTATTGACAAAATTCACACCGCCTTTAACATTTAGAAAGACGGGCTAAACCCTGATCTAACTTCTGTCAAAACACTAATACTTTGGGTTTAAATTTAACATATTGATTAAAAATTTGTGAATTTTGTAACATTTTTACACTTAATCTTGATTAAATTTAAATAAAAAACAATGAAAGATTTTATTGAAGCCTACTACCCTATTATACTTGCATTCATGTCCTTTTTAATGTCTGTAACCTTGTGGTTTATGGGAAACAAGCTAGAAGGTATTTTTGTAGGAATTTGGGTTCCATCAATTTTATCCCTTTCCATTGCCATTAGACAAAGAAGAAAAAAATGAATTTACTTATCTTTATTTTCGGGTTTATTATTTTTATAGTGTACGTCTATTTCTTGTTGACAATCGTTTCGAAACAACATAAAATACAACGAAGTGAACATCAACAGGCCTATGATGAGCACGATATGGACGGCATAGGAAATCAAGGAAGATTCCCAATCGATAAAAGTAAAAAAAAGAAGGGCTAAAACAGGACGTTTACCTTCTTAAATCCAAACATTTTGTTACTCAACAACTACGTTAGTGAATTGTATAATATTATAAAGTTTAACACGGTATAAAAAATAGCAGGCAGCATCTGAACGGTACTGTCTTTTATTTTGATTCTTACAAAAATAGCCGTAATCATCATAAAAGTTAATAAAAAAGAAGCTACCGAAAGCAGTATCGGATTGACAATCCCAACGAGTAAGCCGATCCCTCCTAATAGTTGCAAACAGCCCAACAAAATCCGTTGATTTTTATAGCCCCAACGCGCATATTCGGACAGCATTCTCTTTGAAAAAAAAGAAGTAATCCCGTAAAAAATAAATGAAACTGCCGAAAATATAAGGATACTAAGGTTTAAATCCATTGTCTATAATAAACCATAATTAAAGGCCGCAATAAATAAGCACAAGAGTAAAAGTACAAAAGAAGGCACAAATTTAGCCAAAGGATTTTTTACTTTTATATGACAATATTGAGCTCCTAGCATTAAAATTGCCATTAAAAGTGACGCTGGTACTAAAAATTCTTGATGCCAAATTCCTAAAATTAGAACGGTTGCGAGTGCTATTTTAGAAGCACCAACTGCATTTCTTAGCAAGTCAGAAAGACCGTAGTGTTTAAATTCTACAACGATATTATCATACCTAAAAACCCACACAACAGTTACTGAGAGTGCAACAATAAGCTGCGCCAAAATTGAAATAGTTTCCATAAAAATTATTTTTAATATTATGTTTAAATGTATGAATAAAAATCTAAACAATTAATATTATCGTCATTTGTTATCAATCAGCACACAGTGTTTGCTCATACTTGACTTTTTAATATTGATACTCTATTGAAAATTAAGTATTTACTGTTAATTATTTCTTGTTGTTTTAAACTAAATAGTCTTACTTCTGAAATGCTCTTTTTGGTGCCTTTGGACTATAACCCAATTTATATTTAACCACACATCTTAAACATACCATCCGGGGATTGATTTATTAAAACCTGCCTGACGGTAGGCAGGTTTATTTCAGAATCTAAAAGTATTTAAAATTAATAATTCTGTCAAGCTGAAGCACACCTGCCTGACGGTCGTCAGGTTCAGTTTGACAAGAAAAAGATTTTTCTGCACATCTATTTTACCCCGTTTTAACAGGGATCCTGCTTTTTAAATCACATGCATCTTCATAATAAAAATTTCATAACAATTCATAAATGAAACAAAAAATAGTATATTTGTGTATTATATGAAACGTTATGTCTAAAAAGAAAATCATATTACTCCCTAAGTCTGAAAAAATACTTTCTCAATTAGGGGCGAATATTCGCCTGGCAAGACTGCGCAGAAAATTAAGTGCAGAACAGCTTTCAGAAAGAGCCCACATAGGACGGTCAACACTCTGGAAAATTGAAGAAGGCAAAGCCTCTGTGTCTATGGGCAATTACCTTCAAGTACTCCTTGTTTTAGGATTGGAAAAAGATCTTTTAAATGTTGCAGATGACGATGTTTTAGGTCGAAAAATTCAAGACATAGACCTTGTAGTAAAAGAAAGAGCCCCTAAAAAACATAAATGATGAGAGCCGAAAGAAGAACGCTTTTCGTGTATGCACATTGGGTGGGTTTAGACCAACCAACGCTAATGGGAATGTTATACAGTTCATTATCGAAAGGAAAGGAATTGTTCTCATTTGAATACGATAGAGCATGGTTAAAGTTACCAGAATCTAGAGCTATTGATCCGGATTTACAATTGTATTCTGGCCCTCAATATCTGAAGGGTGAGAAGTCTAATTTTGGTATGTTTATGGATTCGTCACCAGACCGTTGGGGGCGCTTATTAATAAGGCGAAAAGAAGCCGTGCTCGCAAGAAAAGAAAACCGAAAAGCAAGAACCCTTTTTGAAACCGACTACGTTCTTGGTGTCTTTGATGAAAACAGAATGGGTGCGCTACGGTTTAAAACCGCTGCAGACGGTCCTTTTATGGACAACAACACGAAAATATCCGCACCACCTTGGACCGCATTGCGCGATTTAGAATTTGCAAGTTTACAATTAGAAAAAGAAGGGGCGACAGACGATCCTGAATATTTAGATTGGCTACATATACTCATGGCACCTGGGTCATCATTAGGAGGTGCTAGACCCAAAGCAAATGTACAAGCCAAAGATGGTTCATTATGGATTGCAAAATTTCCTAGTGGTAACGATGATAAAGACGTTGGTGCGTGGGAACAGCTCGTTTATGAGCTTGCCATTCAATGTAGAATTGATATGGCAGAATCAAGAATTCAAAAATTTTCGCACCATCAACATACGTTTCTAACAAAGCGTTTTGATAGAACTGCTGATGGACAACGGGTTCACTTTGCTTCGGCAATCACTTTATTGGGCTATACGGATGGCACCAACGTTCATGATGGGGTTAGCTACCTGGAGCTTGTAGAGTTCTTAATGAAAAATGGCGCGAATATCGATGAAGACTTGATAAAACTTTGGACGCGAATTGTCTTTAACATCTGCGTTTCTAACACAGATGATCACCTACGTAATCATGGGTTTTTACTAACACAAAGCGGTTGGGTTCTTTCGCCTGCTTATGATATGAATGCCATAGAAAACGGCAGTGGTCTTACCCTGAATATTGACGAAAATGATAACTCTCTAAGTATCGAATTGGCACTAGAAGTCGCCCCTTATTTCAGATTAAACCCTAATAAAGCACAAGAAATTATGGATCATATTTTAAAAGTCATCTCGAATTGGAGAGAACTCGCAAAAAAAATTGGGGTGTCAAGATCTGAAATGGAAAGAATGCATACTTGTTTTAAGTCTTAAAAAAGAACAACTCAACTAAAACTACTCCGTTTCTATATACGTATCTATATAGGTTGATAATTTTGAGGTCGTGTCTAACAAGTTATCTCCTTCCCAGCCATGACCTTCTTGTGGGTAAAAGTGAAACTCATGTGCCACCCCTAGGGTGGTGAGTTGTGCATCTAGTTCGACTCCTTGCGAGGTTGGGACTAAAGGATCCATACCTCCGTAAAACAATAGGGTTGGCGGCGAAGTTGCGGTTGCTCTGTGGTAAGGGCTCGCAGCTTCTAAAAACTCGATAGAAGGGCTTCCAAATAATTGAAAGACTGGTTGATACGCCGGGTTATCATAATAGGCAGGATCTGTGAAATTAGCAGGTCCAACTATACTACAAACCATATCTACTTGGTTATTGTCGTCATAGGCATAGCTCCACAATAATGCTAAATGAGCCCCTGAACTAAAACCAATAAAACCAATGTCATCACTCACAGTAAGTGAGGATTTATTCATAGAAATATAATCGACCACCGATGAAATATCCTCTGTTTGCAAGGGGATTGGGGGATTACCAAAACTGGCTAAGGTATAGTTCATATTAATAATTCCCACATTGGGGTGAAGGGATGAAATAGAATCTTTAATGATATCCATGTCCTCCTTGTCTCCTGAAATCCATGTGCCTCCGTGAACTAAAATGAGAATTTTAGTATTGTTGGTTCGGTTTTCTGGAAGGTAAATATCAAAAACTTGTTTTGGGTCTGAACCATAAGAAACGTTTAAAGCTTCATAGGCTTCCACCACTTCGGGTTCCTCTGGATTGTCTTTAGAACAACCTAAGTAAAGTGCCAAAAATAGGGATAAGAAAATAATTTTTTTAAGTGTTTTCATAACGTAGTTTTTAAAGAATAATTAGTAGGATATAGGGCATCTCGTTAAATTATAATTGTAATTTTTGATAAAAATACAAAACAAAAAAGAAGAATCTCTGCATTCTAAGACCTTTTATTAGTAGCATTTCAAAATTTTATTTAAAAAATAATTACGTCTCCCAACAGGTTAACTTGTATAATACAAGTGAAATATTGTATCATAAGTCACTAATATATAGGTGCTTATTATAAAATTTATTGTAAATTGTAATATAAATCAATTTAAAGACATGGCCATTTACCCCCCCCCACTTATGAATCCAAGCATAGAAATTGTAGTAACGCTCTTATGCGTAATTCTCACCTCAATAACAGCTTATGGCGCACTCACACGCCAAAGAAGCTGGTTTACTCTAGGCATTTGCTTTTTCAGTACAATGCCGATAATAGGAGAGTTATTAGTCTATGCAGAAGATGATAATTTGGTGCATTTAGCTTTAGTCATGGTTTTTTTGGTTCAAGTAGTAATCACTCTGCCATTAAACATACGTTATGGTGTTGAAAACCCCACAGCAAAGGCTCTGGCTCAAAAAATTGGAGTCGCTATTTTAACGGCCAATCTGTGTCAAGGATTTCTAGTTTTAAATACAGAACTTGGAGTACCCCATCAATTTGGCTACCTCCATTTAGTTGTTGCCTTGATCATGCTTTATACGGTTGTAAGATCAATCACACAAAAAGAGATACACTGGCGTTAATCTAGTTAAACAACGTGCCCAACCCCTATAGAGTGACAAAAAACAACCTTAATTAGACCCCTTTTAAAGATGTTAAGATCGCAAACGACGACTAATTTTTTGTTTGATTGTAGAAATGGGCTATTTTATAAATATTATCATATTTAAACCAACTTCTATCTGTGGTACGTCCCATAAATTTTTGATTATCCCAAGCGATATTTTTCATTTGATTTCTGAAACGCAACTTTGTGATCTTAGAAATTTGACCATCTTTAAGCGCTAAATAACTTAGCATTTGACCTTCATTAAAAGTAATTGACCCTGAATAACTGGAAGCCACTTCGGCTTTTGGGTTTTGAAAAATCGTGAGGTGCTCTCCATAATAAAGTGCCACATAAAACATACGTTTCCCAAATTTTTTCTTTAAATTTTTAGGCAATGAAAGAATAATCAAACCGTCATAAGAAATAAGCTGACAATCCATCGCCTTAATGGTTCTTGCTTTATCTCCTTTTTTAACACGGTAACGGAACGAGCTTATATCGTTTCCTTTATAAGCATAGCCCCGAACTTGACCTACAAGTTCACTGCCATCGGCTAACAAAATGGTTCCCGGAAGCCAGGAAGCACCCACGAATTTTTTGGTAGTTGAAGTGTTTCCACTATTATAATATGTCTTTGTAGTTTGTGCTACGGAAGTAAGGCCTAAGATTAAAAAGGCGAAAATAATTAGTTGTTTTCTCATGATTGATTAATTTGTTGCAATTTACAATATTAATTATAGGCATAAAACAAAAAAAGCCCACTCTAGGAGTGGGCTTTAAATTGTTTAGATTGGAAAACTTTAAACGGCCTTCTTTACAAAAGGTAATCCTGTTTTTTCGTTTTCTACAATCATTTTTCCAGCAGGAAGATCACATGTATTATCACGCTCATCTTTGGCGAAATAATAGATAGTTTGTTCTCTACCACCTTTAAGAATTACATCTTTAGTGTGTAAAAAATACGTCTTTCCTTTACTATTTTTGAATGAATATCCCATAATATATATTTATTTTAGTCTAAATTACAAAAATTAGTTTGTTCTTTCCAAAAAAAATATCAGATAAATGCCATTTTTTTTAAGAACTAGCACAAATTGTTAATAAAGTGGGTGATTTTTGAGTGAATTTCCTGTAAACAAGGGGGTAATTCACTAGAATCCCAAGGATGATGGCTTCCAAAGACATGATTCGCGCCTTCCAATACCATGAGTTCACTCTGTGGATGCCATTCATGTAATTCCAACGCCTCTTTTAAATCCACACTTGTGTCTGAATCTCCATGAATAATTAAGTGTGGTAGCTTTAAATTTTTAGCAGCGTCTTGAATGTTCAGTTTGGACGCATTCGCCTTGAAATTTTTATAGAATTGAAAATAATGAGGCATCTGTTGTTTGGTGCGCCCATTCATCACAAAACTTACACCTGACGATTTCCAAGCCTCAAGATCCGACCCTTTAGGGAATCTCGATTTAAAATCAGAAACCCCTGCAAGGCTTACAAGATTTTTAACACGGGAATCTTCAGCTGCTTTTAGAGTGACAATCCCACCACCACGGCTATGACCTACTAAAGTAATATTAGAGACATCAATATATGAGTGTTTCGCATAGGTTGTTTCCACCCAATCCAGCACCTGATTCAAATCGTCTAATTCTTTGGTGTAGTTGTTATGACCAAAAGCTTCAAGGTCTGGAAAATCGATTGGTTGCTCAACTGTCCCGCCATTGTGAGAAAAATTAAATTTTAAAACGGCTACCCCAGACGCCGCAAAGGTCTTTGAAAGTAAATTCCAAGCACCCCAGTCTTTAAAGCCTTTATAGCCATGGCAAAAGATGATGAGCGGCGCATCCGTTACATTCTTATTATAAAAAATATCTAACAAGATTGGTAAACGATGTGGACCCTTAATGACTTTATTTCTTTCTTCAATGACCATTTAAACTTCTTTTTCGATAATCTCAATGTCTGGATTAAAAAGCTCTAGAATGAGTGTTTTGAGTTCGTGCTCATAACGGACTAAAAAATCCGTGGACAATAAGGTGGTTTTCTGAGCATAGGCTCCCGGTTTGTCTTTCTTAGCAAACTTCAATAACCCTGATTTTAGATTTTTAAACGAGATGATACCCGCTTCCACTGGCGTCGTGAACGGCGTTTCGGTATTTAGCATATATGCATACGTCATGATCTGAAAACTTTTACTATGCGCTTTATAGTCGCTGGTGATGTCGTCCCAATGTACCAACTCCAGTTCGGATTGAGATACCTGTGAGGTTTTATAATCAATAATTCTGCGAGTCCCATTGCACACATCGATTCGGTCAATGGTTCCAATCAATTGAATCGGGGTTTTGAGTTCGGGAATGTCAATGGCAACCGCCATTTTGGATTCTATCGCTTCAATTATAATCTCATCGCCCTTATTGATACAGGCTAATTCGTAGTTCAAAAAATTTGAAACATAGCGTTTGGCAATTTCAAAACTAATCAGATTGAGTCCCTGAGTGATATCGCCTTCTTTATAAAGTTCCTTAAAATAATAGGTGACTGTCGCATCGATTTTGGATTTTAAACCCATCAGCATTGCTGGTTCCAAAACCTTTCCAATAAATGGTTTGTAAAAAGCTTCCAGTGTGTTATGAATGATACTTCCAAACGTATTCGCAGCAACCGTTTCTTCTAAAAGAATATCAGCCTTGACCCCTAAAATTTTCTGATTGTAAAAATCAATTGGATTCCGAATGTATTGACTTAATGAGGAGGGTGAAAATCCTTTCGCTGCCACCGTTTTAAGTTTTGAAATAATTTCAGGGGATTTCTTTACCGTGAGTAATTGCGGAGTAATCTGTGGTGTCTCTGGAATGACTATTTTATGATCTAAGTTGTGATGTGCTTCAAACTCTAATTGGGTTATAAAACGACTGCGTTCGCCACCACTTAATACATCGGGCTCGGTGTTATAAATGATATGTGCATTCTTAGCGCGCTGAAGCAATCGATAAAAGTGATAGGTATAGACCGCATCCTTTTCTTTGTAGGTAGGCAGTCCGTTTTCAATTTTAACATCAAAAGGGATAAAAGAATTATTGGTTTTACCTGCCGGCAACACCCCTTCGTTGACTGAGACAATTATCACTGTTTCAAAATCTAAAACCCGGGATTCCAACATCCCCATGATCTGAAGTCCTTTCAACGGTTGTCCTTTAAAGTCCAAGGTTTCGAGACTCAATAATTCTTTATAAAGACTTTGTAAAACTTTGATGCTCGTGATATAGCTATAAGTAACGTTTAAGCGTTGTAGGTGATTGAAAATTTCTGAAAACCGATATAAATATTCTAAAGCTAATAAGTGGTTATTT